>JBCDFZ010000003.1:0-203607 GCA_039177115.1 Myxococcota bacterium
GCCGCGTCGTAGGACTGGTCCGGAACGTCGAGCTTCATGAAGTCGCCCTTGAAACCCGTACACTGCTCGCCGAGGCCCGTGGCTTCGCTGTACTTGGCGAGCTTGGTCAGCTGGTAGTCGTTGTTGTTGACGCCTTCGATAGTGGCGCCAGAAAAACGCGCGATGCACCGCATCGGGCCACCGACACCGCAACCCACGTCGAGAACCTTCATGCCGCGACTGAGCTGCAGCTTCAGTGCGAAGTAGTGCTCCGCACGAGCCAATGACGCGTCGAAAGACTCTCCCTTGAATCGGGGTGCAAAGTGAAACGATTCCGCCCACGCGTGTTCGTAGAAGTCGGTGACGAGATCGTAGTAGTGGTTGATCATCGTCGTGTAGCCGGCACGACGTGCCCCGACGTCTCCACCCTTCGATTCGTCGAAGAATCCAAGGTATTCGTCGATGGCTCCGCGCACGCGTCCGCGTGTACGTGCGTCTCGGTAGAACTGATTCACGGCTTGCTGTTGCATGGCACCCCCAAAATGGAATTCGCGGATTGGGATACCACGGATTCTGCAACCCGGACACGACGTTTGGACGTAAACCGAAGCGTACTTGGTTCACGAAAAGTAAACTTAGGACGACGTCGTTCCGTTCGGCCGCGCGATGCGACGGCTCGCGATAGACTAGTGACGGTTCACGAGCACGATACCGCCGTGAAACATCAGCGTGGCGAACGAGAAACCGCGCCTGTCGTTTCCAAATGAAGGCAGGTGCGCTCGATCCCGTCGTCGACACTGACCGCGGGATCGTATCCGAGGTCGCGACGCGCCTTCTCGATACTGAAGTAGTGGTGCGTGCACATGTATCGGATCGCGAACCGGGTGAGACCGTCTTCCGCGTTGAGGGTTCCCCCTTTGAGGGTGTCGATGCCCTCTTTAACCGCCGCGATCGCGTAGACGAGTGACTTCGGCGCGCGATACTTGATCGGCGGGAACCCAAGCCTCGCGGCCACCTTGCGAACGAAGTCCCAGAAGGGCATCGGCTCGCCGTTGGTGATGAAATAGGCTTCACCGGCGGCCACGCTTTCGAGACCGTCTTTCGCGAGCGCGTCGTCCGCCAGCAGGATCGCGTCGATCAGGTTGCTCACGTAGGTGTAGTCCGACAGCCAGACTCCGCGACCCACCTGCACGCGAAGCCGCCCCGCCTTTCCACGCTTGAGAAGCTCCGGCATGAATCGGCGGTCGCCCGGGCCGAACACGACGTGGGGGCGGAGCGCGCAGACTGCGACACCTCCGTCACCGTTGTGTTCCAAGATGAACTTCTCGGCCGCGATCTTGCTGTCTGCATAGGGCGCCTGCGATACGGAAGAGTATGGCAGGCTCTCATCCCCGTTTTCGATGTCCTCGCCTTGGTACACCACGCTCCCCGAGCTGATGTAGACGAATCGGCCAACGCCTTGCGCCTTGGCGGCGGCGAACATGTTCTCCGTACCGCCGAGGTTCACCGCCCAGACTACGTCCTGCTTGTTGTTCTTGGTGTGAACGATGGACGCGTTGTGAATGATGGTGTCGACACCCTCGCAGGCTGCCGTCACCGCAGCGCCATCCGTAATGTCGATCTGCCGGTAGTCGACGCCCCCGACCGGGCACTCCGGCGCCACGTCGATGGCGATGACTCGGTCGCCGCGCGCCTGGAGGCCACGCGCGATCTCGGCGCCGACGAATCCGCAGGCGCCCGTAACGAGGCTCACCGTCATGACCTACTCCACGGTGCCGAAGATGATGTCAGGGAGCGGCGTGATCGACGCGTAGTTGCCCGAGATCATGCTGTGGTGGTGCCGATCGTGCTTGGCCGCGAGGACGCCGAGCGTCTTGAACGGGAAGTGAGGGACGTCCACGCCCGCGTGATTGAGGATGTTGAGACCGGTGTACGTGGCGAACACGATACCGAGGGTATAAAGATGGACGCCGCCCACTAGCGCGACCGATCCGAAAAAGAGGGACAGCCCCATGACGGTTTCCACAGGGTGGAGCAGCAGGCTGTCGACGTATCGAGGGTTTCGGGCTGCGTGATGAACCGAGTGGACCCCGCGGAGAATCTTCCATTCGTGGAAAAGGTATCGGTGCATGAAGTAGTAGCCAAAGTCGTAGATCAGAACGACCGTGACGGCTTCGAGAGCGAATCGCCAGACCGGAATGGCGTGGTCGTAGTAGAGATACTTCCCGAGACCGAACATCAGCGAGAAGATCAAGGTGACGGACACCGTGATGTTCAGCGCGGCGCGCCAGTACAGTTCACGCTGCGTGACCGAACGGTGCGGGTCGTCGCTGATGAGGAACTTTTCGGCACGCTTTGAACGATAGGTCCACTGAAGCACCGCCTGAGCGAGTCCGGCCGAGGTGTAGCTGATGAGAACGACGGCAAGCACTTTCATTTCGAGGGTCATGACGATTCGAACCTCACTGCACCAAACGAAGGACCAACGTGCCCGCGATCATGAACGCGAACACGGCGACGGCCGCGAGGCGGGACGCGACCTTGCTGTAGGAAGATTTCACGGCCGAGGCCGTGCGAAACGAAATGGAATCTGCGTCGAGCTCGAGTGCGTCACGGCTCGCGGGAACGCTTTGGCAAAGGAGCGCAACGCCGCGCGCGATGTCTCGCTCTGACAGCGCTTCGTGAGTACGCATGTGCACCTTGCCCGTGTTGACGTGCGCCATGCACGACCCGCAAAACCCCGACTCACACGAATGCGCAGGGTCGAGACCGGCCGCATGCGCGCATTCGAGCAGCGTCTTCCCGGGAACGTAGGGCACGGTTCGAGAGCGCCCGTGAATCCAAAGGCTGAACTTCTCAGGCGACTCGAGCTCCGCCTCGACGACCGCTTGAGCGCCCGCACGGTCGGGGTCGAGCGGAGAGACGAACCGCTCCACGTAAACTAGCTCTTCGTGCACACCGATCTCGGCGAGCGTCCTTTCGATGAGCGCCATGAACGCCTCCGGACCGCATAGGTAGAACTCGGCGACGTCGGGATGATGGATGACGCGGCGAACGGCATCGGCGGAGAGATGGCCCGAGTCGCTGTCGTAGTGATGGTGGACGGTCAGACGCTCGGGGTGTTCGGTCGCAAGCCGCTCGAGCTCGCCCGCGTAGATGACGGAGTTTCGATCCTGGTTGGCATAGACGAGTGTGATGTGCCGGCGCGTGGTGAGGAGCGCGCTCTTGAGCAGTGATAGGATGGGGGTGATTCCGCTTCCGCCGGCGAACAGAAAGAGTGGCGCGGACGAACGCGTCGCCGGATCGAGTGTGAAGCGGCCTTCGGGAACGCTGACTCGGAGCTTGGTTCCTTCGGCGACGTGATCGTTCATCCAGTTCGATACTCGCCCGTCGGCGACGCGCTTCACCGCTACGCGAAGGGTTTCGCCCGCCTCTGCACAGCTCGAAAGCGAGTAACACCTCGTCACCACCAACTCGTTCCAAGGGATCTCGAAGGTCAGATGCTGCCCTGCGCGATACGCGTACGTCTCGCGCAGGGCGGCGGGCAAGTGAAACTCGAAGGAACGACAGTCCGGAGTTTCGTCCACTACGCGCGAGACGGTCAACTCGTGGAACTCGGTGGTCACGTGTCTCCCCCGAGCCCAGCGAGAGCCAGTACCTCGGCAAGGCGGTCCTGCCGGCAATAGCATCGCAGCACGTGCCGAACGGCAGCGTCAGAGACCGCGTCGGTATCGTCCTCGGTGCCGCGGTCCATCCACATGGCGAGTCGAACTTGCTGAGATGCGATGGCGATGCGAGACATCAGCTCGGGGTCGTCGTCGATGAGGTAGCCGTCGTCGATGCATCGCCTGAACATGTCGGAAAAGAGCTCGAGGCCCGCGCCGAGCGCCTCCACCTGCTCCGGACTTCGAAGGAGCTCGATCGTCGACCAGGCCGTAACCTCTTTGAGCTGCATCCGAAGAAAGTCGCGACGCTTCATGAAGAACGCGAGCTGCATGCGTAGACCTGCGATCAGCATCTCGATCGACGCGGCGTCGTCGCGCACGATCTCGGCCGCGAGTGTCATCACCTCACCGAGCCGGCGCCGGTTGACCGCTCGATAGATCTCCCACTTCGAGTCGAACACGCTGTAGAGCGTGGTGAGCGACACCCCGGCGTCGGCCGCGATGCGCTGCACCTTGGTGGCCTCGTAGCCTACGTCGCCGAAGACGCGTTCCGCGGCATCGAGGACCGCCTCCTGATAGAGACCCCGCTTCTTGTCTTTGAGGCTTTCGGCGGGTTTTGCGGCGTTTTCTGCCGTTGACATGGCGATTCGGAATGATAGTAAGGAAAACCAGAATGTCAATTCTGACGCAGGCGCGGGTGCTGGTCACCGGCGCGACCGGCATGCTCGGGTCCCACGCCGTGAAGGCCCTGCTCGCCCGCGGCCACCAGGTGACGGCGCTCGTTCGAGACGAGGCCAAAGCTGCCCGGGTGTTCGGCGACCAGCCGGTGATACTCCGCAGAGGAGACATCGCGGCAGAAGACACCGTGGCGCGCGCGCTCGACGGGTGTAACGCCGTGATTCATTGCGCGGCGGTCATTGCGTTCGACACCGCGAAAGACCCTCGAGCGCTGATCGAAACCAACGTCGCCGGCGTCCGAAACGTCGTCGGCAAAGCACTCCAGCTCGGGGTCGAACGCGTCGTCCATGTCTCGTCGATCGCGCCGCTCTTTCGGAGCGACGGTCAGCCCATCACCGAAGACGCCGAACTCCAGCCGTCGAAGCGAGCGTATAGCCAATCAAAGATGGAAGCCGACCTCTACGTGCGCGCGCTCCAGGGAGCGGGCAAGCCCGTCAAGATCCTCTACCCTGGCGCAATCATCGGCCCAGACGATCCTGGGCTCACCGAATCGATGCACTCCATTCAGATCTTTGCGAATCAGTTTCTTCCGCTCACGACGAGCGGCATCCAGTACGTGGACGTGCGTGACCTCGGGTACGCGCTCGCAAAGATGATCGAGGATACGCCCGGCGCGAAGCGCTATATCGCCGCGGGCCACTTCTTGACGTGGCCCGAACTGGCTGAAGCTCTCGAACGCGCGACCGGGAAACGGCCCCCGGCCTACCGTGTGCCCGCGTGGACGCTGCGCCTTGCGGGAACTCTGTCGGACGCCCTTCGGTGGCTGGTCCCGATCGACCTGCCGGTGTCGACCGAGTCGGTGAGCTACGTCACCCGATGGACGCCCATCGAGAACTCGAAGGACTTCGAGCGTCTGGGCGTGCAGTTTCGTCCCGTAGAAGAATCCATCGCCGACTCGGTGGCTTGGCTTCGTGCCGCGGGTCACCTTTGAACGAGGAGCACGATGGAACGAGATCCGGACAGCCTTGAGACCTGGAACCGATTCACAGCAGGCTTGCAGGGACTCGCCGAGAAGCTGCTCGGACCCACCGGCGCCAGAGGGCCGCGAGAGCGCGCGGAGGGCTTCCGCTACCTGATGGGTTTGCTCTCCGCAGCGCAGGAGCTCGAGATGGAAGTCGATCGAAGCCATCCGAGGCTAACCCGAATGTTCACGCCCATGCGGAGCTTCATCGCGGACGGTGCCGACACGCTCTATCACGAAGCCAAACTCGATTCGGATCGGCACTACGAAGTCACGGTCCGCCGTGGCGACGACCTGTTCTTTTCGATCGTGGTCTACGCGAGCGACGAAGACGGGATGCGGGAAATCAAGAGCTTCCTCATCGACGACGACATCCGTTTCGTCGACGAGACTGCCACCATCCACATCTCCCGGGAGAAACCTGCGGGGGCCGAGAACTGGCTCTCGCTCGAAGGGAGTGAACCGTTCGTGCTCACACGACAGTACTTCGAGGAGTCGGTCGTTGCGGTCGACGACGGCAAGTACTCGGAGGCAAAGATGGCGATCCGCTGCCTCGACCCGGGCAATCCGGTGAAAGAGTACGGTCCTCGCATCCTCGAAGAAGGCCTCGACCGCGTGCTCGGCTTCATGAACGACACGCTCGATTCGGCGCTCGGCATTTCCGCTTACGTGGCTCTCAACATGATCGAGTATGAAGGGGAGGCGTCAACCCCGACTCGAATCGACGCGCAGGGGAAGCTGGTGGTCGACGAGGAGCGACACGACGCACACTCTCCCGAAGAGATCGTCGACATGGTCGACCCCAGGGTCGTAGCCAACAACCTGCCGGGGCCGGGAATTGGATACGTGGGGGCCTCGTTCAAGTTGGCGGACGACGAGGCGATCCTCATCGAGGGGAAGAAGATCCCCTGCCGCTACTGGTCGTGTCAGCTCCTCGACCACTTTCTTCAGTCGGGCGACTACCGCCATCATGTGGTCTCCCTCAACGATCGCCAGGTCGCCTACGACGACGACGGGACGTTCCGGATCTACGCCAGCCGAGAAAACCCAGGTGTGCGCAACTGGCTCGATACCGAAGGACATCGCCGAGGCCAGATCGTCCTTCGAACACTGCTCGCCGACACGGACATGGACCCGGCGCTATCGGTCATCAAGATAGCCGACATCCCTCAGCGAGATCGCGTGTGAGCTGAAACCCTCAGTCCTCTTCGTCGAGCGCTGCCCGTCCTCGCTTCTCGGCTTCGTCCATGCCGCGGGCAACGAGGCCAGGAAACAAACCGAACAGCCGGATCAAGCGACCGCGAACCGGTGGGACTAGGACTTCCCGCTGCGGTGTCTTGATCGCGCGGACGACTTCGCGGGCGAATCGGCCGGGCGGCATGGGCTTCTCCGTGAACACCACCACCCCAGCGCGTTTCTCCCGCATACTCTGAAGCATCGGAGTTTCGACCGCGCTCGGACAGGCGAGCGTCCAGTGGACGTTCGTGTGCCGATGGTCGAGCGCACAGCTGTGCGTGTAGGCGCGCACCGCGTGCTTGGTTGCGCAGTACGCGGCGAGATCGGGAGCGGGAGCAAACGCGGCCATGCTTGCGACGTTGATGAAGTGCCCGCGGCCGCGTTCGAGAAAAAGAGGAAGAAGGGTTCGGACGCCGTGCATCACGCCCATCAGGTTGACCTCGACCGTCAAGCGATCGTCGCGCGCCGAAACCTGGTCGCATCGGCCCGGCGAGCAAATCCCGGCGTTGTTGACCAGCACGTCGATGGGCCCGTCGCGCGCCTCCTCTTGGGCGACGACCTCTTTCCAGGCGCGGTCGTCGGCAACGTCGAGAACGCAAACTTCGATGCGAGGCCATTTCCGGGCGAGAGCCTCGAGTCCGTCGAGGTCGATGTCGACCGCGAGCACGCGATGCCCTTCCTCGACGCACTCATCGACGATGGCCTCGCCGATGCCTGTGGCCGCGCCGGTGACCATCACACGCTTGGCTCGGTCAGCCACGGAACGGACCCCACTTGTACATCTTGAGGAGGACCCGATCGGCGAGACGGTCGGGCATCATGCCAAAGATACGTGCTGCGTTCTTGGCGCCTGACGGCACGAAATACCTCGTCTTCGGATTGTCGGCCCGCACCGCCTTGACGACGACGGCGCCGACGGCCTCCGGCGGCACGGCGCTCTCGAGCTGTTCGTTCGCAAACGCATCCAAATGGTCCATGAGCTGACGATACGGGTTGTCGGGGTCGTCACGCAGGTGGGCTCCAGCTTTTCTTGCGGTTTCGAAAGTCGGCGTGTCGACAAACCCCGGGATCACCACGCTGAGCCGAATGCTCCATGGCGCAAGCTCGAGGCGCATGCAGTCGGTCATGGCCTCCATACCGCCCTTGGTCGCGGCGTACGATGCCGCGATCGGTGCGCCGACGTAGCTGGAGAGGGAGCCGATGTTGACGATCCGGCCGCCTCCCTGTGAGCGCATGACGGGTGTGAGCTCGGAGATGAGCTGCATCGCGGATAGGAGGTTGACATCGAACACGTGCCGCAGCTTCTCGCGGCTCATTTGTTCGAGGGCGAATGGGGGTCCGTACCCGGCGTTGTTGACCAGCACGTCGACCCGGCCAAACGCCTCGAGCGCTCGTCGGACAAGCGCCGACGTCTGCGCTTCGTCGCTCAGGTCGGTGGGCACGCTGACGGCGCGCCCGCCGGCGTCGGCGATCTCCGAAGCGAGCGCGTCCAGAAGATCGGCTCGGCGCGCCGCAAGCACGACGGCGAACCCGGCTTCGCTCAGACACTTGGCGGTGGCTTCTCCGATCCCGGAGGATGCACCCGTGACGATCGCCACTTTGGGCGTGTTGCCTTCATCAGTCATGTCTGTCCTTGCTTTTGCCGCGTATGGTGGAGCGTGCTACCCGACGCAACCCGTTGGAACCGCATGGTCGCGGACGCGAAGAAGTGACCGCCCCGCCCCCACACCGCACCCGAACCATCCGAGCCATCAATCGGATCGGGGGAGCGCTCGCGCCACGGTGGCCCTCGCTCGACCCAGACGGCATCGTCGCAGACGCCGCAAGACGCGCCAAGTCGCGGCAGTTCGGCGACGAGGGCTTCCTGAACGCACTCCCGCGGCTGATCGAAGCCGTGGAACGGGAAGGCAGGCTCAACTGGATCGGCCGTGTCGCATGCAAGCAGTCGCTGACCATGGCGCTCGAAAGCCGCTTCGGGATCTACCGGCATCGCGCCAATCACCCGGAGCTCGCGCAGGCGCCTATCGAGAAGCCGGTCTTCATCGTCGGTTTTCCACGCACGGGTACCACGATCCTCTTCAACCTGTTGGCCCAGGACCCAGCGAATCGAGCACCGCTCGGCTGGGAGACCCAGTTTCCGAACCCACCGCCCGTCGAGGACACCTTTACCAGCGACCCACGCATCGAGCGCGCGCGCAAGTACTTCGGGCAGATGGACCAGATGGCGCCAAACCTTGCGTCGATTCACGAAGTGGGCGCCGAGCTACCGCAGGAATGCATGCCGATCCTCGCGCACAGCCTGCTGAGCCCGCAGCCGAGCATCACCTTCAACATCCCGAGCTACCAGGACTGGGTGGACAACCAAGACGCGTCTCCCGCGTACCAATATCACCGTCACTTTCTTCAGCATCTTCAAAGTCACGTGATGCGTGACCGCTGGGTGCTGAAGAGCCCCGTCCATCTCGCCACGCTCGATAGCCTGCTCACCGAATATCCCGATGCGCGGCTGATCTTCACGCATCGCGATCCGGCCAAGACCATCCCGTCTTTGGCGAGCCTGATCTACACGGTGCGCGGCATCGTCACGGACGACGTCGACCCCGAGGCCGTGGGCCGTGAGCAGCTCAAGTGGTGGGCAAACGCTCTCGACCGCGCGACGGCCGTGCGGGAAGACCACGCCGAGAAGTCTGCGCAGTTCATCGATGTGCACTTCGAAGACGTGATCGCCGATCCCGTGCGGGTTCTCGAGCGCGTTTACGATGCGTTCGATCTTCCGTGGGGCGAAGGGGTCGAGGCCCGCATGCGCGGCTTCCTCGCCGCGAACCCGCGCGGGAAGCACGGCGCCCACCAGTACCAGCTGTCCGACTTTGGACTTACGCTGGACGTGATTCGCGACCGCTTTACCGGCTACTGCCAGGCCTACGACGTGCCGCTGGCGATGTAGCGCGCGACCGCGCCAAGCCGCCGTTCGTTGACGTTTCGCAGTCGGAATGCTAGACGCGAAAATCAGAATGACTATTCCGGTGCCTGTCGCGAGCCCGGTCGACGGGAGCTCGCCGAGCCTGATCGCCTGCGTCGATCCCGCTACCCGGGAGCCGATTGGCGAGGTGCGGGTCGACACTCCGGCCGACGTCGACGCCGCGGTGGCACGCGCCAAAACGGCACAGCGGGCATGGCGCCAAACGTCATTCGACGAGCGGCGCGCCGTGCTTCGAAAGCTCCTCGACCACATCGTCGAACACAAAGACGACATCTGCCTCACGATCCAGCGAGACTCCGGCAAGACGCGAGAGAACGCGCTCGTCGGCGAGATCTGGACCACCTGCGAGAAGCTTCGTTGGGTGATCAAGCATGGCGAGAAGCACCTTCGCCCTGAGCGGGTCTCGTCTGGGCTGCTTGTCCACAAGCGAGCGCGCCTCGAGTACCATCCTCTCGGCGTCGTCGCGTCGATCATCCCATGGAACTACCCGTTTCAGAACATCGTCAATCCGATACCGCCGGCGCTCATGGCGGGGAACGCGATCGTCATCAAACCATCGGAGTGGGTGGCTTGGTCGAGCGCTCGTTTCATCGACGCGTTTCGGAAAGTTCTCGAGGATGCGGGACACGACCCCAACCTCATCCAGGCGGTGCAGGGGTTCGGGGAGACGGGCGCAACGCTCGTCCGAGCCGACGTCGACACCATTCTGTTCATCGGTTCGGTGAAGAACGGACGTCGAGTCGTCGAGGGAAGCGCCGAGCGGATGACCCCCGTGGTGATGGAGCTCGGAGGCAAAGACCCTTTCATCGTCTGTGACGATGCGAACCTCGAACAGGCGGTGCATTCGGCGCTCGCCGGCTGCTACGTAAACTGCGGTCAGAACTGCGTGGCCTCCGAACGGCTGCTCGTTCACGATTCGATCTACGATGCGTTCGAGCAGCGGGTAACCGAGCTCGTCAGCCAGTTCCGACAGGGCAACAGCCGCGAGCAGCTGGTCGACGTTGGCGCGATCATCACGCCGCTTCAGCTCGACGTGATCGACCGAGCCGTTCAAGGCGCGATCGCCGACGGGGCGAGGCTCGTCGTAGGAGGCGGGCGCACGCTGACGGACCGCGGCGACTACTTCGAACCCACCATCCTGGCCGACGTCACGCCGGACATGGAGATCGCCCAGGAAGAGGTGTTCGGGCCCGTCATGCTGCTCATGCGGTTTCACAGCGACGAAGAGGCCATCGACGTCGCCAACAGCGTCTCGTATGGGCTCTCGTCCTCCGTGTTCTCCAAGAACCACGGTCGAGCACGCGCGATCGCATCGCGGCTCGAGGCGGGGATGAGCGCGATCAACGAGTTCGGCGGAGTCACGTACATGGCGCAAGACCTCACCTTTGGTGGGGTAAAGGCGTCCGGCTTTGGTCGGATGAACGGACGCGAGGGGCTCCGTTCGATGTGCAACGTGAAGGCGGTGGTGGACGACCGTTTTCCAATCCATCAGCCGAGTAGGATGTTCCCCATCTCGCCATCGCTCTACGGGCGGTTCAGCGGCGTGATCGACTTCATCTACGGGCGAGGCCTCGCGACTCGGTGGCGCGGTCTACTGAAACTGTTTCGTCGATAGGAATGACGACGAAGTACGACTACATCGTCGTGGGCGGCGGTTCGGCGGGTTGCATCGTCGCCGCGGAGCTCTCCCGAAACCCGAGCACGACCGTTTTGCTTCTCGAGGCCGGACCCAGCGCGGAAGACCACCCCGAGACGCTGGCCGCCGACGGCTACAAGCATGCGTTCGTCAACGACGCAGTGATGGGCGAGCGTTTCTCGACGCCACAGTTGCATTCCGCCAATCAGCGCGTGTTCGCCGGTACTGGCACGGTGCTCGGAGGAAGTGGGTCGGTCAACGGCATGGTGTACACGCGCGGAGCGAAGCTCGACTACGACGAGTGGCCCGAAGGCTGGGCGTGGGACGACGTCGTACCGGACTTCGAGGCGATCGAACGCGTGATTCGCCCCAACCGACGACCCGCCACGGAGTGGACCGAGGCCTGCATCGCGTCCGCCGAGGCCAGAGGCTTCTCGCGGCAGGAAGACCTCAACGACGGTCACATGCGCAACGTGATCGGCTACGAGTGGATGTCCTACGAGGGTGAAGATCGTCGAAGCTCGTACGTCGCGTTCCTGCGTGAAGCCGTCGAGCGTCCAAATCTCACCGTCGAAACGCACGCGCTCGCGCATCGGCTGCTGTTCGACGCCAGCCGCAAGGCGACGGGAGTGGAGTATGAGCGAGAGGGCCAGGCACGGAGCGCGCAGGTCAGCCGTGAGGTGGTGCTCTGCGCGGGTGCGCTCGAGACACCGAAGCTCCTGCTGCTGTCAGGCGTCGGGCCTGCGGAGCATCTTCGGGCTCTCGGCATCCCGGTGGTCGCCGATCGCGCCGCCATAGGAAGCGGGCTTCACGACCATCCGAACGTGCCGGTGTTCTTCCGCACACGAAAAGACATCGACTGCTTCTACCCGCAGCTCTATAGCTTCTTTCGAACGAACCCCCGGTCGGACCTTCCGAAAGGGCAGAGCGACACCTGCTACGTTTACTGGCCCGCCCCGTCGGCCATGAAGCAGATGATGCAGCGCATGCTTCCGCCCAAAGTCGTGCCGCATGCCTGGTATGGACCTCGAGCGCGGAGTGCCGTGCGCGCAATGGTGTCGGGAGCATTCAAGATTGGCGCGCTCGAGCGATTCACCGACCACATGTTTGGAATCATCCTCATCCTCGGGAAGCCGAAGAGCCGCGGTTCAGTGCGACTCCAGTCGACGGCAGCTCGACAGCAGGCCGCGATCGACCCTGGCTACTACTCGGACCCGGAGGACATGGAAACGATGATCGAAGGCGTCCGGCTGGCACGCTCGATCGGGGAGTCCGACGGGCTCGCATCATGGGGCGCGAAGGAGCTCCTCCCCGGTAGGAGAGTCACCAGTGACGCGGCCCTTCGGCGCTACGTCGAGAAGAACACCATCACGACGTACCATTTCGCGGGATCGTGCCGCATGGGCACCCTGCAATCGGACGCCGTGGATCCGAGGCTTCGGCTTCGAGGAGTCGAGGGAGTTCGCGTGGCGGACGCCTCGGCGATCCCTTGGACGCCAGTGTCCGCGTTGAATGCACCGAGCATGCTGATTGGCTACCGCGCCGCGCGCTATCTGCTGGAAGCATAGAGGGCGTCACGCAAAAAAGCGCTCGGCTGCCCCTACTCGCAGCGCAGGTCACCCTGCTGAAGCGAAACGAAAACGTCGTCACCGATGGGGAGCGGGTCGCAGCCGTTGTCGGTTTCACAGACGAAGTCGTTGTCGGCCGCGGCGGCATGGCAGGCGAAGCAGTTGGCCCCGAAGGCGTTCTCCGCCTCGGCCGCCCCGCGCTGCGCGATCGTCGTTCCATCCGCGCTGATCTCGAGAAAGAAAAACTCCCAGTCGTTGGTCTCGTCGGAGAAGCCCACTTCGCGCTTCACCATGGCCTCCTGGGGCACGAGCTGAAGAAGCGTGCCAGGCGGGTACGGCAGCTCGGCCTCCCCATTCGCAACCGCCAGCGATGCGTCCAGGTCGCCGAGGAGGTTTCTCACGTAGAACTTTCGGACCGGAGTCCCATCGAGAATGCAATCGAAGGAGTCCTCGGTGACCTCGATGGGGGTGTTCATGGCGCCGCCGGTACCTGCCTGTCCCGCGGCGCCACCGAAACCGCCGTCGCCGCCGTCGCCGCCTCCTGAATCTCCACAGCCGACCGAGAGAGCCCCAGTGCACATCAACAAGCCCAAAAACCAGGTCAGTTTCACGTGTTCCTCCAGACCGTTACGCGCGCGGACGCTAGCATGGATTCCCAGGTAACAGGGTCTTGGATTCTGCGCCGCGCTTCGTTCATGGTGTAAGAAGCATCATGAAGTGGACCCATCGAGTCGTCGTCGCGCTCTTCGCGCTGAGCGCAGTTCTCATCCCTGGCGCCGTGACGAGCGCGCCTGCACACGCCTCCTCACCCATCGTCATCCGTTTCGCGTCGCTGGCTCCCCCGGGCTCGGCCTTCATGAAGGTGATGAAGGCCTGGAACCGGAGCCTGAAGAAGGAAACCGAGAACCGGGTCGAGCTTCGCTTCTACTCGGGTGGGAGCCAAGGCGATGAGCGCGACTTCATCCGCAAGGTCCGCGCCGGACAGATGGATGCGGCCGGCGTATCCACGACAGGTCTCGGGATGGTCGCGCGTCCCGTGCTCGTGCTGACAGCGCCGGGCTTGATCACCGAGTACGACCAACTCGACCGCGCGCGCTCCGCCCTCGACGCTCGCTTCAAGCAGCTCTTCAAAGACAACGGCTTCGTGCATCTGAACTGGGGCGACGCCGGTAAGAACCGGCTGTTCTCGACCAAGAGCTTCGACAAGCCTTCGGACTTGAAGTCGCGGCGCCCGTGGGCTTGGAAAGACGACCCCGTCTTCGCGGAGTACGTTCAAGCGATCGGAGCGAACCCGGTGCGGCTGGGCCTGCCAGAGGTTTACCCGGGGCTCCAGACGCGCATGGTCGATACCGTCCCCGCAAGCGCCATCGCCGCCGTTGCGCTCCAGTGGTACACGCGGCTCAAGTACGTGGCCGATACAAACTTCGGGATCATCCTCGGAGGCGCGATCATCAAACAAGAGAAGTTCGACGAGCTGACCGAAGCGGACCAGCAGGCCCTGTTGTCGACCAGCATGCGAGCCGCAAAAGCCAATGACGTCCTCACGCGTCGCGATGACGGTCGCGCTTACGCTTCCATGGTCGCGCGAGGAATGGTCGAGATCGACATGTCTCAGTCCAAGGCCGAATGGGACGCGATCGCAGAGACCGCGCGCGAGAACCTCGCGGGCCGCGTGTACAGCAAGAGCCTGCTCACCGCAGTGGAAACCGCCGTCAAAGGGCAGTAGGCGTCCGACTTTCTTGCGAGGCGGCTCGCGCCGGCCCTACCCGCGACCCCAGCTGTAAAGGGGTAGGTCGCGAATACTGAGCACGCCCGGTTCGGCCCCGCACACGGCGGGGATCGAGTTCACGACGCGCATCGCGGTGCCGGTGACGATACCCGTGTTGTGATCGCCGTCGTCACCCTTGAGATCGATCTCGCAGTTGAACTCCGGCGAACCCTTGATCTCGATGCGGTAGCCCGACTTGTCGTTGCCGAGACGCTCCCAGTCGGGTGCGATGTCGGTTCGCAGGCGCTGCGTGTGGGACGAAATGACGACCGCACGGCCATCGCGAATCCCCTGGATTTCGAAGCGCACGGCGGCGCAGGTGCCCTTTTCGATTGGACCCATGTCGGTGTCGAACGACTCGTGGGCGGGTAGGCGTTCACTTTCCTCTCGGATCTCGTCGAGCTCGAAACCGAGCGCATCGGCCACCAGCTCGATGACGCTACCCCAGCCCGCCTTGATGGCGCCCGGGTAGAACATCGGCGCTTTGAAATCTAACGGATGACCGAAGCCGAAGAACTCTCCAGTGAAGTTTGGGTCGGCGTACGTGGAGTAGTCCATCACCTCGGCGACGCGCACGCTGTCGACCCGCTCGCAGCCCGCGGCCAACACGAGCGGGATCAGGTCGCCGGTGAAACCGGGGTCGAAGCCCGACGTGTAGAAGGTAACCCCATGCTCCGAGCACGCGTCACCGAGCGGGCCCGTCAGCTTCTTGCTCGCAAAAGGGGGATAAACCATCGACACGACGGCCGTGTTGGCGACGTTCTTGCCGGACTTCACGATGCGGACCCAGTCGTCGAGCGCGTCGTAGACCCGAGTTTCGCCGATGGCCATGTAGCAAACGCAGTCGGCCTCCATCGCGAGGAGCGCGTCTGCGTCGTTCGTCGCGGCTACGCCGGTTGCGTCGTCAAGTCCACAGAGCTCCGCGGCGTCTTTGCCGACCTTGCCAGGCGCGTGCGCGTGCACGCCCACGAGCTCGAGCCCCGGATGCGCGATGATCCCGCGAAGCGCGCGCTTGCCGACGTTCCCGGTGCCCCACTGGATCACCCGGAGCGGTTTCACGCGAGCGATCGTCATTCGCCCTGCTTCTCTCGCGCTTGCTTGGCTTTCTTGTAGGCCTTGGTCAGTAGCTGCGGCGGATGGTGCCCCCACTCGCTCACCTTGCCGTGCGTGGTCGTCTGCCACGTCGAGTCGTCGACCTCGACCCCGCCGTAGCCGAACTCGAAGAAGAAGCCCGAAGGCGTGTAGCCGTAGAACGAGAACATCTTGTCGTTCGGGTGCCGTCCGAGCGTCTGATGCACCATACCCCCAGAGAAGAGCAGTCGGTCGTAGCAGTAGCCCACCTCGTTCATCGCCTCGGCCTCCACCATGAAGTGCAGGATGCGCTTGTGCTGACCCTGCGCGAAAGCAAACGAGTGGTGTCGCGCGTTGGCGTGCATGAAGGTGACGTCGATTTTGTGGCCGAAGTACTCGCAGCGAATGTAGTCGCTCAGGCGCAGGCCGAGGAACTCTTCGTAGAAGGCCTGCGTTTCCGCGCAGTCTTTGGCGGCAACGACGACGTGTCCGAGGCCCTGTTCGTCGGCGACGAAGCCGGAATGAACGACGTCGGATACGAAGGGGCTCTCCGCCAACTTCGGGCTGTGATGGAGCTCACAAGGATGCCCCGAGGGGTCTTGAAAAGTTGCGAGCGCCGCCACGTTTCGATGCGCGGCATCTTCAGCGCTGCCCCGTAAGACACGGTGCCCCGAAGACTCGAGCTTGCCGATGATCGCCTCGAAGTCGTTTGCATCAGCGGCTTCCCATCCAACCGCCGCCAAGTCGTCCGCGTCGCCAGGAACCACGAAAAACCGCTGAAAATGCCCGTCCATGCGGAGCGAGAAGCCTTCGTTGCCGCGATCGTCGACGATGCCCAAACCGAGCACCTTGGACCCGAACTCACGCCACGCGGAAACGTCACTCACCTCGAACACCAGGTAACCCAACTGCGACGCGCGACTCATTTGCTTTGCCTCCGAGGCGAGCATAGTACGCCCATATCCGGTCGCACGGAGAAAGGACGTCATGGCGCTGCAGTTGGGACTCGAAGACAAGGTGGTGATCGTCACCGGGGGGACCATGGGTGCCGGCAAAGGCATTACAGAACGGTTCCTCGAAGCGGGTGCCGACGTCACAATCTGCGCACGGCATGCGCCTGAAGAACCGATTCGTGGTGGCAAACGAGAAGCGACGTTCATCGAAGCCAACGTGCGCGCGATCGATGACGTCGAACGCGTCGTCAACGATGTCGTCGAACGTCACGGACGGCTCGACGTGCTGATAAACAACGCAGGCGGGTCGCCTCCGGCCGACGCAGCCACCGCATCGCCTCGGTTCTCCGCATCGATCATCGACCTAAACCTCGTCGCGCCGCTCAACTTCGCGCAGGCGGCGAACCGGGTGATGCAGGGCCAGGACGCGGGCGGCTGCATCATCAACATCGGCAGCGTCAGTGGCCTGCGCCCGTCGCCCGAAACCGCCGCGTACGGCGCCGCAAAGGCTGGGCTGATGAACCTCACGACCTCCCTCGCGGTGGAATGGGCCCCGAAAGTACGGGTCAACACGATCGCGGCAGGGATGATTTTGACGGAGAAAGCCGACATCCACTTCGGCACCGGAGAGGTCCGCTCGGCGGTCGAACGAGTCAAGCCCATGGGCCGGATGGCGCACCCCCAGGACGTCGGGGATGTCTGCCTCTTCCTCGCCTCAAAATTGGCGAGCTACGTCACCGGCGCATGCGTCCATCTCCACGGCGGCGGCGAGTACCCCGCCTTTCTGCTGGCCTCGAAGGGCGAGCTCGAGTGATGGAAGTGCGTTTCGGACTTGCAGAACGGCCCGAGAAACGCCACCTTCGCACGCGTCATGGAATCTAACGTTCAACCGAGCGTCGCGGTCGAGGGCACCCGAGAACAGTCCACCGGGCTCACCATCCCGGCCTGGACGTTCATGATCGGGTTCATCGTCATCGGCACGGTGTTCCACATCTGGCTCCACTACAACTACCGCGGCACGTACAACGTGAACCAGATCGCCATCGCGTTCTTTCTGATGGTGAACCTCCTCGTGAACTTCTGGGAGATCGGCCTCCTCGTGTGCGCCGACCAGATTCATGACGAGTACGAGGCCACCAAGGACGCATACAAAGGACGCGAGACCGATCGTTTCGACGAGATGTTCCGGAAGCGCGTCCCCCTGCTCAAGGTGTTTTCGTTCTGGCAGTGGACCGAGGTGTGGTCGAGCTACGCGCTCTTCGATCCCGGCTACGCCAGCAAGAGCTCATTCGGGTTCAACATCGATGGCGGCAACGGTTGGTCGACGCCCATCTTTGCAACGCTGTTCGTATTCGGCATGACGTTCGAAATCATGCCAGCGAAGATCCTCGGCATTATCGGCGTGGTGATGTTCTGGCAGATGTTCTACGGAACGGTCATTTACTTCTTCCAGTTCTTCAACGCGGGCCGTCACAAAGGACACCCGGTCGGCACGATGGTGCTGTTCATCGGAACCAGCAACGGGCTTTGGTTCGTGTTTCCGCTGTGGGGAATGATCCTCAGCGTTTGGATGATCCTGAACGACTCGTACTCGATCTTCTTCTGAGACCGCTCAGAGCGCGCCGACCATCGCCGCAGCGAAATCGAGAAGGAACAGCATGATGAGCCCTGCCGCGCAGGCCGCGCCTGCCGTCTGGGTGAGGTTCCAGTTGTCGCCTCGGTTCTCATCGAGGTGATAGAAAATCGGAAAGCTCGCGATGAAGTAGAGCGCGTAGAAGAGCGAGCCGTGCGAGAGCATCCGCTCGGGGTTCTGGTAGTAGAACTGCGTCTCGATGAGCGGGTTGGCCATCGCGCGGGTCTCCATCCATGCCCAGAAATACGCCACGCCAAGCACCAGAACCGGCCATAGCCGCGCCGCCCCAGGAAGCCCCGAGGTTCGCATTCTGCGAAGCACCACGATCGCAGTGCTGTGATAGGTGATGAAGTACGCCTGCGTGAGTAGGTACATGACGACAGGCACACGCTGCTCGCCGGAGCCTACCAGCGCGGCATCGAGGTTGAGCTCGACCGCCGGATAGTTGTAGACCATGCCGAGAACGTCGAAGAAGTACTCGCTCCCGAAGTAGTTCGCCGCAAACCCGAAGATCGCGATGTAGACGTTGGCCTTGAACCAGTAGGTTTGATACCAGCGCCGGCCGAGACTCGTTTCGTCGCGAACGACGGCCGGAACCAGCACGAGCGGCAGCGCGACGAGCAGCCCGATGGCCAGGAGACCCGCATCGGCGACCACGTGAGTGACGCCAAATGCCATCACGAGCCCGATGACGAGCATCCACACCGGGGAGTAGAGCAGGAAGAACTTCTCTCCCCATGCCTTACTTGGGTTGTCGGAGAACCATCGCGGCGAGTCACCCTCGATGGCCCGCGACGCGTCCGGCAGCGCGCGGGAGTCTTCGATGGTGGCGTCGGAACTCATGACCAGAGACTACCCAAGCAGCGCGATCTGCACGAGTGCCCGAGCGTTGGTTGGATTTTCAACGATCCCCGGCTCCTTCCCGATCGCCTGGCGGCCCACATCGAGCTCGTCAGGAGGATATACGGGCATCGCTTCCGCCTTTGTGGCGCTTCCTGTAGCGCAGATGGATCGGGGGTTTGGGGCCGAGAACGACGCGCTCGAAATCGGTTTCGATGGGACCCGGGACCAGCTCGAACTCGTAGTCATTCAGCAGAACCGCCAGGATTGTCTTCATCTGCAAGATCGCGAAGGCACTCCCGAGGCATCGATGCCGCCCGCCGCCGAAAGCCACGTAGGCGAACGGAACTCGGTCTTCCTCGCGGCCCGGCCCGTAACGGGTCGGGTCGAAGCGATCCGCCGCGCTGAACACGGCGTCGTCGCGATGGGCAACAATCGGAGAGACGGTGACCCAATCGCCCTTCTTGATCTCGTAGCCGAGAATCTCACAGTCTTCTTTGGCAGCGCGGAAGAGCATGAAGAGCGGTGGATGGATGCGCAGTGCCTCTTTGATCGACCACTCGGTCTTTTCGAGGTCGCGCATCGCCTGAAAGCTGTAGTCTTCGCCGTCGGTGAAGCGGCTCCGGATCTCGTCGCACACCTGCCCGTAGTACCCGCCCGACCGCAGCAGCTCGACCAGCGTCCACGTCGTCGTGACGGAGCTCGTGTGGTGGCCCGCAAACATGTTGGCGACGAGAATGCCGGTGATCTCGTGTTCGGTGAGCCGCGAGCCATCTTTGTAAGTCGACTCCATCAGTGTTTGAAGGAAGTCGTCCCCCTCGATGCTGCGCTCCCGCCGGCGTCGGATGATGTCGGCAATCATCTCGCCGAGTCGCTTCCTGGCCGCATCACGCCGGCGAAACGCGGGGATGGGAAGGTGCGCGTTGATGTACGCAATGGGGATGATTCCGCCCTCGAGGTCGTAGTAGACCTTCGCAAACTCCTCGCTCATCTCGTTTCGAAACTCGTCGCCGATGAGACAGCGACTCGAGGTGAAGTTGGTGAGTCTGGCAAAGAACTCACAGGCTTCGATCCGACCTTCGGATCCCCAGCTCGAGATCGTCTTCTTGGTCTCGTCGGCAATGATGTCCGTGTAAGTGCGCATTCGGTTGTTGCGAAGCGCCGGGTGAAGCATGTGGAGCTGCTCCATCATTCGGGCGGGCGTGGTGTCGTAGACGACCCCTTTACCGAACACCGGGATCATCATCTTGTAGGCCTCGGTCGGGCTCAACACCTCGTCGGGCAAACGGAACAGCGACTCGTGACCGGCGGGCCCGGTGAACAATGTGACCCGCTTCCCGAGAAGCTTGAACTGCGCCACGGCACCGCACTCGTCGTGTGCGCGCTGAAGAAGCCCGACCGGGTCGCGTGCAAAATCGATGGTGTGGCCGATGAGCGGAAAGCCGCCACGGAGCTGCGGTGGAGGCTTGCGGATTGCACCTCGCATGGGGGCCGTGTCGACGCGAGCAGTCATGAGTTCTCCCGAAATAGCGTTCTTCGTAGTTGGCAGTCGATCTGGTCCACGAGGGCCTCTGGGTCGCCGGTCATCCCGGACTCCACCCACGACGACATGAAGACCTGCTGGATGGAGACCATGACGCGCGCGAGCAGCACGGGATCGTCGTCGTAGACGTCTCCCTGGTTGGCGGCTTCTTCGATGACTCTTGCGATGAGGAAGATGCCGCGACGCCAGGCGTCGACGAGGTCTTCCCCGACCTCGGTCGGATCCGAAGCCCAGCCCACCCCGTCGTTCAGATGAATGCGGAGGTAGTCGGGGTGCTCCGTCAGCCAGCCGATGAACACCCGATTTCCCTCGCGCAGCCGATCCGCTGCCCGGGCGGCGGTGCCGAGCGCCTGGCCCGCCAGTTCGAAGAGCTGCCCGAGGCGCTCCTCGTGGACCGCGTCGAGGATGTCGGATTTGCCTTCGAACACCGAGTAGAGCGTACCGAGGGACAGGCCCGAATCCGCAGCAATTTCCTGGATCTTCGTCCGCTCGTATCCCTGCGAAGCGAACAGGCGCTCGGCGGCATCGACGATGAGCGAACGGTACATCGTGGCCTTGGCGTTCTTGGCCCGGGCAGCCGCGGTTGACATCAGATTTCGAAGATTAGAATGCGATTCTCTTTTTCGCAACCTTGTTTTTGTGCTCTTCTCCGAACGCCATGGAGATCCACCCCGCCCCGAGCGCCGATCCGCGCCTCCCCATGCCCTCGGGCTGGTTTCGCGTGGCAACCAGCGAGGAAGTGCCCGCGAACGGCGTCGCGGTCGTGCGGATGAACGGGCGCGAGCTCGTTGCGTTCCGCGGCGGCGGCGAGGTGTCGGTGGTCGATCCGATCTGCCCACACATGGGGGCGCATCTCGGTCATGGCGGCCGCGTCATCGACGGGAACCTCCGCTGTCCGTTTCACGGTCTCCGCTTCGACGGGCAGGGGCGCTGCGTGGGGAGCGAGTATCCGGGTAACCCGACGCTCGACCGCACCCTTCGCACGTGGCCCGTCACGGAGCAGCTCGGCTGCATCTTCGTTTACTTCGGCCACGACGATTCAACGCCGGACTGGACGTTGCCGCAATACGACACCGCCGGGTGGACGCGACCGCGAACACGCGTTCTTCAACTCAAGGGCCACGTTCAAGATATCGCCGAGAACTCGGTGGACCTCGGTCACTTCGCCGCCGTGCATGCATACTCGGAGCTCGACGAGCCCACCATTCGCATGGACGGCCCATACCTTCACTCGAAGTTCGGATTCACCAGGAAGAATCCGTTCTTTCCGTGGGGACAGATCCAATCAGTGTTCGATACCGACGTGCACGGACTCGGCCTTTCGGTGACCGACCTCCGGGTGCCGAAACTCGGCATGCACTACCGCGTGATCCTGACGGCCACTCAGCTCGACGCCGATCGCATGTCCTTCGGCGTCGGGGTGAGCGCGGAGTGCCCCCCACCGTTCGTCCCGCGTTCTGCACGCCGCATTCCCTTTCCCTGGCGGACGGCGACACGCGCGCAGATGGCGCTCATTCACCGCTACGTCGTGGCTGACGTCCTTCAAGACCAAGAGATCTGGGAGCATCGCATTCCCATCGAGAACCCGGCGCTCATCCCGGGAGACGGGCCCATCGTGAAATTTCGACGGTGGGTGAAGCAGTTCTACGCGTGACGTCGGTGTCAGTGACAGGGGCCGACGCCGGCGGGCGGACAGTAGCCGAGCGCAAGCCAGTCCATCGTGAACCCGACGGCCACGTGGATCGCCACGCCGCCCCATATCGAACGAAGTCGCATCGCCAGCGTGCCGAGCACGATGCCGGCGCCGATGGCACTCAGGGCCTCAGGTATCGGCTTCGGGTAGTGGATGAGGGCGTAGGGAACCACCATCACGAACACCGCACCATAGCCAAACTTGTGGCTGAGTCCTTTGAGCATGTACCCGCGGAAGAAGAACTCGAGGGCGACGAACTGAATGGCGTAAAGGAGCTGCCACTGCCAGAAGTGCCTCGGCGACTGATTGGCCCACCGATAGAAGGGGTAGGTGGCATGAAAGCTGTCGAACGTAGATACCCAATAGAGAACGGGCAGAACCAGAACGTACAGGCCCACGTAGATCCACGCGTGACGGAAGACGCCTCGAAACGTGAGGTAGTAGTCGCGTACGCGTTCGCCCGGCATGAGCCAGATGGTCGCGATTGGAATCAGCACGTAGGCGATGCACCGCGTCGCGGTCCACCACACCCGTACGAGCATCTCCCAGTCCTCGACGGAGTAGTCGCGCCGGTCGAGACCGAACACATGGGCCAGGCTGACGGAGCCCCCGTAGTAGCTCGCTACCGTCAGCGTGATGGCCGTGGTGAAGAGCACGACCGCCGGTCGCCAGTCGAAGATGCCTGTACCCGCGGTGTCGGCCTGGGACTCCGCCTCCAACCAGGACTCGTAGAAGGCGCGACGGATGAACCGACGGATCAAGGTCATCGTGTTAAGCGGCTCCGCAGCGAAGCTGAGCGTCCGATCTGGCCGGATTGGGTCACCTGTAGGCGCGGGACTATACCGGATGGTTTCAGGCGTTTGTAGGCTAAGCTAGGACCGACGTGGCATCCCCGACCGACAAGCGATTCAAACGCGGCTTGCTTCTGGCAACCCTCGCACTTTGCGCTTTTTTTCTGGCGCAGGGAGCGACGGCGCTGCTCGGTGCGGAGGTGTTGGACAAAGACGCCGAGGCGACCGCTCCGCGTCGAAGAGGCGGATCGTTCGCGTCGCCTCGGAAGCGTCACGATCCCAACGTGATTCTGCGTCGAAACATCTTCAACTCGGCATTGGGAGACCTGACGCAAGTCGACACGGGCTCGGCGACCGAGATCGACGGTGAGCTCGTGATTGGGGATGAAGAAGAGGTCGATCGTTGCCAGACCCGCTTGAGGCTCGCCGGCACGGCGGTCGTTCCGGGAGATCTGGAGCGCTCCCTCGCAGTGATCGTCGGCACGGACCAGGAGACGAAGGTTCACCAGGGGACAGCCGAGGTCGAGGACTTCAGGATTCGAGCGATCCACGCGGACAGCGTGTTCCTTCAGACGGGCGGCGATCTCTGCAAGCTCGCCATGTTCGTGGCGGACGACACTCAGGCGGTCCGCAAGCTGCCAAAGCCGGTCGCTCCAAAGACCACCGAGAAGGAAGACAAGAAGAAGCGTGTCAAGGTCGACCGAAACGCCGGGCTGAGCGACGAAGAGATCGCTCAGGGCATCGAGAAGGTCAACGACACCACCTTCAACATCCGGCGGACGCTGCTCAACAAGGTTCTCGATAGCGCGGGCAGGCTCATCGGGATCGCAGCAGTTAGCCCGAAGATGGAGAACGGAAAGTCGGTGGGTATGCAGATCCGCGGTATTCGAAAAGACACGTTGATCGAGAAGCTCGGACTCAAGAACCAAGACATCCTCGAGAGCGTGAACGGCGAGCCACTCTCGAGCCCCGACTCGGCGCTTGGCGCCTATACGACCCTTCGCACCTCCGACAAGTTCGTCATCGCCGTCAATCGCGAGGGAGAGTCGATGCAGATCACCTACAACCTCAACTAGTGCCCGCCTCGGTCGGGCGATTCACTCTCGGCCGAGGAGCTTGGGGAGGTTGTCGGGCAGTGACCGCAGGTGCAGATCGCGCTGCGGGAACGAGATCTCGATGTCGGCTTCGCGGAAAGCCTCGTCGATGGCCATGTGTAGGGAATGGCGCGTTGGAAGCACGCCCGAGACGTGGCGGATGTACACCCTGAGCTCGAACGAGAGCGAGCTGTCGGCGAACCCGAGAAACAGCGCTTGAGGGCGCGGGTGGGACAGCACCCTCGGATCGTCTGCAGCAACTCGCTGAAGCACCTCGATGGCCTGCTTCGTGTCCGAGCCGTAGGCGATTCCGACCGGCACATCGATTCGCAGCACGGCGTCGGAGAGCGTCCAGTTGATGAGCTCGCCGGTCACGAAGGCCTTGTTGGGGACGACGAGCTCCTTCCGGTCGAAGCCGGTGATCCACGTGGCACGGATGCGAATCTTGCTGACGGTGCCGCTGGTCGTCCCGACCGTAACGGTGTCGCCAACGCGAATGGGTCTCTCGAACAGGATGATCAGGCCGGATATGAAGTTCGCGAAGATCTCTTGGAGGCCAAACCCGAGACCGAGACCGATCGCCGCTATCAACCACTGGAGGCTGGACCAGCCAATGCCGATTGCGTCGAACGTGAGAGCAACGCCAGCCACCGCGACCGCGTACTTCACGATCGTGGAGTACGCGTAGCGCTCGCCTGGCGCGAGCCTGCGAAGGAGCGTGGCCTCGATCAGGGCGGGCACGTTTTGCACCAAGGCGATGGCGACGAGTGCCGTCAGCAGCGCCCTGAAGAGATCGGTCAGAGTGACCGGCACGAGCTGATCTTCCGTATGCAGCTGCTCGACACCCGAGGGGTCCAGCTCGGACACGGTGATGGGCTTGGTCACGTTCCAGAGCTCAACTTGGTCGAGAATGCGCGTTGCGGGCAGAAGATCGGCCCAAATCGCAAGAGCCCCGAAGAGCGCGACCAGGCCCACGGTCCCGATCATCAGCCGGCTGACCTGAACGCCCTCGTCCTCGGGTTCTGGCGTCGATTCGTCGTCGGACTCCACGACGCGACTTGCGATCAGCGACCATCGGGAGAACAGCTGGGCAACGATCACGAGAAGGAACACGAACGCGACCGTGAGATGCATCCGAATCCCGAACTGAAGCGCTGTCCAATAGAAGCCCCGCACGGCGGCGACCCCGAGGCCAACGGGAAGCAAAACGGACACGACCCGGAGAACGCGAATGGTATTGGGGCGGCGCGTGAGGCCTCGCTGCAGCACCTCGGCGAGGGCGCCGTTCGGTCGAAGCGCGAACGCGTTGAAGAACGTGATCGCGAGAACGACGACCAGGAACATCAGCCGCCCAACCGACTCGCGGCCCGCGTCTTCACCGTGGGCTTCGAAGACGGCGATCACGAACGTGGCCGGCACCATCACCGCCAGCAGCCAACGCAGCTGCCGAAACAAAGAGTGCGCGCCGCTCTCGTTCCATTCGCAGTGAGCGACCGCGACGCCGTTCGGCCTAAGCGTCTGGCGAGGCACCGCGAGGGTCATCCACGCCGCGGCAGTGCCAACGAGGGCCATGGCAACCGCGCGCGTGTAATGGGTGGCCACCGGTGACATGCCGAGTCGCCAGCCGGCGTAAGCCAACAAGATCGGAAGCCAGGTGGCCAACAGGAACGTCCACGCGACGGCCTTGGCCGTGGGTGCGTATCGATCGCAGCTCGGATCCTTCGCGACGTCGCCGAGCTCTCCGATCCTTCGACGGATCCGCACCGATGCTGGGAAGAACAAACCCGCCAGCAGAACGACGAGCAGGTTGATGAACCACCAGCGCGACGCCGCATCCTCGACGCCGCGGACGAGCTGTTCGCGGTACTTGTCGGAAAAGAGCCAGTTCGTTGCAGTGCGCCAGTCTTCGGAGAACGCTGCCCCGAGAGCCTGCCCGCTTGGAATCCAGAGAATTCGCTCGTCGATGAACTGAAGTAGCGCCTCAGTGCGGTCGATGAGCTCCTGCTGACGCGCGTCGAAGTCGACCAGCTTCTGGAAGTAGGTCTCGTAGTCGGACATGAGCGCGTCCATGTACTTGCGGCGCGCCTCGAACAGCTGGCGGAAGAGAGATTCGAGCTCAGCCTCCTGCTCGTCGGTCAGCGGTTCATTGACCTCGGCCATCGCCTGAGCGACCAGCCCGTCGATGTCGGAGAGCTGCTCGCGTTCCTCGCGCAACCGAATCTGCTGGAGTTGGACGGCACCGATGCGATCCTTGCGCATGCGGATGAAGCGTCGGTACATGCCGACGTCAGGAGCCTCGGCACGGTGGCGGCGCAACAAGACGCCCACCGAGTCGGCCAGCCCAACCGCTTCGACGCGCGCCTCGAGTCTCGAAAGCTCGGCTTCGAGGCGGGCGACCTCCCCGTCTGCTCGAGCGAGCTTGACACTGACGTCGTCGATTTGATCGATGAGGCCCTCGTCACCGGTCCAAAGCGTGGCGAGCTCTTCGTTCTCTCGGGCGATCTCGCGAAGGCTCTCTGCGAACGCTTCGGGAGTTTCCTCGATGGACTCGATGCGTTTCTGCGCCGCCTCGGTCTCCTCTGCGACCTCGGCGCGCTCTTGTGCCTTCGAAGCGTCGCGTAGTTTGGCTGCGAGCGCGTCGAAGTAGGTGATTCGCATTGCGGCTCGATCTCGCTCTTTACTGAGGAGCCGGCCGCGAGCCTCGTAGCTCGCGAGCTCGTTTTCGTGAGACCGGACCTCGGCCTCGAGCACCTCCCGCTCTAGCCGTGCGACCTTGGCCGCCTCTTCTGCAACGGCCGGATCGCCGCTGGTGGGGATCGGTGTGCCTTCGAGCTCAGCCAGCTTCTGTTTTGCCGCGGCGAGAAGCTCGGGCAGTTTCTTTCGCCGCTCCGCGCGAAGCGCCGCTTCAGAGTCGAGCGCCATCGCCTCGCGTCGGGCCGCCGCAAGTTCCTGCTCGGCCTCGGCGACTCGGGCATCCAGTTCAGAGGCGGTCAGGCCCTTGCGCACCTCGATCGCATCGCGATTCTTGAGCTTCGCGATCTCGGCGTCGAGCACTTTGTCTCGTACCGACGCCTGCTCCCAAGTGCTCTGATACTCGGTGGCTTGTCGCTCCCATTCCGAGATTCGCTCGCGAAGCGTCGCGGAGCGCTCCTCGAGAGCAGAGAGCTGGAGGGCCTCGTCTGGCTCGCTTTCGGCAGGCTGCGTAGGCAGCACGCCCGTCTGTGCGAACGCTGAACTCGCGGTGAGCGCTACGAGCACCAAGACGAACAGCGGCTTGAAACCCCAGAGCGATTTGGGAGTAGAACCGCGGTACATCGACGTTCCCCTTACCACAACCTACCGCGGCTTGCGGATTCGCATCAGCCCTTCTTGGGCGACGGACGCCACGAGGGTCCCGTCCTGCGAGTGAATGTAGCCGAAGTTGAGACCCCGACCGCCGGCCGTGCGCGGGCTCTCGGTGGTGTAGAGAAGCCAGTCGTCGACCTTGATGTCGGAGTGAAGCCAGATGGCATGATCGAGGCTAGCGATGATGAGCTCTTGCGAAAGGAAGCCGCGACCATGCTGGTTGAGCGAGCTTTCGAGCAGCCCGAAGTCACTGGCGTAGGCGAGGATGGCCTGATGGATTACTGGGTCGTCTCCGACTTCGCCGCGCGCTTTGAACCACATGCGCTTGATTCCGGTGTTCGGCGATGGGTCGAGTAGGTCCATATGGTCGATCTCGCGGCGCTCGATGGGGCGATCGAGCTTGAGCAGGAACGCGAACGCGGGGTGCTCGGACTGCTCGGTATACGCGGCCATCCGCTCTTCGTTGGTGGGTACCGCCGAAGGGGGTGGCGCCTCTGGCATGGGTCGCTGATGCACGAGTCCCTCCTCCGGCGCTTGGAAGGACACCGACATGTTGAAGATCGCCTTCCCGTGCTGCTTGGCGACCACGCGGCGCGTGGCGAAAGAACGTCCGTCCCGAATGCGGTCCACGTCATAGATGACCGGCACCTTGGTGTCGCCTTCGCGAAGGAAATAGCCGTGCAGCGAGTGGGCTACGCGACCCTCCACCGTCCGGCACGCGGCGATGTGTGATTGCGCGGCGACCAGGCCTCCGAAGATCCGCGGACGGCCGTCGTTCGGGGAAGTGCCGCGGTACAGGTTCTCGTCGAGCCGTTCGAGGTCGAGCCGTTCGAGGAGCGAGTCGATCGCAGAATCCACCGAGGGCGCATAGCATCGAGACCGGCGCTTTGGTAGCTTCGCTCGATGGTCGACTTCGTACGGACCCCAGAAAGCCGATTTGCGAATCTCCCCGATTACCCGTTCGAGCCGAACTACGCCGACGTGGGCGGACTACGTATGCACTACGTCGACGAGGGGCCGATCGACTCGCCGCCCGTTCTGCTACTCCATGGCGAACCCAGCTGGTCGTTCCTCTATCGTTTCATGATCCCTCGCTTGGTCAACGCCGGTCACCGAGCCATCGCTCCCGACCTGATTGGATTCGGCAAATCCGACAAACCAACTCGACAAGCCGACTACTCGGTCGCGAGACACGTGGACTGGTTACAGCATCTCATCGATGGCCTCGGGCTCGACCGAATCACCTTGTTTGGTCAAGACTGGGGCTCGAGCCTCGGACTGCGGCTGGCTGCCGCGAACGAATCCCGGTTCTCGCGGATCGTGATCGGCAACGGACTCCTGCCGGCAGAGCACGGACTCGAAACCAAACGAGCGCTGGTCCGAGCGTGGCAGGCCTTCACGCGATGGAGCCCGTGGATCCCCGTCGGGCGAATCGTCGAAGGCGCGGCCGGTCGAAGCTTCAACCGCGCGGAGCGCCAGGCCTACGATGCGCCCTTCCCATCGAACGAGTACCTCGCTGGCGTTCGAGTGTTCCCGCAGCTGATCCCAATGTCGGAACATGACCCTGCGACGCGAGACAACGTCGAGGCGTGGCGTGTCTTGAAGCAGTGGCAGAAGCCCTTCCTGACGCTCTACAGCGACAGCGATCCGGTACTCGGCGGGATGGACCGACTCTTCCAGGAGCGCGTCCCGGGCGCCCGCGGCCTGCCCCATCACATCGTGAAAGGAGGCCACTTCTTGCAAGAGGTGTCGGGCCCCGAGCTAGCGGAGCGAATCCACTCGCTCATCGAGGCCACTCCGCCAAATTAGCGCGTCTCACGGGGTGACACATGGCCGTTACGAATCGTCCAGAGTGACTCGGGTTTAGCGGAACACCGCCAAATCATTGCGGTGAAAGGGCGATTGTCGCTACCCTTGCGGCATGGTGGGTGGACCGGATCTGGGACCCAGACCGAGCGGCGTGAAGCTCGAGTTCGACGTGAGCATGTGGCCGCTCTGCCTGGTGACCATGCCAGCCGAGATGTCCCTCGAGGACATCGACTTCCTGCAGGCTTCGTACGAGCACGTGTTCGCCTCGCCGAACCGTCACGCACTCATCGTGGACACCACCATGATCGAGAAGATCCCCGATGCAACCCTCCGTCGACGCATGAAGGAGTTCGAAGACTCGCGTCGTCCAATCATCCGAGAGAAAAACATCGGAAGCGCGATCGTGTTGTCGAGCTCGGTAGTGCGCGGCGCCTACACGGCACTCCGATGGATTTCGCCCCAGCCCGCGCCCAACAAAGCCTTCGCGAACGTGCGAGACGCGGCTCGGTGGTGCATCGAAGGTATCGAGGCGGACGGGCAAGACCTGCCGCCTACGGCGTACATCCTCGCAGGCCTCTCCGAAGCAGGCTGATCAGGCGGGCGGCCCGAGCCGGCTTGCGCCCCTCGGTGAGCGGAGAAGAAGCGCGAGCCAACTCCACTCGTCCGACTGCGACGCCGTGATGCGCACGATGATCGTGAGCGGAACGGACAGCAGGGCACCAACCGGCCCGAGGACGAATCCCCAGAACACCATCGACAACACCACCACGGTAGGTGACAGGTCGGTCGCGTCGCCGGCCCAACGTGGTTCGATCCCGATGCCAATGAGGAAGTTGATCGCCATATAGCCGAGTGCGATCCCGATGGCGGGGGCGATACCGAGGGTGACCAGCGAGAGTGCGATGGCAGGAACGGAAGCGAGGATGCTTCCGATGCTCGGGATGTAGTTCAAGATGAACGCGAGGAGCCCAAACAGCAGCGAGTGTCCGAGCCCCACGACTGCCGTCAGCGCGGCGACGAGAAGACCGGTCGCCGCGCTCGTTGCGGTCTTGATGAGCAGATACTGCTGGACGTCGCGGGCCGCGCCACGGAGCACCTGCGCGTTGAAACGGCCGAGGCGGTCGGTATTGGCGAGCTTTCTCGAAAACGACGAGCCTTCCACCACCAAGAACACGGTGATGAGCAGCACCAGGAACCCCGCGGAGACGACGCTGAGCGCGAGCGTAAAGCCGGGCAGCGCCAGGCCGCGAACGAGGTCGCTGGGCTCGAACTCCTGCACGGCGGTCGCCGGGATTCCGAGCCCCTGAGCCCAGAGCCAGTTGGCGAGCTCCGCCTGGAGCGAATCCCACTCGGCCCGGTACTGGGTGAACGCGCCGGCGAGATCGGTTGCCGCGCGGGTCGTGAGGAACCCGAGGAGCGAGACGACTCCGACCGCCGAGAGGCACGCGATCGCCACGGCGAGCCATCGGGGCAGGCCTTTTTCCGTGAGGCCGACGATCTTCGAGAGACTCACCGCAATGAGGCTCGCTAGAAGCACCGGAATGACGATGGGCCGCCCCAAGCTCAACACCACGAGGAACACGCCGAAGGCGGCCAACCGAACCATGGGCGGAGACTAGCAGACGACCATGAAAAGCACGGGCGTCGGCCACCGTGCTGAAAAAGAGCGCCGTTCTAGACGGTTCTGCCCCGCAGCAGCGTGAAACCCGATGCCCCGGTGAAGCGCATCGTACCGACGATGTAGGTCAGGGAGACGACCCCGTCGAACACGGCAACCGCATACTCCCATGGCGTCGACGCGAGTCCGTTCGGCACCGCATAGAGAACGCTACAGACCGCAGTCAGGCGAACCAGCGCCTGCCAGAACACGATCGGCGCTCGGGCCTCGATGTCCTTCGAGGCCCACATCAAGGCTGCTCCGGCAAACATCAGGAAGGCGCCGAGCGTCATGAGGGCCACGAAGGTTCCAGGCTCGGGCCGCATCAGCGGCGGAATCCACACCCCGAGCCCAAGCAAAACGTCGAGAAACCCGGTCACGTAAACGAACTTTTTGAACACTACGCACTCCTTGATGCTGCGAAGTCGCGAGCGTCCGCGAGTCTAGACGAACGCACTCAGCGTGTCATCGCTACCTCGTTTGGCTGCGAACGCCGCCGACTGTTACGTGTCGCGCGGCCGGGTGTGTGAGCAACCGTACAATCATCAGGGGTAGCCGTTGACGACCCGGAACCACCCCTCGACACTGAACTTTTGGGGGAAAGCGCGGCGGATGACCGCGTGCTCAGCGGTGAGGGGGACCGATGAAGCACTTGGCTTGGATTGCAGGACTAACGCTGTTGGCGGCGTCGAGCGTATCGGCGCAGACGATGCAGACGACGATCTCCGGAACGGAGGAAGGGGTGAGCGTGGTGCCGCCGCAGCCGGCGGAGGATCGCAAAGAGTCGAAGGTCTACAACAAGGTCGTCGGCGGCCTCGTTTGGTTGGAAGGCACCATCGGGCCCTCGCAGTTCAACGTCACGAAGTTTCGTAGCCTGAACCTCGTGCCGGCAGAGATCGCCGCACAGGTTCCGTCCGTGGTGGTGAGTGGCCCGGAGTTCGGCGCATCGCTGAAGATTCGCGCGGGCTCGGTCGTGGTGGGAGGCAACTTCCAATGGGCGGACTACGAGCCGTTCGACTTGATCACGGCGGGGCTCGGTTTCGAGTTCTTGATCCGCGCAGTGCCCTACGTGCAGCCGACGATCAAGTTCGGCCTCAACTACAACACGACCCGCGGCGGGCTCGCGATCCCGCAGATCCCCGGCGGACCTTCACTGGCAGATCTCACCAACGTGCGAACGGACGGTGGCGGCGCATCGATCGGGCTCGGGCTTCGAATCCCGATCGTGAAGTGGGTGTCGCTGGCGGCGGAGTTCGACTACTCGGTCATCGGACTTGCCGTCCGAGGCGACCTTGCCGGAGACTCGTTCACCGGGGGCACTGCGGGAACGGCCATCGCAGGTACCTTCGCGCTGACGATTCATCTCGGCACCTGACGATAGGCCCGATTTCAACGTCGCCGCAGACGCGCTGAGGGAAGCGGGCGGCGAGTTTTTTTGTTTTGCTGGGCCACGCCGATAGCGATATCGTCAGCCCGTTCTCGTGATGAGATTCGGCCCATATCTCTCGGCCTCCCTCGTCGCGGCGGCTTGCCTGAGCTGCAGCGGGGGTGGAGACGGTTCCGGCGCAGCGCCTGCGGTGGAAGCCGGACCCGTGGCGCTCCGTCGACTGACGACCGAGCAGTACACCGCAAGCGTTCGCGACGCCCTCGGCGATCACATCACCGTGCCGAGCCGCATCGATCCCGACGAGCGTCGGGAAGGCCTTCTGGCGGTCGGATCCACGTTTGCCGGCGTGACGCCTTCCGGCTTCGAGAAGTACGAAGCCGCTGCGACGACGATCGCAGAGCAGGCGCTGGACCCGGAGTATCGGGCAGTCCTCGTCGGCTGTGAGCCCCAATCCTCGAGCGGTGCGGACGACGTCTGTGCCCGCGAGTTCTTGGGCCGCGTTGGACGTCGACTCTTCCGGCGAGACCTGACGAGTGACGAACTCGAGGGCCGCGTTGCCGTCGCACGCGACGCCGCTGGCGTGCTCGGCGGCTTCTACGAAGGGCTCGAACTCGCGCTCGCTAGCTTGCTGGTGTCACCTGATTTTCTCTTTCGCGTAGAGCGCACGGAAGCCGATCCAGACGACGACACGCGTCAACGACTCACCGCCGGAACGATCGCCGCGCGGCTCAGCTATCTCCTTTGGAACACCACCCCCGACGATGAGCTCCTGAACGCTGCAGATGACCGTACCTTGCTCGAGCGCGACGTCTTGCTCGAGCAGGTGGATCGACTGTTGGCCTCCCCGCGCGCGGAGGTGGGGCTGCGGTCGCTGTTCTCCGACCTCCTCGACTTCAGGCAGTTCGACGACGGCTTGGTCAACAAGGACGCCTCGCTGTTTCCGGCTTTCACGCAAACCATTGCGCAGGACGCCAAAGAGCAGACTCTTCGGACGCTCGTCGATCACCTGACGTCTGGGCGCGACTATCGGGATCTGTTCACGACGAGGCGCACGCACCTCTCGCGCGAGCTCGGCCAGGTGTACCAGGTTCCCGTGGTGACGGCGTCCGGCTTCGAGCCCCATGTCTTCGACGACGCGGTTCCCCGGGCCGGGCTGCTTTCGCATGTCAGCGTCATGTCGCTCCATGCCCAGCCCGGTCGGAGCTCCGCCACGCTTCGAGGTAAGTTCGTGCGCGAGGTCCTGCTCTGCCAAGAGGTCCCGACACCTCCGGCCGACGTCGACTTCTCGATTGTCGAGAACACGGCCGGCGAGCTCCGAACGGCTCGCGAACGCCTCGAGGTCCACGTGACGAACGACGAGTGCTCTGGCTGTCACAACTTGATGGACCCGATCGGTCTAGCCTTCGAGAACTTCGATGCGATGGGAGCGTTCCGAGAGACCGAGAACGGCATCACTATCGACGCCTCGGGCCAGCTCGACGGCGTCCCCTATGATGGCCCGCTCGAGGCCGGCGAGGCGCTGCGAAACCACCCGAACCTCGGATCCTGCTTCGTGCGAACGCTGTTCCGCTACGCAGTAGGTCGCGACGCCGTACCCACCGAGTGGCCTCTGATCGACTACCTCGGTGAGCGATTTGCCGAAGGCGGCTACGTCGCCAACGACATCGTCCGCGAGATCGTGCTGAGCGATGGGTTCCTCTTCACTTCAGGGCCCAGAGACCTGGAAGTCACGGACGAAACACAGGAGGCTGCCGAGTGACCCGCCGATTCCATCGCCGCTCGCTCCTCCGCGGAACGCTCGCCGGTGGTGCCGTGGCCATGGGGCTCCCGCTGCTCGACTGCTTCTTGAACGACCACGGCACGGCGCTCGCTCAGGGTGCGCCGATTCCGATTCGCTATGGAAGCTGGATGTGGGGATGCGGCATGAACCCCGACCGGTGGAATCCGACCAGCGCCGGTACGGACTGGGAGCTGACCCCGGAGCTCGTCGCGCTCGGTCGAGAACTCCCGCAGGGCGGCACCGTCAGGGACCACGTCACGGTGCTGAGCGGCTTCGACGTCTTGCTTGGGGGACGCCCCAACTTTCCGCACACCGGGGGACTGGTCTCGACCACCACCGGAAGCGTACCCCTCGAAGACGGAGTGTACGTCGAACCGACGCTCGATTCGGTCATTGCGTCGGAGATTGGCAAAGCCACGAGGTTCCGCTCGATCGAGATGTCCGCCACCGGGAACCCGAATCAGTTCTACAGCTACGAGGCGAGAGGCGTCCCGAACGCGCCCGAGATCTCGCCGGCCGCGCTCTACACCCGGGTCTTCGGGCCCGAGTTCGCCGACCCGAACGCAGGCCCGTTCGTGCCCGACCCGCGGCTCATGCTCCGCCAGAGCGTCCTGTCCGTCGTCAAAGAAGACCGCGACCGGCTGATGGGCGAGCTCGGCACGCACGATCGGCAGCGCCTCGACCAATACTTCACCTCCGTCAGACAGCTCGAGCAGCAGATCGACGTGCTGCTAGCAGGCCCGCCGGACCTTGAAAGCTGCATGAAGGCGCCCGAACCCGGGCCGGAGAGCCTCGGGAACGAGGTCGGTCAGTCGCGAACCACCAATAAGCTCATGGCGGACATCCTCGCGTTCGCGCTGGCGTGCGACCAAACGCGCGTGTTCAGCATGATGTTCTCGTTTCGGCTTTCAGGGCTCCGTCAGGCCGGATCGAACTCCGAGCACCACCAGCTCACGCACGACGAGGCGGTCGTGGCGAGTCTCGGATACCAGCCGGAGGCCACCCAATTCGTCTTCGACTCCATGGAGGGCTGGGCCGACTTCGTGGAATCACTTGCCGCCATCCCCGAGGGCCAAGGGACCCTGCTCGACAATTGCTTGGTGTACGCCCACTCGGACGTCTCCTTCGCCAAGGTGCATGGCGTCATCGGGATCCCGCAGATGATCGCCGGCCGGGCCGGGGGCGCCATCACACCAGGGCTTCACATCCCGGGCAACGCTTCGCAGACCACCCGCGTCGGTCTCACGATCCAACAGGTGATGGGGCTCAACGTAGAGCGCTGGGGGACGCTTTCGATGGAGGCGACTCTGCCGGTCAACGAGCTTCTGGCGTAGTTCTGCTAAGCTCCGCGCGCTGATGGGCGCCACACGGAAACGCGTTCTAGTCCTCTTCGCACACCCTGCGCTCGAACGATCGCGCGTCAATCGCGAGTTGAGCCGAGACGTCGGCAAGCTCGACGGGGTGACCTTCCACGACCTGTACGAAGCGTATCCCGACTTCGACGTCGACGTGAAGCGCGAGCAGGCCATGCTGTTGGAGCACGACATCATCGTCATGCAGCACCCGCTCTTCTGGTACAGCACGCCCGCACTCCTAAAACAGTGGGAAGACCTGGTGCTCCAGCATGGGTGGGCTTATGGCAGTCACGGAACCGCGCTCTATGGAAAAAAGGTGCTGAGCGCCATCACCGCGGGCGGGAGCAAGGCGGCCTACCAACACGACGGGTATCACCAAACCACGATCGACGAACTGCTTCTACCCATCAAGAAGACGGCAAACCTCTGCGGCATGGAGTACCTGCCACCCTTCGTGGTCTACGGAACACTCGACATGACGTCTGCACGCATGAAGGAACACGCTGCAGACTACCGCCGCAAGCTAGAGGAGCTCGTCGAAGGCTGACCAATGCACGGACAGGGTTTCTTTTTTCAAGCGTTCGTTTACCTATGCGCGGCAGTCATTGCGGTGCCCGTCGCAAAGCGACTCGGGCTCGGGTCGGTGCTCGGATACTTGCTCGCCGGCATGGCCATCGGCCCTTTTGCCCTCGGGCTGGTCGGCACCGAAGGCGAGGACGTGATGCACTTTGCCGAGTTCGGCGTGGTGATGATGCTCTTTTTGATTGGGCTCGAGCTTCGTCCGCCGCTTCTTTGGCGAATGCGCGGCCCCATTCTCGGTCTTGGCGGGCTCCAGGTCGCGTTGACCGCCGCCGCGCTCGCCGGGATTGGCATCGGTGTCGGCCTCACCACGGGAACGGCCATCGCGATAGGCATGATCCTGGCGCTTTCGTCTACGGCGATCGTCCTCCAGACGTTGGCTGAGAAGGGGCTACTCGACACCGATGGAGGCCAGGGCGCGTTCTCGGTGCTGCTGTTCCAAGACATCGCCGTGATTCCAATGCTCGCGATCCTCCCGCTGCTCGGAGACGGCGCTCCGGAGGCCGACGCCGCACACGGCACCGCCTGGGTGGATGGCCTACCCGCCTGGGGACAAACCGTCGCCGTGCTTGGAGCGGTCGTCGCCATCGTCGTCGGAGGACGCTACCTGATGCGGCCTCTTCTGCGCTTCATCGCGAAGACCCGTTTGCGCGAGATCTTCACTGCGGCCGCGCTTCTGCTCGTCATTGGCATTGCGCTCTTGATGGATCTCGTCGGGCTGAGCCCCGCCCTCGGGACCTTTCTCGCGGGCGTCGTGCTGGCCGAAAGCGAGTATCGCCACGAGCTCGAAGCCGACATCGACCCTTTCAAGGGACTGCTTCTCGGCGTGTTTTTCATCGCGGTTGGAGCCTCGATCGACTTCTCGCTCATCGCGGCACGAGGCGGGATGATCGCCTCACTCGTCGCCGCCCTGGTGCTGATCAAGCTGCTGATCCTGTTCGGCTTGAGCCGGCTGTTTCGAATGGGAACCGACCAGGGGCTTCTGTTTTCGTTCAGCCTCGCCCAAGGCGGAGAGTTCGCTTTCGTGTTGTTCTCATTCGCAACCCAGCAGGGTGTGGTGCCCACCGACGTCAGCCGCCCGCTGATCGCGGCGGTCGCCATCTCGATGGCAATCACGCCACTACTCATGCTGCTCAACGAGAAGCTCCTCCAGCCGCGTTTCGGAACCAAGGAGCAGTCCGACCGCGAGCCAGACCGCATCGAGGAAACCAACCGCGTGATCATCGCGGGATTCGGACGTGTGGGTGGAGTCGTTGGTCGCTTCCTCAGGGCGCACAAGGTCGAGGCGACGGTACTGGAGTACGACTCGGACCATGTCGAGGTCCTTCGCAAGATCGGCATCAAAGTGTTCTACGGTGACGCATGTCGGCTCGACCTCTTGAAGGCCGCCGGGGCAGACCGAGCCGACGCCGTCGTCATTGCGCTAGACGAGCACGACCGAGTGATGACGATGGTTCGAACGTGCCAGGAGCACTTCCCTCAGATGAAGATCATCGCGCGAGCGCGCGGACGCCTTCAGGCCTACGAGCTTCTCGACGCCGGAGTGACGCACGTGTACAGGGAGACGCTCGACACCTCGCTTCGTATGGGCGTCGACGTGCTGCGGTGCCTCGGGTTCCGCGCCTACCAGGCCGAACGCGCGTCTCGGACGTTTCGACGACACGACGAGGACTCGCTCGCTGCGCTCGGCAAGATGAGGTTCGATCAGAAGGACTACTTCAGCGCCGTCCGAGAACAGATCAACTACCTCGAGCAGACGCTCCAAGACGACCTCGGTTTCGACACCGCGCCGAGCGACGACGGCTGGGACTCTTCCACGCTCCGCACCGAAGCCCGCGAGCAGGATGCGGAGGAGACCGCCATAGGGTGAACGAGCTCGGCAAAGGCAACAGCCACACGAGACGAGACATTCCGTTCATGTTGGCGGGAAGCGCAGGCGGGCACTTCAAAACGGGCCGCCACATCGACTTCGGCGGCGAGCCACGTGGGAAGCTCTTGGTCTCGCTCACGCACGCTGTGGGCAAACCCGTGAGTACGTTCGTGGTGCCACGGTACAGCCAAAGACCGTTGAGCGGCCTGACCTGACCCGCGGACGCCGAAAGCCGACCATTCGGCATTTGGCTCCTTTGATCAGCCGCGATTTCGTGGGATACCTGCGCGATGGCCTTCCGAAACGCAGTCTTCGCAGGCGGAGGAAGCCGCTGTTTTTGGCAGCTAGGCTTCTGGGAGGGTGCGATCGACGCCGGCCTCGGACTGCGCGACTCGGTAAAGTTCTTTGGATCGACGAGCGCCGGTTGCGCCATGACCACGGCAGCGATTCTCGACCGCTCGTTTGATGCGCTCGAGCTCTTCAAAGACATGACCGGGAAGAACCCGGCGAACATTCACTGGCAGAACCTTCATCCGCGACGAAGGGCGCCTGTACTTCCCCACGCCCGCATGTATCGCGAGGCGCTTCGCGTCTTAATGCAGCCGGAAGATCTTCCCGAGCTCAAGCGAAGCACGGTTCATTTCTTGATGAGTGGCTCACCGAGCTGGGTGCGGGGTCGTGCGAGTATGTTCCTCGGGTTTTCGATCTACGCGCTCGAACAGACCCTACTGAACCCCATCCATCCTACTTGGCCGAAGCGCGCGGGGTACCGCCCGCTCGTCGGTCGGGTAGCCGACTGCAACACGCTCGATGAGCTGGTAGAGCTGATTCTTGCCGCGTCTTGCATTCCCCCGGTGCTTCCGGGTGGCCGACATCGCGACGAACCGGTTCTCGACGGTGGCCTGATCGACAACGTTCCGATTGAGCTCGCGGACGACCAGCCCGGCGATACGCTCGTCTTGATGAGTCAGCGGTACGAGAACACGCCTCGGAAACGACCGGGCATGACGTACGTCCAACCCTCGAAAACGATCAAAATCGACAAGTTCGACTACGCCAACCCCGACGGCCTTCAAGAGACCTTCGAGCTCGGTTTGCACGACGGAGCTCGGTTCGCCGAACAGGTGCGCGAACCCTACGAAGAAACGCACGCGCCGTAATCTCGAGCGTTGTGAGGGGGCTCACTTTTTCGAGCCAACCGTACTTCCTATAGTGTTTCTAGGGCTTACATGGGTTGGCTTAGCAAAGAGGTCCCAATCCCAGGGACCAGCTCGCGTCCGCGCATGGGGAAACTGGACCGGTGGTTTCTGCACGTCGTGCCGAGGGAGCTCCTCGACAACGACCTCCGTTCGCGGTCGCGCATACAGCTGATCCTTCGTTACACGTTCGTCGGGTTCGTACTGACGCTCGTATTCTTCCCGTACTCGGTCTTCTATCTGAAGATCCCGTACACGGCATGGACCAATAGCCTGTACGCGCTCAGCCTACTCGCGACGCCGCTCGTGCTTCGCCGGACACGGTCGGTGGGCGCGGCAGCGCACTGGACGCTCGCGTGCGCTTTCGCGGTGCTCGTGTTCCAAAGCGTGCTGCTCGGCGGAATCGCTGCGATGGCGTACCCCTGGCTCGCCATCTTGCCGCTCGCAGGAATGCTCCTTTTGGGGACCGTTGGCGGCTTGTTTTGGACGGGACTGTCCGTGGTTTCGATGATTGCGATCGGGGTGGCGCACGGCCAAGGTTGGCTCCCGAACGCCGAGGTTCCGAAGATCACCGTGCTCGACTCGAGCCTGCTGTCGTTCGTCGGGCTCGCCGTGACCCTCGGGACGCTCGGCTGGCTCTTCGAGACGCGGGCAAACGCCTTGCTACTGCACCTCGATAAGCAGCGGAAGACCTACCACGACCTCTCGGTTCGCGACGTGCTCACTGGCCTCGCAAACCGAGCTCTCCTTTCGGAGTGCATCATCCAGAGCTGGGAGCGCTGTCGACGGAACGGGCCGCATGGGGCCCTCTTCTTCATCGACCTCAACCAGTTCAAGTCAGTCAACGACAAGTACGGTCATCTAGCCGGCGATCAGGTACTCCGTGAGGTCGCCCTCCGACTCAAGGATGTCCTTCGACGCTCCGACATTGCGGGCCGCATCGGCGGCGACGAGTTTGCGCTCGTGATCGAGGGGATCGAGAACCGCTCCGATGTAGCCGCTCTCGCGGACAAAGTGGCCTCTGCACTCGAAGTCCCGATCGAGCTCGATGGCGCGACGGTCAGAGTAGGCGCGAGCATCGGGATTGCGCTTTACCCGGACCACCGGTGCGAGCTCGCGGGGATGTCATCCCCCGATACGACCGAGAACACCGGAATTCGGTACAAGGTCGGCCACGAAACGGTGCGAAAGCTCCTTCAGCAGGCGGACACTGCCATGTACACCGCCAAGCGGCAGGGCCGGCGCTATTGGATTCACGGCGACCGCACGTCAGGTGAGCACCGCATGCTCGAGCTCGCATAGTACGGCTCGCCGCACTATAGATTGCGGGAACCCCCAACGACCGGAAACCCATGCTTGGCTTCACGAAGAAGCGCCGACGCGAACTGATGGCGCAACCTCTGCCGCCCGAATGGCTTGCGATCGTGCACGAAAACGTGCCTTACGTCAGCAAGCTCCCCGGGGAGGACCAGAAGGAGCTCCAAGGGTTGATGCAGGTGTTCCTCGACGAGAAGAAGTTCGAAGGGTGTGACGGCCTCGAGATTACCGACGAGATCCGAGTGACCATCGCAGCGCAGGCCTGCGTGCTGCTCCTTCACCGCGAAACCAACTTCTACCCGAAGCTGCAGTCGATTCTGGTCTATCCCCACGCCTACGTGGCGAAGGGTGTGCGGGCAACCGACCGCAACGTCATGACGGAAGGGCCGCAGGCGAGGCTCGGGGAGTCGTGGGGACACGGAAGCGTCGTTCTTTCGTGGGACGACGTCGTACGAGGCGCATCCGACGTTCGCGATGGGCACAACGTGGTGTTCCACGAGTTCGCGCACCAGCTCGACCAAGAGAACTCGGTCGGACCAGGAGCACCGACGCTCGCTCGTCGGTCGATGTACCTCGCCTGGGCGCGCGTTCTCGGCCACGAGTACGAAGCACTGCTCGACGACCTCGAACACCACCGGCGCACGCTCATCGACCCATACGGCGCGACCAACGCGGCGGAGTTCTTCGCGGTTGTCAGCGAGCTGTTTTTCGAGAAACCGAAGCAGCTCGAGAAGAAGCACCCGGAACTCTATGCACAGCTACGCGGGTTCTACCAGCAGGACCCGGCGTCGATTCGTCAGAGCTGAAACCCGTCGATCACACCGACGGCGACGGCGAGCTTGATCCTCGAGTCGTTGTACTTGGCGAGGGCCTGAACGTACTGGTTTCTTGCAGTGGCCAGCGACGTCTGCGCGGCAACGAGCTCGAGGTTGTCGCTAACCCCGTTGAAAAAACGGTCGCGCGAGAGTTTCAGCGAAAGCTCTGAGACCTTGACTCGCTCTGCGGTCGCAACCACCTCCTGGGCGGCGAAGATAATCGACTGGATTGCGCTCCGAACCTGCTCGTCGGCGTCTTCCTTGAGCTGTTCCAGAATCTGCTCCGCCTCGGCCTGGCGGCTTCGAGCGGCCTTGATGTTCCCGATGGTTTGGCCGCCGTCATAAAGCGGCACCGAAAGCACGCCGCCAATCAGATAGGTTCCGTTGACGTTTCGCGCGATAGTGTCTCCGCTGCCACCGTAGTTGACGCCGAAACCGAGTGACGGCACCTGCTGCCCGATGGCCGCCCGAAGCTTGTACCCAGCAACACGAATGGTCTCCTCGGAGAACTTGATGTCGGGCCGGTTGGTCTCGGCGCTCTTGACGGCCTCGTCGATGAGAGGAAGTTGGACGACACGATCTTGAAGGGGCGTCGTCAGTCGAATCGGCGTGGACTGCGGGATCTGCAGGAGCGCCTTGAGCTGGTTCGTCGATACCAAGAGAGCGGTCTGGGCTTGAAGAAGACGGGTTTCGCTCGCAAGCGCCCGCGACTCTGCGCGCGCTTTGTCTAGTGCCGTTGCAACGCCGGAGTCGAACGCCACGCTGGTGTCTTTCTCGAGCTCCTTCGCCAAAGCCAGGTCTGCCGCAAACGCCTCGACCGAACCTCGAGCTTCCAAAACCTGAACGTACGTCTCTCCGACCTTCTGAAAGACGAGGTGCTGCGAGAGCACGTACTTCACCTCAGCGCGCTCGAGCGTGGCCTTCCCGGCTTGGGCGGCCCCGATGGCAGTGAGGCTGAAGATGGTCTGAGTCGCCGTGAGGCGCGCGTCAAACGTGTTGAATGGGCCAAAGACGCTGTTTCCGAGATCGAAATCGCTGGGATCGAGCCCGACGGACACCAGGTTCGCCGTGCGCCGCGTCTGCTGAACGGAGCCCGAGACGTTGGGCAGCAGTCCGGATAGGCTCTCGAGGCGCTCACCTTTCGCGGTCTCGATTCCTTGGCGCGACACCGCGGTGCGAACGTTTCGCTCGATGCCGAGCTGAATCGCCTTCTCGAAGCTCAGGGGTATGGTTTCGACGACTGGAATCTCGACGACTTCGACCGCGATGTCCTGCGCCGACGCGCCGTGGGCGAGCAGCGCGAGTGCAACGACGAGGGTCGCCAACGGTGGCCGCGACGGGCATTTCAGCACGGTCCGATAGTCCCCCAATGTCGCTTTTTCGGCGATTTTTCGGCTAAGCTCCAACCCGTGAAACGACGTCTGATCGTGATGGGCATCGCCCTCGGGGTCGTCTTCGGGGGGCTCCTCGGGTGGAACCTCCTGAGGGGCAAGCTCCGTCAGGACTATCTGAAGAAGCATCAGCCAGGGCCCACGGCGGTTTCGGTCACGGCCGTGACAACCAAGCCCTACCAACCGACGCTCTCCGCAGTGGGGACGCTGAAGGCCGCCGAGCAGGTGGACGTCACCTCACAAGCCGGCGGCAAGGTCACGAAGATCTTGTTCAAAGATGGGCAGAACGTTGACGAGGGTGACCTCTTGGCTGTTCTCGATGACGAGGCGCAGCGGTCGCAGCTGGCCGGTGCCGTCGCGCAACGCGACGAAGCTGCCGATGCGGTTCGCCGCTACAAGCCGTTGCTCGAGGAAGGCGCTATCTCGCAGCTGAAGTACGACCAGCTCACGGCCACCTACAAGGAGGCGAACGCGCAGGTCGGTGAGGCGAAGGCGGCGCTCTCCTACGTCCGTGTGACGGCACCGTTCGCTGGCCGCGTCGGGATCCGCCAGGTGAACCTCGGAGAGATGGTCCGGGCGGGCCAGAACATCGTCACACTCGATACGCAAGGCGGGCTCTACTGCGACTTTTCACTGCCAGAGTCCGACCGCGAACGAGTTGCGGTGGGACAGGTCGTCACGCTGACCACCGACGTCGTCCCCGGCAAGACGTTTTCGGGTTCTGTGACGGCAATCGACCCTGAGATCGACACATCCACGAGGAACTTCGGCGTACGCGCTACGTTCCCCGATGAGGAAACCGCGCTGACTCCGGGCTCTTTCGCAAACCTGGCGCTCGACGTCGGCCAGCCGGAAGACGTGCTCATGATCCCGAGGACCGCGATCGCGTACTCGCTCTACGGCGACACGGTGTACGTACTCCAGGAGTCGACGAAAACCGAGCGCGACAAGGTCACCGCGTATCAGGTGAAGAAGACGACGGTGACCCTCGGCGCCCAGCAGGCCGACGACGTCATCGTCGACAAAGGACTCGAAGCCGGAGAGCTGATTGTCACGAGCGGGCAGCTCCGCCTCGAAGACGGCGACTGGGTGACGCCCAAGCAGAACGACCTGGAGCCTCCGAAGACGCTTCCGCTGGAGTGACGTGAACTTCACCGACACCTTCATCAAGCGCCCCGTCCTGTCGACAGTCGTCGGCCTGGTCATCCTGCTCTTGGGAGTCCAGGGGTTCGCGAGCATCTCGGTGAGCGAGTTCCCCAAGATGAAGAACACGGTCATCACCGTGACCACGATCTACCCCGGAGCTCCACAGGACCTCATTCAAGGCTTCATCACCACGCCGCTTCAGACAGCGATGGCCTCTGCTGAAGGCATCGACTACCTCGCCGCGTCGTCTGTCCCGAGCCAGAGCCAGATCCAAGCGTACGTCGAGCTCGACTACGATCCCGACTCGGCCCTCGTGGAGATCATGTCCAAGGTCGCCCAAGTGCAGAGCCAGTTGCCGAAGAACGCACTGCAGCCCGTCATCGACAAGGAGACCGGCGACGAAGTCTCCGTGTTCTACATGGGCTTCTACTCCGACACCCTCAGCTCGGAGCAAATCACGGAGTACATCAGTCGCATCGTTCAGCCACTGTTCGAGACCGTAGAGGGCGTGGGCGAAGTGGACATCCTCGGAGGCACCGAATACGCGATGCGTGTCTGGCTCGATCCGAAAGAGATGGCGGCGCGTCAGGTTCGGCCGGACGAGGTTTTCGAAGCCCTCACCAACAACAACTATCAGGCCGCAGCCGGGCAGATCGAAGGCTACTTCACCGTCGCCTCGATCACCGCGAACACCACGCTCGAAGACACCAAGCAGTTCGAGCAGCTGGTCGTCCGGCACGAAGACGACACGCTCATTCGATTGCGCGACATCGCCACGATCGAACTCGGCTCGGAAACCTACGACACGCGCGTTCTAGTCAAGGGGAAGCCGGCGGTCGCACTGCAGGTGGAGCAGGCGCCCGACGCGAACCCAATCACCGTGATCGGCGCCATTAAAGCGATGCTGCCGGAGATGTCGACGCAGATGCCGGAGGGGCTCGAGTACGAAATCCTGCTCGACCAGACGGTGTTCATCGAGGACTCCATTCACGAGGTGGTCGACACCATCTGGATCACCGCGGCCATCGTGATCCTGGTGATCTTTCTCTTCATGGGCAGCTTCCGCGCCGTGATCATTCCAGTGGTGACCATTCCGCTCTCTCTGGTCGGGGTCATCTTCTTCATGGAAGCGCTCGATTTCTCCCTGAATCTTCTGACCCTGCTGGCCATGGTGATCGCGATCGGGCTGGTCGTGGATGACGCCATCGTCGTAGTCGAGAACGTCCAGCGACACATCGACGAGGGGAAAACACCGCTCGAGGCGGCCAAGCTCGGCGCAAGGGAGATCGCGGGGCCGGTGATCGTCATGACCTTCACGCTCGCAGCCGTGTTCGCTCCGATCGGATTCGTCGGAGGGCTGTCCGGCGCGCTCTTCTCAGAGTTTGCCTTCACCTTGGCCGGGTCGGTGGTGGTCTCAGGCATCCTCGCGCTGACGCTCTCTCCCATGATGAGCTCTCGCTTCCTGAAGGGCGGTGATAAACCGAAGATGCAAGAATGGGTCGAACGTACGTTCGCCAAGGTCGAACGGCGCTACGCCCGCCTGCTCGAAGACGTGCTCGAGCATCGGCCCATGATTCTGATGCTTGCCGCGGCGGTGCTCTCGAGCATCCCTGTCCTGTTCTTGAACACGCCCGTCGAGCTGGCTCCGGATGAAGACAAAGGCATCATCATGGGACAGGGCACGGCTCCGATGTACGCGAACATCGACTACACCGCGAAGTACACGGAGCAAGCAGCCGACATCTTCCAGGCGCTCCCGGAGAACCAGATCACGTTCTCCGTGGCGGGCTCGGCTGGACCGAGCGCATCCTTCATCGCAACGAGCCTCAAGCCCTGGAAGGAGCGAAAGCGGAGCCAGCGCGAGATCCGCATGGCGCTGCAGAAGGAGCTCACCGAAGTCACTGGGATGGAGTTCTACACGTTCGTGATCCCGCCGCTGCCGGGCAACAAGATCGGACTGCCCGTCCAATTCGTGATCACCACGCAGGACTCGGGTTTCGACCAACTCTACAAGGTGATGCTCGAGATCGAGAGCAAGGCAGAGGCAAGCGGCAAGTTCTATTTCATCGACCGGAGCCTCCGCATGAACAATCCGGAGATCACGCTCGACGTGGACTCCTCGCTCGCCGGAGAGCTGGGGATTACCATGGCTGAGATCGGACGCGCTCTCGCGCTCGCGTTCGGCGACAACTACATCGATTACTTCGACATGGAGGGCCGCAGCTACGAAGTGATTCCGCAGGTCGCCCGTGAGTTTCGGATCGACGACGACACCATCAATCAGATCTACGTAGCGACCGCGACCGACAGGCTCGTTCCGCTGGGTACGGTGGTTTCGATCAAGAAGACCACCACCCCGAACGCACTCACGCAGTACAACCAGCTCAACTCCGCGAGCCTCAACATGCTTCCCTACCCGTGGGTTTCGATGGGGGAAGCCGTCGAGCTTCTCGATGGCTGGGCGAAAGAGGTGTTTCCGAAAGGATACGACTACGCGTACACAGGCGAATCTCGTCAGTACGTCCAGGAGGGTAACACGCTGGTCTACGCGTTCATCTTCGCCATCCTTCTCATCTTCCTCATGCTGGCCGCCAAGTTCGAGTCGTGGCGCGACCCGTTCGTGGTGATGTTGAGTGTACCCATGGCAATCTCGGGCGCGCTCGTGTTCATGCAGGCCGGTGTCACCACTCTCAACATCTACTCCGAGATCGGGTTGGTGACGCTGGTCGGTCTCATCAGCAAGCACGGAATCCTGATCGTCGAGTTCGCGAACCAGTTGCAGGACGAAGGCAAGTCCAAGCTGGACGCCATCCAGGGCGCTGCGGCGACCCGCCTACGACCTGTGCTGATGACCACGTTCGCGATTGTCGTCGCGATGATCCCGCTCATGATTGCGAGCGGCGCCGGGGCCGCAGCCCATCACTCCATCGGATGGGTCATCTTCGCGGGCATGTCGATTGGAACGTGCTTCACCCTCTTCGTGGTTCCGGTCATGTACAGCTACATCTCCGTGGACCGGTCGGAGAAAGAGCGCGCTCACAGCGAATCGTCGACCCCAGCCGCTTGAATTTGCCCTCGGGCGATTTTCACGATGCGCATGGTGAGAACGGCGACCGCGACCAGTCCGAGCACGAGCGCGGCGCCCTGGGCCTCCCAGTTTGCGTGCTGTTTTCCCGCCATCTCGGTGACGTGCGCTGCGACGGTTCCGAGATACACGTCGAAGAACATGTGCGGGAACATCCCGAGCGTGCCGATCGCGACCGCCCGAAACGGGACACGCACGCCTCCGAAAGCGTAGCTGAACACCGCCGGGTTCAAGGGCAGGAGCCGAATCCAGAAGACGAGACTCGTGCCCTGAGTCTCGGCAGCAGCGACGGCGTTTCGGATGTTCGGGCGGTCGTCGAGCGCCCGCAGAACTGGCTTCCGCAAGATACGACGCCCAATCAGATACACGAGGAGGTTCGCGACGTACACCGAAATGAAGTAGACCGCGTAGCCCTTCCACAGCCCAAAGACGACGCCGGCCGTGATTCCGAAAAGCGTGTTCGGGAAGAAGAACGGCTCGAGGACGATCACTGCGAGGATGAAGAAGAAAGGTCCCGCTGTTCCGAGCCCTTTGACCCAGTGCTCCATCTCGGGCAGCAGATGCGCAAGCCGATGCCCTTCGAACCCGAGAACGAGAATCGCGAGGCCCAACAGCAACCAGAGGCCGCGCTTTCCACTCGTTCGACGCGACTCGGTCATGCGTCTTTCCCTTGTCCACGATCCGGCAAAGACCCGCAAGGAGGCGCTTGTTGGACCGTTGGATTGGAGGTTTGCTAACCTGAAAACATGACCAGACGCCTTGCCATCGCGTTCCTGACGATCGCGGCCGCGTCACTCGGCTGCGAAGACGAGACGGTGCCCCCGCCGCCATCGTCGACTGGCGGCACCAACGGAACCGGGAACGTCGCGGGCATGGGCCCCACCGGCGGCACCAGCGGTAGCGGCGGCAGCGCGGCTTCAGGCGGTGCAGGCGGCTCTGGAGCGACTGGCGGCGCGGGCGGATCCGCAGGCAGCGGCGGGTCGAACGGCACGGGCGGCTTTTCGGGCAACGGCGGCGGTGGCGCTGGAGCAGGTGGCGAGGCTGGCGCAGGCGGCGACAACGGCTTCTCCGGGTCTGCCTGCATAAACGATCCGGACTCGGCAGTCATCAGTGCCGCGGTACCCAACCTTCGCCAGCGTTCGGCAGCCTGCGGAGTCAGTTGCCAGATGGCGACCGGCCTGGAGTTTCTCGCTTGCGTCGACGAGTGCTTCACTTTGTCGGTCCCCGACCTCTCTACCGGTTGCAAGGCCTGCTACCTCGAGCTGGCGACCTGTGCCGGCCCGGAGTGCAACGCCATCTGCGCGCACGAAGATGGGAATGCGTGCAGTCCAGACTGCCTAGGCAACGACCCACTTTGTGCAAACTACCCAGCCTGCCTGGATGCGTTGAACAACTGCGCCGGCAGGGTATCACTCGACTGCGGCGGTACGTAGCCTCCTACGGCCGGCCCCTGCGGGTATCGACCATCTTCTCGGCGCCCTTTCGCGACGCCTCGAAGCGCGGAGGCACGCTAACCATCGAGCGGTGGTTTCGATTGCGCGGTGTTCGAGCACGGCGGTGTTTGCGGTACCTGACGCCATCCGTAGTGGTATCCTCAGATTGAATCGCCCGTGCATGAGGAAAGGACTCTCGACCGACGGCGTTCACGTCGTAGATCACGTCTAACTGAACAGCTGCTCCGACTCTCCAGTCGACGTTGGGGGCACGCGGGTCGACTGGCTTCGGCGCCTCGCTCCCAAGCCTCCTTTGCTCGACGTCCTCGACAGGTCCAACGCATGCCCTCGTCGTATCGCTGAACGCAACCTCGAAACCGCTAGGCGAATCGCGAGAGTCTGTTATTGTCGCCAGGTGACGGAGTCGAGTCTGCCGCCGGGGCTTTCTCCAAGCGGTCCGCTCAACCCAGAGCGCCCGTCCCTGCAGCGCACGATTGGCCTCGTCGGTCTCACCTTCGTCGCCGTGGGGGGCATCATCGGGTCGGGCTGGCTCTTCGCGCCACTCCTGACGAGCCGGCTCGCCGGCCCCGCGGCGCTGATTTCGTGGGCGATTGGCGGCGTAGCCATGCTCGCCCTCGCGCTGTGTTTCGCCGAAGTCGTCGGTATTCTTCCGGTTGCTGGCGGCATCGCCCGAATCCCGCACTTCACGCACGGGGACGTCACCAGCGCCGTGCTCGGCTGGTCCGCATGGGTCGGATACAACACGGCCGCGCCGATCGAGACCATCGCGATGATGCAGTACATGGATCACTACGTGCCTTGGCTCTTCGACGGCAACGTCACCGACGGTTCAATGAGCTTCGCGGGCATGCTCGTCACGATCGGCGTGCTGGGCTTCTTCGTGGTGATCAATGCTTTTGGCGCAGAGGTTTTCTCCAAGGCGAACGCGGCGCTCACCTGGTTCAAGCTCGCAATCCCGGTCGTCATCGGCGTGGCCATCTTTATGGCGCGTTTCGAGCCCGGAAACTTCTCGGCCGGCGGCGGCTTCGCGCCCTACGGTGTGAAAGGGATCTTTGCCGCGGTGTCCGCGGGCGGCATCCTGTTCGCACTCATCGGGTTTCGCCACGCCATCGACATGGCGGGCGAGGTGAAGAACCCGAAGTTCACGATCCCTGCAGCGCTCACCATCTCTCTCGTCATCTGCCTTGCTGTTTACGGGCTTCTCCAAGTAGCTTTCGTTGGCGCGATTGACCCAGCTCTCCTCGAGAACGGCTGGGCGAACCTCGAGTTCGATCACACGCTCGGTCCGCTCGCGGGCGTCGCGGCCGCGCTCGGGATCGGCTGGATCACCATCACGCTCAACGCGGGCGCCATCGTGAGCCCGTTTGGAGGCGGGCTCGTCGCCACAGGATCGATGGCGCGTCTCGGGTACGCGCTCGGACAAAACCGCGTGTTTCCCCGCTACTTCGAGCATCTGTCGAAGCGCGGTGTTCCGTTCCGCTGCTTGATGCTCAATTTCGTGCTTGGGGCCGCCGTCGTGCTCTTCGTTCCGTTTGACGAGGCCGTCGCACTCAACGGGGCCGCAATCACGCTTTCGTTCTCGGCTGGCCCTCTCGCGGTGTTGGCCCTGCGTAAGCAGTACCCCGAGGCGGAGCGCGGCTTTCGACTGCCTTTCGCGCAGCTTATCGCGCCGTTCGCGTTCATCGTAGCGACGCTCATCGTGTACTGGAGCGGCTGGGATACGATGTGGCGACTCTTCTTGATCGTGTTGGTCGGCATCGGTGTGTTCGCGATTCGGATGCGGCAAGAACGGGTCCGAAGGCACGAACTCGATCTCCGAGAAGCCTCGTGGCTTCTGCCTTACCTCCTCGGCATCGGAGTCGTGTCGTACCTAGGCGACTACGGCAGTGGGACCGGGGCACTCACTTACCCATGGGACATCATCGCGGTGGCGATCGTGGCCCTCGCGGTCTACGCCTACGGCTTCCGAGTGCGTCTCCCGCACGACAAGGCGAAAGTGTATCGCAAGCGTTGGGGAACCGATCTCCCGCCCGACACCATTCCGCTCTGAGGAACGAGCCTAGGCCTCGGGGAGGCCGAGCGAGGCGCGGACCAGGTCCGCCCCGGCTGGGAGCTGGAACACCCGAAGCTCGAACTCGGGAAGCACGGCGAGAAAGTGGTCGAAGAGATCGGCCTGGATTCCTTCGTAGCGCGCCCAATTCTGGTCGTTCGAGAACACGTAGATCTCGATCGGAAGGCCTCGATCGGATGGGGGGAGCTGTCGCACGAGGAAGGTCATGTCTCTGTGGACCTTGGGATGATGTCGAAGGTACGCAACCACGTAGGCCCGAAACGTGCCGACGTTGGTGAGGCGACGCAGATTGGTCGGCAGGTCGTCCGCCTTCCGCGCCTGATTGGTGGCCTCGACCTCCGTTCGTTTCTCGTGAAGATAGTCCTTGAGGAGCTCGATCTTCTCGAAGCGACGCAGCATCTCGTCGTCGCAGAACCGGATGCTGTTCATATCGATGTTGAGCGCCCGCTTGATCCGGCGCCCGCCCGACTCGCTCATTCCGCGCCAGTTCTTGAACGAGTCCTGCATGAGTTGGTACGTGGGGATCGTAGAGATTGTCTTGTCCCAGTTCTGCACCTTGACCGTGTTGAGGGACACCTCGAGGACGTCACCGTCAGCGCCGTACTTCGGCATCTCGATCCAGTCTCCACGCCTCACCATATCGTTGGTAGTCAGCTGCACGCTCGCGACGAAACCGAGAATACTGTCCTTGAACACGAGCATGATCACAGCGGTCAGTGCGCCGATTCCGCTGAGGAGTGCCCATGGCGACCGATCGATCAGACGGGACACGATGAGAACGACGGTCACGATGACCAGTACGATTTGCGCCACCTGCACGTACGTCTTGATTGGCGCGCGCTGAGAGCTCTCGTAGGTCCGGTAGACCTTCACGGCGGCGTTCAAAGCGCCGTTGATCGCGAGAGCCACCGTGATGATGACTAAAGCCATCGCGAGCCGCTGGATGATCGAAGCGATCGAGTCCTGCTTCGGAAAGACGAACGGCACGGCTGCGTAGATCACCAGAATCGGAGCGAGGTGCGCGAGACGATCTGGGACGCGCTCCACTACCATGGCGTTGTCCCATTGGGTCTTCGACGTGGCGGCGAACCGCTTCACCCAGGTGAGCAGGATTCGGTTGGTCAGAAAGTCGACGAGCCACGCGAGGAAAAGCGCGCCCAAAAACAAGATCCCGATGGCCAGCGGTTCTGCGAAACCCGCAGAGACTCGGTTTGCTTCTAGATACTCGGTGAGGTTCAGGAGTGGGTCAGACAGCATGGCGAGCGCGGAGTGTAGCCTCTCTACTCATAGGGAAGTAGTATCGACCCATGTCGTACGCTCCCGAGGCACAGCTTCTCGGGACGGCGCGGGACTGGAAACGAGCAGGTCATCGCGTCGCCCTTGCAACGGTCGTGCGAACGTGGGGGTCGTCGCCTCGGCCGGCCGGCAGCCACCTCATCGTACGGGACGATGGTCTTTTTCTGGGCTCGGTATCAGGCGGCTGCGTCGAGGGCGCCGTCGTCGAGGAGGCGCACGGGGTGATGGGCTCAGGATCGCCCAAGATGCTCGAGTTCGGGGTGACCCACGAGCAGGCCTGGGAGGTGGGGCTCGCGTGCGGAGGATCGGTGCGAATCTACGTGGAGCCCATCACGTGAAGGCCACAGTTCTCGATGCCCTGCTCGAAGACGTGTCGGCGAAGCGTCCCGTGGTCCTGATCACCGACCTGGCCACGGGCGAGCAGCGGCTCCTTCACCCGGGCGAGGGTCGAGTCGGAAGCGAGCGCGAGACCGTCCAAGCATCGCTCCGCGACGACCGATGCGTGACCGTCGACGCAAACGAAACCAGCCAGTTCTATCAGCCGTTCAACCCGCCGCTTCGGATGGTTATCGTAGGCGCTGTGCACATCACACAAGCCCTAGCCACAATTGCCGCAGTCGCAGGATACGAAGTCCTGGTCGTCGATCCGCGGGCCGCCTTTGCCTCTGCCGATCGCTTCGAGGGAGTGGCGGTGGACTCCCGATGGCCGGACGAGGCGCTCGAGAACGCCGCCCTCGATGCGCGATCCGCCGTCGTGACCCTGACGCACGACCCCAAGCTCGACGACCCGGCGCTCGCGGTCGCTTTGCGTAGCGACGCATTCTACGTCGGCAGTCTTGGAAGCAAGAAGACGCACGCGTCGCGCCAGAAGCGCCTTCGTAAAGCCGGTTTCGCCGACGAGGAGATCGCGAGGGTTCACGGCCCCGTCGGCCTGGCCATCGGCTCGAGGACGCCCGAGGAGATTGCAGTTTCTATCCTCGCCGAGGTAACCGAAGCCCTCCGTCGGCCTAAGGCATGAGTCACCCATGAACGATCGCGCCACGACCATTCGCGCCGACTTCGCCAAGCGCGAGGTCGTTCACCTCGACTCGATCCCGTGGTCGCCGTCCCCCCTGCCTGGTGTGGACCGACGGATGCTCGATCGGATCGGGGACGAAGTCGCGCGAGCGACATCTGTGGTGCGGTATGCCCCAAACAGCCGGTTCCCCAGTCACACCCACGAACTAGGCGAAGAGTTCTTCGTGCTCGACGGCGTGTTCTCCGACGAACATGGAGACTTTCCGGCCGGCACATACGTGAGAAATCCGCCGGGCACGAGCCACTCGCCGCACACCGTCGACGGGTGCGAGATCTTCGTCAAGCTTCGCCAGTTCGACGGCGAGGACCTCACGCCGGTTCGAATCGACACCCGCACGGCGCCGTTCTTCGAGGGCGCCGCTCCTGGACTGGAGGTACGACCGCTCCACGAGTTCCGCGGTGAGAACGTGGCGCTCGTCCGATGGGCGCCGGGAACTCAGTTTCATCCTCACATGCACATGGGCGGGGAAGAGATCTTAGTCGTCGAGGGCGTGTTCTCGGACGAATTCGGCGACTACCCCGCCGGCACTTGGATCCGGAGCCCGCACGCAAGCAGACATCGTCCGTTTTCCGAGGAGGGGTGCTTGATCTACGTGAAGACGGGCCACCTCAAGTGACGAAGGCACCTCCCACGGGGCGTCGACTCGCGTCGAGAACGCTCGAGGAGGTGCCGAGTCTTGAACCGGCTTAGGAACCGATGACCCCGCCGTCTTTCCGCGTGATGACGATGGTGGCGTCGCGCGGCGGCGTCACGCCATCCGTCGGCGCCGGGAAGTTCGTCGCCGTCGGGTCACCGTTGCCCGGGTGCTGCGTGTTGATGAACATCGTCCGGCGATCCGGAGTCACGGCGATGCCTGTGATCTCATCGTCGGTGACGCCCGTGAAGATGCGCCTAATGTCGCCGTTCTTCGGGTTCGCTACGAGCATCTGGTTGTTGAGCTCGTCCGGCTGGCCGCCGTCGGTCTGAATGAAAATGCGTCCGTCGGGATCGGCCCAGAGACCGTCCGGGTCGGTGAACACGTTTTCCGTCTCACGCGTGCTCGAAGCGAGAATGAAGATGTCCCACTTGAAGGTGGTACCGGTGAACCGGTCGGTGTCTTTCCAGCGGAGAATGTGACCGTCGTTGTTCGGGGCCTCGGGGTTCGGCGCATTGGGCTCGGTGCGCTGGCTGTTGTTGGTCATCGTGCCATAGACCCAACCGTCGGGGGCCACGCTGATCCACTCCGGACGATCCATCGGAGTGGCACCGACGATGTCGGCCGCGATGCGAGCGTAGGTGAGCACCTCCGCCTGATCGTTGAATCGGGTCGCGATCGCGGGGTTGTCGATGGTCAGCTCGAGCCACTCGCCCGTGCCGTCGTCGTCGAATCGCGCCACGTAGAGCTTCCCATGGTCGAGTGGGCTCTTGCCACGCGCGCGCATCGACCAAGCGTTGCTTTCGGACACGAACTTGTAGACGTAGTCGAAGCGCTGGTCGTCACCCATGTAGACGACTGCGCGGCCGCCCTTGCCGAGGGTCACTGCGGCGTTTTCGTGCTTGAACCGGCCGAGCGCCGTGCGTTTGACGGGCTTCTTGTGGGGGCGACGCGGATCGATTTCGACGACCCAGCCGAACCGGTTGTTCTCGTTCTGGTAGTCGGGGCTCGACAGATCGAACCGTGGGTCGAATAGCTCCCAGCCGTAGTTGAAACCGTCGTTGTCGAAGCCGTAGCGGGCCTGTTCTTCCGTAGGCTCCCAGTCGGGCGACGTCGCGCCGAAATAGCCGTTGAAGTTCTCCTCGCAGGTGAGGTAGGTGCCCCACGGTGTCTCCCCGTTGGCGCAGTTGTTGACGGTGCCCGCCGGCTCGTTGTGCGCCGCGTTGGCGAGGAGCGGGTGGCCTGCCACGGGGCCGCTCACCTCTACCGGAGTGTTCGCGTGAATCCGACGAGCGACCTTGCTCTTCATCGTCTCCCACTGTCCGTTCTTTTTGCGGATCTCGACGATCGTCACCCCATGGGCGTGCTGCGAGATCCGGACGTCGTCGAGGCTCTCCGGCGTCGACTTGCCCATGACGCGCGGGTTGATCCCGAACTCGCAGTTGAGGCAGAGGATTCCGCGGTCGTTGCGCGGGTACCACCACCACCGTCCGCGCTTCCACCGCGGGAAGAACGTCATGCCGTCGTGGCCGATGCCAACCTGGTGCTTCTGGTCTTCGGCCTGCTGGGCCGCATTGCCGGGCCGCACCGGGTCGAACGCCGGACCGCCTGGAACGATCGGGTCGCCCCAGGGAATCAGCACGCTGTACTCGTACTCCTCGGAGATCGTCGGCACCGGTCCGTTGCCCGCAGCGACGGGAACCGGGGTGAAGCCGATCAGTTCCTTGCGCTTTCGTCGCCTCCACCATCCCCAGGTTGCGGATGCGTCGCTGGAGGCGAAGAAGCTGGTGGCCGCAACAGCCAGGCTTCCTTTGGCAACATCACGTCGCGAAACGTGGACTTTGAGGACGTCGGTGAACGGCCGGTTGTCCGACGGGTTCACGACGAAGTCGTCTTCTTCATGTTCGTGGGTCATCGAGTTTGCTCCTGTCACGCTTGGATCGTTCTTCGGATACAGCGGTGCCTCGATCGCCGCCGAAACTCGGCTGCGTATCACGTGGATTACGCGAAACCGGTCAGCAGCGGTGAGCGTTCGCCATCGGCCTGGTGGTGCTCAGGCCCGACGGTTGTAGCTCGCGCGCTTCCGAGAACGCGTGACGTTAGAGTGACCATCCGTTGACGGGCACGAAGCGGTCACGCGTCGCAGCGAACGCTCGAAAGGAACGCGATGCGCGTGCGTTTTTCGGAGGACGCCGGTTGCAACGACACTCATCCCGCGTGACGGCGAGGTGACGTGTGTCCGAGGTGAGCGCTCCGTCGCTAGTCGTGACAGCAGGAGCCGGTGTCGGCCGTCGATGACTCGATTGGGGTTGCCACGTCTTTGGCGCCAGCACCGCGTCGCTCGGTGGTTACCCGAATACTCTCGCGATGCGCGGTGATGGCGGCGAGGATGCTGAGAGCGATTTCCCCGGGCGTCGACGCGCCAATGTCGATCCCCGCGGGACCGTCTACCCGTGCCCAGGCTTCTGGCGTGATGCCCTGGCGACGCATGGCGCCGCCGAGCGACGTAAATCGCTTTGGGCTTGCCACGACGCCAAGATAGCTCGGATCGAGTGCGAGGGCGCGATGCAGCGCCTCTTCGTCGAACACTCCGTGCGTGGCCACCACGATGGCGGCCCGATCGGGTTTGGCCAACGTCGCCTCTTCGACCGACTCGACCACTTGAGCCCCCGCGAGGGGTGGGCGCTCGGTCGTATCGACGACCGACACGCGGTACCCCACCCGCACGCCGAGCTCCACGAGGGCCTGGGCAACGGGCGAGTTGCCGAACACCAAAAGCTCTCGTTTCGCAGGATGGGGTTCGAGGTAGATCTCGAGCTCGCCCCCGCTGTAACAGGTCATCGGAACGACTACGAGCCCTTCGCGGCCGCTTGCGTGGACCGGCTCCGGCGTGATCTGTACGACGCGGCAGGCCCCGTCCTCGAACGCCAGCGCGGACTCGCGTTTCACGGTGGGCTCAGCACAGCTCCCCCCGATCCAGCCGTGGACCACGCCGGCCTCCGTGACGACCGCCTTGTCACCAGGCTTGGCCGAGGTGGGCGCGACGGCTCGAATGACCGTCGCCAACACGTAGCCCTCCCCGCGTTCCTCGAGCGCTTTCGCGGTCTGGTACCAGTCGTGCATGTTCTCAGTATAGAGGCCGAGCGCTAGTCCGTAACCCCGGCGTCGCGGAGCAGTTTCCACACTTTTTGCGGGGTAATGGGGATATCCACGTGCCGTACGCCGAGGTGCCAAAGGGCATCGACGACCGCGTTGGCGATGGCCGGCGGTGCTCCGACCGTCGGAGACTCGCCGACGCCCTTGGCGCCAATCGGATGGTGGGGCGAGGGCGTGATGGTCTTGCCGAGCTCCCACTTCGGCGACTCGACCGCCGTCGGGAGCAGGTAGTCCGCGAAGGTGCCGGACAGGTTCTGGCCGTTCTCGTCGTACACGATCTCTTCGAACATCGCAGGCGCGAGCCCCATGGTGAGGCCGCCCTCGATCTGCCCCTCGACGATCAGCGGGTTGATGATGTGACCGCAATCATCGACGGCCACGAATCGACGGATGTGCACCTCGCCGGTGCCCTTGTCGATGTCGACCACGCAGATGTAGCTGCCGAACGGGAACGTGAGGTTCGGCGGGTCGTAGTAGTCGACCGCTTCGAGGCCTGCCTCCATGCCCTGCGGATGGTTGGTGTAGGCCGCAAACGCGATCTCTTGAATCGTCTTCGCCTGGTCTGGCGAGCCCTTCACTTGGAACTTGTCGATATTCCACTCGAGATCGTCCTCGCCGACCTCGAGCAGGTGCGCGGCGATCTTCTTGGCCTTGGCCTTGATCTTTCGCGCCGCCATCGCAGCCGCTGCGCCCGCCGTCGGCGTCGAACGGCTCGCATACGTGCCGAGGCCGTATGGCGCCGTGTCGGTATCGCCCTCTTCGACCTCGATGTCGTCCGAGGGTAGACCGAGCTCCTCGGCGACGATCTGCGCGTAGGTGGTCTCGTGGCCCTGGCCCTGCGACTTGGTGCCGAAGCGCGCCATGGCCTTCCCGGTCGGGTGAATGCGAATCTCCGCAGAGTCGAACATCTTGATACCGAGGATGTCGTAGTCGGCCGATGGCCCAGCCCCGACCACCTCGGTAAAGCTCGAAATCCCGATGCCCATGAGCTCTCCGCGGGCGCGCTTCTCCTTCTGCTCTTCACGAAGCGCGCGGTAGTCGAGCATGTTCATGGCCTTGTTCAGCGCCGCCTCGTAGTTCCCGCTGTCGTACTCCCAGCCGGTGGGCGACTTGTAGGGGAACTGGTCGGGGCGAATGAAGTTCTTCAGCCGATAGTCCGCCGGATCCTCGCCGAGCTCGTGCGCCATGATGTCGGCCATGCGTTCGATCATGTGAACGGCCTCGGTCACGCGGAACGAGCAGCGGTAGGCGACACCACCCGGTGGCTTGGTGGTGTACACGCCGTCGACTTCGACGTGCGCCGCCTTCATGTCGTACGAACCCGTACAAATGCTGTAGAGCCCCGCCGGGAACTTCGACGGATTGGCCGCGGCGTCTGCAGCGCCGCAGTCGGACAGTGTTTTGACGCGAAGACCGGTGATCTTGCCGTCGGCGTCTGCCGCCATCTCGGCTTCGATGTGGTAGTCGCGGGCGAAGCTGTCGGCCTGGAGGTTCTCGCTTCGATCCTCGATCCACTTGACCGGCTTCCCCGTGACGAGGCTCGCCACGGCGCAGATCACGTAGCCCGGATACACCGGTACCTTGCCACCAAACCCACCGCCAATGTCGGGCGAGATGATCTGGATCTTGTGCTCCGGGAGCCCACTCACGAGCGCGAACACCGTGCGGTGCGCGTGCGGTGCCTGCGAGGTCATGTAGATCTGCATGTGCTCGCGCGCTTTGTTGTAGTTCGCGACCATCCCGCACGTCTCGATCGAAGAGACGTGAATTCGCGGAATGTAGAGCTTCTCTTTCACCACCGTGGCCGCGTCGGCGAACACGGCATCTGTCGCGGACTTGTCCCCGGCCTCCCAGTGCCAGATGTGGTTGGTCTTCTGCTCTTTGTCGTCGCGGACGATGACGTCGTCCTTCATCGCCTCGAACGGATCGACCACGGCGTCCAGCGGCTCGTAGTCCACGAACACCTGCTCGATCGCGTCGGCGGCCACGTAGCGGCTGGTGGCGATCACCGCACAGACCTCCTGCGCGTAGTAGACCACCTTGTCGATCGGCAGAACCATCTGCGTGTCCGACATGAGGGTCGGCATCCAGTGCAGATCGCCGGCCGCTTTCAGGTCTTCGCCGGTGATTACGGCCACCACACCGTCCATTTCGAGCGCGGCGCTCGCGTCGATGCTGTTGATCTTCGCGTGCGCGTAAGGGCTCCGCACGATGTCCATGTAGAGCATGCCGGGGAGCTTCACGTCGTCGACGTAGTTTCCCTTCCCTTGGATGAATCGCGGGTCTTCCTTCCGCTTCTTACGGTGGCCCATGCCGCAGATTTTCTCGGGTGTGCGGACTTGGACTTCTTCCGTGGTCGGAACCTGTGCCGACGCGCCCTCTGGGAGTGGGCTGTGTGGCTCGGTGCGGTCGTCGAGATGCGGCATCACTCACCCCCTTCGGCGGCCTGGAGTTTCTCGGCGGCGTACTGAATCGCCTCCACGATCTTGTTGTACCCGGTGCAGCGGCAGAGGTTGCCCGAAATACCGTGGCGGATTTCGTCTTCGGTGGGATTCGGATTTTCAGCCAAGAACCCCTTGGCGCTCATGATCATCCCGGGTGTGCAGTAGCCGCACTGAAGCCCGTGCTTCTCCCAGAACCCCTCCTGGAGCGGATGCAGCTCCCCGCCCGCAGCGAGGCTCTCGATGGTTTCCACTTCGCCGCCGTCGGCCTGCACGGCAAACACGGTGCAGCTCTTCACCGGTTTCCCGTTGACGATGACGGTGCACGCACCGCAGCTGGTGGTGTCGCAGCCGATGTGGGTTCCCGTGAGCGACAGATCTTCGCGGATGAAATGCACCAGAAGAGTGCGCGCTTCGACCTTCTTGGTGACACTCTCGCCGTTGACGCTGAGCGTAATCTCGTGGTCACTCATCAGTTGCCTCCCTTGGCCCGGGCTACGGCCTTTTCGATCGAACGTTTCACCATGACGCGGGTGATGTCGCGTTTGTATTCGACCGAACCGCGAAGGTCGGCCGAGGGGTCGCACTCGGCAGCCGCAGCCTGACCTGCTGCTTCCATCGCTTCGGCCGTGGGCTCTTTCCCAATCAGCGCAGCCTCCGCCTGGGTGGCACGCATGGGCACGGCGCTCACGTTGGTGAGGCCGATTCGGGCGTCGGCCACGCTGTTGCCGTCGAGTCGGAGCTGCACGGCCGCCGCCGAGATCGCGTAGTCACCGACCTTGCGTTCGAGCTTGGTGTACGCACCGCCGGTGTTCGGGCCCGGTTTGGGGATCCGAATCTCGACGAGAATCTCGTCGTCGGCCATGGCGTTTTCGAAGAGCCCCGTGAAGAAGTCGTCGATCGCGATGGCGCGTTCGCCGCCCGGCCCCTTGGCCACCGCGGTCGCGTTGTACGCGAGCATGGTTGCGGGATGGTCGTTGGCGGGGTCGGCGTGCGCGATGTTACCGCCGACGGTCGCCTGGTTCCGAACGAGCGGGTCGGCGATGACGACCGCCGTGTCATGCAGGAGCGTATAGCCCTCACGAACGACGGCCGAGTCTTCGAGCGCGTGTTCGCGCGTCATCGAGCCAACCGCCAAGTGATCGCCCCTGTCTTCGACGTAGCGAAGGTCGTCGAGACGGTTGATGTCGATCAGGACGGACGGAACCGCGAGTCGAAAGCGCATCGCCGGAATGAGGCTTTGGCCGCCCGCGAGGATCTTGGCGTCGCCCGCATGCTGCTTGAGCAGCGAAAGCGCCTCGTCGACAGACTGCGGAGAATGATAGTCAAATGCTCCAGGTATCACAGGCTTCTCCTTGCGTTGGCGTTATCGGGTCAGAAAATAGATCAGCGCGGCAATCCCGCCGAGGGTCAGCACGATGAGTGCAGTGCGCACCGGCGCCGGCATCAGGTCCTTTGCGACCTCCTTGGCGACCTTGGTCGCAAACTCGCTCTGGCTCGCTTGGATGACCTCGGCCTCTTCGCCCTCGGTCGTCGATGCACGCGCCTTGATGTTGGCGTTGAGCCCTTCGAGGCTCTCCTTGATGATCGCTTTGGCAGACGCGTCGATGAGACGTTGACCGACACTCGCGATGCGGCCTCCAACCTGGGCATCCGCGTCGTAGGTCATCGAGGTTTGCTCCCCTTCGGGAGTGAGGTCGACTTTGGCTTTCGCTTTGACGAAACCTGGCGCGCCCCTCCCGTCGACCACCATCGTATAGCCCTTCTCGTCCTCGACGTCGGAGAGGGTCACTTTCCCCTGAAACTTCCCCTGGACGGGGCCCACCTTGATGTTCAGGACGCCGACGTAGGCACCGTCGACCAGCTCGAGCTTGTCGCACCCAGGCATGACCGCAGCGAGCACCACCGGGTCGAGGAGCGAACTCCATACGTCCGCCACGGGCGCCTCGAACTTATAGTCTCCTGCTAGCTTCACTCGAACCTCCCTTTCGCTTCGGGAGGCGCGACAGGTGGTCGCGAAGCTGCCGAAGCGAATCAAAGTTGTGGATGGGCATGAAGTCGTCCACGAAGGGCAACACCGCAGCCATGCCACGGACCTTCGGTGCGTAGTCTCGCCCGCCAAGGCGCGGGTTCAGCCAGATGAGCCGGTAGCAGGCGCGTTGGAGCGCCTTCACCTCCCCGCGAAGCGCATCGACGTCACCGGTTTCGCAGCCGTCCGATACGACGATCATCACGGCGCCTCGTCGAAGAAGCCTCGGGCCCCATGTCCGACGAAACTCGTGCAGGCTCTCAGCGATACGCGTCCCGCCCGCGAAGTCTCGTACGTCGCCTGACACCGTATCGAGCGCTACATCGAGGTTTCGCAAACGAAGCGCTTCCGTGACGCGAGTCAGCCGCGTCCCAAACACGAAGGCCTCGGTGTCCCGTAGCTCTTGGCTCATCCCGTGAAAGAACTGGAGCACGATCCGGCTGTAGAGCTCCATCGATCCGCTGACGTCGGCGAGGAGCACGATCGGCCGGGGTTTTTCCTTTCGCTCGCGCCGCGGCAGCTCGAGCGTCACCCCGCCGAGCTTGCTTGCGCGCCGCAGCGTTTCTCGATGATCGAGCATGTGGCCTTGGTGACTTCGCGTGAGTCGATGGGTCTGCCGTTTGCAGAAGTCCCATCGGAGGTTTTCCATGGAACGCCTGAGGGCGCGCCGCTCTTCCTCGGCGAGCTCCGAAAAATCTTTGCGCTGGAGAATTTCGGCCGCGGTCGCCGTGTGGGTTCGGTCGGTGAGCTCGATCTCCTTGCTCTCTCGCTTCGCTTTGGCGGCCATGAACGAAACGAGGGTCGAGCGATGAAAGTCGGAGGGACGATGTCTCGGCGCGCGCGGCGTCTTTTGCGGGCGCGCTGCGCCAGTATCGGTCTCCCAATACTCGGAGAACACGCGATCGTAGAGCTCGAGATGCTCGCGCCGGTTGACCAGCGTTGCGCGCCCCGCGTCGTAGACGTGCTGCCGACGCAGCGGCTCTATCCAGTCGAAAGAGCCGGCGAAAGTCGCGGCTTGATCGACCCCGATCGGGAGTCCGACACCACGAAGCTGGTGGACGAACTCGACGATGCGGCGCCTCATGGAAGGCGTCGCTAACACGATACGGATATTACTGAGATCGGCTCGGCTTTCCTAGCGGTGTTTCGGCCGCCAGATTTACGCACTGCGTCGGAGTTGCGTTTCGAAAAACGCGAGCACGCGGTCGAGCGCCTGCTTGGTGGGATGACCGTCGTCGTCGACGAGTTCCTCCGTCAGCACGCTGTGCGCCGTGCGTGTGAGACCCCACGGGTTGCCTGGGCCCGAATCGATCTCGATGCCTTCGAACCCCTCGCCGAGCTCTTCTTCGAGTCGGCGAAACCTGGCTCCTGGACAGGTCGCGTCGTGGCTGAAACGCAGCCCGAGAACCGACACGCCTTCATCGCGCGCACGACGTCGAATTACCTGCAGGTCCTCCGGAGAAACGTGGAGGGCACGTGCTCGCGATTTCCCAAACGGAAACGGGAGCGAAGGCTGGGACAGCACCGGCGCCATGACCGCGTCGTCGACCATGAGCGCCAGGGCGAAGTTCCCGGTGAGGCACATGCCGAGGGCGCCGACGCCCGGACCGCCGAGCTCCGCATGCACGTTTCGGCAGAGCTCGCGCAGCCAATCACAGATGGGGCTCGAGCCCCCGCCCTCGAGCACCCGAAACTCCCGCGAGATGCAGGCTCGCAGGATTTCGCGGCCTGCGTAGCCGCCGCTCTTCGGCTTGTCCACGACGCCGAACAGCTCGGGTAGGACCACGGTGAACCCGCGATCGCGAACGATGCGTGCGAAGCGTGCCACCGTAGGTGTGATGCCCGGGATCTCATGAATGATGACCACGCCGGGTCCCGAGCCGCTTCGCCATACCGGCTTCGTCGTTCCTTCGAACGTGATCTCAGTGCGATGGAAGTCGTCGGCGAGCGGGCGGTTCGGAGGCAACATCGAGGAAGGCTACCACGCGACGGCCCTTCGCAAGAACGACCGCGGCGGTCAGCCAGCTTGCACCCAAGCAGGGTCGTCGACGAGCTTCTCGGCGAAACCGAGGTCTTCCTGGTTCTTCAGCAGCACCCCGAGCGTCTGGCGAACCTCCGGCGCCTCGAGCTCGGCGACCCCGAGATGCAGCAGAGCCTCCGCCCAGTCGAGCGTTTCGGCCACGCCCGGGGGTTTCACGAGGTCCTCCCGCCTCAGTCGCTGTACGGCGGCAACCGCTTGCCGCCGCAGGTTCTCAGACAGCGCCGGCACTTTGGCTGCCACGATGGCGAGCTCTTTGTCGACACTCGGGTAGTCGATCCAGCAGTAGATACACCGCCGTTTGAGCGCGTCATGAACGTCGCGCGTTCGATTCGACGTCAGTACGACCAGGGGCCGATGCGCGGCGCGAATCGTGCCGAGCTCGGGGATCGTGACTTGAAAGTCGGCGAGAAGCTCGAGCAGAAAACTCTCGAACTCGTCGTCTGCACGGTCGATCTCGTCGATTAGGAGGACCGGGGCGTCGGTGCGATCGGGGTCGATGGCGCGGAGAAGCGGCCGCTTGAGGAGGTAGGACGCGTCATAGATCTCGCCCAGATCCTCGGTTTGCTTGGCCTGAAGCTGAAGCAGCTGCTTTCGGTAGTTCCATTCATAGAGCGCCTGATGAACGTCGAGGCCTTCGTAGCACTGGAGCCGAATCAGCTCGGCCCGCAGCACACGGCTCAGCACGCGCGCAACCTCGGTTTTCCCGACGCCGGGGGCCCCCTCCAGAAACAAAGGACGCCCCATCTTCACCGCAAGAAAAACGCTCATGGCCAGGCTGGAGTCGGCCACGTAGCCCTCTTTCTGAAGCGCTTCCTCCACGGCGTCAACGGTTGAAAAGTCGACCATCTCTTCGACTCTAGTGCCTGATCCCCACCGAACGCCAGCGTTCTCCCGTGCGGTGCAGGAAACCCACGACCTGATAGGCTGCGCGGAGGAGGACGAACGCCCATGGAACCCGATGACCGCACCAAGACCGAGCTCGAAGCCGCGGCGTTTCGCCGGCTGGTCGAGCACCTTCGCGGCCGCACCGATGTCCAAAACATCGCTTTGATGGAGCTTGCAGGCTTCTGCAGGAACTGCCTGTCGCGCTGGTATCAGGAAGCCGCAGCCGAGCACGGAGTCGACCTCGATAAAGCAGGCGCGAGGGAGATCGTGTACGGGATGCCGTACGACGAATGGAAAGCCAGGCACCAGACGGAAGCAACGCCCGAGCAGAAGGCTGCTTTCGACAAGCACCACAAGTAGAGTCGCGGGCGATCGATGAAGTTTGGCGAGGTCGACATCGGGCGGAGTGGCCTCGAGGGCGCGATCCTCGCCCATACGCTCAGGCTCGGCAACGGCGCAGGCGCGATCAAGAAAGGTGTCAGGCTCCAAACGGGCGACCTCGAGCGGCTCCGACAGGCGGGTTATGAACGCATCACGGTTGCGACGCTCGAGGCCGGAGATGTTCACGAAGACGCGGCTGCGACTTCCCTAGGCGCGCGCTTCGTCGACCCGACGCTCGAGTCGTCGTCGGTCAGGACGGGACGCTGCAATCTCCACGCGACCGTCCATGGGCTCGTCGCGGTCGACCGGGCCCGGGTGGACTCCGCCAACCAAGTGTCGGAGGGCATCACGATCGCCACACTCGACGAAAGTACCCTGGTGTCGCCCGGCGACATGGTCGCCACCATCAAGATCATCCCGTTCTCCGTGCCAGAGACCGCACTCCGCCGCTGTGAGGAAGCGCTAGGCGAGTGTGCGCTCCGCGTGGATGAGCTCAACCGGTTCGACGCCGGTCTGGTGTTGACGGAGCTCCCAGGCGTCAACGCGGGTCTGCTCGAACGCGCAAGCCGGGCACAGCGCGCACGACTCGACATGCTTGGGTCGTCGGTTCGTCGAGAGATTCGCTGCGCGCACTCGGTCGACGCGGTGGGACGCGCGATTGCAACGCTAAAGGAAGAGGGGTGCGATCCGATTCTGCTTCTCGGCGCGTCCGCCATCGTGGATCGGGGCGATGTCATCCCTGCCGCGCTCGAGCGGGTAGGCGGGCACGTCGTACACCTCGGAATGCCGGTCGATCCCGGCAACCTGCTCATGGTTGGGCGCTTTCAGGACACTTCCGTCTTCGGGCTTCCGGGGTGCGCGCGATCGCTCAGCCCGAGTGGCTTCGACCACGTGCTGCGACATTTCTTCGTGGGGAACTCAGTCGACTCGGCGTGGGTGAGCAGCCTCGGCGTGGGCGGACTGTTGAAAGAAACCAAGGAGCGACCGATGCCCCGAAACCTCGGCGGCACCCGTGCGGGCACCCCCTCGGTAGCCGCCATCGTGTTGGCGGCGGGCTCCTCGAAGCGCATGGGCGATACGAACAAGCTCACGGTGCCCATCGAAGGGGTGCCCATGGTCGCGCGGGTCGTCGATGCACTGCTGGCGAGCCGTGTGCGCCAGGTGCTCGTCGTGACAGGCCACGAACCGGAAGCGATCGCGAGCGCGCTCGGCGACCGAGAAGTCACGTTCGTGCACAACACGATGCACGAGGCGGGAATGGGCACCTCGGTGGCGGCAGGCTTCGAGGCAGTCTCAGACGAAGCGGATGGCGCACTCGTGGCGCTCGGAGACATGCCGTGGATCGATCCGGGCGTGGTGAACCGGCTCATCGAGTCGCTCAGCCCCGACGGTGACTTGAGCATCTACGTGCCGATGTTCGGCCGGAAACGTGGGAACCCGGTGCTCTTCGGCGCGCGCCACTTTCCCGAGCTTCGCCGCCTCGGGGGCGATGTGGGCGGCAAGGTGCTGTTCCATCGGCACAGCGAAGCGATCTGCTACGTCGACGTCACGAGCGCCGCGGTGAACATCGACATCGACACCCCCGAGGCGCTCGAAGAACTGGGAATCGACGTGCGAAACGAGACGGACCCCCCGTGAGGGTTTTCGCCACGTCCACGGCAGGATAGAGTTCGGAGATGCGTTCGCCGATTGGCTGGTTGTGGCGCATGGCGCTGGCGCTTTCGGCATTCGGCCTCGCGCTCTACGCGTTCCGGGATGGCGTCGTCGTCTCGGACCGTCCCAACGTGGTCGGCGCGGGGGTGCTGACGCACATCTACTATTCGCTCGGCCTGTTCGTACTCGGAGGCCTCGACCTCGGGGTCCCCACGGCGGGCCCAGCGGGAGCCCGCACGGCGCTGTGGGCGGCGTACTTCCTCGCCCCGCTCGTCACGGCGGGAGTCGTCATCGAGAGCGCTCTGCGCCTGATGAAGCCCGGATGGCTACAGCGTCAGAACCTCAAGGACCACATCGTGGTCGTCGGTGTCGGAAACCTCGGCGAGCTCTTCCTCGAGAGTCTCTACGGCAACGACCCCAAGCGAAAAGTGCTCCTGGTCGACACGCAGGAGAGCCAGCGCCTGCTCGACAAGGCGAGGAATCAGTACGGGACGCCCTACGTTTGCGCCGACATACGCACGCGCACGACGCTTGACACCCTCTCCCTCAACAGAGCGCGAGGGCTCGCGCTTCTCACAGGAGACGACCTGGTGAACCTCGAGGCGGCTTGGGCGGCGCTGGCACTGGCCCCGGGACTCCCGATCGTCACCCACATCGACGACATGCCGATGAAGCGCGAGATGGACGAGCTGATGGGCGATAGCGACGGGCAGCGTGTCCAAGCGTTCAACATGCACCACATCGCCGCGGACCGACTCTACGAGCATCATCTCGCACGCCGTTTCCGAGAAACTGTGGGACAGGACGTGGTGGTCCTGGTTGGCTTCGGCCGATTCGGTCAGACCATGCTCGATCACCTGCGAAAGGAAGCGGTCGGCGAACTCGAAAGAGTCGTCATCGTCGACCCGCGAGCAAGGAACGCAATGGCCGCACTCTCTTTGCAAACCAAAGAAGCCACGTTTCCCATCAGCGTGATCGACGGAGACGCCCAAGATCCCGCGGTGTGGGACCAGCTCGACGATCTGCTCAAAGAGGTATCGGACCCGCCGGTGTTCATCTTGGGAACCAACAGCGACACTCTCAACCTTCGCGGGGCCATGCTGCTACGAAAACGGTCGCGCAACCTGGAGATCTTCGTGCGGTGCTTCCGAGAATCGCACTTCACGACGCAACTCGCACAGCACTATCGCTTCCATGTGATGGCCCTCGAGCAGATGATGCAGGAGGCCCTCAAGGAGCAGCAGCGCAAGTGGTTCTCCTAGAGGTCTCGGTCTACGAGTCCCCTAGCAGCATGCGGAGCTGCGTTTTCCAGCGGTTCACGAGGCCTTTGTAGTGGGAATCGTTCTGACGGAAGATGCGCTCCATGGCGAGGCCGCGCATGAAGTAGAGCGTCATCTCGATGGCGATTTTGGCGTCGCGATCGGTGCGGCCGACCAAGCCTTGAAATCCCTTCTGAATGCTGAGGCCTAGGCCGCGCTCGAACCGCTCGAGCTTCTCCCTGAGGTCGGCGTCGGTTCGGGCCGCCACCATGAGCTCGATCACGGCCCAATAGAGAGGGTCGGAGAACATTTCCCAGAGCATGTCGACCATGGTGTCGATCGGTTCCCCGCCCTCGGCGATCCGGGCTTTGATCTCGACCTCGAACTCCTTTCCCCGCTCGCGGGTCAGGTGCTCCGTCGCAGCGATGAGCAGGTCGGCCCGGCTCGGAAAATGATGGAGCTGGGCTCCACGTGACATCCCTGCGCGCTCACCGACCTCGACCGTCGTGGTTCCGGGGTAGCCCTTCTCGATCAGGCTTTCGATCGTCGCGTCGAGAAGCTTAGTCCGGGTAATCCGGCGCCGCTCCGCCTGCGGCACGCGGGCACGCTTTGAAGCTGCGCCGGTTCCCGTGTTCTTCACTCGCGTTCTCCTCAGTCGCGCCGATACATCGTGACGACCGCGGCGCCGCCGAGACCGAGGTTGTGTTGCAACGCGACCCGCGCGCCCTCTACCTGCCGGTCCTCGGCCTGCCCACGAAGATGCCAGACGAGCTCCGTGCACTGAGCGAGCCCGGTCGCACCAAGCGGGTGCCCCTTGGAGAGCAAGCCTCCGCTCGGGTTCGTGACGAACCTGCCGCCGTAGGTGTTGTCGCCCTCCTCGATGAACTTCTCGGCCTCGCCTTCCTTGCAGAGCCCGAGCGCCTCGTAGGTGAGAACTTCGTTGGTGGTGAAGCAGTCGTGCAGCTCGACCACGTCGACGTCTTCCGGGCCGACGCCGGCCTCCTCGTAGACGGCGTCGGCGGCGTTCTTCGCCATGTCGAAGCCAACCATCTTGATCATCGAATCGCCGAAGCTCGACTCGTAGTCGGTCCGCATGGTCTGACCTGCGATGTACACCGGGTTGGTCACTCCCTTTTTCTTGGCGAATTCATCGGAGCAGAGGATCGCCGCAGCCGCACCGCACGTCGGCGGACAGCACTGATAGCGGGTGAGCGGATCGAACACTTCGGGCGAAGCGAGGATCTCTTCAACGCTCAAAAGGTCGCGGAAAAGCGCGTAAGGGTTCTTCGCTGCGTGCTGTCGCGCCTTGGCATTCACCTTGGCGAAGGTCTCTCGCTTCGTCCCGTAGCGCCATCGGTACTCGCGTCCGGCGCCCCCGAACATCTGCGCCGCCGGGGGTGCTCCGGTGAAGCCCTGGGACTCGTTCATCACGTTCACGTGGAGGCTGAGCGGGTTCGGTCGATCGTTCCACGCGCTCCCGAGCGCACCCTTCTGCATCTGCTCGAAACCGACGGCGAGGGCGCACTCGACGATGCCGCCTTCGACCATCTGCTTGGCAAGCATCAGCGCGCTCGAACCGGTCGAGCAGTTGTTGTTGACGTTGTAAACCGGGATCCCGGTAAGCCCGACGTCGTAAACCGCGCGCTGACCACAGGTGCTGTCACCGTAGACGTAGCCTGCGACTGCCTGTTCGACGTCTTCGAAGTCGACGCTTCCGTCCGCCAGTGCCGCCTTGATGGCCTTGGCTGCCATCACGTTGTAGTCCTCGCTCTGCCCCGGCTTGGCGAATGGCACCATGCCGACTCCGATTACGTTTACCTTGCGTCCCATCATTGCTCCTTGTCGCGTCGCGAGTTTAGATCAGGCCCTTTAGAAGAGTGAGTCGATGTGCGGGCTGGATGTCCCCATCCACACGTAGCTTGCCCTGTTGGTAGAGCGCCTGCGGGTCTGCGTCACCGCGGGCCAGCGAAGCCAGGTCGGCGTCGTCGAGGATCAGCGTCGTCGTCGCTCCGTCGGTTTCGCCGGTCTTGTAGGCGGGCGGGTCGTTCTTGAGGTCGACCACCCACTTCGTGTCGGGGTCGCGCACGTAGAACTGAAGTACAGCGCCGACCTCGGCCGCGAGGCCCGGCTGCTCACCGAGTCGCTTTCCGAGCGCCTCGAACACCTTCGCCGCGACCGGTTCCTTCGACGCCGCCTTCGGCGCCGGAGCCGCCGCCTGGTTCGAGGCCCCGCCCGCGCGCGCAGCCGCCTTTTCCATCACCAGGTCGAACGACATGTCGCCGAGCGCCTCGAGCTTGCTCGTCGCCATCATGTCGCCGCTCACCTTCAGCTTTCCGCTTCCGAAGAGCTTCATCGGATCGGCCTCGCCCTTTTGGAGCGCGATGTAGTTCTCCTCCGAGAGTTCCAGCGTGCAGTCCGGCTTCGCCGTCTCGCCTGCGCCCGCGTTCCCGGCCTTCAGATCGATCGTCCAGAGGCTCTCCGGGTCGGTCAGCTTGATCTGAAACACCGTCTGCGCCTTCTCGGCGATACCCGGGTTCTCGCTCAGGTACTCGTTGACAGCGGCCATGATGTCCGCCGACGTGGGTTCGACGGGCGCCGCGGCACCCGGGGTGGCGGCCGGTTTCTTCTCTTTGGGCTTCGGAAGCTCTTCGAAGAACCCGATGGCGGCGTTGGAAATCACGACGGAGTCACGGTCCTTGACCTTGCATTGGAAGACGATTCGCTGGTCGGACTCCTTCCACATCTCCGTGATCAGAGTTTCGCCAGGAAAAACGTTGTCGGCGAACCGCACCTGGATGCTCTTGAAGAAGTCGGGGTTCCCGTCCGGGGCGAAGTTCTCGATCACCCGTCGGCCGGCGTACCCAAACGTGCAGAGGCCGTGGAGAATGGGCTTCTCGAAACCAAAGGCCTTGGCGAAGCTAGGATCCGCGTGAAGCGGGTTCCAGTCGCCGCTCAGTCGATAGAGGAGCGCTTGATTCGTCGGAATGATGTCTTCCGCGACGACGTCCGGTTTCCGATCCGGAGCGACGTTCTGGGGCTCGGTCGGACCTCGGTCGCCGCCCCATCCGCCAGCCCCCCGAATGAAGGCCGTCATGTCGTTCTTGATGAGAAGGTCGCCGTCCTCGTCGTACGAGTTGACCTGCGTGACCACGAGCGCGCCTTTGCCCTTGTCGTAGATCCGGTCGACGTGCGCGCGATGAGTCAGCGTCGCGTGAGTGGGGAGGGGCCGAACGAGCTCCGTGTACTGCTCGCCGTGGAGCAGACGGTCGAGGCCGTAGTTGAGGCCGGGCGCGTTCTTGCCCTCTTTAGCCAACGTGAGAACCGCGTTGATGCAGGGGATCACGCCGTATGTGGGGAGTGCCTTCATTCCGCTCGATGCGCCTTCGTACACGTATTGAAGGCTGTTTTCGTCGTTAGGGTCCTTTCCGGCACCCACGCCGAGCGCATAGAGCGCCAAGTCTTTTTCGTCGTAGCTCGTCTTCGTCTCGGGCAGCTTGGCTCCGAGCGCCTGGTCGACGTCGATGAACTCGTTGCCGCCTTTCGAGGGCCCGGCCTCGACGTTCTTGATGATGGGGCCGAGCGACTCCATCAGGCTCGACACGTGCTCGGTCTCGCCGAAGTCGTTGATGTCCTTCCAGCCGTCGCGAAGGAGCTCGGGGGTCACCTCGCGGCCAAGCCGGTAGGTCTTGCCGAGGGTCCGCTCCCAGCGAAGGCTCGAGTAGAAGCCTCCGCCGACCTCGAACACGCCGCCGGTGGTGTCGTTCTCTTCGCTGCAGAGGTAGGCCACGAGCGGCGAGACGTACTCGGGCTTGAGTGAGTCGAAGACAGCCGGGGGCAGAAGCCCATCGGTCAGACGAGAAGCGGCGAACGGCGCAATCGTGTTCACCAGAATGTTCTTGCGCTGGCCCTCGAGCGAAAGCGTGTTCGCAAAGCCGACGAGGCTGAGCTTGGCCGACCCATAGTTGGTTTGGCCGAAGTTGCCGTAGATGCCGGCCGAAGACGTCGTGAAGAGCACCCGGCCGTAGCCCTGCTCGTTCATGATGGGCCAGGCCGCTTTGGTCACTTTGTAAGCGCCGTAGTTGTGGACACGGAAGATGATGTCCCAGTCGCCGTCGGTCATGTTCTTGAACGACTTGTCGCGAAGGATGCCCGCGTTGTTGATGACGATGTCGACACGGCCGAACGCGTCCATCGCGGTTTTCACGATGGCGTCGCCGTCTTCGACCGAGTCGTAGTTGGCGACCGCCTCACCGCCGGCCTTCTTGATCTCCTCGACCACGAGATCCGCCGACTCCGACGACTTCCCCTCGCCGTCCGTGGAGCCGCCGAGATCGTTGACGACGACCTTCGCCCCGCGGGATGCCAGCAACAGCGCGTGCGATCGACCAAGGCCCTGGCCTGCGCCGGTAACGATCGCAACGCGACCTTCAAAGCTCAGTTCTTTGCTCATAATTCCTCGGCTCCAAAAACAATCAGAGCTGACGGTTTATGCCATTCCCGCCCGCTGTCAATGCAGGTCGAGGCAGGGAGAACGCAGGCCCCCGTTTTCGCCTGTGATTCCCAGTCGCGGGCCTCGGCTGCACGCACGGCGGGCCCGCTACGATCCGTCGTCCGAGGTCGTCAGCCGGTCGATTCGTCGTCGTCCGAGTGCGCGAGGCTGCGAAACTTCGCGAGCCGGTCGGGAAACAGGAGCGGAAGCGGACCATCGTGCCGCGGGAGCGGTTTACCGTGGAGGACGCCGAGCGCGCGGCTCAGCTCGACCGCCTCGTACCCGCGCGTTGCGAACAGCCGCATCTCCTCGTCGTTGAGCGTGAGAATCCAATCCGTGAGCCCCAGCTGGCTTAGGCCGCGCTGCCGCCTGAGCTCGTTGACCACGTGCACCGGGTCGGTCGGATCCCATCGATGAAGGTCGAGCGCGTCGAGGATTGCAATGTAGAGCGGCATGGAGGGCCACGTGATGCCCCGCTCTATCTGAGAGACCTGCGACTTGGAAACTCCGAGGCGCTTCGCCAGCTCGTCCTGGGTGATCCGCCGCTCTTTTCGCACCCGTTTCAAGAACGAACCGAGGTTCTTGAGCTGCGAAGCACGATGCTGCTTGACGTCTTTTTCCTTGGGGTCCGCCACGCTCGTCTCAGCTCGTCGCCCGAACGACGCCTCCATTGCGAAGATCGAGACCGTCGAGACAGCCAGCGATGTCTTTGTAGACGGTGAGAGCGCCAGCCGGATCGGAGATCGGGTTGATGATGCAAACATCGACGCCTGCTTCCGCGTAGGCACGGACCCGGCTCCGTACCTGGTCGATAGGCCCAGTGACGGCCATCGCATCGCAGAGCGCGTCCGTGACGCCCGCGGCGACTCCAGCTCTGTCTTTCTTGGCAAAGGCCTCTCGGATCTGCTTCGCCTGATCCGGGAATCCAATCCATTCGAAGCACTTGTTATAACCGGGGGTCGCGGCGTACGCGCCAAACACGTTTCGAACGATGCCGCGGCCGATTGCAGGATCGGCCACGACGCAGTGCAGCCGCGCCACGACCTCGAGCTCTCCCGGGTCGCGCCCGGCCTCCTCGGCGCCGGCACGCACTTCACTGAGCACCTGCGAAACCGCGGACTCGGGCACCATGTTCAAGCAAACGCCATCGCAGAGCGCGCCGGTCAGACGCAGCATCCCTGGGTTGAGTGCCCCGAGGTAGATTGGCACCTCTCCGACGATTGGGCCGCCCAGTCTGAAGCTCTTCGCTCGGAGAGTCTTCCCCTCGAACGACGTCTTTTTCCCGCTGAGCATCTCGCGAAGGATCTCGATGTGTTCTCGCATCCGCGTGAGCGGCTTGTCGTAGGGCTGGCCGCCCCAGTCGTGAACGATGGTCGGCGACGAAAGCCCCATGCCGAGGACGAAGTTGCCGTTCGTCATTTGATTGAGGCTCATGGCCGCCATCGCATGGGCCATGGGCGTCCGCGTTTGGGCAGGGACGACGGCCGTGCCAACGCGCATGCCTGGCGCGCCCGCCGCAACCGCGCCCAACAGGGCGTACGAATCACCGCCATTCACCTCGGCCGTCCAAACCTCCTCGTATCCCGCGTCTCTCGCCTCCTTCACCATCGCGATAGCGCCTGCCGCGCTCCCGATCGGCAGAGTGACCCCGAGGCGTACGTTCTTGGTGGCTCGTTCCATCGTGGGGAACCCTAGTCCAGTCGCGGGCGTTTGAGGAGGTGGCGCCGTGTCATCGCGCCTCCTGACGGCGTTCGGCGCGACGCGCAGTGGCTTCCTCCGCGCGACGCCGATCGTCGTCGTTCTGCAGAAGAAGCGGCGGAACCGGGCACGGGCGACCGTCCTCACCGATGTTGACGAACGTCAGGGTCGCGTCTGCACAAAGGTCCCGCTGACCCTGGTGCTCGCGCTCGACCCGCACGGCGATCTCCATGGAGGTGGAGAATGCGGCGTTGAGACGGGCCGTCAGACGCACCACGTCACCCACCTTGATTGGCGCTTTGAACTCGAGTGCATCGACTCGGGCCGTCACCGAAACGCGGCCGCAGTGACGCTTCGCGGCGATGGAGCTCGCGATGTCCACCCAGCTCATGATCACCCCGCCAAACGCCGTGCCAATCGCGTTGGCATGTTGGGGAAGCACGAGCTCGGTCATCTCGGTGAAGGAGTCGGAAGGCGGCTTGCCGGTCATGACCGAAGCATACCGCGGCTATTCGTCACGATGCACAGTGTCCGGCGAAAACGCGGGAAGGCAGATGGCGACGTACTCGGCGCCCTCGTCCTCCGGGGACTCGTATTGAACTCGCTCCCCGGCCGACACGATGACCGCCTGGCCCGCGCGAACCTCGAGGCGCTGCCCCTCCGTCACGACGCGCAGCATGCCGCGAAGAACCAACGTGTACTCGTCGAACTCCGGCGTCTGCGCGGGCTCAATCCAGCCGGCGGGGCTCACCATGCGCGCAACGCTCACGTCCACGGTGCTGCTGTTGACCCGACCCACATACTCCTCAATCACCTTGGGTTTGTTGCCAGCGGCTGCGATCTGGGTCGGGGCTTCGATCAGTCTGGCCACGTCGATCTCCGCTGTGCTAGAAGTCGTGGCTTCGAAGGAGAATTCATGGTTCGTTCCTTAGCATTGATGATGGTGATCTCCATGGCGCTGGCAGGCTGCGGCGATGACAGCAGCGGCGATGGTGGCTCGGGCGGCGGCGCGGGTTCTGGCGGGACGGCTGGCGCGGGCGGCGCTGCTGGCGCGGGCGGCGCCGGTGGTTCGGGCGGCGCCTCGGGGGCAGGCGGCGCAACCGGCGAAGCCTGTCTTGACGATCTCGCCGTGCTGGCCGAAATCGAGGACGTCAACGCACTCGTGACCGACACGTGCATCTTCGGTCCGTTCAACTGCCTGCTCAACGACGTCACCCAGTGCGTCGCCGGATGCCTCGAAAGCGAACTCGGCCTCCCGCAAGACTGCGGCACGTGCATCGGGCTCGTCACCGAGTGCATCGTCCGTGAATGTGCGGCCGACTGCGTCGACCCGGACGACCCAGGCTGCGATCCGTGCATCGCCACGGCGAGCGAAACGTGCGACCCCGAGTTCGAGGCGTGCGCAGGCTTCGAGGCGCCGTAGGCACTGCTCTAGACCCGCTCGAGGAACGCCTTGAGCAGCTGCGCGTGGTTGTGGGCCTCGGCCTTGGTCGCGTAGACGAACGTGGCGCCCTTCGCCCCGAGTCGTTTTCGGAGCGCGGCGGCGCTTTCCTTTCGGGCTTCAAGCTCTCGTCGGTAGCGCCTCTTGAACTCGCTCCAGTTGCCCTCGTCGCCGTGAAACCACCTTCGGAGCTCGGTCGAGGGCGCCAGCTCCTTTACCCAGACGTCGATCTGAGCCGCCTCCTTCGAAAGCCCGCGCGGCCACAGTCGGTCGACCAAGACCCGTATCCCGTCTCCGGGCTCCACCGGCTCGTAGACGCGCTTGATCCGGATCTTCACCGGGAGAGTCTAGCGCTCGGAGCCTTGGCGAGCAGAGACATTCCTGGCGAACTCGCTGGTTGGAAAGAGTGTGGTCCGCTTTCTGCTAAACGGGAGACGTGAGGCGGAAGCTCTGGATTGCGGCGTTCGGGCTCGTCGCCCTCCTGGGCGTGCTCGGGTATGTGCTGTTTCGGCCGCTCGCGCCGCTTCCCCTGCCTGCGGACTTCGCCTGCTACGACATCGCCCAGGGCGCCTACGTGCCGCTCGCGCCCCCGCCACAGGCCTTCGGCGTAGGGCTCACCTACGCGGCACACATCGAGGAAACCGCGTCCTCATTCGACTCCGAATCGTCCCCGCCCATCTTCGAGAAGCGCCCGCAAAGCACGGTTCGGACCGGCGCTCAGGTCCGACTCCCAACCGGGACCGAGATGACGGCGGCCGTCGGCGCGCTCGAGCCTGGGCTCGGCAACGCATTGATCGAGCGGTTCCCGAACCTCGATCCGCTCCTCGACTACGAGGTCGAGATGGGCTTCGTGCTGCTCGACGACATCGACGCGTCTTCTCTGGACGATCCGTCGTTCGCCCCGCGACTCGGCTTCTTCATTGCAAACGACCTATCCGCCCGGTCGGTCCAGATCCTGGGTGAAGGTCAGGGAAATCGACGCGCATTCTGGAGCGCATCGAAGAGCTTCCCAGGGTTCATGCCCATCGCCGACCGCGCGTGGGTGCCGGAAGCGCCGCTGCCAAACGGAATCCCATGCCTCGAGATCGAAACGCTCGTGAACGGCGAAGTCGTGCAGCGGCAGTCCACCACCGACATGATCTACACGCCCCGACAGATGCTGCGCTTCGTCCGTGAAGCCTTCCCGGACGTCCCGCTCGACAAGGGCACGGTTGTCCTCTCTGGCACCCCGAGCGGTGTCGCGATGACGACCCCCCGCTGGCTGGTTCGCCTAGCCGGCCTTCTACATCTGAGTCGCTTCCAGAAACACGGCAACAAGCTCGAAGATGCAGAGCTGTTCCTCAAAGCCGGCGACCGAGTCGTGGTTCGGGGTCAGGGCCTCGGGAAAGTCAACGTCACAGTCGCGCCATGAGTCAATCGAGCGCGTATCGAATCGGGAGCGAGATCTCGCGCTTGCGCCATCGAAGCTCGCTCGGCGGCGCCGGGATATGCAGGGCCATCACCGATTTCCTGGCCGAGTCATCGAGCACCTCGTGACCTGACGAAGTGAGAACGCGTACGCCGAGAATGCTCCCATCGTCGCCGATGGTGATCCCAAGCCGCAGTTTCCCTTCGAGCCTCATACGGACTGCGGAGGCCGGATAGTTGCGCGTAGCGATCTTGTTGACTTCGCGCTGAATCTCCCGAAGCCAAGCGCGAAGCGCGTCACGTCGCGCGACCCCTTCGGCGCCGGTGCCGACGCCCGCCCGGGTGGCGTTCGGGTCGCTCCCGGCAGAACCCATCGCCATGGAGTGACTCGGCGCGACACCGCCCTCGCCGCCCTCAGCGCCGGTCTCGACCGAGCCCTCGTTCGGAGAAGCGGCCTCTGGCGTCGGTGCAGCCTTGGGCCCCGCCGGCGTCACCTTCGACTTGGCGCGCCGGACTTGACGGAACTTCTTCTCGGGGACGGCTTCGGGCTCGGTGGCATCCCCGATCGTCGTGTCGTTCCCGACGCGTCCACCCCCGTCCTCCGTGATGGTGAAGTACTCGACCGACTCGATGGCGAGCGGCGGCTCTGCGTCAGACGGACCCACGCCGAGCGCCGCGAAAAACATGCCGTGCGCCAGCAGCGAGGGCACCACGTAGCCGCCGAGACGGGGAAACATCAGAGACGGAAACCCTGACATTGAAAATCATCTTCAACAAGGCCGGGCCCAGACCCACGACGCCTCGAACCGGTCGCTTTCTAGAACGTAACCTGAACGCCGATCTGGAACGAAAACGGGGCGTTCGGCCGGGCCCCGAACGGGCGTCGCGAAACGATCGCACGCGTATTCGTGATGTTCTGAAGGCGGAGGTAGGCCTCGACCGGGTCGAACCGAACCCGGCCGACCAAGTCGAGTACGAAGTAGTTGTCCGTCTCCGGGAGGTCCACGAAGTTCCCCGATGCGTCGCGCACCACCCCTTCCGGAAACGAGCTCACGTAGTTTCCAACCGTGTAGATGCCCCAGAAGGTTCGCTCGACCCCGACCTGCACGTTGAGCAGGTGGGGCGGCACGAAGTCGATCGGGTCGCCGCGTTGAACCGGTCCGACGACGGGGTCCACCACCGCTTCCTCCGACGAAGATCGGTACTGCGCGTTGGTGTACGTGTAGGAGAGTCGAACCGGCAGGTTGAACTCGTTCCGCAGCGGGACGTTGTAGCCACCGAGAAGCTCGACGCCGCCAATGAAGGCCCGCCCCTGGTTGAACTGCTCCCCGACCTGCGCCTGGCCGCATCCGCTCGATCCGGTGCATAGACTCAAGATGTTGCTGTAGTCGTTGAAGAAGCCGATCGCTTCCCCAAAGCCGAGCCCATCTTTGGTTACGTATCGAAAGCCGGCTTCGTAGGCGATGGAGAGTTCGGGGTCAGCCGTATCGCTATTGCCAGGCGCAACCGCACTGAAGCCCCGGTGGACGCCGGCGAGCGCCGCGAAGCCCTCGAAGATCGTGTACTGGATCCCGATCCCAGGGAGCGCCACCGTCTGCGCCGGATCCTGCACCTTCCCCGCGTCGGGCGCGTTCTTCTCGTCGGTGAAGAACGTGCGGATGTACTCGACCCGAACGCCGGGCTTCAGCACGAGCCCTCCGATCTCGAGCCCCCACACCAGGTAGCCGGCCAGCGCCTGTGCCTCGCCCTCGTTGTCGGTGATCAGCAGATCGGGATCCTCGACGAAAGTCTGCCCATCCCACACCAGCTGCGTGTTCTGCATGCTGTAGCTCTGCTCGGGCTGAAAGCGGTTTACGGAGTCGTAGTGAAAGCGAAGCCCGGATTCGATCTCGTGGTGAACACTGCCGGTGTCGAAATCAGCACGAAGCCGCGTCTGAATCCCCATGACCACGAACTGTCTGCGGTTGCTGATCACTCGGATGTTCTCGCTCTGGTTCAGCGTGGTGGAGTTCCTTGCACCCGTCACGACACCGAACAGGTCGGAGAAGGATGGGTCGGGCGGTGCGCTGGTGTCGTCCGGGAACGCCAGCACGCTCTGAAACGGGACGAAGCCTCGTTCATCGGCGCTGGTCGACTCGTCGCCAAACCGATTCGCTCGCTCCCACGTGCGGCGCATGTCGTGCCGGTATGCCGTCGTTTCGAGGAGAATATGCTCTCCGACGGCGAGGTTGTGCCGGAGCGAAACCGCCGTCCGCCAGAAGTCCATGTTGTCGAGCTGGCTTCCCGCGTAGCGTTGATAGGGGTCGTCCCGAAAGTCGGCGTCCGTGAGGCCGATGTACGTTTCGTTCGACTTCTCCTGCGAGCCTACGAACTTGACCGTCAGCCTGTTGAACGCATGCGCACTCAGCTTGTTGTTGACGAACGCTTTGAGACTGAACTCGCTCTTCTGGAATCCCGTGTTGTCCCGACCGAAATCGGTGTCGAGCTCCTTGAACCCCTGGGTTCCGAGGTACACCCCTTCAGCGATGAAACCGCCCCAGTCGTTCTGTCGGCCGTAGTGAATGTGACCGCGAATCGTCTGAAAACGGCCGTACGACAGATCGATCTGCCCGAGCGGGTCTTCGGGGACGGGCCGGCTCTCGTAGTTGATCGCGCCTGCGACCGTCTGCGGTCCGTACAGAATCGCCGACGGCCCCTTAAACACCTCGACCCCCGTGATGCGCGCCATCATCGGGAAGTAGTACGCGGCGGGCGCGGAGTACGGGGCCGGGCCGAAGAGGACGTTGTCCTCCATGAGCGTGACTTTGGCGCTCCGGTTCGGGTCGGTCCCGCGGAGGCCGATGTTGGGTCTCAGCCCAAAGCCGTCCTCCTGACGAATGTAGACGCCAGGCACCTGGAGCAGCACGGCGTTGGGATCATCGTACTGCAGCTGCTCCAGCTGTTTCTGATCGAGCGCCTGCACCGAACCGCCCATCCGAAAGATGTCCTCGGGGGAGTAGCGAACCGTGACCTCTCGTAGTTCGGGCATGGGGACTTCGTCGGTGGCGGGCGAATCGGGCTCGCGGGCGCCCGTTGTGCCCGGCTCGGCCTCGTAGGGCTCGTCCTCTGCGAACACCTCCTCGTCGAGCATCTGGAGCTCCTCGTCGAGCATCCGATCTTCGACCCGGTCCTGTTTGTCTTCACCCTCGGGCGTGGACTCGGGACCGGGGGATTCCTCAGCCGGGGTCCCGGGAGCTTCAGGCTCCGACGCCTGCCCGGACGCGACCGCCGGGAGCCAGAGGAGAGCCAGCGCGAGGGCCAGCCCTCGTCGGTACCCCTTCTTATTGAAAATGAAAGTCAACAGGGGGTTTTCGGTACCATTCCCGATGACGTCGCGCAACTACCAAGTCGGCGAAAAAACCAGCAAAACTGGCGAGTTTGGGACCCTCAGGCCCAGGCGACCGCAATCATGCGGCGACCGTAGAACGGCATGCGACCGTGGCCTGTCGAATCGTTGTCGATCGCGAGTACATCGCCCGCGCGCCAGGGCGTGATGACCAGGTTCTTCCAGATCGCGTCGCGCACAGCCTCCATGTCGGCGAAGGGAATCTCCGTGCCATCCCCGTAGGTGCAGTGCATCGGAAGCTGATTCGGGTCGCGGAAGCGACGCTGGCCCCGAGAGTAGAGGGTCCCGCCCGCCCAGGCGACAAGGCTTCGCGCGGAGGGCCGCAGTGCGAAGACGCGTCGAAGCTCGCCTTCGCCGTTCGAGCTGTGAAGGACCGCCGCGTGGTTGAACCAGACGGGCTCTCCCGTGCGGGGGTGCGGCTTCACCGCCGGCTGCTCGCTCAGCAGTTTCAGCGTCCCGTCCTCTTCCCAGATCGCCTCGAACCCCTCCTCGGCGCACTTCGCTTCGACGACCGAACGGTCGGTCGTTTGAAACATGTCCTGCCAAGGCTTCAGCTGGGAGAGGTCCCAGGGGCGCTTCCTCCCGGGGGAGCGGTAGTTGCGGATTACTCGAATGCCCTTGCGCTCGAAGCGGTCGCGCACCACCGGCTCGAGATCGGCGTACACGGCGCGCATGTCGACGAGAGGTGTTTCGCCGGTGCCCTGAGCGGGAGGCGTCTTGCACCAGAAGAACACGCTCCGCGGCGGGTTGGCCACGAAGCTCATTTCGTTGTGTTCGGGAATCGGAAACGGGCTTGGGATCTCGCTCGCGGTGAACACGTAGTCGGTCATCGCGTTCCTCGGCGAAAGCCCGAGGTACTCGTTCTTGAGGTCGTCGTCGATGGCGCGGGCGATTCGCTCGAAGTCCGTGGGCTCGCTCACGTCGAAGCCTCGAAACAAGACGGCGCCGTGGCGCGTGAGACCTTCACGGACCTCGGCTTCATGGTCGACGAGCCACGACACCAGGTCATTGACGCTCGAGCGGCCGTCCGCAGCGACCGTCAGCGGCAGGTCTCCCTGGGTGCGGTAGGCCAACTCGTTTCCCGCGCGCGCGGGAGCACGTTCGCTCGTCTGCATCACCATCGAGTCATTGTACCCTCGGCGTGGGGCGCGGAACAGTCGCCTTTTTTCATGGGGAAACGCGGCTGATTTTGGTAGGAGGGCTCGTGCGGTTCCTCGACTCTAGCCACGAGCACTCGACCGGGCGGCGGCGGGCATGGTTCGCTGTGGCGGCGGCGATGGCGTCTCTCGTCGGGGTGGCAGAGGGCGCTCTCGCGCAGGGGGTTCATCGAAGTCCGCACGTTCAGATCGAGGCTTCCAGGGAGGATCCGGACGAGACCGCCGACCTGGAGGTCGAAGAGACCGCGAAAGGCATGCACCGCAGTCCCCACATCGAGGAAGAGACGGCGAACATCGTCGGCATCAAGGGCGGCTTCGTGAGTGTGTTCTCGGGCGGCGAGTACGTGCCTGGGGGGAACGTGGGCCCCTTTTACGAACGCAACGTCATCCCGGGCTGGCTGGAGCTCGAAGCCGCCATCGCGGTGACCTTCGTAGAAGACGAAACAGTGCTTGGCTTCGACCTCTTCGCGAAAAAGCCCTTTCATGTGAACGAGCAGGTGAACCCCTACGTCGGCCTCGGCCCCAACGCATCCATCATCTTCAGTCCGGAGTCGACGGTGACGCGCTTCGGCATCCTGATGGTCGGCGGGAGCTACTTCTGGTTAGGCCACGACCACCAGTGGGGTTTCGACGTCGAGCTCGTGTACCTATTGCTCTTCGACTCGGACCTGACCCACGAGCTGACGCTCGAGGTGGGACCCGCGTTTCGTTTCTGAGCCGAAGCGACGCTTTGTGCCGCGCGGAGCGCGTTCGGTGCATACTTGCCGCATGGCGCGGCTGTCGCAGTGGATGCCCCTCGTTTTCCTCATGGCGCTTGGTGCATGCCACCCGAAGTCTCCAGCGGGGTACGGCCCAATCCGAGTGCTCGCCGCGTTCAATCTCACGGGGTCGGATTCCGAGCTCGACGCGGAGGCGTTCAACGGTGCTCGGATCGCCATGCGCCGGGTCAACGAGACAGGCGGGGTGAACGGAAGAAACCTCGAGATCGTTCCGATCGACACGGCCAGCAACGTAAGAGTTGCCGTCGAAGCCGTGGAACGCGCCCTCGACGACGAATCGGACATCGTCGCCGGAATCGGGTACTGCGACTCGTCCTATGCGGACGCGGTTGGCGCGCTCTTCCAGCAGGCCCAGCTTCCTTTCGTGTCGCCTGGAGCAACCGACCCCAAGGTCCCTGGGCGCGTGGGCAACGACATGTTCTTCGCCGCCTACGGCGACGACGCGCAGGCTCGCGCCATGGCCGAGTACGCGACGAAGCAGCTAGGCGTCAAGCGCATTGCCGTATGGATGGACGACACAGAGGATTACACGACCACCGTCGCCACCTACTTTGCGGAGTCGTTCCAGAATCTCGGCGGCTACGCGAAGTTGCACACCGAAGCGCCGGCGATCGACGACTTCTCCAAGTTCATCGAGCAGGTGAAGAAGGCGCAGCCTGCGTTCGACGGTGTCTATGGGGCGACGATGCCCGCGCAGGCCGCGGCGTTCATCGAACAGGTGCGCGCGGCGGGGGTCGACGTGCCGCTTTTATCGGGCGACGGATGGGACGAGCAGCCCGTCGTCGAGACCAGCAAAAAGAAAGCAATCTCAGAGATCTATCTCACGACGCACCGCTTTGTCGGCGTCGACTCGAGCGCCATGACGTCGTTCGTCAAAGCCTATCAAGCCGTCCACGGGCAGCCGCCGAGCAATGCCTTCGCAGCGCTCGGCTTCGACTCGGTCGGGCTCCTCGTCGACGCCATGAAGCGCGCCGGGTCCGTCGACCCAGCCGAGGTTCGGGCGGCGCTGGCGGAAACCACCGACTACCAGGGCATCGTCGGACCGATCAGCTACAGGAACGGTTCGCGTGTTCCGATCAAGCCGGTGTCGGTCATCGAAGTTCGCGACGGCGAGAAAACCGCCGTCTGGACCGTCACGCCGCCGCAGTAGCCCCGCCATCGGGCGAAGACTCGCTCTCGACGTGAACCTCGATACGATACGTTTCGCGCATCGTCAGCACCACGACCGCAGTGACCGCAGCCATGAGCATCAGGTACACCGCAGGAACGAGATCGTTGCCGGTGTTCTTGATGAGCCAGGACGCAACCAACGGCGTGGTCCCTCCAAAGATCGCGAGCGTCACGTTGTAGGCGACCGAAATGACCGTGCAGCGGTAGCGTGCGTTCGTGATCTCGACGATGGCCGCAGAGTTCGCACCGAACGTGAAACCGATGAGAACGGCGAACCCCAGCTGGCCCGCGAAGATCAGCGCGGGATCGTCGTGGTGGATCGCCATGAAGAGGGGGACCGCCAAGAAGAAGCAACCCACGGACGCCACGAGCAGCACGGGTTTTCGCCCGACGCGGTCACTCAGCCATGCCGCAAACGGTGTGATGACGAGCAGGGCGCTCATGGAGATCGTGTCGATCTCCAGCGCTTTCGCCATCGGAACGCCCACCTGCTCGACCAAGTACGTCGTGACGTACACGAACATCATGTAGAAGCCGACGTTCGACATCAGGATGAGACCGGCAATCCGGAGCATCGTGCGCCACTCGAGCCGCACCGCCTCGACGAGGGGAACTTTGTCGTGAGGTGCAGGCGTAGGCTCCTCGTGCATGGTGCGTCGAAACACGACTCCGAGCGCCGAGATGCTCACGCCCGCAATGAATGGGATGCGCCACCCCCACGTGGCCACGGCGTCCTCCGGCAGGAAGCGCGAAATGAGCGCACTGATCCCCGAGCCAAGGAGGAATCCGGCCACCGCGCCGAAGTTAGCCCAGCCCCCGACGATGCCGCGCTTTCCGACGGGCGCTCGTTCGACGAGATAGATGACCGACCCCGTGTATTCGCCGCCGACGGAAAAGCCTTGGGCGATTCGAAGAACCGTGAGGAGAATGGGCGCAGCGACGCCTATACTGCTGTACGTCGGAAGGCAGCCGAGGAGAAGCGTGGAGATTCCCATCAGCAGCACCGAGGCTCGGAGCACCACTTGCCGACCCCTTCGGTCCCCCAGGTGGCCGAAGAATGCGGCGCCGAGCGGGCGGGCCAGGAAGCCAGACGCGAACACGGCGAACGCGGCAATCACCGAGGTCGTGGGATCATCGGACGGAAAGAACTGTTCGCCGATGACCTGCGCAAAGAAACCGTAGACGGCGAAGTCGAACCACTCCATCACGTTTCCGACGGCGCCGGCGAGGATCTGCATGCGAGTCGCGGGTCTCGTGGGCAAGCCTCGAGTCTAGCTGACATCTCGAGTGGTTCCGAACTGCCCGTAGCACTACCCCGCTTGTGTTCGTCTGGTGGTCGGCCTAAGGAGGGCGCTCGGTGGTCCAGGTCCTCACATCGTTGTTTCCGATCGTGTCGCTCGTCCTCTGCGGGATGCTGCTGCTCCGGTTCGAGTTCTACGACGAGACGTTCCGACGAAACGTAGATCGACTCGTGTACTGGGTGTCGGTGCCGGCGCTCGTGGTCGTGAAACTTGGGGGTCGCGCTCCGCTAAACTTCGATGCCGCTCCGATCACAGGGGCATTCTTGATCGCGACTCTCGGCGCAATGGTCGTCGCCTACCTTCTCGCCTGGTCGATGAAACTTCCTGGACCCTCGCTCGGCGTGTTCGTGCAGGCGGGGTTCCGGAGCAACCTGGCGTTCTTGGCGCTGCCGGTCATCGTGCTCGCGGCCGACGGCGCGCACCTCGACCCCCAGCACGTCGAATCGCAGGCTGTGCTGGTCCTCGCGCCGATGATGCTTTTCTACAACGTGGTGTCGGTCTTCGTGCTCGAGCTCGCCCGAAGCAGAATCGAATGGCGCGTCGTACCCATTCTCGCCCGGTCGGTAGCGACCAATCCGATCCTCCTGTCCTGTGTGGTGGGCATCGGTATCGGCCTCTCGGGGTTCGCCCTGCCCGGACCGGTCGACGACACGCTCGACCTACTCGGTGCCACTGCCGCTCCACTCGCGCTCCTCAGTCTCGGCGGCACGCTCGTGGTGTACGAGGTTCGCGACAACCTACGCCTCGCCGTCCTCGCGGCGCTCGTGAAAGTGGCCGTCCTCCCGGTGCTCGCCTGGCTGACCGGTCGCGCCTTCGACCTCGACAACGAAGGCATGCTGATCCTCATGGTGTACGCGTCGGCACCAACGGCGGTCGCGTCGTACATCGTGGCTGCGCAGCTCGGCGGCGACGAGGCGCTCGCCGCCTCCACCTTGGTGGTGACGACCGCGCTCTGCGTCGTGTCCCTCGCCGTTGCGCTGTCTTGGTCGGTGTGAACGAACTGGTCTAGGGAGGCGACAAGCAGCCGGCCAGGCAGCCTAGCGTGCCCGTGCCGTTGTTGATCCCGTCGTCACACTCCTCGGTACCCTCGGTCACGCCGTCCCCGCAGCTCTGGACGCTGGTGCAGGTCAAGCAGAGGCCTTCGCCACCGGCGTTCACGCCGTCGTCGCAAACCTCGGTCCCGTTCGGGATGCCGTCGCCACAGCTCTGAATCGCGCCGCAGCCGGGAATGCAGAGACCCTCGCCGCCAGCGTTCGTCCCATCGTCACAGACTTCGGGCACCTCGACCGCGCCGTCGCCGCAAACCGCCGGTGCCAGACATCCGGGTCGACATCCAAGAACACCGAACCCGTTGTTGAGCACGTCGTCGCATTGCTCGGTGCCCGTGGTGATGCCGTCACCGCAGACTTGGAGGCCGGTGCAGCTCAGGCACTCGCCCTCGCCCCCGTTGTTGACGCCGTCGTCGCAGAACTCGGTGCCCTCGGTCACGCCGTCGCCGCAAGACTGGAGGCCGGCGCAGTTCAAGCACTCGGCGTCACCGCCATCGTTGGCTCCGTCGTCGCAAGCTTCCGTCGCCTCTTGGACGCCGTTGCCGCAGAACGGAGGCCGGAAGCATCCGGCAAGACAGCCGAGCGGCCCGGTACCGTCGTTGACCCCGTCGTCACATTCTTCGGTACCCTGAATGGATCCGTCGCCGCAGCTCTGGTTGGTGAAGCAGGCCCAGCAGGAAGCTTCGCCACCCGCATTGGTTCCGTCGTCACAGACTTCCGGCGCGGCGACTACCGAGTCTCCGCACGAGGCCGGCGATAGGCAGGTGGCCAGACAGCCGAGTGACCCGGTGCCGTTATTGGCGCCGTCGTCACACTCCTCGTCACCTTCAATCTGACCGTCGCCGCAGCTCTGAATCGAGCTGCAGGTCAGACACTCGCCGTTGCCGCCGTCGTTGATGGTGTCGTCGCACGCCTCGGTGCCGTCGGCCGTGCCGTCGCCACAGCGCTGGATCTTGTTACAGCCGGCAAGGCACTCACCCTCGCCGCCGTCGTTCACGCCGTCGTCGCAGACCTCGGTACCGTTGGCCACGCCGTCGCCGCACGTTTGGACGCTTTCACAACCAGGCAGACACTCGCCGGGACCACCGTTGTTGACGGTGTCGTCACAGACCTCGGAGCCCTCGACCACGCCGTCGCCGCAGCTCTGCACCAGCGCACAGCCGAAGCATTCGCCGTCGCCGCCGTCGTTGACCCCGTCGTCGCAGACCTCGAGGCCTTCGGTCACGCCGTCGCCGCACGCCGCAGGTGCGTCGCAGCCAGCGAGGCAGAGACGCGGCCCGGTGCCGTTGTTGACCCCGTCATCGCAGAGCTCGGTGCCTTCGGTCACGTTGTCGCCGCACGTCTGGATGCGCTGGCAACCGCCGAGACATTCACCTTCGCCACCGTCGTTCACACCGTCGTCGCAAACCTCGGTGCCGTTGGTGATGCCGTCACCGCAAACTTGAATGCCGACGCAGTTGGCCACGCACTGGCCGGGCGCACCGTCGTTGACCCCGTCGTCGCAAACCTCGGTACCCTGCACGAGGGAGTCTCCGCAGGTTTGGATGCCCGTGCAGCCGGCGAGACACTCGCCGTCGCCGCCGTCGTTGACCCCGTCGTCACAGACTTCCGGGGTCTCGATTGCGCCGTCGCCGCAGCTTGCCGGCGCGGTGCAACCGGGGAGACAGTTGAGCGGACCGGTGCCGTCGTTGATGCCGTCATCGCACGCTTCCGTGCCGTTAGTGATGCCGTCGCCGCAGCTCTGGATCGCGAAGCAGCCGGCGACACACTCGCCCTCTCCGCCGTCGTTCGTCCCGTCGTCGCAGACTTCGGTGCCGTTGGCGGCGCCGTCGCCGCAGTTCTGTACGGCGATGCAGTCGGTGATGCACTCGGCTTCGCCACCGTCATTGACCCCGTCGTCGCACGCCTCGAGACCCTCGACGATGGAGTCGCCGCAAACCGAAGGCGGCGTGCAGCCGGCGAGGCAGAGGAGGGATCCGGTGCCGTCGTTGACGCCGTCGTCACAGGCTTCGGTGCCCTCCGTCACGGAGTTGCCGCACGTCTGAACTACGGTGCACCCGAAGCATTCGAGATCGCCGCCGTCGTTGACGCCGTCGTCGCAGACCTCGGGGGGCTCGACCACGTTGTCGCCACAGTTGGCCGGCGCGGCGCAGCCAGGCAGACAGAGCCCTGAACCGAAGCCGTCGTTCTGGCCGTCGTCGCAGGCTTCCGTGCCCTCCGTGACCCCGTCGCCGCAGTTCTGGACCTGCTCACAGCCCGCGAGGCACTCGCCGTCGCCGCCGTCGTTCGTCCCGTCGTCACAGACCTCGTCGCCGTTGACGACGCCGTCACCACAGTTCTGGAGGCCGGTGCAGCCGGCGACACACTCGCCGCGGCCGCCGTCGTTCGTGCCGTCGTCGCAGAACTCGGTGCCCTGGGTGATGTTGTCGCCGCAAGTCTGGACTCCCGTGCAGCCCGGCAGACACTCGCCGTCGCCGCCGTCGTTCGCCCCGTCGTCACAGACCTCCGGAACCTCGGTGATGCCGTTGCCGCAGTTGGCCGCCGCCGTGCAGCCCGCCAGACAGCCGAGCGGGCCCGTGCCGTCGTTCTGGCCGTCGTCGCACTGCTCGGTGCCCTCGGTGATGCCGTCGCCGCAGCTCTGGAACACGGTGCAACCGAGGCACTCGCCTTCGCCACCGTCGTTGGAGCCGTCGTCACAGACCTCGAGCCCTTCCACCGCACCGTCGCCACACGCCGCCGGCGGCGCGCAGTTCGCGAGGCAGCCTAGGGGACCGGTCGCGTCGTTGAAGCCGTCGTCACAGGCCTCCGTGCCTTCAGTGATGCCGTTGCCACAGTCTTGAAGCCCGAGGCAGCCCGGGAGACACTCGCCTTCGTCGCCGTCGTTCTGCGCGTCGTCGCAAACCTCGGTACCGTTGGCCACACCGTCGCCGCAGATCTGGAACCCGAGGCAGCCGGCGACACACTCGCCGAAGCCGCCGTCGTTGCTGCCGTCATCGCAGACCTCGGTGCCCTGCTTCGTGCTGTCGCCGCAGCTCTGGGTGAGCACGCAGTTGACGCACTCGCCTTCGCCGCCGTCGTTTTGACCGTCGTCACAAACCTCGGGCGACTCGGTGACGCCGTCGCCGCATGACGCCGGGGCGGTGCAGCCCGGAAGACAGCCGAGAAGGCCCGTGCCGTCGTTCACGCCGTCGTCACAGGCCTCGGTTCCTTCGGTGACCGCGTTGCCGCAGTTCTGGAGCCCGCCACAGCCTGGCAGGCACTCGCCCTCGTCACCGTTGTTGGTTCCGTCGTCGCAGATCTCGGTGCCTTCGGTGATGCCGTCGCCGCACGTTTGGATGCTCAGACAGCCCGGGGCGCACTGGCCCTGGCCACCGTCGTTCACCCCGTCGTCGCAGAGCTCGGTACCCTGCGTGAGGTTGTCACCGCACGACTGCGTTCCGATGCAGCCCGGCAGACACTGACCCTGGCCGCCGTCGTTCACCCCGTCGTCGCAGAGCTCGGGCACCTCGACCGTCCCGTTGCCGCAGGCCGCGGGCGAGAGGCATCCAGGCAAGCAGCCTTGCGGCCCGAGACCGTCGTTCTGGCCGTCGTCGCACTCCTCCGTGCCTTCGGTGACTGCGTCGCCGCAGGCCTGAAGCTTGAGACACGTGGGAAGACACTCGCCCTGACCGCCGTCGTTCGTCCCGTCGTCGCAGAACTCCTTGCCCTCGACGACGCCGTCGCCGCAGGTCTGGATGCTGAGACAGCCCGGAGCGCACTGACCCGGATCGCCGTCGTTGGTGCCGTCGTCACAAAGCTCGGTGCCCTCGGTCACGCTGTCGCCGCACACCTGGATGCCCACGCAGCCGGCCAGGCACTCGCCTTCGCCGCCGTCGTTGAAGCCGTCGTCGCAGAGCTCCGGGCTCTCGACCACGCCGTCGCCGCATGCAGCCGGAGCTAGGCAGCCCGGCAAGCAGCCGAGAAGGCCGGTGCCGTTGTTGACGCCGTCATCACACTGCTCGGTGCCTTCGGTCGTGCCGTCGCCGCAGCTCTGGATGCTCTGGCAGCCGGGCGCGCACTGGCCCTCGCCACCGTCGTTGGTGCCGTCGTCGCAGACTTCCTTGCCCTCGGACACGCCGTCACCGCAGGTCTGGATGGTCAAGCACCCTGGAGCGCACTGCCCGGGATCGCCGTCGTTGACCCCGTCGTCGCAGAGCTCGGTGCCCTCGGTGACGTTGTCGCCGCAGCTCTGGATGCCCACACAGCCCGCGAGACACTCGGCCTCGCCGCCGTCGTTCGTCCCGTCGTCGCAGACCTCCGGAACTTCGATGGTGCCGTTGCCACAGCTCGCAGGCGAGAGACAGCCCGGAAGACAGCCGAGCGGACCGAGGCCGTCGTTCTGTCCGTCGTCGCACTCTTCGGTGCCCTCGGTCACCGCATCGCCGCAGCTCTGGATCGTCAGACAGCCCGGCGCGCACTCGCCCTCGTCACCGTTGTTGACCCCGTCGTCGCAGAGCTCCTTGCCCTCGGCCACACCGTCGCCGCACGCCTCGAAGGTCAAGCAGCCGGGAGCACATTCGCCCGGGTCGCCGTCGTTTACGCCATCGTCGCAGAGCTCAGTGCCCTGTCGGACGTTGTCGCCGCAGCTCTGGGTGCCGATGCAGCCGGGAAGGCACTCGCCCTCGCCGCCGTCGTTCACCCCATCGTCACACGACTCCGGTACCTCGAGCGTTCCGTTGCCGCAGCTCGCGGGAGCAAAACAGCCGGCGAGACAGCCGAGCGGACCGAGGCCGTCGTTCTGTCCGTCGTCACATTCCTCGGTGCCCTCGGTGACCGCGTCGCCACACGTTTGCACGCTCGTACACCCGGGCGCGCACTGGCCCTCGCCGCCGTCGTTCGTCCCGTCGTCGCAGAGCTCCTTGCCTTCGATGACGCCGTCGCCGCAGCTTTGGAGCGTGAGGCAGCCGGGCGCACACTGACCGGGGTCGCCGTCGTTGAGGCCGTCGTCGCAGAGCTCAGTGCCCTCGGTGATGTTGTTGCCGCAGCTTTGGATGGTGAAGCAGCCCGGGAGACACTCGCCTTCGCTGCCGTCGTTCACCCCGTCGTCGCAGAGCTCGGTCCCGTTGGGAATGCCGTCGCCGCAAACCTGGACAGCCTGGCATCCCGCGGTGCACTGGCCCGAACCGCCGTCATTGATCCCGTCGTCGCAAACCTCGGTGCCCTGCGTCAGCCCGTCACCGCAGCTCTGAACGAGAAGGCACCCAAGGCACTGGCCCTCGCCACCGTCGTTCAAGCCATCGTCGCAAATCTCGGGCACCTCGATGATGCCGTTGCCGCACGAGGCCGGCGAGAGGCAGCCGGGAAGACAGCCGAGGGGACCCGTGCCGTCGTTCACCCCGTCGTCGCACTCCTCGGTGCCCTGCGTCAGCACGTCGCCACAAACCTGGAACCCGACGCAGTTGGCGAGACACTCGCCTTCGCCACCGTCGTTCACGCCGTCGTCGCAGAACTCGGTGCCTTCGCTCACGCCGTCGCCACACGACTGGACGCTGAAGCACCCGAGGCACTCGAGCTGGCCACCGTCGTTCACGCCGTCGTCGCAAACCTCAGGGGGCTCTGTGACACCGTCGCCGCAGGTGGCGGGGAAGAGGCAGCCGGGAAGACAGCCGAGGGGGCCCACACCGTCGTTCTGCCCGTCGTCGCACTCCTCGGTCCCGTCGGTCACCGCGTCGCCGCACGCCTGAACCTTCAGGCACCCGGGCAGGCACTCGCCTTCGCCACCGTCGTTCACGCTGTCGTCGCAGACCTCGGTGCCCTCGCTGATGCCGTCGCCGCACGCCTGGATCTTGAGACAACCCGGAAGGCACTCGCCCTCACCGCCGTCGTTTACGCCGTCGTCGCAGATCTCCTGCCGCTCGGCGACGCCGTCACCGCAGCTCGGGCTGGGCAGACAGGTGATCGCGAGGTTTCGATCCTGCTGACACGCGTCGTCGCCGTCGGTGACTTGAATGAGCACCGTGTCGGGCCCGACGGAGTCGCAGGTGTAGATCGCGTTCGGCTGGTTGGGCGTATCGATTGGGCCACCCGCACTCCACGTGTAGACGAGAGGCGCGGTGTCGTCTGGGTCGAACGCATCGACGCTCAGGCTGATCGGGTCGCCGAGGAACGTGCTGGCCTCGAAGTCGACTTCACGGATCACCGGACAGAAGTTGAGTTGGAACGTGACGTCGACACCGACCTCACCGCTCGGGTTCGTGACGCTCGTCGAGCACGTGAGCGTCATCGACACCAACGTCGTCTCGTCCTCGACGATGTCGAACTCGGCCGAGCCGTCGCAGAAGCGCTCCCCCGTATCGCGATAAACGCCGAGTGCGATCGTGTAGTCGGTCTCTGGCGGAAGCGACGTCAGACGAAACGACAGCAAGTCGTCGGTAACTTCGAGGCCGCCGACGATCGGAGACGGAAGCGCCGTCGGATGCGAGACGATGTACTCGAGACGGTCGGCTCCAATCTCGACCGCGGTGAGGTCGACGGTGACGGAGACTGCGGCCTCGGGGGAAGCCTGTTCGGCGCATGCGCTCACAACGAGAGTGAGAGCAACCAAAGCTAGGAAGCGTGGACTCATAGATTAACCGACACGTTTTCGGGCAACGCTGGAGCGGGCACTCCAGCCGAACGGGAAACCGTTTATCGCAGGAACGTCTTTGATTTCCAAGACCAAAGTCGCTCCCGTTGACAACTCGCGACAAGCTTCAAGCGCGTGCGATCTTTGCACAAGCACAGTCGACTACGTGTGCGCACACGTGTGTCAGACGAAAGCGCCGTTTGCCTTGGGAAAGAGACGAGTCGCGCGCTCCCTTTGTAACGTGGCCCACACGTGATCGAGATTACGTTTCACCACCAACGCACACTTGCGCGGCTTGACCGGATCGGAGGAGACCGTCCACAGTTCGCGAATCGATGCTTGGATTGATGCTTGAGGTTGGCCGTTTTTGGACATCGGTGGGTCGTGTCCTTCGATGCACCGGGCTCGTGGCTTTGGCGGCGGCCATGACCGCATGCGGAGGGGCCAACGCCGGGGAGCTCCTCGCGACCGGTGGAATCGGCGGTGGCGCGGGCGGCATGGGCGGACAAGGCGGGACGGAGCCTCCGACCTCGGACTCGCGGACGTTCGAGCTCGAATGCCTTCGGCCGGATGTCGATCTCTCGTTCGAGGTCGAGCTCTTGATCGAGCTCGCCGAGCCCTTCGGAGTCTCCGAGTCGACGGACCTGACGTTCACACCGTCGGTCATCCTCAGCGAGGAGTCGGTCGCCGCGCTCATCGAGGCGGGCGTGGAAACGGTCGACATCACAGCGATGTCACTCGAGGCGCGGGTCGAAGGCGCGGCGCCGACCGGCATCACGAGCGCGCTCGACGACACGCCCATTCAAGACTTCGACCTGGCCGCCGACCCGGATGACGATGGCTCCCCCGGGCCGCATCGCTTCGTCCTATTGCCCATCGACGTCCGAGCGTTCGTCGCCGCGAATGCCGACCAGGTCGAGTTCGTGCTCGGTCCCGTCTCCTTCGAATTCGGCGACTTTCGTGTGCCGACCAGCTGCGTCGATGGGATTTCCGTGGTGGGAAATCCGCTGATCTCTCCCGTCATTCGGGACTGAGGGTCCGGGCAACGCAGTAGCGGAAGGGGCCTGAGGGGCTGTCTTGAATCGAAGGGGAGTCCGGGGGCAGGGGCCGCAACGAGGCGAGCACGACGTTGTCCGGCACGGACCACACGACTTCAGGGGACGCGTCGACACCGAGGAGGAGGTCCCACTTCCGCGGGTCGTAGCCGTAGAGTCCGACGAGCCCGACCGCGACGGTGACCGCGACCGTCGCCGCGGCCAGGCGCTTGGGAATGGCGCGCGCGTCAACGAGCCCGAACAGGACGAAGCAGGACGCCCACACCAGCGAGGCAGTGAGGCGAGGACCGAACGTCACCCCGCCCCACCACTTGTAGAAGGCGGAGCAGACGACCAGCTGAACGAGCAGCGCGAGGGAGAGGCTCCGAGCGACCCGGTTGGATCGCGCACCCGTGACGATCGCCACCACCACGACGGGCGCGAACACCAGAAGCCCGCGGCTCGGACTCCAGAGAAGGGCGGCGAACGCCAAGCCCACCGCGCCCGGGTCGTTCACGAAAAGACTCTCCTGTCCGCGATGTGTGATCGCCTGACCCACGGGGAACCAGGTGCCGAACTGAAACTGGTTCCAGGAAGCGAACGCCGCGACGACGAACGCGACCCCGGCCAACGCGAGTCCTATCGTGGCCCGGCTTCGCGTCTCGAGCAGGGCGCGTCCGGCCAAGACGAGCGTCGTGAGTGCCACGACGGCATCCGCCGGGCGAATCCAGCCCGCGGCGGTCGCCAACACACACGCCGCGACGAGCGGGTACGGGCGCCGCGAACGAACGACGCCGCGCGACAGACCCCACCACGAGGCCGCCAAGAACGGAAGCGCGACGGTCTGCTGCCACAGGGCCTGCCCAAGCACGGCAGCGCCGGCAAACGAGAGGCCCGCGGTCAGTGCACCGACGAGCGCAAGCGTCGCGCCGTTGCGTTCTGCGATCGCCATGAACAGGAACAGACACGCCAATCCGACCGCCAACGCGGCCGATTTCCGTGCACGACGCGCGAGCGTTTCATCATCGACGTCGAGCCCCACGGGGAGCGGCATCGTGGTGAGCGAACCCCAAAGCGCCGGGGCCGGTCCCCACGTCGACACGAGGCGGGTTTGGTCCTCGGTGACGACGGCATAGTAGGGACGTTTCCCTGCGAGCGCCTGCTCTCGAAGCCACGACACTCCCCCGAGATCGAACGACTGCTCGCATTGCAGCACGTGCATCCCGAGCTTGGCAGGTACGGTGTCTCCCCCCTGCGGCGACAGCGGGGCCGTAAGAGAGAGCGAAAGCGGGATCGCGAACGCGAGAACGGCATAGACCGGCCCGAGGGCTGCACCGCGCGCCCGAGTGGTCATGGCTCGCTCGCCTGACGGACTTCGGCCACTTCGGCCGCGATCGAAGGGTCGAGCTCGACCGCGCGATCGAACGCCGCGTCGCGGAGTGCACGGTCGCCGCGGCGCGCGGCGCAGAGTCCGACGTTGAAGTGATTGTCCGCGTTGAACGGCTCGAGCCGGACCGCTCGCGCAAAGGCCTCGCACGCTTCGTCCTCGCGACCCGCCTTGAGCGCAACGACGCCGAGCGCACGCTGATTGTGTGCGGACCGAGCTTCGAACTCGACGGCCTTGCGGACCGACTCGAGCGCCTCGTCGGTCGCGCCCTCCGCGGCGAGCATGTAGCCGAGGTTCGCGTACGCTTTGTGCGCCTGTGGCGTCGAGGCAGCGAGGCGCATCCACCGAATGGCTTCGTCCGACTTGCCCTGGTCGCGATGGATGAGCGCGCGCCGATGGTCTAGGCGCCACCGATCGGGTGCGTCGTCGGCACGAGCGACGGCCAGGTCCAGGTAGCGAAGCGCGCGGTCGTAGTCGCCGAGCTCCTGCGCGTGCGACGCGAGCCGATGCCAAGACTCGACGTGACCAGGATGAACCGACACGGCGTGGAGTCGAAGGCGCTCGGACGACTCCCAGTGCGCGATCTGGATCGACGTCCAAGCGACGCTGGCGATGAGCCAACAGGCTCCGACGAGACGCATCGACTTCATCGGCAGGCGTACGAGGCCCACGGCGAGCGCCAACAGAAGCCCCCAGCTACCGACAAGCAGGTAGCGATCCGCGAGGAGGTTCTGCAGGGGGAAGACGACGTGACTCACCGGCGCGAGGAACACGAGCCACCAGCCGAGTCCGAGGGCCGTGGCTGAGCGGTGGGCGGGCCGAAACGCTGCGCGCACCGCAAAAAAACCGAAGATCAGGAGCGCGGCTCCGCCGAGGATCGCAAGCCAGGGGTCGGCCGGTGACGCGAGGTCCGGGTCGATCGGGTACGCAATCGCGTACGGCCCAGCAAGCATCATCAGGAGCAGGTACTTGCCGTGAACCACGGTGAAGAGCATCGCCGTCTCGAGCAGCCCCCCGCCGTGGTAGGGCTGCACCATGCCGACGCTTTGACCCGCAAGATACACCGGAACGAAGGCGAGCGTGCCGACGATCAGTGCCCCAACGCCGAGCGTCATGCGCCGCGTGCGCGGCGTGTTCACCGACCAGAGCGCGCAAAGCGCGATAGCCGCCGCACCGACGACCATGTGCCCCTTCGACCAGGTCGCGAGGGCCACCAGCGAGAGTGATCCGACCAGACGCCATGGGGCGCCTCGCTTCAGGAAACGAACCCCGAGCCACGCGGCGGCAAAGAACAAGGTCGCGCCGAGCACCCCTTTTCGCTCCGAGAGCCAGGCAACCGCCTCCACGTGAACCGGGTGCACCGCGTAGGCCGCGCCAAACCACCAAGCGAGCCGCCGGCTCCCGAAGAGCTCGAGACAGAGCGACGCGGCGAGGGAACAGAGGGCGGCATAGAGCAACACCTGGGTCAGGTGATGCCCGCCGAACCAGTCGCCCCAAACCGCGAAGTCGAGCATGACCGACAGGTCGCGCGTCGGGAGGTACTCCGCGCCGAGCGCCAGCCGGGCCTCGACCGAGGTGTCGAACAGCACGGTCGACAGGCGGGACGGGCTGAAACCCTGTAGGAGCGCGTTGTCTCGGATGAGCCACGGGTCGTCGTACCGAGTGAGCGCGTACTGGAGGGTTGGCAGGTAGAGCAGCGCCCCAACCGCGCCGACCCAGGCAGGATGCCAGCCGCCACCGGCCGCGCCGTTCGAATGGCCCGTCGTCCCCACAGCCTCTCATTACCCCAGCGTTCTCAGATTCTCTATTACTTGGGGCACGTGCGTCAGTCGCTTGGTGGAGCGCCAGGCTTCTTGTAGGTTCGCCCCAGAGCGACGTTCGGGGTGTGGACGAAACGCTCGAGGGAGGGCTTGATGAAACCTGGGGTGAGCGTGGCGCTGTTCGGGGTCATGACAATGGCTTGGGCACTCGGCGCCGCGGAAGTCGCAGCGCAAGGCTACTCGTACCCGACCCCACTCCCGCAGAACCCGCCGCCCGCACCCCCGAGCGAGCCACCCCCCCCCAAGGTGAGTGAGCACCGCGGCCTGCAGGGAGGCGTGACCATCGGCGTGCCGATATGGCTCGACATCGATCGGGACATCGTTCGGCCGGGCGCCGACCTTCAGTTCTTCGGAGGCTACGACATCGGGTACGCCATGTTCGGCTTAAACCTCGGCGTGAGCTGGAACCCCATCAATCTGAACCGCGTGCCGAACCTTCCGCCCAACCTGGATCCGGGACGCGACCCCCTCACTCGGCTCTACTTTGCGCCCGAGGTGCGGGTCCAGCTCCCGAATCCAACTCCGCTCCTTCCCTACTTGGCCGCGACGTTCGACGTGAACTGGTGGCGGTTCCGCGAAACGACGGTCGCGTGCAACGTTTGGTACTGCACGTCGGTCGCGGTGTTTCGGTTCACGCCGGGCTTCACGGCGAAGGCGGGCATCGCGCTCCGGCTGCGAGGCGGAAAGCACATCGACCTTGGGTTGAAGTACTCGCTAACCGGCCCTGGTGATTTCTTCAATCGGCGCGAGCAATGGATCACGCCGTACGTGGGTTTTCTGATTCGGTAACCCAGTGGAGCATCTCATGAAGCATCTCACGTCGACCCTCACCTTGGCCCTCTTGGTAGCCTTCGCCGCGGGCGGCGCGGGCTGCAAGAAGGGCAAAGAGACCGAAACGCCCGAGAAGGTGGTGCCGACGCGACCCGCCTCTCCGTCGGGGACGATGAGCCTCCGCGGCAACTATCGCTACGCCGGGAGCGTCGGCTCGTTCGAAGACTGCACGACGGGTCAACGATGGCGCGTCTCTCAAGAAGGAGACCACGTCGCGTTGGAAGAGGCCTACGTGAACTCGACCACCGCCCTCGGGGCCCCCCTCTTGGTGCTCGTCGAGGGCGGCATCGACCTCAGGCCAAGCCCTGAAGGCGACCAGGAGACGATGCTGATCGTGGCGCGCTTCGTCCAAGGCTGGCCCGGCGAAATCTGCGGATCGGCCGATACGCAGTCCGAGTGAGTCCACCCGCTAGGGCCCTCGGGCCTCTAGCCGTAAGGCAGGACACAAAAGCGCCCCCTTTTTTGGGGTTTTTTGGATCGTCGGCACCGTGCGCGGGAGCGATGGGGAGTCGCATCCTCATAGCGACTTTACGACGCTCTTTGCTCTATTTCATATTTATAATATGATTTTTATGTCTTAGAACCCTAAACGCGCCAAAAAGTCGTAACTAAAAGCTGCTTTCAGCCGTTGACGAGGACCGGAACGATGAGCATCTCGGAGTCGCTCAGGAAGAGCGAAAGGATGGAGAAAGTGATGCTCAACGAGACCCAAACCTCACGAACGCAGGCCGAGATCCGGCGCAGTTTCGAACGAGAGGCGCGACCCCACCTCGGGGTGCTCCGGGCCAACGCCCGCCGCCTCACCGCCTCGGACGCAGACGCGGACGACCTGGTTCAGGACACGATGGTCCGCGCATACCGGTACTACGACCGGTTCGAAGAGGGAACGAACTTCAAGGCGTGGCTCTTTCAGATTCAGCGCAATGTGTTCGTCAACCGATATCGACGCGAGCAGCGCGAGCGCGCGGCCTTTACGGACACGGCCCAGCCGTCCATCCAAGACCGCTGCATGAGTCAGGCTTCGATTCGGAACGGCCTGGCGACCGACGCCAACGTGGAGCGCCCCGAAGTGGCCCAAGCCATCCAAGACGCGCTCGCCAACCTGCCGGAACAAGCCCGCAACATCGTGATGCGCGCCGACGTGGACGGCTGGTCCTACAAAGAGATTGCGGCCGAAATGGGAACGCCCATCGGAACCGTGATGTCGAGACTGCACCGCGCGCGCAAAACGCTGCAGTCGTCGCTCAAGACCGAAGCCGTCGAACTCGGAATCTCGGCTGCCGCGATGGAAGCCGCCTGATGAACGCGCCGGTCAGAGGCGAAGCACAGCACGACGCCCGACCACGAATCCTCGCGAGAGACGTGGCCGGGCGCCGGCGTTTAGGCCGGCCAGACGGCCGGCGAAGGGGGAGTCGTTAGAGGACGAGTCGACCCCGGAATTAAGGCCGATGCGGCGCCCGGCTCCGCAAGCGGCCCGCGCAGCTGCCATTCCGCACCGATATCGAGGAGCGTACAACCATGGGGAACGCGATGTGGTGCGTTCGCGACCTCGCCCGTTACCGAGGTGCTGACCATGGAAGCTGAATCGACGATGTTTCTGGTGCGGCCCCGTTGGCAGTGCACGCGGCGCCACTCGTGAAAAAAGCGTTGCATTGGCTCCTCCTTGAAACACCGGAGGCGCGAACTCTATTTCATCTAGGTCGGCGGGAGAGCTCAGACGACCATTTTCGCGAGCACGCGGGCGTAACCTCTCTCAATGCAAGCGTTTTCGAGGACCCCTCGCTCTCGGAGCTGCCGATGGAATCGCGGGAGCTTGTAATATGGCACCGTGATCACGAGGTGGTGTTCCAGGTGGTAGCCCACGTTGTGGGGCGCCAGAAGCGCTCGCTCCCACCAGCTGGTGAGGGTGGTCCGAGTATTGCCAAAGGGGTCCCCGGGATGCGGCGACGGAACGGCCGAGTGTTCAGCCATGGATCGGAGGCGAACCACCACTTTGTTCGTGGTCAGCCAGGCGCCGAACCAAAGGAGATAGAGCATCGGGTGACCGAGTGCCCAAAGCACGCCCAACAGAATCCCATTGGTCACGAGGGTCCCGACGACCATGCGGATCATGCGCTCCCGGTCGAGACGCATGGGAAGGGTGCCGACGCCCACCTCCTGGCCCCGGATCACTTTGTAGGCGACGTAGCTGGTGCCGATCAGCTGCTTGATCCCGGTCAAACCCAAGAGATCGCGGAGCACCTTCCGCGTCATACTGGCTTTCGATACCGGAAAACCCTCGGCCAGTACGCGATCCGGGTCGGTATCCCCCCACGTCTTGCCATGATGGTCGAGGTGATGCGGTCGATACATGTCGACGCTGAGATAGATCGGATACGCCGCGAGCCAGTTGCCCGCCCAATCGTTCAACTTCCGGTTGTTGAAGAGGGTGCGGTGCGAGGCTTCGTGAAGGACGACGGCGAGCCCGAGCTGACGCGTCCCGATGACGAGAAGCGCGAAGAGCACCGTCCACACGTTGGGAAAGAACGCGACCAGTGCCATCGCACCGGCAATCATGCCGTAGTCGACCATGAGGGTCAGCCAGCCGCGCCAGTCGCTGTGTTCGCGAAGCTCGGCGATCTCTTCTTTGGTGAAGGCTTTGCGCCAATCGATCGTGTTTTCACTCATGCTGCTACCTCGTCGGCGGCGAGCTTCATGTGTCGCCACCACAAAACACGGCCGGTTTCGTCGTACTCCCGCATTGCTTCGACCAGGTCGTCGCGCTCCTCGGTCGGCGCCATCTCGGCGGGCAAGAGTGGATCGAGAGTGACCCATCGAATCACCTCGCGTCCGAGCAGGAACGCCTCTCTCACGGCCTCGACCAGCGGCTGAGACTCGCGTGCACGAAGGCTCTCTTCGAGCTGGTCGCGAAGATCTCGGTAGCCCGTCATCGTCGCGGTCGCGTCCCAAAGATTGAGTGCGCGAACGTTGTCACGACCGGAGAGCTCGTCCATGCGTGAGCAAACAGCGTTGGGCTCGACCCCGAGACGCTCGAGGGCGGAGCGAACCTCAGCGACCCCACCCCGAAAATTGTTCGGGCGAACGAAGAGGCCCTCCTCCAGCTCACGAAACCCGAGCAAGCGAAGAGCACGGGTGCGGCGCCCGAGCGCCGGACGGTCGCTTCGCGTCAGGTGGCCGACGTAGACCGCGACCCAGGATCCGTCCCACGGAACCGTCCTATCGGAGACGTTGCGCCAACCCATGATGCGCTGGCTGAGCTCCCGAGACTTCTCCCCCAGCTCGTAGGTGCCGCGCTCGGACGACTCGACCGTGCCGTCGGCTCGCATCTTGACCAGCGTGACCCGCACCGTATTCGCGCTGAACCCGAAGATCGCGCAGGCGTCGATGAGCGTCCGCACCGGCACGACGGGGTGCCCGGTCGACTCCGCGACCGACAGGGTCTCGGTGATGATGCTCCGCGCGGTGACCTGCATCCGGATATGTTAACCCCGTATGCAAAATACGCAAGCTGGGGCTAATAATCGGCTCGAGAATTATAAGATCTTGAAATGACGAGACTTTCCGTCTGTTTCCATCACTTTTTTTTGGCGAGTTTGGCCCAGGAATCGCGCAGCTGAATCGTGCGATTGTAGACCGGCCGCTCGGTCAGGCTGTCGCGATCGACGACGAAGTACCCGAGACGCTCGAACTGGACGCGTTCCCCCGGACTGCGTGCCGCAAGGTTCGGCTCGACCTTGGCATGTTCGATGACCTCGAGGGATTCTGGATTCAAGCGGTCGGTGAAGTCGCCCTCGTGCCGCTCGTCGAGCGGATTCTGCTCGTTGAAAAGCCGATCGTAGAGACGAACCTCGGCGTCGACGGCCTCGTTGGCGTTCACCCAGTGAACGGTACCCCGAACCTTTCGCCCGTCGGCCGCGGTGCCCCCTTTGGATGCGGGATCCCAAGTGCATCGGAGCTCGACCACTTCACCGTCGTCGTCCTTGATCACTTCGTTGCATGTCACGAGCGCCGCATACCGAAGCCGGACTTCGCGGCCCGGCGCGAGCCGGAACCATTTCTTCATGGGCTCTTCCATGAAGTCGTCGCGCTCGACGAAGATGTCGCGGGCGAGCCGGAGAGTGCGGGCCCCGAAGCTGTCGTCCGTCGGATTGAAAGGCGCATCGACTTCGACGACTTCTCCCGGCTCGAGGTTCTCGATGGTGACCTTCAAGGGCCGAAGCACCGCCATCGTTCGCGGCGTGGTTGCATTGAGATCTTCTCGGAGCGCGTGCTCGAGCAAGGCAACGTCGACGATGCCGTCCCGTCGCGACACCCCAATGCGTTCGGCGAACCGACGGAGGGCAGCCGGCGTGTATCCACGACGACGCATCCCTGCGATGGTCGGCATTCGCGGGTCGTCCCATCCATCGACGCGGCCCTCCTCGACGAGCCGCTTGAGCAGACGTTTGCTCATCACGGTATAGGTCAGGTTCAAGCGCGCAAACTCGATCTGTCTAGGTACCGGGTCGAACTCGAAGTGCGATACGAACCACTGGTAGAGCGGATTGTGGTGAGCGAACTCCAGCGTGCAGATCGAATGCGTCACGCCCTCAAACGCGTCGGACATTGGATGGGCGTAGTCGTACATGGGATAGATGCACCAAGCGTCGCCCGTTCGGTGATGGGTCGCCTTGCGAATGCGATACATCAGCGGATCGCGGAGGTTCACGTCTGCGGAGGTCATGTCGATCTTGGCGCGGAGCACGTGGTCGCCTTCGTCGAACTCCCCGTCTCGCATCCGCGCCAAGAGGTCCAAGTTCTCGTCCACGCTGCGATCGCGATAAGGACTGTTGACACCCGGCTTGTAGAAGTCACCGCGGCCCTCGCGAATCTCTTCGAGGCTCTGACTGTCGACGTACGCTAAGCCGCGCCGCACCAAGTCTTGGGCGTACTCGTAGAGGCGCTCGAAGTAGTCGGACGCGAAGTATTCGTGATCACCCCAATCGAACCCGAGCCACGCCACGTCGCGGCGAATGGCGTCGACGTACTCGGTGTCTTCGGCTTCCGGGTTCGTGTCGTCGAACCGCAGATGGCAGCGACCGCGTCCGTCTTCGGCGAGCTCCGAGGTCGTGAAATTGAGGCAGATCGACTTCGCGTGCCCGATATGGAGATACCCGTTGGGCTCCGGCGGAAACCGCGTGACCACAGCGCCTCCCTGGCGACCCTCCGCGACCTCAGCCTCCACGAGATCATGAATGAAATTGGGTGCATCTTCTTGGCGGTCGTCGTCTCGCGGCGCATTCATGGCCGTTGGTGTAGCGCGGGTTAGCCGACTATGCTCGCACCATGGCCGGGGACTATCACTGCGCGTTTTGCGAGACGGAGTTCCATCAAGAGGACGGCGACGACGATCCGAATTGCCCGACCTGCGGACAGACCGAATCGGTGAAGCCGGTCGATGACTTCGCGCTGGTGTCGGACATTCGGCGGCAATGGTACGCGGTATTTGCGGTGCTATTCGTCGCCGGAGCGGCCTTCGCGGCCTATCAGTGGTTGGCCGTGTCCCGCTAGCGCGATCAGCCTTGACCCCAATGGCGATCGAACGTAGGACTCCCCCCAATGAGAGGGCAAAAACCGCCCGTCATCCATGAAGGGGAGACCAAGATGAGCGCCATCGTGAAATACCTGATGATCGGAACCGCACTCGTCGCGCTAAGCCTAGGCGCGGCATGCAAGGGTGACTCGGCCGCGAAGGAGCAAATCACTTCGGGTGCGGAGTCGGCCGGCAAGGCTGGCGTCGAAGCCGGCGTGAGCGCGGGCCAAGACGGCGGCATGAAGGAAGGCGCGAAGGAAGGCGGCAAGGCCGCTGCGACCGACGTCGTCAACTAAAGACGCGCTTGTCCGACGCCAAGGGACAGGTGCCTTTTTCGGGTCGAGAGAACGCTTGTTCGCCTCGTCCATCGAAAAAGGGGCCTGTCCTTTTTTTTCAGGCGGCGTGAACTCCCGGCACAGGATCGGAATCGGTTTGGCGACCCGTCCGCACTGGCGCGTCGTCGCGGAAGCGAACCTCCATCTGCATCCCGCGCTCACCGGGGTTGAGTGAGATCTCCGGAAGCTGATCCGGGACGAAGCCGTCGACCAGATTGAACTCCACGTTCTGCATGAGCGTGCCGAGGACGATCTGCATCTCCATCAGCGCGAACTGCTTGCCGAGACACACCCGGGGCCCCGCCGCGAATGGAACGTAGGCACCCTTCGGAAGCGACCGTTCAAATTCTCGGGTCCATCGCTCGGGCTGGTACTCGAGCGGGTGGGCGAAGTGGCGAGGGTTGCGGCCGAGTGCGAGGGGACTGATGGCCAACACCGCCCCCTTGGGGAACTCGTAGTCGCCGAGTCGGAGGTCCTGAAGCGCTTCGCGCCCGTAGATCCATACGGCGGGAAGCCTCCGCAACGACTCCTTCACGCACATCGCAAGGTACGGAAGGCTGGGTAGATCGTCGACGGTGATGGGTCGACTGCCGATCACGCGGTCGATCTCTTGGCGCGCCTTCTCGACTTTGTCGGGATGGCGGGCGAGCAGGAACCAGGCCCAGGTGAGGTTGTGGGCCGTGGTCTCGTGACCTGCGAAAATGAGCGTCATGCACTCGTCACGCAGCTGCTCGTCGGACATGCCTCCCTGCTCGTCAGTCGCAAAGACCATGTGAGACAGAAGGTCACCGTGGTCACGTTTCTCGCGGCGTCGCGCGGCGATGAGTCGCGCAATGACACCATCCATCGCGTCGAGTGCCCTCACCATCCTTCGGTTTCGTTGGGAAGGCCACCACCGCGGTGCGGGGATGGGCGTCTGCGCATGGTCGATGAGCGCTTCGACGATGTGCACCATCGCGTCGTGCACGGTAACCGAGTCGTGGGCGAGGTCGGTGTCGAACAGCGTCTTGGCGACGACACGGAGCGTGAGCTCGACCATGTCTTTTCGGAAGTCGCGCTCTTCACCGTTGGACCACGTGCGGAGCATGTCTCGCGTGTACTCCGCCATGGTGGGCGCGTACGCATCGATGCGAAGCTTGTGGAAGCCAGGCCGAATCAGTTTGTGCTGCCGTTTCCACGACGCACCCCCGTTCGGGACGAGGCCGTTCCCGAGAAACGGCCGCCACATCTGCTTCACGACCTTCGGCTTGTCGATGTACTTCGCGTGCGTGACGTTGATGGCATTCACCACGGCAGGGTCGCGAATGAAGTACGACTCCCCCGTCAGCATACGCGTCACGAAAACGTCGCCGTAGGCTTCGTGCCCGCGAAGCACGAAGTCGGCGCGATCCCGCTGAAAGTCCTGAAACCCGCCCCAGAGGACGTGGCCCCGATGCCTCGGGATGGTTCTCGCTGGTGTTGAATCCCCAGTATTATCAACGCTCTGCGCCATTATTTAACGAAGTGTAAACTTCGTAGCAGAACAGAGCAAGGCTTTACTTTACTTTTTGTAACTTGGGTCGGGCGCCCGATCGGCGCCGCGGGGATTCGGTCAGCGGCCGGACCGTACGAGGCGACCCGGCCGCGCACCGGTGAGCTTGCCGTGGCGCGCAATGGCTTCGCCTGCGACGAGCGTAGCCACGTACCCGTTCGCGTGCTGCATGAGGCGCTGGCCGCCTGCCGGCAGGTCCTTGAGCATGACGGGCGGAAGCAGCCGAAGGGCGTCGAAATCGATGATGTTGATGTCGGCGCGCTGCCCTCGGGAAAGCGTCCCGCGATCGTCGAGACCGATGAACCGCGCCGTGTCGTGGGCCTGCATCTGGATGACCTTCTCGAGAGGGATTCGCCCCTCGCCTCGGTCGCGCGCCCAGTGGGTCAAAAGGAAGGTCGGCATGCTGGCGTCGCAAATGGTACCGACGTGCGCGCCGCCATCGCTCAGCCCAGGGAGTGCGCGCGGATGCGTGAGCATCTCGTGCACCGCGTCGAGATTCATGCCGGTGTAGTTGTAAACCGGAAAGTAGAGAAGCGCCTCGCCATCTTGCTCGAGCATCGCGTCGTAGATGACGCTGAGCACGGGCTCTTGCCGGCTCATCGCCTGCATCCCGAAGCTCTCCTGCGCGGGCGGTTCGTAGTTGGGGTCCTGACCGAGACGGAAGAGTCGCATCGAGACCATCTCGAGGTTCGAGAGGAAGAAATCAGCGAGCGGGGGAAGCATGCTTCCGTCACCGGCAACCGGCTCGCTCTTCTCCTCGATGATCTTGGCCTTGAGTGCCGGGTCTTTCATGGCGCGCACCCGCTCTTCGAGCGGTAGGTGGCTGATGGCCTTGTAACTCGGGAATCCCATGAAAGGATGGAACGTCGCTTGAAGGCCGAGCATCACCCCGATACCGCGAGACGCGACTTGGCAGCGTACGTCGAAGCCCTGTTCCGTCATCTTGGTGGCACGGTCGAGGATCCATCTCCACTGCTCAGGGCTGTGGTCGCGCTGCATGGTCGACACACTCATCGGGCGTCCGCCTGCTGCGCGAAGCATCTGTTCGAGGACGCTCCACTCAGCCTCGAAGTGGTCGTCGCCGTGAAGCACGTTGAAGTCGCTCACGGCCTGCAAGACGCCGTGATCGAGGCCGACGAACGCCTCGGCGATCCCGGCAAGCTCTTCGCCTCCCGCCTCGGAGGACGGCGTCCAGTCCCCCACCGCGCTTCGGTGGTTGTCGCTTCGGCCGGTGCTGAATCCCACGGCGCCTGCGTCGAGCGCGTTTCGGAGCAGGCGCCGCATCTCCGCGATGTCGTCCGGCGTTGCCGCCTCGTCGAACACGGCCCGTTCGCCCATGACGTACACGCGGAGCGCGTCGTGCGGTACGTGACCTAGGAAGTCGATGGTGTGCGGCATCCGGTCGAGCGCGTCCATGTACTCCGGGTAGCTCTCCCAACCCCAGGTGATGCCTTCCGACAGCGCGGTCCCGGGAATGTCTTCGACGCCTTCCATGAGCTCCACCAGCTTCGCGTGGTCAGTCGGCCGGACGGGCGCGAACCCGACTCCGCAGCTCCCCATCGCACACGTGGTGACTCCGTGAATCGAAGATGGCGCAAGCTCCTCGTCCCAACTGATCTGACCATCGTAGTGGGTATGGATGTCGACGAAGCCGGGAGTGACTACCGCACCCTTGGCGTCGAGCGTTTCTTTTGCACTCTCATCGCAGGCGCCAACGTCGGCGATCTTTCCGTCTTTGATACCGATGTCTCCCGAGAAGCGCTCGGTGCCGGTGCCGTCCACGATGGTTCCGCCGACGATCTTGAGGTCGTACATGGGGGAGTCCTTTCTGCCGTCAAAGGAGCTGCGAACTATAACGTAGGATGAGTGAGATCGCAGCCGCGAGAAGCAGTACCAGGACGGCCATGCGAAATCGACGCTCGTCGACCCGGTGGTGGATCCACTCCCCGAGCACGATACCGAGGGGAACGGCCGGAAGCAGGAAGAGAATCCGATAGAGGTCGGAGGGTTGATATACGTCGAGGGAGATGAAGCGGGCGACGAGGATCACGTTGAGCACGATCCAGATCATGCTCAGCGTGCTTCGAAAATCGCGTTTCCCGAGCCCCTCTCGTCCGATGGCATAGACGAGCATCGGGCCGCCAGATGCGTAGATTCCGTGGACCAAACCGGCCGAGAAGAGTGCGGCGATCGACGCCGGCAGCGAGATCGGTCGCTCAGACTCCGCTTCACTCGCGTGGCGGAGCTGCCGAATGTCACGCGCGGAAAGCACCAGCACCATCACTCCGAACGCGAGGCCAAGCCATGGACCGCGAACGTAGGCGAGCACCGCGAACGCAGCGGCCATTCCGAGCGCCATCAGCGGCAGCACGCGGCGAAGGAGCAGCGGCCAGCGGATACCGTCCGCGTGACGAACGACGATGTATCCGGTCTGGAGAAACGAGAGCGGGATCGCCCAGCGGATCACCTCCTCGAGCTGTAGAAACTGAGCGCCGAAGGTAACGCAGATCAGCATGCTCCCGAAACCGATTGCCGTCTGAACGAGGTAGGCCCCGAGAACGATGATCGCAAACGCGACGAGTGCGGGGTCGAGAACCATGGAACAAACCAGGCGCAGACTGAGCGCGCCGGCCGGAGACTAGAGCGTCGTCCGTCGAAGGCGCAACGAATTCGTGATCACCGACACGGAGCTGAAGCTCATGGCTGCGGCTGCGATCATGGGATTGAGCAGCAAGCCGAACAGCGGGTAGAAGACGCCTGCGGCCACGGGAATACCAAGCGCGTTGTAGACGAACGCGAAGAACAGGTTCTGCCGAATGTTGGCCATCGTCGCGTCGCTCAGATGACGAGCGCGTACGATCCCTCGTAGATCTCCCTTCACCAGGGTCACTCCGGCACTCTCCATGGCGACGTCGGTTCCCGTTCCCATCGCGATGCCCACGTCGGCCTGTGCGAGCGCGGGGGCGTCGTTGACGCCGTCTCCGGCCATCGCCACCACCTGGCCCTCGTTCTGGAGCCTCTTTACGGCTTCCGCTTTCTGGTCCGGCAAGACGTCGGCGACCACCTCGTCGATTCCAAGTTTCTCGGCCACGATGCGCGCCGTAGTCTCGTGATCGCCGGTGAGCATGACCACGCGAAGGCCGGCTTGGTGAAGACTGGCGATGGCCTCGGGGGTGCTCGCTTTGATCGGGTCGGTCACGCCCAGCACGCCAGCCGCCTCTCCGTTTACCGCTACCAGCATCGCGGTCTGTCCGTCGGCCCGCAGCGCGTCTGCGGCGTCTGCCAGCGGGGCACGCTCGATGCCCTCGGCTTCGAGCATCGCCGCGTTCCCCAAAACGACGGTGCGTTGACCAACGCGCCCCTTCACGCCTTTGCCGGCAACGGAAACGAAGTCGTCGACCGGTGAAAGAGAGACTCCGCGCTCGGTCGCCCCCGTGATGATCGCCTCGGCCAGCGGATGCTCGCTCGCGCGTTCGAGGCTCGCCGCCAACGAAAGGAGCAGGGCGTCATCGGATGACAGCGAATCTACGCCCACGAGCGTCGGCCGGCCCTCCGTCAGCGTTCCAGTCTTGTCGACGACGAGCGTCTGCACTTTTCGCATCAGCTCGATGGCTTCCGCGTCTTTGAAGAGAACGCCGACGGACGCACCCTTCCCGGTCGCCACCATGATCGACATGGGCGTGGCGAGCCCGAGTGCGCACGGGCAGGCGATGATGAGGACCGCGACGGCGCTAACCATCGCGTGCGCCATCTTGGGGTCCGGGCCAACCAAACTCCAGACCGCGAACGTCACCGCGGCGGCCAAGAGGACTGCCGGCACGAAGTAGCTCGCGACGAGATCCGCGAGGCGCTGCACCGGTGCGCGGCTTCGCTGCGCCTCCGAGACCATGCTGACGATGCGTGCGAGCAGCGTATCGCTTCCGACGGCGCGCGCCTCGATAGTGAGCGCGCCCGACCCGTTCACCGTGGCGCCGATCACCGACTCGCCCGGACCCTTCTGCACGGGAACCGGTTCGCCCGTTACCATCGATTCGTCGACCAGACTGGTCCCGTCGAGGACGTCGCCGTCGACGGGAACCTTCTCCCCGGGGCGTACGCGTAGACGATCGCCTACCTGCACCTCGTCGAGGGGAACGTCGTGCTCGGTCCCGTCCACCTCGAGTCGCCGCGCGGTTTTGGGCGCGAGCCCGAGAAGGGACTTGATGGCGGCACCGGTCTGACTCCGAGCGCGCAGCTCGAGGACCTGACCGAGCAGGATGAGCGTGACCACGGTGGCGGCCGCCTCGAAGTAGACGGCGACGTTGCCCGAAGCATCACGAAACGCGCTCGGAAAGACGCCCGGCGCAACGGCGGCGACGACGCTGTAGATGAACGCCGCACCTACCCCGAGCCCGATCAGGGTCCACATGTTGAAATGACGCCCACGGATCGAGGCGACGAATCGTACGTAGAACGGCCAGGCCGCCCAGAGACAAACCGGCGACGCGAGCGCAAGCTCGATCCACACGCGGGTCCGCTCGCCAACGAGTTCCGAAATGGGATGCCCGGGAAGCATGTCTCCCATCGAGACCGCGAGAAGCGGGACGGTAAACAGCACGGAAAACCAGAAACGCCGACGCATGTCGACCAGCTCCGGGCTCTCCGACTCGTCTTCGAGGGTGACCTGGACGGGCTCGAGTGCCATGCCACATATCGGACAGTCGCCGGGCACACCCTGCATGACCTCGGGATGCATAGGGCAGGTCCACTGCCTTCCGGCGGACGCGAGGTCACCGACCGCATCCCCCCCGCCGCTCGATAATGCTGTGCGTTCGTCCGCCATGCTCAACGCCGAGGTGCCCACGCGTAGCAAGACCGAACTTGGATCGCAACGACGCTCGCTCTATCGTGTCGTCCATGCGTCTCGCCTGCTGGGCTTTTCTGTTCGCGTGGTGCTGCGCATGGGGGGTCTCGGTGAGCGCGCAGGACGCGGATCTCGACACACCCGAGGTGGACGACGAGATCGACGAAGGGTCGGAGGGGTTCGATCCGAACGAAGGACAGGCTCCAGGGCTCGGAAGAGCCGCGTCGGACATCTTCTTCGCAGACAAAGTGTTCACGTTCTCGGGTTACGCCGAAATCGCGATCAACACTGGTTTCAAACAGCCTCGGGACACCTCCTCGGGCGACCTCGAGCTCTACTACGACAGCCTCATTCGAGCGGCGCCGTTTCTCGGGTTCCGGCTCATGCCCCGCTGGTTCTGGATCTCCGAGCTCGGGCTCGAGTTCTTTCAGGGCTCCGGCGAGACCGACATCGACTTCTTTCCGGAGAGCTACTTCGACATCCTGGTGCGAGACGAAGTCGCCGTCCGACTCGGAATCCAGCCGCTCTTCATCGGGTACATCAACAACAACGAGGAGCCCGTGCTCTACCAGTCGGTCAATCGTCCCGAGGTCGAACGGCTGATCATTCCCTCCGAGTGGATTGAAGTCGGCGCCACGGTATACGGTGTTGCCGGTGACTTCCGCTATGCGCTGATGGTCACCCACGGGCCCGATCTCGCTGAAGCGCAGAGCGCCAGCTGGATCCGAAACGGCGCCGAGGCACGGTTCAAGGACTACTCGATCGCGTTGAATGCTCAGGTCGCGTACGAGGGCATCCCCTTTTCCGAGCTCGTGTTGAGCGGCTACTGGAGCTATGCGGGCGGCGGGGACCGAATCGAAAGAGACGGTGGTTCAGAGCGGTACTGGACCAACATGGGGCTGTTTTCGCTGCACGCGCGGGTCGACTACCGCGGGTTCACATTCATCGGTCTCGGAACGGCGGGCTTCATCGAGGACACCGAGGGGCTGTTTCTCCTCACGGAGGAACAGCAGGGGGAAGGGCAGGTAATCGGCCGGCGGGCGTATGGGACCTACATCGAGTTCGCCTACGACGTCGCGCGCACCTGGTCGCACAAGCTTCGTCGAGTCACCGAGCGACCCACGTCTCCGTTCCGCATCGGAGAGATCGCGATCCCGGTGTTCATTCGGTACGAACGACTCAACACGCACGCCTCGGTGGCCGCCTCGCTCGCGAACGAAGCGTTCCTGAGCAGCGACCTCCACGTGATCGTGGCCGGAGCGAACTTTCGCCCGAACCACGTCGTCGCCATCAAGATCGACGGCCGGTTTCGAAACAACCTCGCAGCGCCCCCCGGCCAGCCTAGCTGGGAACGCCTGCTCGAGTTTGGCATCGGGCTCGAGTTCTGACGTCGCTAGATGTGGAGACTCTCGACGAGCCAGCGCGCGGGGTCCGAAAAACGCTCTCGGCTGAGGTCCACGATGGCCGGGTCGCAGACGCCCGTATCGATCCACGCCGCCAGAGGTTTCGCGATACCGTAGCTCTGCATCACCCCGCGACCGGTGAACGAGTGGGCCTCGAAGAGATTGGTGAACCCTCGGACGCTTCCCGCGATCCCGCTGCAGTCGGGGGTCACCGCGTAGAGTCCCGACCATCCGCGAAGGTGCTTGCATCGGTCGAAAGCGGGGGAGCAGCGCGCCAGGCGAGGCCACACCTGCTCGCGAAAGTACGACTCGCCGTCGTAGTGGAAGTCGAACCCAGGGGCCTCTTCGGGTATCGAGTAGCCGGCGAGAATGTCCGCTCCCTCCGGATGGAAGTACAGATTGCTTGGGTCGACCACCATGCCGAGTTCGAGGAGCGCCGCTGTGCGCGCGGGGTCGTCGAGCTGCACGCTGACGAGCGCGATCTGACGCCGCGTAGGCTCGGTCACATCGCTGACGCCCACCTTGGCGGAGAACACCGGCGACCACGCGCCGAGGCAGTTCACCACGACATCCGCCTCCATCCGCTCCGGCGTCGCGCCGAGGGACGCGGGCACGACGTGGGTCGTGAGTATGTCGCGAAGGACTCCCTCCTGGTCCATCGGATCGGTGCGACCGATCTCGGTCACCTCGACCCAGGCGATTCGACGCTGCGACCCGGGTTGGCGGACGGTACTCACGCCGGACACGTAGTGGCGGTTCAAGAATCGCACTCCCGCAGCCTCCGCGCGCTCGCGGTACCAGGTGCGCACTGCGTTCGGGTTCACGAGGCCGTCGCGCGGGGAAAACGTGGCACCGACGAGGCGCTCCGGGTCGACGGCGAGTGCTTGAAAACGCTCCGCGACCTCGTCAGCCGAGAGCACTTCCACTCCGAGGCCGAATCCGTTCTGGAGCGTGCGCTTCTCCTCGGCGTGAGCGAACAGGCGCTCGTCCCCGTGAAGCCAGAGGTAGCCCCTTTCGCGAAACGAAAACTCGTCTGCATGTTCCCGAAAGAAGTCGAGCGTCTCGAGGCATGTCCGGACGTTGACTTCCTGCCACCACGTGGCGCGAGCCCCACCCGCGTTGAGCTCAGAGCTTGCGTAGAGACCTGCGAGGTCGAGGTCGACGACTACGATGTCGCGAACGCCCCGTTCAGCAAGGGCCCAGGCAACCGCCGAGCCGATGATTCCGCCGCCAGCGATGAGCACGTTCGTCTTCATCACTGGTCTCGGTCATGACTGCCCGCTCAGCTCGTCCATCTTGGCGGCCATCTTCATGTCGAGCTCTGTGAGGCCGCCCGCGTCGTGGGTGCTGAGCTCGACGTCGACGCTCGCCCACACGTTCTTCCACTCGGGGTGGTGGTTCATCTGCTCGGCGACCAGCGCCACGCTCGCCATCCAGCCGAAGGCCTCGACGAAGTCTTTGAAGCGGTAGCTCTTCGAGATTCGATCTTCGCCGAGCGTCCACCCTGGCAGAGCCTTCATGTGCTCGGCAACTTCACCATCGGTCAGCTTCTTCATGCACACCTCTCTAGAACAAACGGAGTCTAGTGACGAGAGGCGGGCAAGGGAAGCCGGAGGGAGCGACTTACTTCGTCTACTTTTTCTTGGCCGCTTCGCGCTCGGCGACCTCGGCCTGAACCTTTTCGAGAATGTTGCGGGGTACCGGCGCGTAGTGGCTGAACTCCATCGAGAACTGACCTCGACCCGAAGTGGCCGAACGAAGGTCGCCGATGTATCCGAACATTTCGCTGAGCGGAACATCAGCCTTGATGCGCACGTTGGTGTGACCCTTCTCCTGCGAGTTGACCATGCCGCGACGACGGTTGAGATCGCCGATGACGTCGCCGACGTTGGCGTCCGGGACGAACACGTCGACCTTCATGATCGGCTCGAGGAGCTGGGGGCCGGCCTTCGGCATGCTCTGCCGGAACGCGGCCTTGGCGGCCGTTTCGAAGGCCATCTGAGAGGAGTCGACCGGGTGGTAGCCGCCGTCGAGGAGCGTGACCTTGAAGTCGAGCAGCGGGAACCCGCAGAGAGGCCCGGTTTCCATCATCTGCTTGAAGCCCTTGTCGACCGCCGGGATGAACTCCTTCGGGATGTTACCGCCCGTGATCTTCGATTCGAACACGAACCCTTCGCCGGACTCGGCCGGCTCGATGCGATACTCGATCTTGGCGAACTGACCGGAACCACCCGTCTGCTTTTTGTGGATGTAGCTGTCCTCGATCATGGAGGTGACGGTTTCGCGGTAGGCCACCTGCGGTGCGCCCACCTGCACGTCCACGCCGTGGCTTCGGCGGAGGATGTCCACCTTGATGTCGAGGTGAAGCTCGCCCATCCCCTTGAGGATCGTCTCACCCGACTCCTGGTCGACCTCGACGTGGAAGGACGGGTCCTCGGCCACCATCTTGCCGAGCGCCGTACTGAGCTTCTCGCTGTTGGCCTTGTCCTTGGTGGATACCGCCACCGAGATGACGGGATCCGGGAAGACCATCGGCTCGAGCGTCGCCGGGTTCTTCTGGTCGGCCAGGGTATGCCCGGTGCGCACGTCCTTCAGCCCCACCATGGCCACGATGTCGCCGGCCTGCGCCGTCTCGACGATGGTGCGGTCGTTGGCGTGCATCTCGACCATGCGGCCCACGCGCTCGGTCTTGCCGGTGAACGTGTTGACGAGGGTGTCTCCCTTGTTGATCGTGCCCGAGTAGATGCGCGTGAACGTCAGCGCGCCGAATCGGTCCTCCATGATCTTGAAGGCGAGGGCACGGACGGGCTTGTCGGGGTCGACGACGGCGAACTCGCCGGTTTCGTGACCTTCGAGGTCAACCTCGGGCTGAGGCGGCACCTCGGTGGGGTTCGGGAGATACGCCACGACCCCGTCGAGCACCTGCTGCACGCCCTTGTTTTTGAAAGCCGAGCCACAGAACGTCGGGAAGAATGCGAGCTCGCGCGTGCCCTTGCGGATGCAGGCCTTGATCGTGTCGAGGTCGGGCTCTTCGCCCTCGAGGTACTGTTCGAGCGCATCGTCGTCCTGCTCGACCGCGGCCTCGATGAGCTCGGTGCGGTACTGCTCGACCCTCTCGGCCATGTCTTCAGGAACGTCTTGGATCTCGAAGTTCTCCGGGCGGCCGGTGTCGTCCCAGACATATGCCTTTCGGGTCAGCAGATCGACCACCCCCACGAACTCGGCTTCGATCCCGATCGGAAGCACCATGACGAGCGGCTTCGCCTCGAGCACGTCTTTGATCTGATCGACGACGCGGTAGAAGTCGGCGCCTGCCCGGTCGAGCTTGTTGACGAAGATGAGTCGCGCGACGGCAGACTCGTTGGCGTAGCGCCAGTTCGTCTCCGACTGCGGCTCGACGCCGCCCGAGCCGCAGAACACGCCTACGCCGCCATCGAGAACCTTGAGCGAGCGATAGACCTCGATGGTGAAGTCGACGTGGCCCGGGGTGTCGATGATGTTCAGCTGGTGGCCATCCCAGAAACAGGTGGTGGCCGCCGACTGGATCGTGATGCCGCGCTCCTGCTCCTGCTCCATGAAGTCGGTGGTGGCCGCCCCGTCGTGGACTTCACCGATTTTGTGAATCTTGCCGGTGAGTTTGAGGATGCGCTCGGTCGTCGTGGTCTTGCCGGCGTCGACGTGCGCGAAGATACCGATATTCCGATAGGTGCTGAGGTCTTTCATGGTGTTCTCGTGCGAATAGACGGGTTTTTTCCACCGCCCGGCTAGCTGCGAAACCGCGTTCGCGCAACCGGGCGAGGCCGACCCCGTCAATTGTGCGGGAAACCGCGCGCCCCACGGGCTTTCCTGGGGTCGACGGCCGCGCCGTCAATCGGCCTCAGTTGAGGGACGAATCGTCGGATGCGGGCTTCCGCGGCGTCGGCGCGGGGTCCTCGATGAGATCGAGTCGGGGCCCCGGAGCCTCGCCCCGCCCGAGGCGCGCGCGAATCGCGAGCTTGGCCTCGGAGAGCATGAGCCTGGTGGAGTGCGCCATCGTCTTCGCAAGATCGGTCAGGTCCTGGGTGCTGAAGACCGTGTCCCCGAGCGCGAACGGGAACATGGAGGGGATGTTGCCCCGAGCGTACTCGAGCAGCCAGCACTCGCGGCTCAGGTGACTCCCGTTGGTGGTCAGCCGGGAAAGGTGTGAAACGTCGCCAGGATGAAGAACGCGCGGCGCGAACTCGTCGGGCTTGAAGGTTTGGAGCTGACCGTTGATCACGATGTCGTAGAGTTCGGCCCGATGGCGCCCGCTGTGACCCTCTGAACCCACGGCCGTACCGCAGAACAGGAGGTACTCTTTGGGGGACGTGTGGAGCACGCTCATCGAACACATGATCCCGCCCGCGTTGCTCCAGATCCATTCCCGGCCGGGATGGATGTGATCGCCATAGACTTGGTGCAGCGTCTTGGCGATGCGGTCGAACCGCTCTTCGAGGGGCGCATCGAGGTGCATCTTGACGATGCGCTGGAGGTCATCCGGTTCGAATACGTATCGGGTCATGACGAAGCGAAGGTAGCACAGAAAGCGCGTGCCCGAGGGGCGCCAACGCCGTGGGCGGGCTAGAACCCGGCCATGCGGCAGGTCGCGAGGGTTCGAATCGATGGCAGCAAGCGGTGGGCGGTCCTGCGCGATGGGCGATTCCTGCCGGTCGACGGTTCGTTCGACACCACGCGAGATCTGCTCGGTTTCGGGCTCGATGCGATCGAGCGCGCGGCTGAACACGCCGCCTCCACGGGGCTCCCCGTCGATGACGCGGAGTTGCTTTCACCGGTTACGGAAAACCAACAGATCGTTTGCCTAGCGAAGAACTTCCGCGAGCACACGCGAGAAACTGGAGTCGACCCCGACTCCAAGACCTTCAACATGTGGTTTCGAAAGGCCTCGTCCTGTCTCTGCGGCGCGAACGACCCGGTGCTGCGACCGAAGCGTGTGCGCCTGCTCGACTACGAAGTCGAACTCGGGCTCGTTATTGGAAGGGATGTGGAGCAGCCCGAAACCTTCGAAGGGCCTCGCCTGCCAGACGCCGTAGGTGCGCTGGTGGTGCACAACGACGTGAGCGCGCGAGACGTCCAAGTGCCAGAGTCGCAGTTCTACAAAGGCAAGAGCTTTCGAACGTTCGGCCCTACCGGGCCCTGGTTGACACTCGTCGACGACGAGATCCGGGAGCGATGGCAGGAACTCCGCCTGGAGATGCGGGTCAACGACGAAGTGCGACAGAACGCGGTCTGCGCCGACATGGTGTACAAGCCCCCAGAAACTCTGACGGAGCTCTCGGAGGTGCAGGTCCTTCGAACCGGCGACCTAATCGCCAGCGGAACACCGTCCGGCGTCGCGATGCAGCGCTCTCCTCAACAAAACGAACTCCTCGCGAGCCTTCCGAAGAAGGACAAATGGCCGCGCTTCATCGAGCTCCAAGAGGCCAACGGCCGCTTTCTTCAGCCGGGGGACCGAATGCGCGCCACGATCAAAACGGATGACGGTGGCATCGATCTCGGCGCCTTGAACAACTTGGTGGAGGCCGGATAGGACCGACCATGGCGCAGATCGACATCTTCAATGGCGACGCCGACGGCATCTGCGCCCTTACGCAGCTGCACAACCACGAGCCGCGAAAGAGCACGCTCGTCACCGGCGTGAAGCGAGACATCGCACTCGTGTCTCGAGCCGAAGCTCGCGCGGGTGACCAGGTCACGGTGCTCGACGTGAGCTTCGACAAGAACAGAGCCGGCGTGGAGCAGGTGCTCGCAGAGGGTGCGGAAATCTTCTACGTCGATCACCACTTCGCGGGTGAGGTCCCGGAGCACCCGAAGCTCGACACCATCATCGACACCGACCCCAACGTCTGCACGAGCCTCCTGATCAACGGACACCTCGGCGGCGCGTACGTGGAGTGGGCGCTGACCGGCGCGTTCGGCGACAACCTCAAAGACACCGCGCGGGCGATTGCGGCACCGCTCGGGCTGTCGGAGAAGGCCCTCGAACTTCTCGACACGCTCGGGACCTGCATCAACTACAACGGATACGGTTCGTCACTCGACGACCTTCACTTCAAACCGGACGAGCTCTTCCGTCTCGTGAGCCCCTTCCCTACTCCGTTTTCCTTCGTGGAAGAGGCGAGCGACACGTTCGAGGCCCTGCGTTCCGGGTACGAAGAGGACATGGCCCAAGCGGCCGCCGTAGCGCCCACGCGCGAGACCGAGGCCGCGGCGGTGTTCATTTTGCCGAACGAGCCTTGGGCACGGCGCGTCTCGGGGGTCTACAGCAACGACCTCGCCAACCAAACGCCGAGCCGAGCGCACGCGGTTCTCACGGAACGCCCGGATGACACGTTCCTGGTGAGCGTTCGCGCACCCCTGAAAAACAAGCAGGGCGCGGACGCGATCTGCCGACAGTTTCCCACGGGAGGCGGGCGCGCAGCGGCGGCGGGCATCAACGCGCTCCCGACCGATCGGCTCGACGACTTCCTCGACGCCCTCGAGTCCGCCTACGCGTAGACCTCGCTTAGTCCTGGTTCAGGCTCGGCTTTCCTGAAACTTCGTCCTGAGCTCGTCCGCGAGGCGCTCGGGCACCGGGTCGTAGTGGCTGAACTCCATCGTGAAGCTGCCACGCCCCTTGGTCATGCTCTTGAGAGCCGGCTCGTACTCGATCATCTCGGCGAGCGGGACGGCGGCCTTCACGACCGTGGTCCCCGATCCCATCGCGTCGGTCCCAAACACCTTGCCGCGCCGGCTCGACAGGTCGCCGGTGATCGAGCCCACGGTGGTGCCCGGGGTAGTGACCTCGATGCTCACCACCGGCTCGAGAATCGTCGGCCGTGCCTTCAGAAACGCGTCCTTGAACGCAAACTTGCCTGCGGTCTTGAACGCGATCTCTTTGCTGTCCACGGAGTGACTCTTGCCGTCGTAGACCGTTACGCGAACGTCTTCGACCGGATACCCGGCGGCGATCCCCTGTTGCATGATGTCGCGAATCCCTTTTTCAATGGCGGCCATGAAGCCCTTGGGAATGACGCCGCCGACGATCTTGTCGACGAACTCGAACCCAGAGCCGCGCGCCAGGGGCTCAACGCGTAGATACACCTCGCCGAACTGACCCGCTCCGCCGCTCTGCTTCTTGTGACGGTAGTGCCCTTCGGCGGGCCCGCGAATCGTCTCGCGATAGGCGATCTTCGGGGGCTTGGCTTCAACGTCTACGCCGTGGTTCTTGATGCGCTCGAGCACGAGGCTCAGGTGCATCTGGCCGAGGCCGTGGATGACGAGCTCGTGCGTGTCCGGATGGAAGTGCGCCGTGAACGTCGGGTCCTCTTCGCGAATTCGACTCAACACGTCGGCAATCTTGGTTTCGTCACCGCGCGTTTTGGGAACGACCGCTAGCGCATGAAGCGGAACCGGGTACGGCAGCAACTTGTGATGCACGTGGTCGAGAGAGTGGTCGTCGTGCAGAACATCGCCGAGGTGCAACTCGTCGATCTTCGCGACGGCGCCCATGTCGCCAGCCGTGATCTCACGGATTTCTGCGCGCTCCTTTCCCTGGAGTTGGAACACGTGACTCAGCCGAACCGGCTTCCTGCCGTCCCCGATGAAAAGTGAATCCCCGCTCTTGATCGACCCCTGGTACACGCGAAAGAAGCAGAGCTTTCCGAGGTACGGGTCGGTGGTCACGTGGAAAACGTGGGCGAGGAGCGGCTTGTCGGAGTCGTCTTCGTAGACGAACGGCATCTCGTCTTCGCCCTCACCGATGAAGAACGGGCGACGATTGCCCTCGGGAGGGCTCGGAAAATGGCGTTCGACGGTGTCGAGCAAGGCTTCGACCCCCGCACCCGAGAGCGCATCCGTGAAGCAAACCGGGACGACGTGAGCCGAGTCCATTGCACGCTCGAACGGTTCGTGAAGCGCTTCGTAGTTGGGCTCTTCGCCGTCGAGGTAGCGCTCCATGAGGTCGTCGTCGATCTCGACGATCTGGTCGAGCAGCTCGGTGTGAAACCCGCCGACCGGACCCAAATCGCTCTCCCCCTCCGCGTTCAGCAAGCAGTCGATGACGCCAAGCCCTCCGTCGGCCGGAAGGTTGATGGGAAGGCAGCCTCGCCCGAACGCGTCTCGAAGCTCGGCGAGGAACCCAGGAAGAAGCGCGCCGGTTTCACTCATTCGGTTGGCGACGATGGCAACGGGCAGGTCCATGTCCTGGGCGAGCTTGACAAGTCGACGACTCATGCTGTCGACCCCCTTTTCGGGATCCATCACGAGCACCATCGTTTCGGCTGCTGGTAAACAGGCGATCGCCTGTCCGATGAGGTCGGGTGCTCCCGGCAAGTCGAGGATGTTGATCCGCTTGCCCTGATGATCGGCGTGGAGGAGCGCCGAGTACACCGAGTGATGGTGATCGCGTTCCTCTTTTTCGAAGTCGCTCGCACAGGTGCCCCGCTCGACCGAGCCCTTCCGGTTGATCTCGCCGGCACGGAACAGGAGCGCTTCGGCAAGCGAGGTCTTGCCTGCGGAGCGAGGGCCGGCGAGGAGGACGTTGTGAATGTCGTTTGTCCCGTATCCAGCCATCGAGCTCGATCAGAATCGGAATGCGCGAAAAACTGCAACCCCCTTCGCAATCTGCCCGTAAACGCTCATGATCTCGCCAATCGAATCATCGCTTTTGGTGTAGATTGCCAGCGTGAACCTTCGGACCTGCTCTCCCCTCGGAAGCGGTCTAGAATCTCAGTTCCTGGGTGGTCGTCGTGGAAGCTGACAACTCGTCGCCGGCAAACGTAACGTTGAACGAAGCCAACAAGATCCGACTTCGTATCTTGAGTGTTTCGCTTCTCATCTCGGTGGCGGTTGGTGGGCTTGCCTTCGTGCGTACGCTGGTCGACGCCATCGACATGGAAGCCTGGGGGATCGCGACAGCGTCGCTGTTGCTCTACTCGGGACTCGTCATCCTTCTGCTTGCGCGCCGACTCCCTTACACCCTGCGAGCCACTGGTTTTCTGATGTCGCTCTACGTCGCAGGGGTCTTCGGGCTGTTCGCGGCAGGATACCTACCCGCGCCTATCTTGATCCTCGTCGCGCAGAATCTGCTCGCGTCGGTGTTGTTCGGACGCCGCGCAACCTGGACAGCATTCGCCCTGAACCTGGTCGCCTTCCTTGCCGCTGGGATCTGTCTCTCGACGGGGATTGCCCAGATCGAAACCATCGACTTCTACGACCCGACCGACATGCTCGATTGGCTCCGCGTCACCGCGTTCTTCGCGGTGTTCGGAGGCGTCGCGATCGTGAGCGTCGACGTGTTGACGCGACACCTTCATTCGAGCCTTCAGGAACAGGCCGAGCTCGTCGAGAACTTCAAAGGTGCGGTGCAGCTCCACGAAGCGGCGGAGCGACAGCGTCGCGAAGCGGAGACACGGCTTCGGGAGGTCACAGGTCGCATTCAGCTCCCGACGATCGAGGAACCGAACGGGAGCGCCGATCCGCGGCTTCAAACCATCCGACAGGCCGCAGAGCGACTACGCCAGGAGAACCTCTCGCCTGAAGAGGTGCGAGAGCTAGCGAAGACGATCGATCGCGCAACGAAAGCTCGATAGCGGGGAACCACGGCGAGTCTCCCGGAGGTTCTTGCGCTCTCGATCTTTTAACTTTACAATTTGTAATGTAAGGGATACCCTGAGAATCACTGCCAAAACCCTTCCTCGGAGGATCGGGACCCGTGGAACACGCCCCCTCACTGCCCTACGACCAGCGCCCTGCCAATCGAGACCTCAGCCATCTTCGTGGCGAATATGGCCTCCCGCTCGCAGGCAAAACCATCGAGATGCTTCGCGACCCGATCGGCATGTTCGATCGCCATTACCGCAAGTACGGACCCGTGAGCCGAATCTCGATCACGGGGAACAAGTGTGTCCTTTTGGTCCACCCCGACCACGCGCAGCGCGTCCTTCTCGACCGAGAGAAGAACTTCTCGATCAAGAAGGGCTGGGAGTCGGTCATGGCCGAGTTCTTCCAGGGCGGGCTCGTCATGCGGGACTACGAAGAGCACCGGCTTCACCGGGGCATCATGCAGACCTCGTTCAAGCCCGATGCCATGCGCGGTTACCTCGAGCGTATCCAGACCATCGTGCAAAGGCACGTTTCGCGCTGGGCCGCGCAAGAGCGCTTCATCTTCTACGATGAGGTCAAGCGGCTCTTACTAGACATCGCCTTCGACGTCTTCTGCTGGGTAGACGACTCCGGCAAGACGGTCGCAGCGGCGAACAAAGCGTTCACCGACATGATGGAAGGCGCGCTCGGAATCGTCCGACTTCGAATCCCGGGGCTTCTCTACCATCGAGGGATTCAGGGCCGAACGACACTAAAGCGATTCTTCATGGACCTGGTCGAAACGAAAAGACGCTCCGACGACCAAGATGTGTTCGCGCACTTCTGTCGCGCGAGAACCGAAGAAGGCGACTACTACAACGACGAAGACATCGCCGACCACATGGTCTTCTTGATGCTTGCAGCGCATGACACCACCACCAGCGCGGCCACCATGGCGGCCTATCACCTTTGCGCCGACTACCCGCTCCAAGACACACTGGCAAACGACTTCGGGGAGACAGCCGGGCCGTTTTCATACGAGACCTTCTTCCACGAAATGAAGGAGGCAGTGGGGGTCTTCTACGAAACGCTTCGCCTCCACCCGCCGGTCTCGGTGTTTCTTCGGCGAACCATCCGCGAGTGTGAGTTTGGCGGCATCACGATCCCTGCGGACACGATGGTTTGCATCCCGGGTACGTACATCCAGCGACTCGAGGAGTTTTGGGAGAACCCTAACCGGTTCGATCACACCCGCTTCAGCGACGAGCGGGGCGAACACCGCAAGCACAACTTCATGTGGATCCCGTTCGGCGGTGGAGCGCACAAGTGCATCGGGATGCACTTCGCACGGCTGCTGTTCCTGCAAACCTTCGCGGACATGGTGACCTCGTACCGCCTCGAGTTCGCGGAGCGCGGCTACTACCCGGCCAAGCTTCAGTACTTCCCGTTCAGTAAACCCGTGGACGGCTTGCCCATGCGTCTCGTCGCCCGTTGAGCGTTAGGCGGCCTACGAAGCCTCGGCGAAAAACGACCGATACCACTTGCGAATCTCGCCGATGGGCCCGTCCTCTTCGACAAGCGTCGGGCGCTCGCGCCAACGCTTGTGCTCCCAGATGGCAACGTCCTGGAAGTACCCGTCGCGCGCCGCCGCCACGTGGGCGAGAATCACCTCGCGGCTTTCGTTGCCCCCCTGCTTCTTTAGAATGACGCCAAATCGGAGGATGAGCTTGTTCGAATCGATTGGAACGTGCGTGTTGATCAGCACCATATCGTACGCCCACTCGAGCCGGGTGAACTGAACCGCGGGGCCATGGTAGGTGGCCTCGCTTTGCACGGGAATCGGCGTTCCATCCAGGCTTCCACCCCGCCCAGTGGTTCGCTGAGTAGCGCGCGGACCGTCGATGATCATTTCGAACACGTCGATCTTTTGATTGTGGACGGGACTGAAGTGAGCGATGTCGGCGACGTTCTCGATGACCTCGCGGGGCTGAGTCTTGATCGTGATTTCGCTCTTTTCGAGCCCGGTCCACCCGGGATGTTCGAGCTCGGGAATCGGCGGAACTTCGTACGCCGGCTCAACGCCCTCGTCATCGAAGTAGGCGAGGATCATCCCGCTGTGCTCTGCCACCGGGTACGCTCGGACGGCGGCCTTCGGGGGGATTCGGGTCGCATAGGGCACGTCGACGCAGCGTCCCGCGGCAGAGAAGCGCCACGCGTGGAACGGACAGACGATGTCGTCACCTTCGACGCAGCCGCCGTGCCCGAGATGGGCACCGAGGTGCGGGCAGTGCGCGTCGAGGAGGATCGGTGTCCCGCTTTCTCCGCGGTAGAGCACGTAGTCTTCGCCGAAGTATCGCAGGGGCAGCGTGGCAGCCGGACCGAGGTCCTGACTCCAGGAAATCATGTACCAACCCCGGGCGAAGGGTGTACGCGAAGGAGACATCTCCCAAGCATACACCAAAGTACCGCGACGGCTCGCTACGCGCGGGCGAGCGACGTGATGAACGCCGCCATTGCCGGCCAGGGCATTCCCGGAGGCAGGTTGATGATGGGTTCGTCCAAGCCGAAGTCACGACGCCGCCGGAGCTCTTTGCGGCAGTGAAGCGGGTCACCGGAAATCGTGAGCTGCTCCACCATCTCGTCCGTGACCGCGTCGAGGGCTTTGTCCCGCATGGACTTGTCACGATAGAGCCGTTCGATCTCGTTACACTCCTCGCCGTACCCAAACCCGGTGAGTAATTCTTTGTAGTACTCGCCCATGCCGCCCACGTAGAACGCAATGATCTCACGCGCCTTCTTCGAGGCGCCTCGCCCGGGCACCGGAATCACCGTAGTGAACGGGGCGGTGGCGATCGTGGACGGATCGCGACCGGACTTGGCAGCGCCCTCGGCAATCCATGCTCGCCCGTCTTCGAGCCGTTCGTACGGCCAAAAGATAGGCATCCATCCGTCAGCGAGCTCACCGATGCTGGTCACGGACTTTTGCTTCAGGGCCGCGACGTAGATCGGAATGTCGCGGCGTCGCGGCTCGAAGTCGAGTTTGAAGGGGCGGTACTGCCGCAGCTTGGCGTCGGACTCGGAGAGCGGTCGACCGTCGAGAAGGGTCTTGACCACGCGAATGACATCTCGCGTTTGCGTGAGCGGCTTCTCGAAGTCGCGGCCGTGAAGGCCCTCGATCACTCGCTTGCCACTCGTACCGATTCCGAGGATGAAGCGTCCGCCGCTCACCTCGTCGAGCGTGGCTGCCTGCATCGCGATCAGGGCAGGCGACCGACTGAAGACGTTGATGATGCCGGTGCCGAGCTTGATGCGCTTGGTCTTCATGGCGATCTCGGTCAGCAGCGTGAAAGACTCGTATCCCCAGACTTCGGGAAGCCAGAACGAGTCGTAGCCGAGCCGGTCGGCCAACACTGCCGCTTTGACGTAGGTTTTTCGGTCGTAGTTGCGCCAGAATGCAAGCAGTCCGGTTGGTCGTTTCGCCATGATGCGATCCTCCGAGGGCGCGCACCCTAGCACGCGACGTGTCGATCGAAAGACGCGCGATCTACTCCATGTTTGGCGGCCGCCGATCGTCCCATGAGGTCGCGCTCTCGAGCTGCGTAGCGAGCTGAAGCAGCATCTCTTCGCCCCCAAAAGGCGCGAGAAACTGAACGCCGACAGGCAAGCCGGTACCGGTCCAGCAGAGGGGTGCAGACATCGCGGGCTGCCCGGTGACGTTGGCGAGTGACGTGCGGAAGGGGACGCGCTCCACAACGGCCGCGATTTGCGCGTCGATGAGCTTGTTCATCGATCCGGGAATCACCGATAGAGGCGTAACCAGCCCGTTGGCGAGTGCGGTGGCGAGGCGAGTATCCGCCGCGGTGGGGTTAGTCTCCTCGATGGTCCTGGGCGTCTGGCAAAACGTCGAGGTCACGAGCACGTCGTACTGTTCGTGGAACTCCGCCATGGCACGCGCGATCTCGCGGCTTCGGAAGCGCGTGCGCTCGACGAGTGGACCCGGGAGTGCCCGCCCGGCCTTCCAAATGAACCGGTTGAGCGGCTCGAGGCCGCGTTTCACGGGCTTGGCTCCGTACGCCTCGACGAGCTCGTCGCCGAACGCCCCGAAGCTGCTCGCGATGAGAAGCAACGCACAACCCATGACCTCGGCTTCGTCGAAGGGGACGTTCACGACGTCGACCTCGTGGCCGAGGTCGGCAAGTAGCTTTCCTGCGTGTTGAATCGCTTGCACGCAGTCTTGATCCATCGGGCGGTCGAACACACGGTCTCCAGTCGCCAGCGCAACGCGGAGTGGGCGCGGCGGACGCTGGATCGCGGCGAGAAAGCCGTTGCTTGGCGGGCAGTAGTAGGGCGAACCGGGCTCCGACCCGGCCGACGCATCGAGTGCCGCCGCCGTGTCGCGTACGGTGCGACTGATGACGCCGGAGGTAGAGAGGCCGGCGAGCTCCCATCGAAAGTCGGGCCCGATTGGGTTCCGGCCTCGGGACGGCTTGAGCCCGAACAGCCCGCAGTTTGCGGCGGGCATCCGGATCGACCCAGCTTCGTCGGTCGCCGACGCCAGAGGGACGATCCGAGCCGCTACTGCGGCCGCGGATCCCCCGCTCGACCCGCCGGGAGTCCGTTCGAGGTTCCATGGGTTTCGGGTCGCGCCCCATGCGCGCGGGTCGGTAGTTGGTGAGAGCTTGTACTCGGGTGTGTTGGTCTTGCCCATGACGACGAGGCCCGCGTCGAGCCAACGCTGAACGATGGTGGCGTTCGTTCGGGACCTTTCACCTTGGTGAAGAAGGCTTCCGTTGCTCATCGGCGTGCCCGCAAGCGCGTGGTGCACGTCTTTCAGCAAGAAGGGGACCCCTGCGAGCACGCCTGTGGGATTGAAGCTCGCGGACCGAGCCCATTCATAGAGCGGCGTCACGATCGCGTTGACTTGAGGGTTGACGGCCTCGGCTCTGGCGATGGCGGCTTCGAGAACCTCGGCGGCCGTGACCTCTTTCTTGGCAATCAGTGCGGCTAGGCCGATGCCGTCATAGTCAGTGTAGTCGTTGAACATGGTCTTTCCGTCGTCGATTCAATCGGAGGTCGAGTCCGACGCTGGCCCGGCTGCGACCCTGATGTGACGCCCAGACACCGTTCGATAGATGAACTCCAGTAATCCAGATACCACGATCATCCCGGCGAGGATCCACAGCTGGCTGCGAGTGTCGGGCTTCGAGCCGACCTGGACACAGAGGATCAGGAGGGCCCCGAACGCACTGAGGGCGGCCAGCGCCGACAGCCAAGCGCGGCTCTCGGTCTCTTTGGCGAGCCGCACGTTGGCCAGGTTCACCGCCATGAAGATCAAGAGAAATCCAGCGCTTCCCATCGTTGCGATGGCGTCGAGGGGAATGGCGTTGGCGATGACGAGCGCCGCCGCTGCGGTGATGAGCGTGCCCTCGAGATGTTCGCCGCGAAGCGTGCGTTCGAGCTCCCTCGGAAGCTCGCCGCTTTTGGCGATGATGTAAGTCAGTCGTCCGGTGCTGTAGAAGGTCGCGTTGATCGCAGAGCTCGTCGCGAGCAACGCCGCGATGGCGATTCCGACGTAGCCGAGGCGCCCCATGAAGCTCTGCGCCGCGACGGAAAGGGCGTAGTCTCGGCTCTCGGCCACCTGTTCGAAGCTCAAGTGACCGACGACGACTCCAGCGATCAGGACGTAAAAGACCATGACGAGGAGCACGCCTCCCACGTAGGCGATCGGGAGGGAGCGCTTCGGATCGGCCACGTCCTTCGACGCGTTCGCGATGAGCTCGAAGCCTTCGTAGTTGAGAAAGATCAGCATGGAGCCGGCGATCAGGGCGACCGGAGACACGTACTCGGACGGGGCAAGACGACTCCACTCCATGGGCGTGCAGAGCCCGACGACGACGAAGACCGCCAAAAGGATCATCTTGACGAGGTTGAAGAGGTTCTCGGAGCGAATGACCAGCTGGGTACCGAGGACGTTGATCACGACGAGAAACACGATGACCCCACTGATGAGCACGTGAAGCCAGAGCTTTCGGCTCTCCTCGGGGAAGAAACTCGATCCATAGCTACCGAACGCGTACGCATACACCGCAAGCAGCACGACGTAGCTCAGAAGAAGAAGGATGTTCGCCGAGCCGGTGAGCCAGCCGCCGCCGAAAGCCTGGTTCAGGAACGCGACCGTTCCCCCCTCGCTCGGATACCTCAAGGTGAGCTTGAGGTAGGAGTAGCTGGTGAGGAGCGCGACGACGCCCGCAATCACGAAAGCAATGGGCGCCGCGCCTTTCGTGAGTTCGACTGTGAGGCCCGTGACCGCGAAGATCCCTCCCCCGACCATTCCGCCGATGCCAATCGAAAGCGTGGAGAAGGTGCCGAGCTTGAGCTCCGAAGCGGACATTCGGAGCGAATAGTAGCGAAACCGGCGCGGCCAGCGAGGGGTTCCGTGCGGTCAGCGAAGAAAGGGGATGCGATTTCTCAGTTTGACGACTCGGTCTCGAGCCAGTGGAACCGTCGGTGCATCCGGATGCTCGAGCTCAATCCGATACGCTCTCGCACCGCAGGGTTCGATGAGGCGGATTCGATCGAGCCGAACGATACATCGGCGGTGAGACTGGAAGAACTCGCGATCGTCGAGCAGCTCGGCGAGGCTAGCGAGCGTTCGATCGATGGCGAAGCGATCCGTCGCGGTCACCGCCCAAACGAGCTCGTCTCGTGCCTCGAAGTAAACCACGTCCTTGACGTGGACGACGACGTACGCGCTCCGCCGCCGCACGGCGAATCGCTCGAAAGGCATCGCTTTCCCGAGATCGGGACGGGCGTCGGACAGCACCCTGACGGTTTTTCGGAGACGGTCGAGACTCACGGGCTTGAGGATGTAGTCCGCGACCTGCACCTCGAAGCCGCGAATGGCGTCTTGGTCGTGCGAGGAAACGAGAACCACGTCGAGGTCGAGGTGACGGCGGCGAAGCGAGTTGGCCAGGTGAAACGCGTCGGTTCCGGGCATCCTAACGTCGATGAAAGCCACGTGCGGGTCGACGCTCTCACACAGTCGCTCCGCCTCGTTCGGCGCGCCGGTCTGTCCCACGACCTCCACACCCTCACACTGACCGAGCAGAAAAGAGAGCTCGTCACGCGCCGGCGGCTCGTCGTCGACGACGATCGCGCGAAGCGTCACCGACCGTCCCCATCGAGAGAAAGCCAGCGCGACAGTTCGCCGTCAACCAGCTTGGGTGCGTTCGTGAGGTCCGAAAGCTCTGCCGTGCCAGTTAGCAGCATGACCGCCCGGAGCTCGCTCACGACCTCCTCGAGGAAGGCCCGCGCACCGTCCTCTCCCTCGCGGTGGAGGGCTTGGAGCACCGGGCGCGCAATGCCCGCCACCTTCGCTCCGAGGGCTAGCGCGCGCGCGACGTCGTGCCCGCTTCGGACTCCGCCGGTCGCGATGGTCGTCATCCCGCGACGCGCGGCAAATACGATGGACGGAGCCGTCGGGATCCCCCAGTCCCAAAGGCGCTCGCCAATCGAACGACGGACGCCATCGGCGCGCATCGTCTCGACGCCAACCCAGGAGGTCCCTCCTGCTCCTGACGTGTCGACGTACCGAACCCCCGCAGAGTGGAGCTTTGCGATGGTCTGCGGACTCATTCCGTTTCCGGTTTCCTTCGCAATCACAGGGACCGAAAGCTCCCCGCAGAGGCGGCGGAGTGTTTCCACACACCCGCGAAAGTCACGGTCGCCGTCGGACTGGATCAGCTCCATCGCGGGGTTGAGATGGACGCAGAGCGCGTCGGCGCCGACGTCCTTGACGAGCTCCTCGAGCGCCCGCGTAGGCGTCTCTCGGGCCTGCACTACGCCGATGTTCCCGAAGAGAAGAATGCTGGGCGCCCACTCGCGAACACGATACGTCCATTCGAGCTCGGGATCGCGCTGCATCGCGCGCTGACTCCCGAGGCCGAGCGCGTACCCGCCGCGCTCGGCGATCGACGCCAACGAACGATTGATCGAGGCCGCCCGCTCGTGGCCGCCGGTCATGGCAGCGATCACGAGCGGAGCGCGGAGTGTTCGGCCGAGCAGTGCCGTCTCGGTCGACACCTCTTCGGCGGCAAGCTCGGGCAACGATTGGTGAAGCAGCCGCACGCATTCGAGCAGCGTCGTCTGCGCCCGAAAGGAGACCGCGTCGCCCTCGCAGAGGTCGAGGTGATCGGCCTTCCGCTCGACGAGCGCCGACGGCGCCGGCTCAGCTGGCGCGCGCATGACCGCGAAGCGACTCGTAGCCGGCCATGTCGACGGGCCGCCGTCGGCTGAGATCCTGCTCGATATCGGAGACCCAGGCCCCCTCCTTCGCAGCGGGGCCCGCGCCGATCTCGAGGAGCTCGGCCCCGTACCCCGAACCGTATGAGAACGCGGTCATCGGCGTCCCTTCGTTCATGCCGGCGAGCGCACCGGCGACCGAAATCCAGAGGCTCGCGGTGTACGCGTTCCCGGTCGATCGGTTCCAGGTGAGCGTGGGCTCGACCTTCTCTTCGAAGAGAGCGCCGGCCTCGGACTCCGACCAGCCGAGCTGCTCGGCTAGATGAGCCACGGCCTTCTTCACCATCTTGGGGAACGGCACGTGAAACGCCATGGCCTCGAACTCAGCGAGTCGCCCGCGGGGGTCCTCGCTTCCGATCATCTGCGTGTAGCACTCGACGACTGCGCGCTTGTAGCAATCGAGGCTGAGCTGCCCTTCCACGGAAGGAAACGCATCCCCAACGGGTCGCCAGAAGTCGAAAGCCGGACTGCTGAATGCGAAAGAGTCGCGAGAGATGCTCGCGACGTTCGGCTCGTCGACGATCATGGCAACGGCCCCCGCACCTTGCGTCGGTTCGCCCGGGTCTTCGAGTGAGTAGAGCGCGACGTCCGCGGCGATGACGAGCGCAGCTTTACCCCGACTCGCACCTGACCATTTCCACTCGAGCGCCTGGCGTAACGCGAGCGTTCCTCCGTAGCAGGCGTGTTTCACTTCGTACGATCGAACGTTGCCCGAGAGGCCGAGTTCTTCCGCAACCCAGGCGCTGAGTGGGCGGCTCATGTCCTTGGCGCTCTCCGTGCCGACTACGATGAGTCCGATGTCGTCGATGACCCCGTCCCACCGTGAAAGCGCGCGTTTTGCGGCGCCAACGGCCAGTGTGACCGCGTCTTCGTCAGGTCCGCAGAGTGCGATCTCACCGCAGCCTAGACCCTTTGTAAACTTGTTCGGATCAATCCCACGGAGCTCCGCGAGCTCCGTCACCGGCATGTAGAGCGCCGGAAGTTGAAGACCGATAGATGCAATGCCAGCACGTTCTGAGCTCATTCAGGATCTCCTTGTTGTCCCTTCGGACGCTAGGGTTGTAGCGCGGAGGAGTCACGCAGAATCGAGAAACGCAGTGACTCGTTCGTCAGATCTGCTCAGTGGTCTCATGCGATCGTTGAACGGCGATCAACAAGGCGATACTCAACTTGTTGTAAAGCTTGTGCATTCAGTCGATGAACGAAACACGCTGTAAAGATTGCAAACGTGCCGAACCGTTCGTGCAGAGTTTGGGACGACCGACGCGTACGATGGATCCGCCGAAGCGATTCTTGTAGCTGGAGGAAGCGCACCGCGGATACTTCGTTGCAGGGGAAGCTTTGCAGACGACGCTCGAGCTGAGTGACATTCGACCGCGCTACGACATCGTCGTCATCGGCGGAGGTCCAGCCGGGTGTGCGACCGCCGCCGCTTTTGCCGACAGAGGCGCAAACGTGCTCGTCGTCGAATCGAATCCCAACGCGGCGAGGCGATTCGCCGGGGAGTGGATCCATCCGGAAGGCGCCCGCGTGCTCGAGAGCCTCGGGCTTCTGAACGGGCTCGAAACGCGGGTCGCGGGCCGCGGATTCATGGTGTTTCCGAACGACGGGTTCGGGCCGATTCGACTCGAATACGGAGCGCGAAACAAGGGATTCGCCTGTGAACACGAGGGCCTAGTCGCTCACCTTCGCCGAGGAGTTTCGAGCCGGGAACGGGTCGACTACGCCGAGGGCATCCGGGCGAGTCGCCTCGACGGAACGTCGGTGTCGCTCTCCGCTCGCGGGGCGCTTCGCGTCATCGGCGCACCGCTCACCGTCGTCGCGACGGGTCGCTCTGCGCACAAGCTCGTCGCAGAAGAGTCGACGGCCACCAAGGTTTCGATCTCACTGATGGCCGGACTGGTGGTGCGAGATACCGAGCTTCCGTTCGAGGAGTTCGGTCACGTGATCACCGGCGGCCCCGGCCCAGCTCTCGCGTATCGCATCGGTCAAGACCGCGTTCGTCTGTGTGTAGACGTTCCTCATGACGAGAAGCGGGCTCGCGACCCGAAGTGGATCTGGCGATCGTTCGCGGACGTTCTTCCCTCACCGCTGCGCGAGGGCGTCGAACGAAGCCTCGGCGAGACCTCGCTGCACTGGGCAGCCAATTCGTTCCGGCCGCGGCGCTACAAGACGGGCCGCGGGGTCGCCTTGGTTGGAGACGCCGCCGGCGTGTTTCATCCGCTCACCGCGATGGGCATCACGATGTCGCTCCTCGATGCAGAGGCGCTCTCCGAGTCTCGCTCCCTCGCTGTATACGCGGAGCGTCGTGCCAGCGAGACTTACGTACCGGAGTTGCTCTCGAACGCCATCTATCAGGCGTTTGCGAGAGACGACGCAGGCACGCTCGCGATTCGCGACGCGATCTTTCGCACCTGGCGCTCGAGCGCGACGCAACGTGATCGAACGATGGACCTCCTCGGCGCAGCAACGACGCGCCGAGCTGATTTCGTTCGGGCCTTCTCGCACGTGGCGGTCCGTGCCGGCGCCGAGGTGCTCTTTTCGGACCGGAAATCGGTACGCGACCTCGCGGGCTGGCTTCGGTGGCCGTGGGCAAGCGTCCATCCACATCGAAACGCCATGCGCGCAAGGTCCGTGACTTGGGCATCCCCGCAGTCGTGGCGCGGGAATCGCCAAGATGAAACCGCAACTCGAATCGAGGGGGTAGAACATGTCAGCTGAGTGGGACTTCTGTCAGAACAGCCTCAGAAAGGTCTCGAGAACCTTCTCAAGGCCGATCGAGGTGTTGCCGGGCAATCTCCAGAAGGCGGTTACGTGCGGCTACCTGCTCTGTCGAATCGTCGACTCGGTGGAGGACAACGCCACCTTCTCGACCGAGGAGCGAGACGCGCGCTACCGTGCGTTCCACGGGGTGCTCGACGGTGTCGCGACATCCGACGCGTTCGAGCGCCTCTGGATCGGCGTCGAAGGTTCGCCCGAATCCGAGCTCGAGCTCTGTGAACGAATCGGAGTGGTCATGCAGGTCCTGCACGGCGTTCCGAGGCCGATGCAGGACGCGGTCCTTCGATGGGTCACGGAGATGGCCCACGGTATGCAGATCTACAGCCACCGACGAGCGGACAACGACGGAGTGGTCGCGCCCTCGACGAGCGACGACCTTCAGCGCTACTGCTACTTCGTCGCCGGGACCGTAGGACACATGCTCACGGAGCTGTTCGTGGCCGAGATGGGCATGGACGAGAACGACGGCGTGTCGAGTCAACTCGACGAACACGCCGAGGCGTTCGGCACCGGTCTCCAACTGGTGAACATCTTGAAAGACATCACCGACGACATGCATCGTGGGTGGTCGTTCGTGCCGCGGTCGCTCTGCCGGACCGAGGGTCTGAAGAGCCGTGATTTGGTCGATCCCAACCAGGTGGCAGCCGCGCACCGCGCGGTCTCCCCGCTCTTCGGACTCGCTCGAACGAATTTGGACCGCGCGCTCGAGTACGCGCTGTCGGTTCCAGCTGAACACCGAGAGATTCGACTCTTCTGCCTGCTTCCCCTCTGGCTCGCGGTGAAAACCGTAGGTCTCGCGTACGGCAACGACGCGATGTTCACGACCGGAAAAGAGGTAAAGGTGAGCCGCGCCGAAGTCGAGGAAGTGCTGGTTCGTTGTGCCGCCTCGTATGACGACGACGCCCTCCTTCGTTCCGACTACGAGCAAATGTGGACCCCGGTGTCGCGGCTCATGGCGGCCGACGCGAAGCAAACCGATTGGGCCCGAGAGATGGACGCGGCATGACTGCAGGCGCAAGAAAAGTCGACGAAGATCTCGCACGACCCACTTCGAGAATCCCAGGCTTCTACAGGCTCGACGTCCCGTCGCGCCATCGAGAGCTATCGACGCGTTTCGGACTCGACGAAGAGGATCTCGTGACGCTTGGAAGCGAACGCCCAAACGATCTCGCGGTGGCGGACAAGATGGTCGAAAACTGCATCGGGGTTCTTCAGATGCCGGTCGGCCTCGGCCTCAACTTCCAGGTGAACGGGCGCGACTACACGGTGCCCATGGTCGTCGAAGAGCCCTCAGTCGTCGCGGCGGCAAGCAACATGGCTCGCGTCATTCGATCGTCGGGCGGCTTCGAGGCAGAGGCGACGGAACCGTTGATGATCGCGCAGGTCCAGGTGCTCGATGTAGACGACCCTTTCGAAGCGCGTCGGCGGATCGAAGCCAACGCCGAGCAGATCGTCGCGGAAGCAAACCAGCAGCAGCCTCGGATGTTTGCCCGAGGAGGAGGCGCGCGTTCACTCGAAGTCCGTGTGCTCGACGGCGACCCGGTCATGGTGGTCGTTCACCTTCTGGTCGACTGTCGAGACGCGATGGGGGCGAACCTGGTGAACGAGATGGCCGAGGGGGTCGCCCCACTGCTCGAGAACATCACCGGCGGACGTGTGCGGCTTCGCATTCTCAGCAACCTCTCAGATCGGCGGATGGCCTGGGCGCGATGCACCATCGCGGAAGACCTGCTTCTACGCAGCGGCCACCCGGGAAGGGAAGTCGCTGCCGGCGTGGTGGAGGCTTACCAGTTCGCTGCGGCCGATCCCTATCGCGCAGCGACCCACAACAAGGGCGTCATGAACGGCATCGACGCCGTCAGTGTAGCCACGGGCAACGATTGGCGAGGGCTCGAAGCCGGCGCCCACGCGTACGCGGCTCGAAACGGGCGCTACGAACCGCTCACCCGCTGGTGGCACACCGACGGACTTCTCCACGGTGAAATCGAAGTTCCCATGGCAGTGGGCACCGTGGGCGGCTCCACGTCGACACACCCCACGCTTCGCACGCTCCGAAAAGTGCTCGAGGTGGAGTCGGCGAACGAACTCGCCATGGTGATGGCGGCCGTCGGACTCGCGCAGAACCTTGCCGCGCTCACCGCGTTGGCGTCCGAAGGAATCCAGCGCGGTCACATGAACCTTCACTCTCGTCGGTTTGAGATTGCGGTAGCCGAATGACCGCGCCCCGGACCAACACGGTGGCCCGGGACGCGATCTCGCCGGAACGGCCACTCGACCGCGGTGTCGACGCGCTGCTGAGCCTCCAGCGAGCCGATGGAAGCTGGGAAGGCGAGTGCGTCTGGAACCCGATGCTGGCCGCACAGTACGTGATCGCCGGATACGTGATGAAGCTGGAGATCTCCGGCGATCGTCGGAGGGGTCTCTTGAAACAGTTCGAGTCGACGCGGCAGTCGTCGGGCCTTTGGGGTCTCCACCCGTTCGACGACGGTACCCTGTTCGTCACGACGCTCGTATACGTTGCCGCGCGGCTGCTCGGCGCGCCCAAAGACACGCCGTGGCTCGCCGAGGCGCAACGACTGTTCTCTCGCGAACGGGTCGAGAGCATTCCGACCTGGGGAAAAGTGTGGCTTGCGCTCTTGGGCCTCTACGAATGGGCGGGGATCAACCCTATCTTGCCGGAGGTGTGGGCGCTCCCCAAAGCTCTGCCGGTTCATCCTGCGAACTACTACTGCCACACGCGAGCGATCTACCTCGGCCTGGCGGTGCTCTACGGCGAACGCATCGTCGCAGACGACTCGCCGAAGCTGGACGCGCTCCGTACCGAACTCTACGCCGACCGGTTCGACGCGATCGACTTCGTGCGGTGCGCCAACGACGTCCGCGCCGCCGACGCCCCCTTTCAGGCAACGCTCCCGCTGAGGGCCCTCTTCTCGATCATGCGCGTCTACGACCGCGTCCATGCGCGCGGGTTTCGTCGAAGCGTCTTGAGCCGCCTCCGTGACGACATGCGCGCGCATCTCCGGGCAAGCGACTATCTCTCGCTCTCGCCGGTGAACGGGCTCTTGGGGATGGTCGCACTATGGCACGCCAACGAAGAGGACCCCGACCTTCGCGCTGCCGTCGCCCGCTTCGACGCGTGGTTCTGGGAAGACGACCAGGAGGGGTCGAGGGTCGCCGGTGCGGGCAGCGTATGCTGGGACACCGCGTTTGCGCTCCAGGCTCTGATGGAGCTCCCCGAAGCGAGCCAGTCGGAGGAAGTCACGCACGGAGTGGACTTCTTGCTTTCGCAGCAGGTCCGGTTCGCCGGCTTCGAGCACGAGGCGGCGTTTCGAATCGATCCCACCGGCGGCTGGTGTTTCTCCGAGATGGGACACCGCTGGCCGGTCAGCGACTGCACTGCGGAAGCCCTGATCGCGATCCTAGAAACGCGCCCGGAGATGCTTGGCGAAGATGACGCCGTGCGCGCCGTTCGGTTCATGCTTCGATGCCAGAACTACGACGGAGGCTTCGGAAGCTACGAACCGAGCAAGACCCGGGTGCCCCTCGAGTGGATGAACCCCTCCGAGATGTTCGGTCGCTGCATGACGGAGCGTTCGTACGTCGAATGTACCGGCTCTTGTCTGATCGCACTCTGCGCGGTTAAGCAGCGCTACCCGGCCCTCTTGCCGAACCTCGTCTCGGCTGCGATCGACCGCGCACGCGAGTTTCTCTGCCGAGCGCAGAACCCGGACGGCACCTGGAGCGCCGCATGGGGCGTGCACTACCTCTATGCGACGATGTTCGGCGTTCGCGGACTCCTCGCGGCAGGGGTTCCCGCCACCGACGCACACGTCCGCGATGCCTGCCACTGGCTTCTCGAGCACCAGCGCGGCGACGGAGCCTGGGGAGAGCACTACCAGAGCGGCGCCGAGGGCCACTACGTCCACAGTCAGCGGGCGAGCGCCGTACAGACAGCATGGGCTCTGATCGCACTGATCGAAGCCGACGAACCAAACGACCGCGCCGTAGCGCGCGGGGTCGAGGCTCTCGAGGCCATGCAGACCCCCGACGGAGAATGGCCCGACGAGGAGTACGTTGGAGTGTTCTTCGAGACGGCGCTGCTGAACTACCGCTTCTATCGCCTGTACTTCCCCGTCACCGCGCTCGCCCTTCACCGGGGAAGTGCGCAGCGGAGAATCGAACGGAGACCGTCATGAGTGCAACGATCCTTTCTCGCGTGCCGCCGACGTTGGCGCGACCCACTGCCGCGAGCGGCACGAAAAAGAGACAGCCCACGAACGACTGGCTCGCCATCGTTCGCGCAGAGGTGAACGCACTGCTCGAAGAGTTTTTCTCCAAGAAACACCGGGAAGTGATGGATGTGTCCCCACCCACCGTCGAGCTCGTTTCCGAGATCGCGGCGCTCACCATGCGAGGCGGCAAGCGCTTGAGGCCGGCGGTCGCCGCTGCCGGCTACCGGTGTATCCGTCCGGGCCACGGCATGGAGCGGGTCGTCGAACTCGGTGCGGCTCTCGAGCTCCTTCAAAGCTACCTCTTGATCCACGACGACTGGATGGACGACGACGACGAGCGCCGAGGTGGAAAGGCGGTCCACAAGAGTCTTCGCGATCGGCATGAGAACGGGCATCTCGGAGACGCACTCGGAATCCTCGCGGGAGACCTCGCATCCACGTACGCGTGGGAGCTCTTCTTGGAAGCGCCCTACCCCGTGCGCGCGTGGGCGGATGCGCAGCGTGCGTTTCTCGACATCCAAAAGCAGGTCTACTGCGGGCAGCAGCTCGATCTCACTGGAGATGCCGACGTCTCTCGGATGCACGGCCTCAAGACGACGAGCTACTCGGTGCGGGGGCCGGTGGTACTCGGGGCGCTGCTGGGCGACCCTTCGGAAGATCAGCTCCACGCACTCGCCGCCTGGGCGGGACCGATCGGCGAGGCGTTCCAAATTCGCGACGACCTTCTCGGCACGCTCGGCTCGGCCGCCGACACGGGAAAACCCGGGCTCGACCTGGTTCACGGGAAGCTAGGAAGCGTGATTGCGGAGCTCCGACGCAGCACCGAGCCCGCCGAGCGCTCGCGAGTCGAGGCGGTGTTCGGCAACTCGGACGCGAGTGCGGGGGAGCTGGCTGCCGCACAGATGTGCCTGCATGAGACCGGTATCGTTCAGCGGCTCGAGCAGCGCATCGAAACGCTTCGCGCCGACGCGGCGGGCCACCTTGCGAACGACCTCTTCAATCCCCAAGGCCGCGAGATGCTGACGGAGCTGTCAGACAAGCTCACGGTCCGACGCGCCTAGGATCCGAGTGTCCCGACAAACGCGAACGGCGACGGCGGTCGCACGATCGAACATCGCGCTCGCCAAGTACTGGGGAAAGGCGAAGGTGACCGAGAACATCCCGGTCGTGCCGAGTCTCTCGATGACCCTCGAGGAGCTGGTCACGGTCACGGAAGTGCAGTTCGATGCGTCGTTTCCGACGGATGAGCTCTGGCTCGACGGGCGCCGCGGGACTCCTCGTGAAGCCGGGAGAGTCGTTCGACTTCTAGATCGAGTGAGGCAGATGACGGGCACGTCCGAGCACGCGAAGGTCGTCAGCCGAAACGAGTTTCCGACCGCCGCAGGCCTCGCATCGAGCGCCTCTGGGTTCGCGGCGCTCGCTGCTGCGGCAAGCGCTGCCGCGGGAGCGCCCCTCGCTCCGACATCGTTGAGTGCACTCGCCCGTCGATCGAGCGCGTCGGCGGCCCGGTCGATCTTTGGCGGTTTCGTGGCGCTTGACGGCGGAGTCGACCAGTCGTCAGACCTCTCGGCAGTTGAAGTGGCGCCACGTGAATCCTGGAACGTGCGTCTGATCGTCGCGCTCACCTCCCGCGGACAGAAGGAAGTGGGTTCGACGGAGGCGATGACGCGGTCGCGGGACACGTCACCCCTCTACGCAACCTGGGTTGCCGAGGCGCCTCGCCTTTTCGAAGCGGTGGTGAGCGGCGTGAAGAGCCGCGACCTCGAACGCGTTGGCTCAGCGATGGAGGAGAGCACCCTGTGCTTTCACGCGTGCGCGATGACCTCGCGCCCGAGCGTACTCTATTGGCGCCCGGGGACCGTCGCTGGTCTCCATACGGTTCGCCAGCTGCGAGCCGCTGGAACCGGCGCGTGGGCCACCATGGACGCGGGACCGCACGTCAAGGTGCTTTGCGAAGCGTGCGACGCGGAGACCGTTCGGGCGCGTCTCGCCGAAACCGAGGGCGTGCTCGACGTGGTGGTTGCGTCTCCGGGGCGCGGCGTACGAATCGCGGACCGCTGACGTCCGCTACATCGCCGACAGCGACTCTCCGAGAAAGTCGTAGACCCGCCGAATGCGTCGATTGGACTTGAGCTCGGAGTGTGCGGTGAGCCACATCGGCAGGCTCGCAATCGGTAGATCCGGAAGGACTCGCTGCACCGCGGGTTCGGCATCGCCAATCCGCTGCTGCATGAAGCCAATGCCGTAGCCCGCGACACACAGGTGCCATGCCAGAACCTGGTCATCCGTCCGGATGGGAAAGAACCGTCGCCCGACTTCGACTCCGGCGTCGCGGAAGCCACGAATCGTGGTGTCGTCTCGGTCGTATCCGACGACCTCGTGCTCGAGAAGCTCCTCTGCGCGGGACGGGCACCCTCGGCGCGCGACGTACGAATGCGCCGCATAGGCGCCAAGCGGCGTTTCACCGACGCTCCGCGTGATCACGTCCACCTGGGTAGGGCGGTACATGCGGACGGCGATATCGGCCTCCCGCTCGAGCAGGTTCTCCGTCGCGTTCGACGCCACTAGTTCGATCTCGATCTCCGGCTCTTCGATCCGAAGGGCGACGAGGATCGGCGGCAGCGTGTAGGTCGCAACGATCTCGCTCGCCGTGATCCGGACCACGCCCGCAATGGTTTCGACTCGCCCCTGCGCGGCGAGGCCGAGCCGGTTGGCTGCTGCGGCCATTGCCTGAGCGTGTTCGAGCAGGTCGAGGCCGGTGTCCGTGAGGTTCAATCCTCGCGTCGTTCGGGCGAACAGCTGCACGCCGAGCTGCCCCTCGAGCGCCTCGACCTGGCGACCCACCGTGGGCTGACTGACGCCGAGCTCCCGCGCCGCCCGGGAAAAGGAGCCGGCGTCGGCTGCGACGGCGAATGCTCGAAGCGCATCCCAGTCGAAGTCCAACGTCACGATCTAGCTATACATTATCGTATTACTGATGTCCAGAATGTTCTATTTACCAACATTTATGAATATTCCAGGCTGCCAAACAGGGTCGGCAGCGCGTCGACCCGGGAGGACGACATGGCGGCAGAAGAAGTCTTGGTCATCGGGGCCAACGGACGCATGGGACGCTGGGCGGTCGAGGCGTTTCTCGAGCGCGGATGGATCGTGCGCGCCTACGTGAGGGCCGGATCGGCGCACCGCGTACGCGACGGCATTCTGGTGATCGAAGGGGACGCCTTCGACGGCGACGCGGTCGCCAAGGCCGCCGACGGAGTGAACGTCATCGTGAACGCCGTGAACCCCCCATACGATCGTTGGGAAACCGATGTTCCGACGATCACCCAGAGCGTGCTCGGCGCGGCACGAAGCTCTGGCGCGACGGTGATCGTTCCAGGCAACGTCTACAACTACGGCGCGGGGATGCCGGAGTCACTCCGTGAAGACACGCCCCACGACCCGACCACCAAGAAGGGATCGCTCCGAGAGCAGATGGAAACCGATTACCGAGCGGCAGTCGACGAGGGTGTGCAGACCCTCGTCGTTCGAGCCGGCGACTTCATCGAACGACAGGAAACGGGCAACTGGTTCGACACCTACGTGGCCAACAAGGTCGACTGCGGAAAGGTGACGTACCCCGGCCCGATGGACCGAGTGCACTCGTGGGCCTACCTCCCAGACCTCGCCAGGGCGATGGCGATGCTCGCGGAACGCCGCAACGAGCTCGCCGGATTCGAAACGTTCGGGTTCCCCGGGTTCTCCGTCACGGGCAAGGAACTGGTGGACGCCATCGAAGAAGCCACAGGTAGAACGATGCGCGTTCGAGGGTTCCCGTGGCCCGCCGTTCGCTTGTTGGGCTTATTCAACAAGCAGATGCGCGAAGTCGTCGAGATGCGATACCTGTGGTCAGTCCCGCACGGGATCGATGGAACCAAGATGCAAGCCGCACTCCCCGACTTCCAGCCAAACGACTTACAGGACGCGCTCCGCGAGGCGCTCGGCGTGAGCTAGCCTTCAGAAGTTGTAGCCATAGCCAATGCTCACGACGTCAACGGTGAGATCGTTCGTGCGCGTATAGCGATTGTAGTACACGTCGATGTCGTGCTGGTGCGGCCGTCCGGGGGGCGACACGTGGAAGAGAAGCTTCACACCCCATTCGTTGGCCCAAAACCGCGCGAGGTCGGAGTCGGCCGTGCGGGGCGCGTTCGGGTCGATGTCGAAGATTCCGAGGTTACTCGTCCAGAAGAACACAGCGCTCTGCTGGTGCATGCGGTAGTGGGCCTTCAGCAGCGCCCGGTCGCGGATGTTTTGATACACCTCCGCGAGTAGCGTGTGCGCGAGCACTTCGTAGTCGTCCCAGTAGAACCGATAGCTCAGTCGAAGCGTGGTTTCGGATCGCGGGACGTAGTGCGCGAGCAGCCCGGAGAGCGTCTGTCTGAGACGCGTCTCCGGGAACTTCTCGCGTATTCGGGCGAGACACGTGGTGAGCTCTGGGTCACAGAAGATCGGCACGGAGTTCCAAGGTGTGGCGAGGTCGCCCTTCTGCCACGTCGCGCCATAGCCGGCCTTCACGTAGGTGCGCGGGTTTAGAATCTGCGACATCTCGACGCTCCCGCCGAATGCTCCGCGATGGTCGTAGTTGTCCCCGTCAGGGAACACGGCGCCGGGCCAGGGGCCGTAGGCTTTGAACCAGTCGAAGTTGCCGTCGATGCGAACCATCACGGTGGCGTTGTCTTGCGCGAGCTCGCGCGTGTACCCAATGCCCGCAAAGACCGACCCGAACCACTCCTCGCCGTGCCCGCCGTAGGTGACTTTGACCGTGTCGTCGTCCGTAGGCTTGATCTCCGAGTCGAACTGAAGAGTGCCGGCCTCGTTCGTTCGAGAGGCCGAGGTGAGCGCGTCGATGGAGTCGGTGGACGCCGACGTAATGATGTCGACGGGAAGCGTGACACTGTGCTGGACCTTTTTGTTCTGCCTCACGCGAACGTAGAGCATGGGCTCATACACGTAGAGACGCTCCGAGCCTCTCGGACCCGGGCCCGCCTGAGACTGAAACCCGAACCCCTTCTGGTCGTAGTAGACGAAACGAACGCGTGATTCCTCGACGCGCCACCGCTCACGTTCGGACGCCTCTCGAAGCACGTTGTCGTCCGCACCGGTGCGTGTGTCCGTGCAGAAGAGCGCGAAACACATGGGGAGGAGCAACCAGAGCCCGAGGCGCGCGGGCGATCTAGTTGGTGCAGCCACAGCCTCCCCCGGCAGGTGACCAAATCCCGCCGCTCGTGGCTTCTCGTGCCTTGTGCAGCTGCGTATCAGCGCGCTGCTCCAGCGGGTCGACGACTGGCTGCATCGTCGCCTCGCTCAGATAACCGCGTTCATACGCCGACACCCGGACGCACCCCGATAGCCCGAGGATCAAACAACACAAGATTAGCGTTCGCATAGGCTTCCTATACAAGACTGACACCCCTGTTTCCTCTTCGATGCGCGAGGTCGTTCGAACGGGTCAACCTTCGGCAACGGCGAGGACGAGCTTACCGCGTTTGTCGCCCGAGAAGAGACGCAACATCGCGGACGGAAAGTTTTCGATCCCCTCGATGACGTGTTCTTCGGTCTTGAGCTTGCCCTCGTTCATCCACTTCACAATCTCAACAGCGGCGGCGCCGTACTGCTTGGCGTAGTCGAAGACGACGAAGCCCTCCATGCGCGCGCGTGCGCTCAAGAGCGCGATGTAGTTGTTCGGCCCGGAAAACTTGGACTTGTTGTACTGGCTGATCGCTCCCGAGATGACGACGCGCGCATGCATCGCGAGTCGCGCAAGCACTGCATCGAGGATCTCGCCGCCGACGTTGTCGAAGTAAATGTCGACACGATCCGGACAATGGGCTTTCAGCCCCGCGCGCACGTTCTCGTTCTTGTAGTCGATGCAGGCGTCGAAGCCGAGTGCGTCCACGACATAGGCACACTTCTCGGGGCCCCCGGCGATCCCAACGGCACGACACCCCTTGGCCTTCGCCATCTGGCCGACCGCGCTCCCGACCGCGCCGGCAGCGCCCGACACGACCACCGTCTGGCCCGGTTCGGGCCTGCCGATGTGGAGAAGCCCGAAGTACGCGGTCATTCCAGGCATGCCGAGGATGCCGAGGTAGCGCTCGAGCGGAGCGAGACTGGGGTCGACCTTCTGCAGCTCCCTCGGCTTCGCAACAGCGTACTGCTGCGCGCCCTGCACCCCGGTCACCGCATCTCCAACGGACAGCGCAGGGCTGTTCGACTTCTCGACGATGCCAACGGTCCCCGCCCGCATCACGTCGCCGAGCTCGACACCCTCGATGTAGGTCATCCCAGGGTTCATCCAGCCGCGCATGGCTGGGTCGAGCGAAACGTGCGTGATCTTGACGAGGACCTCGTCTTCGCCGGGCTCGGGAACTGGGGTTTCGGTGAACTCCCAGTCGGAGTCTTTGGGTAGTCCATCGGGCCGCGCCGCGAGCCGGACCTGCTTGTTGATCATCCGCGTATCTCCTCGTCCCAAACTCTGTCTCCCGGAATCCACTTGGCATGAAAGCCAGCCGGCACTCGCGCAGGCAGCTTCACGCGCGCAAGCGGTCCGCGCCTGATGTCGGAAGCGGCAAACACCCAGGCCTCCGAGCGGCCTTCTCGATGGGTCATGATGCTTACGACGTAGCCGTCGTCTTCTCGTCGTGCGCCGGGCTTCGCTGCGAAGGGCGACTCGCTCCCAAACCAGCCGTCGGGGTAATCGTACCGTACGCAGGACCCGTCGCGGTGGTCGTATTTCACCAGCGCGCGGAACTCCACCGTGTACATGTCCTCCGGCAGATACTGAAGATACGAAAAGCGCGTCTCTTCGCCGTATCGCTCCGTGTCGGGAAGCGGGAACTCGACGTTCAGGTCGTCGAGCTGCGTCTCTGAGCACTCCCCGGTGCGGAGGTTCATGCGCCACCGGTGAAGGTGCGCGCGAACCCGGAGGTTGCCGAGCATCGACCCGAGCTCACCCTCCTCGGGCCTACGGATGATCGTCGGGTCGGGCTCGAAGCATCCATCCATGGTGATCCAGTCGCCCTCTTCCCAGGCGTTCACCATGTGAAGGACGTAGCCGGGCGCGAACTCGAACCACTTCACGTCTGTCGTGCCGCCGCGGCGCGGGATGACGCCGAAGCGCGTGGGCATGTCGCGATGGAACCGAACCACGCGGTACCCGTGCTTCCGCACGACGTCGGGGTCGTGAAAGAACGGGAAATCGTGAAGGATGGTGTAGCGCTCGGTGATGGTGAGGTCGTGCGGCGCCCGCGCGCCCGGAAGGTCGATCGGCACCTGGTGCGCCAGCGTCCCATCGCGATCGCATACGCCGTAGATCATGTAAGGCTCGAAGTCGGACAGCGTGAACCAGACGAGTTCGCCGGTGCGCGGGTCGACCTTCGGATGGGCAGACACCGACGTGTTTCGAAGGCCACCGAACGTATCCACGCCCTCAGGCTTGAGCGTCGCCGGGTTGAGCTGATGCGGTTCGCCACAGAGATACCAGAGCGCGAGCAGTTTTCCGTGATGCCAGACGACATCGGTGTTGGCCGTGTCCTTGGCCACGAAGTGATGAGCCGAGTCGAGGGGGCCCATGATGCCGGGCCACGTCGCCGCGCCGGCCGCGCGATCGGCGGCGAGGGCCTCCGTGGGAACCCATCGGCTTCGATACGACGCTTCGCCGTCACGAAAGTAGACCGCGTGAATCATACCGTCGCCGTCGAACCAGTGATACGCGTTCGGCGGCGCAAACATCGCGTTCGGGCCGTTGCGCACGTAGGCCCCGCACAGATCGAGGGGCAGTTCGCCTTTGACCTCGAGTGCGCGAGCCTCGATTTCGTTCGCGGTAGGCGCGTAGATGCCGCGCAGGTACGGATTGTCGACGTCTCGCGTCCATCGCGGCGTGTCGTGCTGCACCGGGCGAGACTACCCCGAGAGCAAACGCGACACCATCGCTTCAATGCGTTCCGCCACCTCGGCGTCTTCGACTTCGTTCAACTGGACCGCGTCGCGAACGAAGGGCCCGAATACGGCCCAGCCCAAGACTGAAAGCGAGAGCATCGCGACGGCGATGCGGTCGTCGATGGTGATCTCCCCGTCGCCCCGGGTGGTCGCCAGGAGGGAGAGCACGTTGCTGATGAGCGGGTTCTCGCTCTGGACTTCAGTCACATCGAGGCCGTCCAGCGCGGCGCGCGCGAGCGCTCGGGCGTAGGCGGGATGTTCGGACGCGGCTTGGAAAGGAGACTTACCCGAGGCGATCGCCGTCCCGAAGGATTCGCGGAACTCGACCGCCATGCGCGTCATGACGGTCCGGATGAGCTCCTCCCGGCTGCCGAAGTGCCGGTGGATCAGCCCGTAATTGACGCCCGCCCGTTCGGCGATCTCGCGGCTCGAGGTCGCGGCGGGACCCCGCTCGGCGAAGAGCTCGGCCGCGGCGCGTTGGACCGCATCGACCACCGCCTCCTTTCCGCGAGGTTTTTTGGAACCAGAGGGCTTCTTTTCAGGTTGCATGTTGACAATGTAGCCAAGCGGCTACAGCATGTAGCCATACGGCTGCAATCAGTTTGTAGGGAGATTTTACCATGTTCTCGGATTTAGATGCGTCGACGGTCATGGGCCTGATCACGGGAGTCTTCGTGGTGGCGGCAATCGCCTACGAATGGCTCAACGGCAAGTACGAAGACGGAAAGAAGACCAAAGAAGACTGGCTGATGGGCGGGCTGTGCATCTCGTTCCTCGCCGCGGTCCAACGCCCGCTCCTGATGGGCTTGGTGTTCTTTTCGATGGCTGCGCTGTTTCCCGCGTTCGGGGGCGCGCTCCACTTCATCGACACGGACTACTTCTGGTGGGGCCTCCTCGGTTTCATTCTGATCGACGAGTTCCTCCACGGCGCGGCCCACAAGTTCGCGCACATGCCGAAGGTGAAGAACAAGGGGCTCGCGAAGGTTCAAGAGTTCTACCGCAAGGCGCACAGGCCGCATCACCTGGTCGGCGGGAACGACGGCGCTGGGGAACTCTCGGCCACGCACACCTTCGTCGAGGGATGGGCGTGGTGGCTCTTCCTGCCGAACTACACGTTCGGCTTCATCGCCCTCTACACGGGGCTCTACGAGATCTTCCTCTGGGGCACGTTGATCAAGTCGGCCTGGGGCGTCCACGTGCACACGAACTGGAACTACGACCTCTACCTCTTGAACCACCCGAACCGCTTTGTGCGGAAGGGCATGTACGCGCTCTGTCACGTGATCACGTTCCCGACGATGCACCAGCATCACCACTCGCGCGGGAAGAACTCCGCCAAGAACATGCAGAACCTGCTCGCGCTCTACGACTGGCTGTTCTGGGGCCTCGTGATCGAAACCGAACGCCCGAAGACGTTCGGCTGGCGCCAGCGGAAGGCCGAGGAGCACGACGTGATCCATCGCTTCTTCCACACGAAGCCGAAGCCCGCGGCAGCGGCGGCCTGACCCGCGAACTCAGGGCTTCCGATAGCGACGGATGATGACCGTGGAATCGCTGCGGTTGTCTCCGTCGTCTTGGGCCTGCTTCAGAAAGCGGGCGTTGAGATCGGTGAGCGGAACCTCCAGGCCGAGGCGAGCGGCCTCTTCGCGGACGAGCCCGAGATCCTTGGCCATCCAGTCGACGGCGAAACCAAAGTCGAACTCGTCGGCCAGCATGGTCGTGGCGCGGTTGTTGAGGCACCAGGAGCCCGCCGCGCCTTGCGTCACGGCGGCGAGCACCTTCTCCATGTCGAGCCCGGCGCGTAGACCGAACGACAGCGCCTCGGCGACGCCTTGCTGTACGCCGGCGCAGAGGATCTGGTTCACCATCTTGGTCCGCTGGCCGGAGCCCGCTGGACCGATGTGAGTGATCGTTCCGGCGTAGGCATCCATGACGGGGGCTGCCGACTCGAACGGGGCTCGATCACCGCCGCACATCACGCTCAAGACGCCGTTCTCGGCGCCTCGCTGGCCGCCGGACACTGGGGCATCGAGGAATCCGAGGCCGCGTTCGGCGCAGGCGTCCGCGAGTTCGATCGCAAGCTCCGCCGAGGCCGTGGTGTGATCGACGATCACGGTGCCGGGGCTCGCCGCATCGAGAACGCCTTCGCTTCCGTACATCACCTCACGAACGTCGTCGTCGGCGCCCACGCAGGCGAACACGAAAGCCGCCCCGCTCGCCGCCTCGGCAGGCGTCGCTACGGCCGACCCCGGATGTTCGCTCGCCCATCGCTCTGCCTTGTCGCGCGTTCGATTGAAGACGCGCACCTCGTGACCCGCGCGCGCCAGGTGCCCTGCCATCGGGTACCCCATGGTCCCGAGCCCAACAAAACCGCAAATCGCCATGAACGGATCTGTGCCGCGTTTCGGCTCCGACGCCAAGGCGGGGCGCCGCTTCCTAGAACAGCTGCCCGGGGACGAACGGATGCGTGCTCGCGAGCCCGCCGTCGACGATCAGCGCATGACCGTTGACGTAGCTGCTCTCGTCGCTCGCCAAAAAGAGCGCGGCCGCGGCAATCTCCTCGGATTCTCCGGCTCGATCCTGGGGGTTGAGCTGACCGATCTTGTGTTCTTTGCCGGCCGCTCGGGCCCCGTCGAAGAGGATCTTGGTCATGCCGGTCTCGATGAGTCCGGGGCAGATCGCATTGACTCGGATACCCGTGCCCGCGAGCTGGTTGGCCGCGGTTTGCACGAGATTGATGACGCCCGCTTTGCTGGCGCTGTAGGGCGTGGGACCCGCACCCGACCGGAGTCCCGCAACCGAGGCCGTGCACACGATCGACCCTCCGTCTTTCATGACGCGGGCGGCACTTTGGATGGCGATGAAGGGACCGATGAGGTTCACGTCGAGCACGCGGCGAAAATCATCGACGGTGACCTCGGGGAAGCGAACCAGCTGGCCGATGATACCGGCGTTCGCGAACATCACGTCGAGCCCGCCGTGCTCCGTGACGCACGCGTCGATGACCTCGCGCATCGCGGCTTCATCGGCCGCGCTGGCTTCGACCGTCTGACAGCGCCCACCGTCACTCTCGACGAGCGCTCGGGTTTCTGCGAGCCCCTCGGCATTGACGTCGACCGCCACTACGGTCGCGCCCTCCGCGACGAAGCGTCGAACCGCAGCGCGCCCGATGCCACTGGCGCCACCAGTTACGATGGCGCGCTTGCCATCGAGCTTGCCCGGCATCAGCGCCTGCCTTCGGCTCGCATGGCCTGCTTCTTGAACTCGATGCGGGCGACCGCTCGGCGATGAACCTCGTCGGGTCCGTCCGCGAGCCGGAGCGTGCGACTATTGGCCCAGTCGCGAGCCAGCCCGAAATCGGTGGTGACGCCGCCACCGCCGTGCGCCTGCACCGCGTCGTCGAGCACCTTGAGCGCCATGATGGGCGCCTTCACCTTGATCATGGCGATCTCGGCCTTCGCCGCTTTGTTGCCAACCTTGTCCATCATGTCGGCGGCTTTGAGCGTCAGAAGCCGAGCGCATTCGATGTCGATACGCGCTTCAGCCACGCGCTCCTCCCACACGGAGTGCTCGTAGATCTTCTTGCCGAAGGCCTCGCGGCTCATGAGTCGTGCGCACATCTTCTCGAGCGCGCGCTCGGCAACCCCAATGAGTCGCATGCAGTGATGGATGCGCCCCGGGCCGAGGCGCCCCTGGGCGATTTCGAAACCACGCCCCTCTCCGAGCAGCATGTTGCTCGCCGGCACGCGCACGTCATCGAACACGACCTCGCCGTGCCCGTGAGGCGCGTCGTCGTAGCCATACACTGGCAGGTACCGTTCAATGGTCACGCCCTTCGCATCACGCGGTACGAGGATCATGCTCTGCTGAAGATGGGACGACGCGCTCATGTCGCTCTTGCCCATGACGATCATGATCGCGCAGCGCTTGTCCATGATGCCCGACGTCCACCACTTCCGTCCGTTAACCACGTACTCGTCGCCGTCGCGGCGAATCTCGGTGCAGATGTTGGTCGCATCGGACGAGGCCACTTCGGGCTCGGTCATGGCGAACGCCGATCGGATGCGGCCGTCGAGCAGTGGCTCGAGCCATTCCTTCTTCTGCGCTTCGGTACCGTAGCGTTCGAGTACTTCCATGTTGCCGGTGTCGGGGGCCGAACAGTTGAACACTTCGGGCGCGAACAGCACGCGGCCCATGATCTCGCAGAGGGGCGCGTACTCGAGGTTCGAAAGACCGGCACCGACCTCGCTCTCCGGGAGGAACAAATTCCAAAGCCCGGCTTCCTTGGCCTTGGCTTTGAGGTCCTCGATCATCGGAGGCGTGTCCCAGCGATCGGGAAGCGCATCGTGTTCGGCCCAGAACGCTGCCTCGTTCGGGTAGATGTGGGTTTCCATGAAGTCCTGAACGCGATCGATCAGGGCCTGGGTTTTATCGCTGTACGTGAAGTCCATGGCGTCGCGCGATAGTGGCACAGAAGCGCAAGCCACACACGCTGCATCCACGCATCACGAAGACGAGAACCGTCGTCTTTGCGTCGGTGCGATAGACGCTAGAACCATCTCGCGAGGCGCGGCGCGAGAAAACCCGCGCCGATGGCCGCCTCGAACACCACGCCGGCGATGTTCTTCGGGGTCCAGACGCTGTCGACGAAGAGCGAGAGAAACCGGGCGGCCGCGGCGCCGCACCACGCCAACCCGACGGTCATGAACACCAGCGGGTGCTGGTGAACGAACGCCACGATGCCGAGCGCTAGGAAGAAGCCCCCATAGGTGGCGCGGATCTCGGAGATCCCTTCCCTAGCGCCGGGACTGACGCCGGTGAATTTCTGCGCGCCGCTCGGGTTGAGGAGCCCCAGCGCGCCGAGGGCGATGGTGACGCAGGCCGCAGCAAGCGGAAGCTGGGAGATGAGATCTCTAGACACGTTCGAACCACGATCTACGGAGGCCCGCCGAGAGTCAACAAAGGGCGCGGAGCCCTCCGAGCGGGCGCGCGGCGGCGATGGGCGTCACTTCACGCGGACGAGTGCTTCGGTGTGCAGCATGGCGAGGTATCCGTCGGGCCGGTCGCGCCACCACGCCCAAGCCTCGGAAATCTCACGAAGTTCTCGCTCGTTGGAAAGACCGTACTCGATGGCCTGTCTTGCGAACGCCGACTCGGTGGAGCGCGCGACCCAGCCGTTTCCCCAAAAATCGCGCCCGGGCTGATCGCCGTACGACCACGAAGAGGTGCTGAGGGTGAGGTCGTCGAGCCCCGCCTCGAGGCACCACGACAGCAGGTAGCGCCCTGCGTCCGCCTCGGCGTCGTTGTGGCTCGTGACCTCGTGATAGAGTTCGAGCCATCGGGCGAGCATCGGGTGAGGCGGATGCCAGGCGAAGGTGCCGTAGTCGACGTCGCGCACGGCGACCAAGCCACCGGGGCGAACGACGCGCGCCATCTCGACGAGCGCCGCAACCGGGTCGGTCAGATGCTGAAGAACCTGGTGAGCGTAGGCGACGTCGAACGTATCGTCTTCCACGTCGAGCCCGTACACGGAGCCGTGGCGAATCTCGACGTTGGTGAGTCCGGCGCGCTCGACGTTGTCGTTTGCGGTCTGAAGAATCGTGTCGACCACGTCGAGGCCGACAACTCGCCCTGGAGCGACGCGGCGCGCGAGGTCAACGGTGATCGACCCAGGACCGCATCCGATGTCGAGCAGACGCATCCCCGGTTTCAGGTGCGGCAAGAGAAAGGCCGCGCTGTCCTCCGCGCTACGAGAGCCGTGATGCGCGACGACCGATCGGTGGTGCCCGTGTGTGTACGTGTCCACGTCGTTCTCATAGCGCGAGGGAGCCCGAACGCACCTGGCGCCAACGGGAAGAGGCGGGAGGCTTCCCACGAACGATTGCGCTCGAGCCGTGTTACCGTTCGCATTCGATCCGACGGCGCGGCGCTCGGAACGAGGGGTTCGTCATGTTTGATGCGCACTTTCACATCATCGATTCGCGGTTCCCTCTGGTTCCGAACCACGGCTACCTGCCGCCCACGTTCGACGCAACGGCCTACCGGAGCGCCACGCGTGACCTCGGGATCACGGGCGGGGCGGTGGTCTCCGGCTCGTTCCAGGCGTTCGACCAGAGCTATCTTCGCGATGCGCTCTCCGCGCTCGGAGAGGGTTTCGTCGGGGTCACGCAGCTGCCTGCCGACGTGAAGGACGAGGAGATCGCCGACCTCGATCGCATTGGGGTGCGGGCGGTTCGATTCAACCTCCGACGCGGCGGCTCGGCCACGCTCGACGATCTGGAGGCGCTCGCGATGCGTGTCCACGAAGTGGCAGGTTGGCACACCGAGCTTTACGTCGATGCGCGCGAGCTCGACGCGCTTTGGCCGCGGGTGAAGCACCTTCCGTGCGTGGGGGTGGACCACCTTGGGCTGTCCTCGGAGGGGCTCCCTGCCCTGGCGCGCCTCGTCGGGCACGGTGGATTCGTCAAGGCGACCGGGTTCGGGAGGCTCGACTTCGATCCCCGCGAGGCGCTCCGTCGTCTTTGCGCCGCCAACCCTGAAGGGGTGATCTTCGGCACCGATCTACCGTCCACGCGAGCACCTCGTCCTTTCGACCCTTCGGACATCGACTTGGTCCGGGAGGCGCTCGACGAATCCGTCGCGACGAAGGTGCTCACCACCAACGCGAAGCGTCTTTATCGCGTTTGACGTGAGCGGTTCAGGCTTGCGTTTCTGCACGCGCCGGGATCCAATGCGGCATGACCGGGCGACGCGTCGTCGGGGTCGGCCTTCTCTTGGGTGTCGTCGTGTTCGTCGCCTGGTGGCTTGCCTCCGAGCCTCCTTCGTACCTCGCGGTAGGGCCCGCCGTCGATTTCGGCGAGATAGACGAAGCCATCCGCGCGGTGGAGGTCGATGCCAACGAGATGGCGACCACGCTCGAGCGCATTCCATCTCAGGCGCCCGGACACGACGACATCATCGTGCGAGAGGCCGAAGGCGATGCGTTCATCTCGGGGATGGACGGCTTCATCTGGCGCGTCCCGCTCGATGGAAGCCAAGCCGAACGGTTCGCCGACGTGCCGTTGATGCCATCAGGGTTGCGGCGAGCGCCCGACGATCCGAACGTCATCTACTTCTGCGCATCGCGACTCTACGGCGCCACGCACCGGGAGGACGAGCGCGTAGGTCTCTACCGCCTTACAGTCGACACGAAGAAGGTCAAACCGGTGGTGACCGAAGTCGCCGACGTGCCCGCAATCCCGGCCGGCCACCGAAAAGTGTACACGGACGATGACCCAAGCGCGCCGACGCTTGCAGGGGGAGACCCGGGCGAAGCCAACTCTCGGGCACTGGCGTTCTGCAACGACCTCGACGTCAGCCTCGATGGCAAGCGCATCTACTTCACCGAACCGATTGCCTACGAAGGGGCGTCGATGGGAGGCGGTGCAGTCGGGGAGGCGATCACACTCGGGGACAACGGTCGACTGTGGCGCCACGACTTGGACACGGGAGACACGCGCCTCATCGCCGACGGGTTTCACTTCGTCGACGGCATCCTCGTCGAAGCGATCGACGGAGCGCATGAAGAATCGGTGCTCGTGACGCAGACCCCGGGTTTTGCGATCACTCGCTTCTTCCTCGCTGGCGACCGCGCTGGAACCGCGGAAGATGTGTGGACGTCGCTCCCCGGGATGCCCGACGGGATGGACCGTGGAAGCGACGGACGCATCTGGGTGGGGCTCTTCCGCAAGCGCTCCCCGTTCTTGACCTGGGCGCACAAAAACCCGTGGATTAAGCCGTTGCTCCTCCGACTGCCGCTCGACCTCCTGCCCGTCCCGAAGCAGACCGGCATGCTCGGACTCAGCCCAGACGGGGCGACAGCGGAGTACTACGTGATGTATGAAGGACCCGTACTAACGGATGCTGCGGTGGTCGTCCCTGCCGAGTCCCATCTCTACATCGCCAACTTCGACCGAGAGCAACGTGGCATCGTTCGCATGCCCTACCCGGACCGCGATCAACTGAAAGACCAACTGAAGGAGCACGAAGATGAGTAGTGGAGAACTCGCATTGGTCACCGGCGCCTCAATGGGCATCGGGCGCTCCCTCGCGGAGCTCTTTGCGGCCGACGGGCACGATCTCGTGCTGGTCGCGCGAAGCGAAGACAAACTGCAGAGCCTCGCGTCGGAGCTTCAGAGCAAGCACGGGATTACCGCCCACGTGCTGCCGGCGGACTTGGCCGATCCAGCTGCGCCCGAGCGAATCTTCGAATCTCTGCAAAGCAAGGGGCTCGAGCTCGACTACCTCGTGAACAACGCCGGGTTCGGAACGACCGGGCCCTTCACGGAAGCTTCGCTCGAGTCGCAGATCAACATGCTCCAGGTGAACGTCAACGCGCTCGTCGCGCTGACACACCTGGCGCTCGGGAAGATGGTGGCCCGCCGCAAGGGTCGCGTGCTCAACATCGCCTCGAGCGCAGGTTTTCAGGCCGGCCCGCTGATGTCGGTCTACTACGCGAGCAAGTCGTTCGTGATCCTGTTCTCGGAAGGGGTTGCGGAAGAGGTTCGGAGCGCTGGCGTCACCGTGACCGCCCACTGTCCTGGCGCAACGGCCACCAACTTTGCCGACACGGCGGGCAACGCGAAGAGCATGCTGTTCAAGCTGGGTGCGGCCCCCGTCGACAAGGTCGCGCGACACGCGTACCGGGCCATGATGGGCGGGCGAGTCGTTGCGATCGAAGGTCTGATCAACAAGATTGGCGCGTTCAGTAACCGGTTCAGCCCGCGAGCGATCGTTCGAAAGCTGACACGCTGGCTCAACACCACCTGATCTTCGCCTCGGCACACGATGACTCGACGACGCACCCGGCCAGACACCTCCGGAAAGCCCGGTTACATTACCGCGGAGGGGTACCGACGGTTCGAAGAGGAGGCCGACCGGCTTTGGAACGTCGACCGTCCAAAAATGGCGAAAGCCGTTCAGGTGGCCGCAGCCGAAGGGGACCGTTCCGAGAACGCCGAGTACCAGTACAGCAAGCAACGCCTCGCAGCGATCGATCGACGTCTCCGTTTTCTCGGCCAGCGTCTCAAGGTCCTGACCATCGTCGACGAAAAGCCGCCAGACGACGGGCGCGTCTACTTCGGAAGCTGGGTCACCATCGAAGACGACGAAGGGGTGGTGCAAACATACCGACTCGTGGGCCCCGACGAGATCGACGCGAACAAGGGCTGGATCAGCATGGACTCGCCCATTGGCAAGTCGTTGCTCTCCCGCGAAGTCGGCGACGAGGTGAGCGTCAGGCGTCCGAAGGGCGAGGTGACCTGCGAGATCGTCGAGGTGCAGAACGAGGATCCCGAGAGCTAGCCCGCTCCACGCCCGTCATCGTGATAGAGTCGGTGCCGATTCGATGAAACCACTTTCCCTCGCGCTCGCGATTGGCCTAGTCGCCGGCGGCTGCATCAAAACCGATCGGGAGCGCGCGGTCGCAGACGGAGCGGCTCCGCTCACAGAGCGGCAAGCCTCGGAGGCGTTCACGGGAAACACGCTGAGCGGGGTGATCTCGCAGTACGGGATCCGCTTCGTCGTCTACTACGGCCCTGACGGACGCATCACCGGTGCCATCAGCGGGCCTGTCACCGACCGCGCACGAGGCAAGTGGCGGATTACGGACGACGGCCAGGTGTGCAACGAGTGGACGAAGGAAACCTGGCAGACGGGCCCCGCGTGCAACACGTACTACAAGCACGGTGACGAGTACAAAGTGTTCCTGCCGGAAGGTGGGGTGGCGTCCGTCGCACAGCTGAAACCGGGCAACGCCGCGAAGCTCGAACTCCGAACCGACTTCGAAGTGGCTAACGCCGAGGGAAAGCTCGAGCGAGTGCCGGTGGGGTTCTTGCGTGACGAACTGCCGGGCAACACTTTGAGCGGCAAACTCAACGGGCTCGGAAACGCAGGCTACCACGCGTTCTACGCCAAAGACGGCCGCGTATCCGGAAGCATCCCGACTGCCTCGGAGCGTGACACCGGAAGATACCGCATCACCGACGAAGGCGAAGTGTGCGTGAAATGGAGCCGTTGGCTCGACGGCGAGGAACGCTGCGGGCCCTGGTTTCGCGACGGAGAATCGATTCGCGTATTCGATGCGGGCGGAAACCTGGCGCTCAGCGTCACGGTCCGAGAGGGAGATCCCGAGAAGCTCGAAATCTGAACCGTGCGGCAAAACGGCACCATAGGCGGCGAATCCGAACAGCTGACCATGGGAACGAGGCTCGCGTTCAGCGCGCAAGGCCTCGCGGCAGCCGCAATGGCGGTGCTCGCCACCGTCTACATGGGCAAGTTCTACGTGGACGTCGTTTTGCTTCCCGCGGGACTCTTCGCGATCGCCATTACAGCCGGGCCCTTTGTGTCGGATTCGTATGGAACGCCGCGCGTGGAATCGAGGGTTTCGATGCCGATCCCGGGCCTTTGCCTACGCTGTCGATCGTGGCCGCCGGCCTTTGCCTGACCGGGTCGACCTTCCACGTGCTCCGCATCGGCCCTGCGCGCAAACTCATGTCGAACCCCATCGACCCCGCGGTGGTCCGACGGCACCTCAAGGAACCGTGACGCGCTATCGAGGTAGCCGGCGACGAGGGTGCGGCACCCTGAGCGCCGTCGCGGGTCTCGGACGACGCCAGCACCACCGATGGCTCGTCGAAACGAGGGGAGGGTCAGCTGGAGGGGGACGCTTGGCGTTCGCCTTCGTCGGGCGACGCATCGGGATCACGATACCCATGGCTCATTCGTCTTCGAAGATCGGGGGTACGTAGGCGACGTCACGAGGGCCGGAACCCGTCGTCTTGGTCGTGACGGCAAGCGTCTCGAGGTCGACGACCGCAAGGTCGCTCATCGAGCTACCGCCGTCTTCGTACCGCGGGATGGGAACGAAGGCGCGCGAACCGAGCACGAGCAGACCGCGCCCTATTCCAGGAAGCCGGGTCCACTCGGCACGAAGCGTCTCCCAAGCAAACGGCACCTCGGTGACGGTGTTCGGCGAAGCCGGGTCCCACTGGTAGCTCACTCGGTCGAGCAGGAACGGGGACCCAATCGAGTCACGAAGATCCACGAGGACCTGAGTACCGTCGCCCACGCCGTAGCCGTACCCGTAGTCTTCCCCGATCGCGTCGTCACCGCACGACTGGTAGTCGAAACGCGCAACACCGGTGGACTCGAGCACCAGCTCGAAGCTGCAAACCGCGTTCGGGTTTCGGCTCTCGAAGTACGGCGGGGTAATCCACTGAAAGACCGCACGATCGTCGAAGGTCTGCGCCTGGTAGGCGATGAGTCCGTCCTCGCTGTCCATGTCGTTGAAGATCGGTGCAAAGCCGAGCACCGAGTCGAGCTGTCGCCCTTCGTATCCGGGGTACGTGCCGCAGCCGGTGTAGTTGAACCGGACGATCCCGTTCGAATCGATGAAGGCCCGATTGTAGCTGTTGCCCTGAAACGGGAACGAGAACGGGAGATCGACGACCATGCAGTCGTCGTCGGCCGTACCCATCTGGAAGTCGTCGAACGGTTCTTTTGGAATCTTGCCGAGAAAACCCGGGGAACCTGCGATGATGAGATCGTCCGTCCGGGGCACTACACCCTGAACGTACCGCTGCCAGCTTCCCTGCGAGATGCCACCGACGAACGATTCGGTGGAGGTATCGAACATCTGGATCTCGTCCTCGTCGAACATACCCTTGCCCGCAAGGTAGAGCATTCCGTCGTCGGTCATGTACTGGGCGCGGAGATCGCGGAACAGCGTGTTGAACCGAGGACCTTCGAGGGGAGTGGTCCCGGAGATGTCGACCGTGGCCATGTGGAAGCCGCGTCCGCCGAGGTAGAGGTTGTCGCCATCGGGACTCGCCGAGATCGACATCCTGCCGAAGTCCGTGCTCAGCGGGGTGGTCGAGACCTCGACCGGAGGCCAAACCGAGAGATCGACGGTGGAGAGAATGTCGACCTTCCCATCGAAAGGGACACCCATGTAGCTCACGTAGAGTTTGTCGCCGACGATCACCGACTGCGACGGGTCGACTCCGGAGAGAGCAACGGTGGCCACTTCTTCGAGGGCTTCGAGATCGACGACCGCGATTCCCCCGGGTTCCTCGAGCGTCCCGCTCCCGCTGCAGGACACGTAGGCGGTCTTGCCGTCCTCCGAAACGGTGACGAACCAAGGAAACGCAATGCTGATTGGGATGCCTTCGCCGAGCGGATCGAGCGTTGCAGCATCGTAGACCGATAGGGTGCCCTCGACCGAGTTGGCCACTGCCAGCGCCGCCGCGCGAATCGGCTGGACGCCACCGCTGCCGCCTTCGCCGCCGACGCCGCCGACGCCGCCGACGCCGCCTTCACCGCCGACGCCGCCTTCACCGCCGGTGCCGGCGACGCCGCCGCTGCCGCCCGTACCCCCGGGCCCGGCCGCACCGGTGCCGCCGGTGCCGCCGGTGCCGCTAGAGCCCTCGCCGCACCCAGCGGCGACCGCGAAAAGAATGCCGAGAACGGCTACCCCGGAGTTCCTGAAACGAATCATCTCCGCCCGAGAACCTCCCGGGAAGCCCCACTTATTTCGGCAAGAAGACCGGGTTCTCTAGAAGTCCGGTATCCCAAATCACCAAACGGTCGAAATGACCCGACTCGCCCGGGCTCAGAGAGACGGCGGCGTCGCGGGAGCTGCGTTGGAGGAGCCTCCGCTTCCAAAGACCACCCCGGTGCTGTTGTAGCTCGTCCCGAAAGTCTTCTTGAGGACGACGACCTGACTGATCGCGCTCCGAAGGTCGGGCTCGGTCAAGCTGCCAAGCGGATGCAGAAACAGGCTGTACACCACGGCCCCGCTGACCGCGTAGCGCGCATCGAGCGCGGTGTGAAAGTTCGCGACCAGGATTGCGGCCCACTGTTCCTCCGTCACCTGATCGGCCTCGATGACCGGGGTCACAATCCGCATTCGGTTCGCGACCGGATCGGTGATCACCAGCAAAGGGGTGTCCAGGTACTCGAGCGCCCAGGCGTTTCCCTCTCGCTCGATCTGTGGACTGATCGAGCGAAGCACGCGATCCATCTCGTCGAGCGTCATTCGCTGTTCAGCATGGGGTACGGCTGCGCCTTCGGCCGACTCGCCGCCGGTCGACCCTTCGAAGCGCGCCGACTCACCCCCCCGGCTGCAACCCAGTCCAAAGACCAGCGCCGCCGTGATGAAACCCAACCTGTGGCGCCTTGTTCTGTGCATGCGTCTTCCTTTCGTCGAAACCCGGGTCGCGTCGACTAGCTATAGTGACCTCTTTCAGACTCGTTAGCGGGATCTTCGACGGGAACCAGCACCGAACAACGGCCGAGGGGCCCGCGGCGAACGCCGGAGCCCCTCGACCACATGCCACGTTAGGTCATCAAATCATAGCTCGGAGGGAGCCTTGTTCTCGATCGTGGGCCACTGCTTGTCGGCCTTCTTGATGTACTTGGCGGGGTCCTTCAGCCAGAGGTCTTGCACGCTGGCGTCGAGGTTGAGGAAGAGGCGGCCGTCGACCACCCGATAGACCTCCGGGTCCCCGACGAACTTCTTGCCGACCGACACACCATACGCGCAGTACCCGTTGTACGCGGGCGCGTATTTCGACGGATTGCGGTCGAACTTCTTCTTGTTGGTCTCGGTCGTGAAGAGATACGTGGCGCCGTCGTACTCCGACACGAAGTGACCCGTGCCGCGCACCGGACGCTTGTTGTCGAAGTACGTGACGACGTCGTAGCCACCTGCGGCCACGGTGCTCGCCCTGGGGGAGGCCAACGCGGCAGTCGCGGAAAGTGCACTGAACAGGGTCAAAACGAGTAGCGATTTTCTGAGCATGAGAAGTCTCCTAGGTCCTTGCGCGGGCTTGCCCGCATTCACGGTCGACACAAAGTAAACCGATCTGTTTACTTGGCGTACGTCTCGCCCTCGGACCTGTTACAAAAAAAAGAAGACGATTTTCTTTGTAGCGATCCGCGCGTTCGGTCGTACGCCCCTACAAATGGTAGACAGATCGGTAAACAAAAGGGACCGGCTGGTGCGCACCTCGATGCGCCTCTTTGCAGAGCATGGTTTCCACGCGACGGGGATCGACCGAATCGCGAGGGAAGCCGCGATTAGCAAACGGACCCTCTATCAGTACTTCCGCACGAAGGACGAGCTCATTCTCGCAGCGCTGCGGCATAAAGATGGCTTATTTCGGAACGAGTTCGTCAAATCGGTGGAGGCCAAAGCGACGGAACCGCGGCAGCGGCTCCTCGCGATCTTCGACGTGGCGAACGACTGGTTCGACAGCCAGGACTTCTTCGGCTGCATGTTCATCAATGCGGTCGGAGAGCATTCGTCGGCGGACTCGCCGGTACGTCGAGCGTGCGTCGAGTACAAACGGCTCGTGCGCAACTACATCCTAGAGCTTGCCGAAGCGGCGCGGCTTGAACGTCCCGAGGCACTCGCGGACGAGCTCGCTCTCCTTTTCGAAGGCGCCACGGTCACCGCCCAAGTGTCAGGAGACGCGTCGAGCGCGGCTGTGGCGCAGCGCGTCGCAACGTTCCTCGTGGAACGACACACCGCATCATCCTGACGCGGGCGCGCCAGCCCGTGTGACTCGCGTTCACGCCCGCTGCACGCGATGTCGTACTGCACGCTCCGCTCCGCGCACAATCGTTGAGCTTCCTCCGATGGCACACACCTTGCTTCATCGGAGTACATGGCCTTGCTTCTTCGAACGTTGGCCGTGATTGGGACGGCCGCTTGCTTACTACTCCCCCCGACCGAGGCGCACGCCGACTTTGCCGGAGGGCAACCCTGGGGACTCGAGTTCGGTTTCGGATGGGGGAGGACGCGCTCCTCCGAGTACATTCGGACACTCGAAGACTTCAGCTACCAGCGTGACTCCCGGACTGACTTTCGCGCGTCGTTCGCGCTGAGTCGCCGGTTGGTCAACTACTTCGAACTCCTATTTCAGTTCAACTCGCTCGACGACCAAAGCTTCGAGCGCTCAGCGGGAATCGGCTTCGACGACACGTTCAAGTTCTCGACGCTGACGTTCGGAATCCACGGGCGGACCTGGTTTCCAACGCCCAACGACCGGTTCAGGGCGTACGCTCAGTTCGGAGTTGGACCCAGCGTGGCGGTGACACGGCTGCGAACCCGGCTCGCCGCCAACGAAGACCGCACGGAGTTTCGCGATTCCCAGTGGTTCTACAGCGTCACGTCGCTCCTCGGGATCGAGGGAATGCCAAGCGAGCACGTGGGCCTGTTCCTAAATGGAGGCTACATCTACGCCCCGGTGCCAGAGAACCGCTTTGGGCAGCGACATAACGGCGGAGGCGGTTTGGTGATTGTAGGCGTCACCGCTCGGTTCGGGAAGACGCCATGACACGTTCGTTGGCGCCCGCGCTCGTCGCGCTCTCCCTCCTTCTGACCGGGGCCGCGGATTGCGAGCTCGACGTCGTCGCAGACCCGGGGTTTCAGTTCTGGTGTGGGGAGGAGCTCTGCGAGTGGGACCGAACCGAAGGGAACATCGCCAGGGTCCCGACCTGGCATGACCACGACTATGCCGTGGAGCTGCTCGGCTCCCCGGTCGAACTCAGTCAGCCTTTTACGACGAGCGTCTATGGGTGCATCTTGATTGAACTCACGGCGGACGCAGAGCCGGAGGCGCTCGTGACCCTCGCCATCGACCAAGACGTCGACGGCGTCGCCGAATGGGTAGCGGCGGTCGACCAGCGGGGGTTTCAGCGAATGTCCTGGCGGCTCGACGTCGAGGTTTCTGGCGACGGGACCGACACGCACCCTGCAAGTCGGATGATCATCCGCAAGGACGGCGAAGGCCGCGCTGTCCTCAGTCAACTCCGCGTTTCGAAGCGGTGTGACGGTCGACCCGAGTTCAACGAACTCTAGATCGAGCCGACTTTGCCTTGCACCTCGACAGCCGGCCCGTATGCCTGCTCGCGGAGGTCGTCATGGATGCCCTGAACTTCTCGCTCGAAGGTCGCGTTGCGCTGGTCACGGGCGCTTCGTCAGGAATCGGTCGAACCCTCGCACGCGGGCTGGCGTCGGCGGGGGCGAAGGTAGCGGTCGCGGCTCGTCGCGAAGATCGGCTCAGCACGCTCGTTGATGAGATCGACGCGGCTGGCGGAGAAGCGTATGCGGTCAAGATGGACGTCGCCGATCGCGAGAGCGTCGACGCCGCGTTCGCCACGGCGGAAGACCGAGCAGGCGTGGTCGACGTGGTGGTCAACAACGCCGGTGTCGCGGATCCCAAGAGCTTCTTGAAGATCGACGAAGCGTCGCGAGACTTCATCATGAACACCAACTTCAACGGAGTGTGGAACGTGGCGCAAGAGGCGGCCCGCCGCATGGTCGCAGCGCAAAGGCCGGGCAGCATCATCAACGTCGCGTCTGTATTGGGGCTCGGCGTGCAGAAGGGGCAGGCGGCGTACTGCGCGTCGAAGGGCGCCGTGATTCAGCTCACCCGAACGCTGGCCATCGACCTGATGCGGCACGGGATCCGAGTAAACGCCATCGCACCGGGCTGGTTCAAAACGGAGATCAACGCAGAGTTTTTCGAATCCCCTGCGGGAGAGGCGTACGTACAAACGATGCCGGCGCGGCGGCTCGGAAAGACCGAAGAGCTGGTCGGGCCGGTCATCCTTTTGGCCAGCGACGCGGGATCGTTCATCAACGGTAGCGTGCTTCCAGTCGACGGAGCGATCCACGTCACCAACTAGGCGCCATGACGCTTGGCCGGCCAGGCCTGCCGGTGTACGCTCGCAGGCCCCGTAGCCCCGCAGTCAGGAGGTCCGAATGCAGCCCCTATCCGGCATGGATGCCTCGTTCTTGTACATGGAGGATCCCCGCACCCCGATGCACGTGGGCAGTGTGCTCGTCTTCGATGGGTCGATGCAGTTCGCCGACTTCCGCGAGATGCTCAAGTCCCGCATTCACCTCGTTCCTCGCATGCAGCAGCGCCTCGTGATGGTTCCCCTGGGGCTCGGCAAGCCGTACTGGATCGACGACCCCGACTTCAACTTGGATCGGCACATCCAGCACATCGCGCTACCGCGACCGGGGGGCTGGCGACAGCTTCGACAGCTCGCGGCACGAACGTTCAGCATGCCGCTCGACCGGACGCGGCCCCTCTGGGACATGCTCTTCGTGGAAGGGCTCGACGAGATTCCGCAGGTGCCGCCCGGATCCGTGGCCATGATCAACCGGGTCCATCACGCTGCCATCGACGGGGTGTCGGGGGCCGACATGATGAGCATCCTGTTCGACGTGACGAAAGAACCTCGCCAGGTTCCGCCGCCGGAGCCACGCAGGGTCTCTGCCGCGCCGAACGAGCTCCAGGTGCTGCGCCAGGTTGCCAGAAAAATAGCTGGAAAGCCGGCACGCGTGCCGCTCCTCGCGCGAGATCTCGCCAACGTCATGCGCGCCGGCAAGGAAGCCCGGGTGAAGGGAATGGAGGTGCCGCCGGCACCGTTCTCGGCGCCCTCGACCCCTCTCAACAAGGTCATCTCTCAAGACCGATGCTGGAATACCGCGCTGCTCGAGTTCGACCGCGTTCGCGTCATCAAGGAAACGATGAACTGCACGCTCAACGACGCCGTCCTTGCGATCTGCGCCGGCGCGCTTCGCCGCTACCTGCTCGACAAGGGCGCCCTGCCGAGCGACCCGCTCGTTGCGTTCGTCCCCATCTCCACGCGGTCGAAGGACCAGCAGGGCCAGATGGGCAACCAGGTATCCGGGATGTCGATTCAGCTCGCGACCCACATCGCGGATCCGATCGAACGAGTCCAAGCCATCAAACAGCACACCCGAAGCGGGAAGTCCTACCAGAACGCGGTCGGTGCGCAGACGATGGCAGACGTGTTCGAGTTCGTGCCCTTCGGGCTCGCCGGTCAGGCATCGCGGCTCTACTCCCGTTTCCGGGTGGCCGAGCGCCACCGGCCTCCGTTCAACCTAGTCATCACGAATGTCCCTGGCCCGCAGCACGACATGTACGTGGCCGGCCATCGATTGCTCTCGTCGATGGGCATGGCGCCCGTGATGGACGGGATGAGTTTGCTCATCACCGTGCTCAGCTACAACGGAGTGCTCTCGATCAGTCCGACTTCGTGCCCCCAAGTGATGCCCGACATCGACAAGTTCGCACGGTACCTTCGCGAGTCCGCGAATGAGCTCGAAGCCGACATCCTCGCGTTTCGGGCGACACAGCCGGACCAGGGCAACGGCAAGCCCAAAGCGACGGTCTCGCCAGAAGAGATGGCGAGCTTCTTCGAACGCGTGCGGTCCGCGCTCGCCAATCCGACGCTGGAGGCGCCCACTACCGGCACCTTCCAGTTCGAGATCACTGGGGACAACGCCCAAGACTGGATTGTCGACATCAATCAGAAATCGGTCACGCAGGGAAAGGCGACCGGCCCTGATGCCACGCTGACCATCCGCGACGAGCACCTGGCGCAGATCACCCGCGGCGATCTCGACCCCCAAATCGCGTTCGTCCAAGGGAAGCTCCGCGTCCAAGGCGACGTTGGGAAGGCGATCGAGTTCGGCGCCCTCTTGCCGAACGCACCGCAGTGACGCCTCACGCGTTCGGGACCTGCACCCTGGCGAGCTTGTCGGGGTTTCGGACGACGTAGAGAGCCGAGACGAGTCCGTCTTGCACCTCGAAGGCGACGGTCTGCGTGGGCCTGCCGGCTTCGACGATCACGTAGCCAGGAGACCCATTCACCATCTGCGGAAGGATCTGCGCGTCGGTGGTGAGGGGGAACTTCTTGCTGACGCCGAGAAAGAAGCGAGCGATGCGGTTGGCGCCGTACACCGGTCGAAGCGCCGCGCGGACGCGCCCGCCCCCGTCCGAGTACAGCACCGCGTCCTCCGCGAGCGTCGCCTCGAGCTTGGACAGATCTCCGGTCGTGATGGCTTCCCCGAAGGCCAGGACTACTCTTTCGCATTCGTCGCGACTCGGCTGGTACCTCGGCGACGAAGCAGCCACGTGTTTCCTCGCACGAGAGGAGAGCTGCCGGCACGCGGCCTCGCTTCGACCGAGAACTTGAGCCACTTCAGCGTAGTCGAGGTCGAACACGTCGCGAAGGAGGAACGCGGCCCGCTCGAGCGGGGAAAGGCGTTCGAGCGCCAACATGAGAGCGACGGAGATGTCGTGGGCGAGCTCCGCCCCCTCTCCAGCATGAGGAGCGTCGACGAGAGGCTCGGGGAGCCAAGGCCCCACGTAGGTCTCACGGTGGCTCCGTGCTGATTTGAGCTGATCGAGGCAGAGTCGCGTGACGGTCTTCGACAGAAACGCGCGGACGTTCTGGACCGTTGCGCGATCGGCACGGCCCCATCGCAGATACGCCTCTTGCACGATGTCCTCCGCGTCGGCGATCGACCCGGTCATCCGGTACGCGAGCGCGGTGAGATGGCCTCGGTTGGCCTCGAACGACGGGTCTGACGTCAAAGCGCCTCCTGTGGCGTGGGCACCGGCGCGCCTGCCACCTGTACCACGGCACAAGTGTGGCCATAGCCGAGGGCGTACTTCAAGGTCGGGTAGAGACGCGCCGAAAGCATGGCAAACGCGATCGCGACGAGCCCCTTTCTCCCAAACGCGGCCACGAGCTCGGCTCGGAGAGAATCTGCCGCGGGGTCGCGGTCGAGCACTGCCTTCGCGAACGAAAGCGACAGGCGCGCGTCGTCCGGCAGACCCTCGAAGTCGCCGCGAAGCGCGCCGCGGATCACGTCGGCGGGGACTCCTTCGCGCTCTGCCATCGTGGCGACCAGCTGCGTACAGGGCCCGCAGTCCTCGCGCCGAGAAGTGAAGACGCGAACTGCGTGCCAGGCGTCCCGCGGGACTCCCTCGCGATACTCTCCGAGCCCGGTCGCCTTGTGGAAACGCATCATCGCGCCGAGGCTCGTATCGAGCAGGTCTCGAAGATAGCTGACGTCGTATGCGTACTCGTTCTCGAACGCGTCGATTTTGCGACGGATCATCCATGCAATCATGTTTCGTTTCTCCCAATCGGCCCCGCCTCGGAGGCCCTCGATGAACAGGACGAGGCAGCGCTGCCCGCTGTGACAAGGGAGGCGAAAAAGCTCGGAATTCCAGCATCATTCGGACCGTTCGGACCGCTCGTTGTGCCGAACGCGCCAACTGGGTTACACCGTCCAGCGATGACACCCGCGAGACGTCGAATGCTCATCGGGATCGGCACGCTGGTGTTCGCGCTCGGAGTCGGCGCAGGGGTCTGGTATCGGAGCCAGGGAGAAACCGCGGGCTGGCACCCCAGTGCAGAGGGGTTCCTCGGCGTGGCGACGCCGTGCTGCGAGGCGGCCTCGCTGTGGGACGACCTCAGGGCCGAGACCCACGACGGTCAACGAGGACGCGCGGTGACCGTGTCGGAGGCGGCGGCATGGCTTGATACGTGGCCATACCGAGAGCGCGAGGACGAAACCACCGTCGGTGCGCAAGGCGTCGCCGTGGCCCTTCGAAGCGAGGAGGTCCGCTGCGTCGGAGCCGCGCGCGCCGATGACGTCCCTCTGGGAGACGACACCACGACCCTCGAGTCGCTTCGCGGTCGGCAGGGGTGCTCGTTTGCACGCTGGCAGGTTTGGGCCGAACCGACTGCGGCCGAGCTCCCCCACGAAAGACACACGATTTGGGCAGACGAGGATGGCTTATTCCATGGACGCGTGGACCACTGGAACGACTAGTGACCACGTACGAGGAGCATTGCTTTGATTCGCACACACTGGAACACGACCTTGGCGCTCGGCGCGATCTTGCTTGCAACTGCCTCCACGCAGTGCACGCCGGGGGCCGACCCCGACCGGGGAATCCTCGCCGACGTCCAGCCCGTCCGGAGCCCCAGGGTCGGCAATCCAGAGGTCGTCACGGACGGACGCGCACTTCGAGACGGCAGACCCTGGGACTATGAACCGAGCGCGAAGCTCCAAAGCCGCGGGAGCTTCGTCGAGTACGACCTCGGGGAATCGAAGCCGATCGGCGCGATCTGGATACTCGCAGACCACAACGACAGCTTCCTGGTCGAACTCTCGGACGACGGCGATGCCTACGCTACGGTCTGGGAGGTTCCTCCCGTTGCTGGGCGCGGCTTCCGGCCTCGTTTCCATGGTGCGCTCGAGGGGAAGGGGCGTTTCCTCCGAATCACGCCATCGTCGGGCGACGACCGCTATGCGATCAGCGAGGTCCGGGTCTATGACTCGCCTCGTGCAGAACCGCCCGACGTTCCGCGAGTCTCTGGATACGTGCACGGCCGCACGCTGCGGAGCCAAACCCTTCTCTTCGGCCTAGCGCTCATCGTCTGGCTACTTCTCTCCGTGTCGAGGACCCCGGTGTGGTGGAAGCTCATCACCGCCGCATGGCCGATCTATGCAGGGTTCGGCTTCCTCTCTGCACTCATACAGGATTGGCCCGCCGGAGGACGCGAGGTTTCTTTGGTTCGTGGCGTGGTCGGAGTCGTCGCCGCGTGCGCGGTGGCACTCGAGGCATTCGGAACGAAGCTTCGGCCGACGCGCGGGGTGGTGATTGCCGTACTCGGAGTCTGCGGCGTCACAGCCTTCATGGCGTTCTACAACTTGGGTCAACCCCAGTTCTTCGATCACGAGGATCGCGACCATACCTTCGCGCACTACCTCGACCTTCGGCAGTACTACACCACGGCGAAGTACTTCGACGAGATCGGATACAGCGGAATCTACGCGGCGGACATGGCGGCCTACCTCGAGAACGTTCCGAGGTCGTCGATTCGTCGACTCGGGAAGTCTCCCATGCGCGACCTCCACACGCTGCGGCTGTCGACCGTCGCCGACCAAGAGGCCGCGATCCGCGAAGCTCCTTCCTGGTTCTCGGACGAACGCTGGGAAGAGTACAAACGAGACACCGAGTTCTTCCGGCGCAAGATGGGGGATCGATCGTACCGAGAGACACTGATCGACATGGGCGGAAACGCCACACCGGTGTGGCTCTCGACGGCTCACCTGATGTTCAACGCGATTGAGCCCAGCAACGAAGCGTTCGTATGGACCGGCTTACTCGACCCGCTCCTCGTGCTCATCGCGTTTCTGGCGATCGCCTACGCGTTTGGCGTACGGACGATGTTGGTTTGCATGATCGTTTTCGGCGCAAACGACTTCATCATGTACGGAAGCAATTGGGGCGGTGCGACCCTGCGGCACGATTGGATGGTCTACCTCGCATTCGGTCTTTGCGCGTTGAAGCGCGAACGCTTCATGCTCGGTGGCGCATTCTTCGCGGCCTCCGCGATGATTCGAGCGTTTCCCGCGCTCGCCCTTCTCGGCACCGCCCTACCCGTCGCGTGGTGGCTCCTCGACTATCGCCGGCGCGAAGGGTCGTTTCCGTCGCTCTCGACCGTGATGACGGAGCAGCGCCCATTCGTCCGCATCGTGGCCGGCGCCGCGGTTGGGGTTCTCGTTCTGCTCACGTTCTCAATCATCGTACTTCCGGCCGACGCTTGGCTCGTTTGGATTAAGAAGGTCGGCCAGCTGTCGTCGGGGACGCACGCCAACCACGTGAGCCTGCGCCTCTTGGTCGCGGGGGCGGAGTCCGCCTACCGTACGCTGAACGAGCGCATGCCGCTCTTCGTGATGGGCATCCTCGCGATGGTTGCTTTGGTCATCGCGGGCGCCCGTCGCGCAACTCCGGTGCAGAGCGCGCTCGTCGGACTGATGCTGATCCCGGCAGTCTTCTATCCGGCGAACTACTACAGTCACTTCGTATGGCTCCTTCCGATGCTGGCCGTGGAGACCTCGGCCAACGACCGACCGCTCCGGGCCGCGGACGCCCTGCTTTGGATGGCTCTCCTGCTGATGTGCGGGGTGCAGTACTTCACGGTGCTCGCGCCCGACAGGGTCGTTCACTTCTGGATGGAAGCCGCCATCCAGTTCGGAACCTTCCTCACCATTCTCCTCGTGTGGCTTTCCCGCGAGCGGATCAACGCGCTTCAGCTGCGGCCCGGCTTCGCAGACGCCTGAACGTCAGGAGGCACGCTTTTTGGCCTCATGGGCTGCGATGAGCTGATTCGCATGCTCCACCAAGGTCCTGTCGACCGGCGTGTACGCGATCCCGAGGTCCCGTTGGCTCCGCGAGTTGTCGAACGCCACCGGGTAACCCGCGTTGGTTCGGAGGAACTTCCACGAAAAACCCTGGGGCGGACCGAACAGGTAGAGAAGCACCTTCGGAATTGACGCTTTCGGAAACGGTCTGCTGCCACCGAGCGCGCTTCGCAGAATCTGACCCATCTCGAGGAAAGTCTTGGAGTCGGCCACGAGGATGAAGCGTCCCTCGACGGGACGGATTGCCGCCTCGACGTGCGCCCTCGCCACGTCTCGAACGTCGACGATGCCGAAACATAGGGGCGGCGCCCCGAACTTGTATCGACCGCGGAGAAGGTCCGTCATGAACTTGATGCTCTCGGAGTCTGCACGGGGAGTCTTACTCGGTCCGAGCACGAATCCGGGATTGATCGTGGCGAGTTTCCAGCGGCCCTGGGCGTTCCGCATCTCCCAAGCGGCTCGCTCGGCCAACGTTTTCGAGCAGCTGTAGGGTTGGTGGTCCGCCGTGCTCGTGGTGTTCCAATCGTCTTCTGTAAACCGGCCTCTCGGGTTCCTCCCCAGCTCTTTCGCATCGCCGTAGACGGCGGCGACGCTCGACGTGAGAACCACGCGCTCGACCGTCGGCGACTTGTTCACGGCGCTGAGCACGTTCTTCGTGCCCGCCAAGGCTGGCTCGATGAGCTGCCGGTTTGCGTCGGTGACCTTTCCTACGATGAAGGGCGAAGCCGTGTGAATGACGGTCCCCGCGCCGTCGACCACGCGGTCGAAACTCCCGTCATCGAGCAGATCGGCCTTCGCCAGCTCGAGCGTGCCCGGGTGCTCGTTTCCCATCGCCACCAGATGGCGGCACTTCTCCTGGTTGCTCGGGTCGCGGACGGTCGCGCGGACCCTCGCACCCCGCGCCAAAAGCTCGTCGACAATCCACGAGGCCGCGTACCCGGAGGCGCCCGTGACCACGAACGGCGGCGAAGAAGACAGCTCACCCATGACACCCTCCTCGAAGGCGCCCTTCTACCATGGTTATCCCCTCGACTGCATCAAGCTTTCCTGCGCGACAGCTTCAACTCGAAGGAGCGGCGTGCGATACCGTCCCTCATGACGGGAAACAGCTCCACGATCCGGGACTTCGCCGTACGACGCGAAGACTTCTCCAAAACCACCTTCGTCGAACGTCCTCTCGGAGACCTCGCGCCTGGACAGGCACTGCTCCGGGTCGATCGATACGCGCTCACGGCAAACAACCTGTCCTACGCGACTGCGGGGGATGCGCTCGGCTACTGGAAATTCTTTCCCGCGGACGACGGCTGGGGCCGCCTCCCCTGCTTCGCGTTTGCCGACGTCGAGCGATCGACCCACGACGGCGTCCCCGAGGGCGGTCGCTATTTTGGGTACTTCCCGATGTCGACGCGCTTGGTGGTCGAAGTCGACCGGGCGAAAGGCGGTACGTTTGTCGACAACGTGGAGCACCGCCGGAGCCTGCCCATGGCCTACAACCAATACGTGGAGGTCGGGACCGATCCCTTCTACCAATCGCAGTACGAGGACGCTCAGATGCTCCTCAAGCCGCTCTTCATGACGTCGTTCTTGATCGATGACTTTCTCGCCACTGCGGAGTTCTTTGGCGCGTCGGCTGCCATCGTGACCAGCGCCTCCAGCAAGACGTCGCTCGCACTCGCGTTCTCGCTTCAGAAGCGAGGTCTTGCCGGGGGAGTCATCGGCCTGACGTCGGACCGGAACCGCGCGTTCGTGGAAAGCACGGGCTTCTATGATCGGGTCGTCTCGTACGATGAGATCGAGAACCTCGACTCGAGCGTCCCAGTCGTCGCCGTCGACATGGCCGGAAGCGCCGACGTCACGCGTCGACTCCACGAGCACTTCAAAGACAACATGAAGCACGACGCGATCGTCGGTGCGACGCACTGGCGAGAGTCGGCTCCGTTGAGCGGGCTCCCAGGTGCCGCGCCCGCGTTCTTCTTCGCACCGACGCAGATCAAGAAGCGCGCCGCGGAATGGGGCCCGATTGGGCTCGTCCAGCGAATCGGTGAAGCCTGGAACCCTTTCGTCGAGACCACCGGCGACTGGTTGGAACCGAAGCGAGGGTACGGCGACGACGCTGTAGCCGACGCCTATGCACGCGTGGTTCGCGGGGACACCTCGCCGAACGAAGGGTTCGTCTTGTCGCTATGGCCGAAGGCTTGAGCGTCCGAGCGGGCTAGAGCGATTGCAAAAAAGCTAGCAGCGCTTCGCGTTCGGCTGCGGAGAGCGCAGACGCAGCGGCGCGCGAATCGGAAGCCTCGCCGGCGTGCGCGTTGATCGCCTCTTCGAGACTCGACGCGCGACCGTCGTGCATATAGGGCGTCGTCTCGCCGAGCCCCCAAAGCGGAGGCGTCCGAAACTCGCGCATCGTCGCCGCGCCCTGCGCGATACCGACCGCCCCTGCCGCGGCAACGTCGTGAAGCAGCAGGTCGCTGTAGAGGGGGACCTCCCCCCCGGAGGCCGTTTCGAGAACGGGGATGTGGCACGAGTCGCAGCCGACGGCCTCGAACAGTGCCTCGCCCTGGTCTTCGAGCGCGGAGTCGGAACGCCGCCGGGGCGGAGGCCCAAGCAGCGAAAGGTACGCCTCGAGGTCGTCGATGGCCTCCTGGTTGATCTCGGGATCCGGAACGGGGTCACCGTCCCCGAGGCGACCGAACGTGAGGCCCGCCTCTTCGGGCACCGTCAGCCCAAGTTCGTTGCTGAGCGCGTCGCGCACGAACTCCCGGACGTTCGGAACGTCTGCTTTCCAACCGAAGCGCCCAAGGCGGCCGTCCGCAAGGACGTGAGGACGGCCCGCGATCCCGTCACCGTTCGCGTCGTCCGGATCTGCGAGCGCTTCGAGGGTCGACCGCGGGATCTGCTCGATGAGCCCGAGTCCGAACACTGCCGGCGTTTGACGAGGCTCGAACACGTTGACGCCGGGATCGGGCTCGGGGCGGTCGGGATCCTCGAAACTCGCGTGTCGCGGGAGTCCCGTCCCGCTCGGCGGCTCGACGAAAACGCCGTCGAGCCCCACTTCTCCCTGTCGCATCGCATCGACGCCCGAAGGGCCTGCGCCACCGATCGTGGGCAAGAAGTGACAGCCCCGGCAGGAGTCCCCGTTGAAGGTCGGTCCGAGGCCCTCTGAAAACGAGACGTCGCGATCGAAGAGCGCGCGTCCTCGCGAGAATCGAGCCAACTCCGTCGGTTCGAGCGGCTTGACCGGGCCCCCGTACGAACCTGGCTGCTCGATGGGCGCCTCCGGCGGCAGCAGCCCAGCGCTTGCCTGATCGGCGCCGCCGAGAGACGCGAGGAACGCAAGGACGTCGTCTTGCTCATCGTTGGTGAGCTGGAGATACGCAGCGGCAGAGGCCTGGGCCTCGCCGCCGTGCCAACGAATCGCCTCGTCGAGAGAACCGGCGCGGCCGTCGTGAAGATAAGGCGCGACCGCGATCACCCCCCATAGGGGCTGGGTTCGGAACTCGGTTCGGCTGGCCTCTCCCATCGAGAACTGGTCGGCGAGCTCGGGCCCCATGTCGTGGAGCAAGAGGTCCGAATACGCCGGGATGGGACCGCGCGGTCCGTTCAGCGCAGGCACGTGGCAGCTGCTGCACCGCATCTGATCGAAGAGCGCGCGGCCGCGTTCGGTCTGATCGGTGGCCGGTCCGGGTGTCGGAGCCGCGAGGGTCATCGAGAACGACACGAGATCGAACAGTTCGGCCTCGCTGAGCTCTGGGTCGGGCGTGCCGTCGTTGTCGGGAAGCGGTTCGTCGGGGAGGACCGACTGCTTCAATGTGAACGACCCGTCGCCACCGTGCTTCATCGGGAGCGCCGCACGGCTCGCCTCCGAGAGCGGGATCGTACTGATGCCCATGTGATTGAAGAGGGGTCCACGAATGAAGAGTTCGATACTCCGCGTCTGCGCCTTTCGGCCAAAACGCCCGACGAAGCCGTCGACGAAGTGCGCCCGGCCGCTGATGCCGTCTCCGTCGGCATCTTCCGGGTCTTCGTACTGGAGGATCTCTTCATCGGGGATCTCGAGCAGAAGGCCCGCTCCGAAGAACGGGATCGGGTTTCGTGACGCCGAGATGTCCGCGACCGTGTCGGAGGGATCACGCCCGGCGCTGAGCGAGAACTGACGCTGCACGCCGTTCTTCCCTCGCGGAAAGGTGGTGTCGTCGAGAAGCTGCTGTCCGACCAGCGTGAAGTTGCGATAGTGCCCAGCACCGCCCCCGACGACGGGCTTCTCGTGACACCCGGCGCAGAACGTCGTGTTGAACTCGGGCCCTAGGCCGTCGCTCGTGTCGAAACGACGCTCGGCCAGATCGCGACCCCGCTCGAACGCGGCAAGCTGCGCTTCGTCGAGTGAAGGCAAAGGCTCTCCGAGAGCGGCAAAGATCGGAATCGAAGACGCTTCCTCGCCGCCCCCGCAGGCTGAGGTAAGCAGCAGGGCGGCGAGTAAGCCGCGAAACCGAGTCGGATGTTGCACGAGACGTGACACGAGTGGATACCATGAACCCGTCTGCGCGCGCACGCCGAGACCACCTCAGCGGTAGCCGGACCGGAGCCGCGCACCCACCGCCTGATTGATTCGACGCTCGAGATTGTCTGCAGAGAACCCGATCTGAACGATGTCATCGATCTGGAAGGTTGGAATGCTGGTGCGGGGGTTGATCTTGGCGAGCCGCTCCTTCGCCGCGGCGTCTTCATCGATGTCGTGCTCGGTGTAGGGGATTCCGTTGAAGTCGAGGTACTCACGCGCGCGCCGACAGCTTCCACACCAGGTAGTCGTATACATGACGATCCGAACCCGATCGAAAGCTCGCTGGGCGTCCTCCCGCGACACCTCGCGTGCCGGAGCACCGGTCACAGGCTCGATCGGCGGCGGCGCGACGTTTGCACGAAGCTCGATTGGCGGCGGCGGCGGGAGTGGAACCGCCGACCGGGCTTCCGGCTCTCGAAGGACGACGCCGCTTGACGTGATGGAGGCCCCGCGTGGGCGAACACCGCGCTCAGGCTCGATCCGCTCGACTTTCGAGAACATCGCGAAGCCGAACGCTCCCGCGCCGAGCAAGACGAAAAGCGTCAGCACGATCCCAATCCAGCGACTACGCTTCGACGGCGGCGCCCCGGACGGCATGCCGCTCAGACGACAAAGCTGACAGCTTCCTCGCTCGTCGAGGGGCAGCTGATGCTTCGCGCACATCCCCGGCGAGCGCTCACTCATCGCGCCGTCAGTCTAGCATGCAGCGCTCGATCGACGGTGAGCGGGTGGTGAGATGAATCACCGAAGCGCAGCGGCATCCGCGACGAGAACCGTGTTTTCTTGGCGAACTCGTCCCGCAGGAATCGAGAGGTCGCCTGCCAGCAGCTGCTGCACCCGAACGCGTTTGTCGGCCCCGGTGACCAGCCAGACGCGCGCTGCAGCGGCGTCGATCACCGGGAACGTCAACGTCATTCGTACGTGGCCCTGATATGGCTCGGTGATTGCCAACGGTGCATCCAACACATCGAGCGCAGGGTCTCCGGGGACGAGTGACGCCGTGTGTCCGTCCGCCCCGAGGCCGAGGTGCACGAGATCGAGCGAGGGCGGCAGGCCGCGGGCGTACGCGCGAGCCGCCTCCTCGAGGTTGGGTTCCTCGACCGGCATCGCATGCCCCGTCGCCGCGACTCGCGACAGCAGCGAAGCCTCGAGACCACGAAGGTTCCGAGCCTCGTCCCCAGCCGGAGCCACCCGTTCGTCGACCTGGAAAATATCGATGCGCTCCCATGGAAGCGCCTCGTCGGCGAGTGCCTCGAAGACCGGAGCCGGCGTCCTCCCACCGGAAACGGCGAACGAGACACGCGGGCGCTTTTGCAGTCGTCGCTCGAGCACCGAGGCAATCGCCTCCGCGCCGGCGCGCGCGAAATCGTCGCCGGCTCGAACGATCCGAATCATAGCAGTGGATCCAGCGATCGAAGATGGCAGGACTCGTTCCACTGACGGATCACCCGATTCTCGCGCGCCCAGCTCAGCGTGCAGATGGTCGCGGTGTCGAGGCGGAAATGACGCGCTGTGTCCGGGGGCATCTCGACCCAGCGAACGCCGAGAATGCGCAGCATGTGACCATGCGCGAACACCGCGACCCGACCCTCGATCGCAAGCAGCTTCTCGATCACACGGTCGGCTCGCGCTGCAACTTCCGCGAGCGACTCGCCGTTCGGAACGGGATGGCTCCAGATCGACCAGTCGGGGATCTCTTTCTGGATGTCGTCGGTTCTGCGGCCTTCGAAAACTCCGTAGTCCCACTCCATGAGGTCGTCGACGGCGATCGCCTCGCGACCGAGTCCCGCGCGCTCCATCGTTTCCCAAGCGCGGGCGAGCGGGCTCGACAAGACTGCGTCGAAGGGCTCGTCGCTCAACATCTGACTGAGCGCGTCGGCTTGGCGACGACCGAGCTCGGTGAGCGCGATGTCGGTGCGCCCCGTGTGCTGTCCGGAAACGCTCCACTCGGTCTGTCCGTGGCGGATCAGTACGACTTCGCTCACGGTCATTCGGTAATCCAATGCCAGTCGGAGCCCACAAGTGGATCGGCCTCCTGCGGGCCCCAAGTACCCCGTCGATACGGAACCACCGGGTGGCCGTTGGAGATGACACTTTCGACGATCCGCCAAGCCTCCATCACGGCGTCCTGGCGCGCGAACAGCGACGGGTCCCCGCGCAGCGCGTCTCCGATGAGCCGGTCGTAGGCGTCGCGACCGCGTGGACGGTCGTGCTCGAGGTGAAGCTCGATGGGCCGACTTACCATGGCCGGGCCTGGGTTCTTCGCCTGCATCGACAGACTGATGCCATCATCGGGCTTGGTGCGGAAGGTGAGGCGGTTCGCGCCCGGCTGGCAGTCGCTGTCCGCAAACAACGGGCGCGGTGGACGCGCAAACTCGACCACCGCTTCGGTGACCGTGGAAGCCAGAGCCTTCCCGGCGCGAATGACCCACGGCACTCCGGCCCAGCGCCATGAGTCGATCTCGAGCCGAACTGCCGCGAAGGTCTCGGTGTCGGAACCCTCGGCGACACCGGGTTCATCACGGTAGCCCGCGTACTGCCCCCGCACCACGTCGCTCGGAGTGAGGGTCTGGACCGCACGAAGCGCCTTGACCCGTTCGTCTCGGAGCGCGTCAGGCTCTTCCGAAATGGGCGGCTCCATGGCAAGGAGCGCGAGCACCTGAAGCATGTGGTTTTGGATGACGTCGCGGACCGTACCGACGCGGTCGTAGAAGGCCCCGCGCCCCTCCACGCCGAAATCCTCTGCCATGGTGATCTGGACCCCGCGAACGTAGTGACGGTTCCATATCGGTTCCAAGATAGTGTTCGAAAACCGGAAGATCATCAGGTTCTGAACCGCCTCTTTGCCGAGGAAGTGATCGATCCGATAGACGCGGTCCTCGGAGAAGTGGCGGTGCACGATGTCGTTGAGCTCGATCGCGCTTCGCGTGTCTCGGCCGAAGGGCTTTTCGAGGACGAGACGACCCCGCTCGTGGAGTCCTGCCGACGCCAATCCTGCAACCACGTCGTCGAAGAGGTCCGGGGGAATGGCGAGGTACGATACCGTGCACTTCGCCCCCTCGAGGTGTTTGGCGATTCGCCCGTAGGTGTTGGGATCGCGGTAGTCGCCCGACACGTAGGTGAGGTTATTGGCGAGCTCCGAGAACACCGCTTCGTCTACCGCCACGTTGGACGCCTCGAGCGCCTCGCGCGCCTTCCGTCGCAGCGTGTCGTCGTCCCACTCACGCGACGCGACGCCGACGACGGGCATCGACAGCAGCCCGGACGCAGTGAGCTCGTAAAGCGCAGAAAAGAGTTTCTTTTTGGCGAGATCGCCCGTGATCCCGAACAGGATTAGAGCGTCCGCGTGAAACTTCGTCATGAAGCTGCGTCCGGTTTCTCGTGGTGCCCGCCAAACTGCTTACGCATTGCAGAGAGAACACGGTTCGCGAACTCGTCGCGACCGCGCGAAGCAAACCGCGCGTAGAGGGCCGCAGACAGGACCGGCGCAGACACGCCCTCCTCGACCGCGCTCAACACCGTCCAACGACCTTCGCCCGAGTCGGAGACACGCCCTTCGAAGCCCTCGAGCTTAGGGTCTTCGACAAACGCGGTCGCGGTGAGGTCGAGCAGCCAGGACGCGACCACGCTTCCGCGTCGCCAGACCTCAGCGACGTCAGGCACGTCGATCGTGTATTTGTAGTGCTCGGGATGTCGTAAGGGCGCCGTCTCGGCGTCGTGTTCACGGTCGGCGTGACCAATACCCGCATGGCGGAGGATGTTCAGGCCTTCGGCGTAGGCGGCCATGATCCCGTATTCGATCCCGTTGTGCACCATCTTGACGAAGTGCCCCGCGCCGCTCGGCCCACAGTGCAAGTACCCCTGTTCGGCGGGGCGGGGCTCGCCGGCGTTTCCTGGAGTTCGCGGCGCAGCGTCGACCCCAGGTGCGAGGGTTCGAAAGATGGGGTCGAGGTGCGTGACCGCGTCGTCGTCGCCCCCAATCATCAAACAGTAGCCGCGCTCGAGACCGAACACCCCGCCGCTGGTTCCGACGTCGAGCAGGCGGATCCCTCGCTCGGCAAATTCGGCGGATCGAGCGAGATCGTCCTGATAGAACGAGTTGCCTCCGTCGATGAGGATGTCGCCCTCGTCGAGGTGCGCGGCAACGTCCTCAAGGACCTTTCCGGTGATCCCAGCGGGGACCATCACCCAGATTGCGCGAGGTCTTTCGAGAGCGCTCGCCAACTCGGCGAAACTACCCGCTCCGACTGCACCTTCGGACGCGAGCGCATCGACGGCCGCTGGATCCACGTCGTGAACGACGGCGCGGTGGCCGTCGCGCATCAGGCGTCGAACCAGATTGGCGCCCATGCGGCCGAGGCCGATCATTCCCAGATCCATGATGAGCTTCCTCCTTTCCCGCGAGGCGGGCTTTAGGTTCTTCTGCAGCTCTTCCAACCTTTGGTCAACGCCGGCGAGCAAAGTTGGACGCGTTTCGGCCCATGCTATATCGAACGGCCAGAACCGGGAGTCACTGTGAATCGAGCAAACACGACGTGGGTGTGTGGGGCCGTCGCCTTGGTCTTCACGATGGGTTGCGAACCCAAAACAGATGAACCGAGGTCTCCTGAAAGTGAGGCGGCAGCGCCCGAGGCCGAACGTAGTGCGCCCTCGCCGAACGCGCAGAAAGCCGCGGTCGACCCTCCCGAAGACGCCCCGATCGGCGTGATCACGGACGACGTGAGCGCGCGCCCGATCGGCAAAGACTGGAAAGCGGCCACAGCCAGCACGCGGGGGGGCTCCACCCTGACGATCGGGTTCCCCCCCGGCTGGGATGAAGCCGCCAAAGCGAGCGGGGTCACGCTCTTCGAGTGGGATTCGCCCAACGTCGACGCGACCAAGGCCACGAGGGTCTCGGCCGTGGCCCTGCCGTTTGCTGGGAACATCGAGAGGCTTGCCGAATACAACCGCTCGAAGCTCGCGAAGTTTGCCACCATCCATGAAGAGGGTTTCATCCAGGTGGGCGCGTCGGATGCCTACGAGGTCGTTGCCTCATGGCCCACCTCGGCAGGCAGGCGCGACGTGGTTCAGCTCTACTCGGCGACCGGCAAGGAAGGAGTCGGGCTCTTCTGCGCGAAGACGGAAAGCGACCGGACCGCACTCCGCGCCGAATGCGATGAGATTTTCGCGACCCATACGGTGACGCCGACGGAACCCGAAGAGTGAGCGAACCTCGCTGAGCCCTCACGAGGTCTTTCGCGAGAACAGACGCGCAAACCAGTCGGTCCACGAGGATCGCCCCGCCCGAATGCGCTGCTGGATCGCAGAAAGACCGTCGCCAGGCGCTTCGATGGGTTCCACGCTCGACGCAACGGCCACGATCGAGTCTCGGAACTCGGTGACCATCGCCTCCAGATCGGGGTCCTCCGCCAGCATCTGCTCGAGCGCCGCCTCGTCTTCCTCGGACGCCGCACCGGCCGCATGAAGCGCGGCAAGCAGCTCCGCGTCGTCGGACAGCGCGCTCATCGCTGCATGCTCCGGTGAATGACGGGGAGAACCTCCCGAAGGGCCCGCATCCCGAGGAGAATACGCGACTTCACGGTGCCGACGGGTAGGTTGAGCACATCGGCGATCTGGCCGTGTGACATCCCCACGAAGTACGAGAGCTCGAGCGCAGCACGCTGGTCGTCACTCAGCCGATCGAATGCAAGACGAAGCGCCTGGTGCCATCGAGTGGACGACGCGAGAACGTCCGGACGACCTCCATCGGTCCCGAGCCCGTGCCGTTCGCTGAACTGCAGATGACGATCCTCGTATCGACGGGTGCGGGCCCGAATGACGTCGATGGCACGACTGCGCGTCAGGGTCAGCACCCAGGCGACGACCGTGCCCCGCTGGCCGTCGTACTCACCGGACCTTCGCCAGAGCTCGACGAATACGTCTTGCATGGTCTCCTCGGCCAGTGCGCGGGAACCGAGCATCTTCGTCAAGAGCGCGAGTACGGTGCTGGCATAGGCGTCGTAGAACGCAGAGAGAGCCTCGCGGGAGTCGCCGGCAGCCATCGCGGCGACCAGCTCTGCAGGGTCTTGGGGTCGCCCCTTCTGACTCATGAGTCGGTAAATCCTGGTTGCGCTTGCACGGTCGGCATGCTTCCGGGGTCCGACATCTCGCCGCGAAACAGTACGATGTCGGACCCGACCGTGTCCCACCACTCCGCCGCGTCGACCTGGGACCACGGCTCGATGGGAAGCGTATCGAGATACTCTGCGATCTCCGAGCCTGAACCCGGGCGCGCGTCACGCTTCTTCTCGAGGCAGCGCAGGATCAGCCCTTCTAGCCCAGGATCGAGCGCAATCCCGGCGGCCTCAGAGGGAGCCTTGGGAACCGCGCCAAGGTGCTGCGCGCACACCTCGATGGGATTCGATCCGCCAAACACATGCTGGCCTGCCAGCAGATAGTAGCCGACCGCCCCGAGTGCGTAGAGGTCCGATCGTGCGTCGATGAGGGTTGGGTCTCGAATCTGCTCGGGGCTCATGAAAAGCGGTGTTCCGATGATGCCTTCCGACCAGGTTCGCGTCGCGTCGGTTCTGACGTCGACATTCTTCACCAGGCCAAAATCGAGCACCTTGGTCACGTCGTGAACGCCACCCTGCTGCGTCATCATCACGTTGTTGGGCTTGATGTCGCGATGCACCAGCCCGAACCCGTGGGCTTCCTGAAGCGCCATGGCAGCTTGCCGGAGGATGTGAACCACCCGTGACTCGGGAAGGGGGCCATCGGCCATCACGATCTCCTGGAGCGTCATGCCGTCGAGAAGCTCCATCGCGTAGTAGAGCTCCCCGGCATCCGTCTGGCCGTAGTCGTAGATCGTTACGGTATTGGGGTGCTTGAGCTTGGCGGTCATCTGAACTTCGCGCCGGAATCTGTCGACGTCTTCGTTCGAGTTGCGGTCGGAGCTGAGCAGCTTGATGGCCGTGGGCCGCTTGAGAAGACCGTGCTGCGCGCGGTACACAGTGCCCATACCGCCCTCCCCCAGCTTCGCTTCGAGGACGTACTGCCCTAGCTTCTTGGCATCGCGGACGTCCTTGCGAAGGCCGTAGATCACGTGGGTGGCCCAGGTCGCAAGGAGCGTGGTGAGCGCCCAGGCTACGCCGATCTGAATCGACTGGCTGCGGGCTAAAGAAGCTTCGTTCTGAATCGTCCGGAAGAACCCCAGCCGGTTCCAGACGTCGAGGTCGACGGACAAGAAATTCAGGTAGACGGCGACGACGAGCGGAACTCCTATCGCGAAGCCGAGCCACGCGGTATGGCGAGCGGTGCTCGGCACGAAGATCGCGCGAGCGATCAGCCCAAAGGAAAGTGAGTACGCCGTGGTGGTGGCGGCCCCCGCGGCCGCCGGAATGTTGGCGCCCATCACGATCAGGCCAATGCTCGTCAGCACGAGACCTACGCCCTCGACGATCTGGATGGTCGACGTCGGAAGGGGGCGGGACCGGCAGATTAGGTAAACCGCGGCAACCGGGAAGAGGGCGGCGACGTGCGCCCAGAACGAAACGTGGCCGAGCTCCCCTTCGAGGTACCCGAACATCGCACCGAGGATGACCCGACTCAGCAACGCCAAGGACAAGATCACCGAAACCGTCAGCCCAAAGACGGAGACGCGATGTTGCAGGAAGGCCCTACTGTCGGCGCTTTGCCCTACTCCCGAGCTCACAAAACCTCGGCAGGTTGTCGCGCAGGCGTCGGGCGTCGTCAACGTGCGACTGGGCGCCGGTCGGCGCGAATCCGTCGGAGTAGACTCCGCCGCCAGGTTCGGAGTCTGCTCGACGATTTCTGTGAATTCGCCTCGCGCCGCATTGCGCGGAGAGGGGGTTCTGATGCACTCTGGGGCCTCAGAAATCGGTGTTCGCGGCGGTTGAGCCGGCAGCGCCAGACCCCGCATGCAGCTTCAGCCCCGTCAGCCAAGTCGACGCACCGATCGACCGTTTCGTGCCGCGAAGCGCAGATCCACGTTTTGTGCGTGGCTGCTTTGGACCATTTGCTGGCTCTCTGCCCCGCAGCCCGTCGCCCACGCGGAGGACATCCCCGTCGTCACAGACGGCCAAGTGTCGATCGACTACGTCCCGGCATTCGAGCCCGCGCCCAAGAAGCGGAAGAAGATCAAACAGAAGAACGCCGAGAAGCCAATGTATCGGCGTCCGTGGGCTCAGAACGACACGCGACGCGACCGATGGAAGGGCATCGGCCTCGGGACGGCGGGGCTCGTCGTAGGGTTCATCGGCCACGAGATGGGGCACATCCTGATGAACTTCGCCTATGGGAACGTCCCGAACTTCGAAGGGCTGCGGTACGCAGGGTTTGTTCCGTTTTTTCGGATCTCTTCGGGTGTGAGCTGCAATGACGACGGGTGCTTCAAGCAGTCGACCGGAGAGGAGTTCAAAGGGGGTCGGACCGGTGTCTACTTGATCACCGCGGCAGGCTTCAACGTACAGCACGTCATCAACGAGGTTCTGCTGTCGCTCGACCCGAATCTCCAGCATCATCGTTCGCCGTTTCAAAAGGGGCTTCTATTCTTCAACCTCTCGCTCTCGATCGGCTATTCGCTCTCGACCTGGTTCCAGGTAGATGACATCGGCGACATCCAGGGCATGGCCAACGCAGCACAGCTCAACCCCAACTGGGTCGCGCTAATGGTGCTCATTCCGAGTGCGCTCGACGTCTACCGGTTCTTCTTGCCCGACTCGAAGTGGGCGCCCTGGGTGAGTCGCGGCTCGAAAGCCGTGTTCCTCGGCGTGAGCTTCATCTGGTAGCGGAGAGGGCGTCAGCGTTTTTCGATGACGGGCGGTACCCAAGTCCCGTCGAGAATGGGCGCTCGCCCCCAGTACGCCCGGATGTAGAGTGAAAACGCCCCTTTGGGCGCCGGGAGCCAGTTGGACTCGAGACCGGGACCCGGCGACTCGGCGCCAACGTAGATTCTCAGCAGCCCATCGCTGCCGTAGAGCGTTTGGTTCTTCGTGCCGAGGGAGTACCGGTTGAGGGGGTTCTCGTGAAAGAAGTGATCGGTGTTGTAGAGGGTCATCGACCAGAAACCGTCGACCGGAGGGAGTTCCCCAGGAGCGAACGTCACGACGTACTGGTGGTTCCCGTCGAGCGGATTTCCGTCGGTGTCGTTGTCGGTGTAGTAGTAGCGAGTCTCTTCCTGGACGTTCTCGAAAATATTGGAGCGGGCGCTAGCCGTTCGGTTCCGGTAGCCGGTCCCCCACGCCGCGCTGTCGAAAGAACGGTGCCATCCTCGGCCCGCGGGCTCGCCGTTCTTGCTCCAGGCGAGGAACCCGTCGATGACGTTCGTCTGCATGTCTTCGAACGTTTTGATGACGGCCCGCCGCGTCGCTCGATCTTGTTTGGCCGCGGCAATCAGGGTCCGGAACTCGTCGTAGAGCGGCTCTTCCCCCGGTAGCGGAGGGACCCGGTCGAGAATCTCGGCGAGCTGATCGAGAAACTTCTTGGGTTCGACCCAAACCGGCGGTCCCCGTTTGATGAGCCCGAGCAGATACGGAATACGGGGAGCATTCTGCCAGTCGGTCGTGACCCAGGAGCCGTCGAACTCGCTCCGGGGGTATGCGGCGATCTGGTTGATCAGAGGCTGTACCGCGGCGCGATCTTCTGCGCTGTCGTTCATGAAGAGTCGCGGGATCATCACGGTGAGGTTGGTCGGCGATCGGAACACGGCGGCGATGCCCTCGGGAACCTCGCCATCCCAGTCGGGTCCCACCACCAGGTAGTGCCCCTTCTTCGTACCGTGCTGCCGCCCGATGCGCGCGATCTGATCGGTGCGCGCGTCGTAAATCGCATAAACCCAGTAGCGGTCTCCGAAGTCGGGAACCTGGATGACGACGGGACTCTGATCGAGCTCCATCATGCCGAATCCGTACACGACGTCTTGATTGGGACACGCAACGAACTTCTGGTCGGGTTTGATGTAGTCCGCCAACATCGCCGCACGCCCGATCGGCGCGACGGGGGCGATACCCATCAGATGGCCCGGCTTCGGGACCAAGCGCACGCGATGATTTCGGGTCAGCATGTTCGCCATCGGCCAGCCCCACATATAGGCCTTGGTCGCGCTCGCCTCTGCTGCCTCTGCACTCAACATCCCTGGGGGAACGGACCCGCGCGACTCGCAGGAGTCGCATCCGAACGCCGAGAGAGTCGCACCAAGCGCAATCCCCGCAACCAACGCACCCGCGAACGCACGCCGAAACACCACAGCGCGGCGATGGTAGGGGTATGCAAGGAGCGCCGTCAACGGCCGATGGGAGGCGCCTCTTTCGACCCATTTTGGCGGGGTATGCCGCGATGGACGGCTCTAGGCTTCCGGCATGACCACCGAAGCTCAAGACGCCAGTCCTGGAACGTTCCTGCATCGGGTGCTGAAGTTCCCGCTTCTAGACCGTGAGGATCGCGGCGCGCTCACCGAGAGAGTGCGTACCTCGAGCCATCTCGATGCGGACTACGTGGTGATGATGGCGTTGGCCGCGGTGCTCGCATCGCTCGGGCTGATGCAGGGATCGACCGCCGTCGTCATCGGCGCAATGCTGGTTGCTCCGCTGATGGGGCCGCTTCTCGGCGCGGGGCTCGCCGTGACGCAGAGCAACATCGAGCTTTTCCGCAACTCGGTGGGCGCGGTCGCCTTCGGCGTCGTCATGGGCTTCCTCATCGCGCTGTTCGTTGGCTTGCTGAACCCGGGTTACGAGCCGTCACTCGAGATCGAGGCCCGCGGCAACCCCGACCTCTTCGATCTTGGAATCGCGTTCGCCTCGGGCATGGCCGCGGCCTACGCGCAAGGGCGTCCCAACGTCGCCGCAACGCTTGCTGGTGTCGCGATTGCCGCCGCGCTCGTACCGCCCCTGGCGGTGGTCGGCTTGGCACTCACGACGGAGCGCCCTCTCATCGCCGCAGACGCCGCGATTCTCTTGGTCACCAACATCATCGCGATCATTCTCGGCGCTGCACTGGTATTTCGAATGCTCGGCGTTCGCGTGCCCGGCACGGCAGAACGCGGTCACCCATGGGCGCGGCGCGCGGTCATTCTACTCATCATGGGCGCGATGCTGCTCGTCGCGCCGCTCCTTCTCAACATGATGAGTGAAGCCCAGCGTGGGCAAGCGCGACCACTCACGTATCCCGTCGCGCCGGCCGTCCGAAACGCGGTACGCGCGTACGTCGCCGAAGCCCCAAACGTCGAGGTGGTGACCATGGGGCGTACGAGCGTCGAACCTGAACTCGGGATCACGATCATCTTGGCGAGCGACGACCGGCTCGACGCCGAGTTCGAGGAGGGGCTGATTGCCGTCGTCCGTGATGCGCGCGGAAGTGACGTCCCGGTGCAGATCCACCCGCTACGCACTGCGCGAGATTGAGCGGGGCGCTGGGTCTCCATGCAAACGAAGAACCGGAATCCCGCGACCGAGCGCGAGTCGCGTGGTCCCGCACGGTCGTCTCACGTGGTCGTTCGGTCTTCCGTCGCAAAGCGCACAGTAGGCCTGCGAAATACGGCCAAAAATGCGCTCCATGCGTCGGCGATAGGAGCCGAGGGGCCTGCCGTGATGGGCGTCGGGGTGAAGCCGCTTCGACCAATCGAAATATGCGCGACGAAGCGTGTCCCGGTCCGTTCCGGCAGGCACACCGAGCGCTTCGTGGTCGCACATCACGGCGAGTCGGGCGTAGAGACGCAGCACCAGTTTGCGAGTTTCGACGTCGAGCGAAACGTCCTCGGCCATCGCTGCGTCGACATCGATGACTTCATCAGCGATGGCGTACGCCGAAGTCGGACGACCGCTCGGTGTCCGCGCGGCGCATGCGAGTTCGGTATCCGGATCCATCGGTCTCGGCAGGTCGGCGTGCGTTGGTGAGGGCACTCGCATCGTGTGCATTGGAACCCTCGATCGATGGGGACTATTCCGGCCGGTGTCCAGTGTGAGATGGCTCACTAATTCAACCCGCGACCGGATCGCGAACACTACGCAGTCGTGGTGGTCACGCCGCCGTCGACCGGGGCGCGCGCTTCGACGACGACCTTTCCGCCACCCGACTCGGGCCCGAACGGCTTCAGCCAGAGAATCAGCGCCGGCATCAGTAAAAAGTCAGCGAGGAGCGCGGTTCCGATCGCGATGGCCAGCAAGAGGCCGAAGCTTTTCTGGCTGTCCATGAGCGAAAACAGATTCATCAGGAAGCCGACGACGAGAATGGCCGATGTCACGAACAGCGCACGTCCCACGTCCTCCATCGATGCGTAGAGTGCCTTCTCGTAGTCGCGCAGCCTCAAGAACTCGTGGTGATAGCGAGTCACGAGGTGGATCGTGTCGTCTACGGCAATCCCGATCGCGATGGGGGCGATCAGGAGCCGATAGTAATCGAGCGGTGTCCCGGTCCAGCCCATCCCACCGAGGATCAGCAGCACCGGAGAGAGGTTTGGAACCATCGAAATCAAGCCGATCTTCACCGAACGGAAGACGACGATCATCATCAGGCTGACCACGGAGAGGGCCAGCAGCGCGCCCTGCACCTGGCTCCACGTGATGTAGTCGACGAACTTGAGCCAGAGCGCGCCTACCCCGGTTTTCGTGGTGGTTGCGGCTTCGAGGGGGACGGAGTCTAGATAGCTGTCGATGTTGTCGACGATGCCCTGAATACGGCTCGTCTCGGCCTGCTTGCAGCGAAGCTCGAGCGTCGCGCGCGCATAGTCCATCGAGACGTAGTCCTTGACCTCTTCGCCTCCAGAGAGCTCGTACACCAGCAGGTACTGCGCGATGAGCTCGCGACTGTCGGGGATTCGATAGTAGGCGGGATCGCCGTTGTGAAAGCTCTGGTTGATGTCTTTGATGAGGTCGACGACCGAGTAGGTCTTGGTGACCAGGTCCTGCTTCTCGGCCTCTCGTTGGACGCGCTCGATCTCCCGCAAAACCTCTGGGTTCTTGATGCCATCCGGCTCACCGCTGTCGAAGAGATAGATGAAAGACCACGTCCCCGACATGTGATCGTCGACGTACATCGTCGTCTGTCGCACCGGAACTCTCTCCGAAAACTCGGTGAGAAAGTTCGAATCGACGTGAAGGCGAAACATCCCCCAAACCGAAGCGATGAAGGTAAACCCGAACGCGACAAGGACGGGGGTGCGGAACCGAATGACGAACGAAGCCAATCCCCGGAGCACGGATACGAACCGGGAACTTCCTTTGGCGCGCGCAACGTTCTGTTCGTCCGATTCCCCGGTCGACTCATCCCGTCCGAACGACAGGAACGCGACCAGGATCGACACGGAGGCGAGGAATGCGGCGATCACGCCGGCGGCGCTGTAGAGCGCGAGATGGGCCACCGACTTCACAGGCGAGAACGACAGCGACAGAAACCCCGCCGCCGTCGTGAGGCTCGTCAGCAGGCATGGAGGCCCCACCAGGTAAAGCGTGCGTCGAATCGCTTCACGCCGGTTGCCAAGCCGTCTTCGGTAGATGGTGAACTCCGATAAGATGTGCACCGAGTCGGCGATGCCCACGGTGATGAGAAGCGTGGGCATGAGGCCAAACATGAAATCGATGCGCCAACCCATCGCGCCGATCACGGCCAAAGAGACCGCGGTCGCGAACGCGACCACCATGAAGGGCCCGACCACCGCAACCACCCGACGAAACACGATCGCAAGGCTCAGCGCGATGACGAGCATCACCAACGACAGAAGTAGCGGAAGGTCCTCTTCCACGAACACGCGGTTGTAGGTGGCGTTGATGGCGACGTCGCCCGAGTGAAAGAAGTCAATCCCCGAGTACTCGGGGCGTGCGAGGATCTCCTCGATTTTGTCGAAGCTCACCTGGGGGTAGAGGTTCCCGAGCCCATCGCCGCCCTCGGGGTCGAACCGGATCTCGTCGATCGACCCGATTGCCGAGCGGCTCATGTCGACGATGATGGCACCGAGCTTGGCGTCTTTGCTGACCAAGCCGTCGACGTAGAACGGCTTCTTCATGACCTTATCGCGAATGACGTGCAGCTCTTCTTGGTTCCCGGGGAAATCTGCCAAGAGGTCGTAGACGATGATGTCGTCCGGAGGCGCCCCTTCCATGAACTCGGCGTTCGAAAGGCTCGTCACCTCTTTGACGAACGGGACCTCCGCGTCGAGCGCGTCGGTGAGCTCTTCGATCTTCGACATGAGATCGAGATCCCACGGGCCCTCCTTCGCGCGGTAGACGATGTAGGCGATCTCGTCCGACTCGAAGTCCTCGCGGAACTGCTGGTACGACAGGTAGGTCGGGTCGTCGGTATCGAAAAAGGCCTCGAAGCTGTTGTCGACGCGCGCCCCGTACGCGAAGTAGCCACCGATACCCCAGACGACGAAACTCGCGACCAGCACGATCCATCGATGATCGTAAGACCAAGAAGCGAACGCTTCGAAGCTCCGGCTCAGGCCGCCTATCGCATCCCGTGGGGCCTCTTCGCTCATCCGTGCGAAGCCGTGGTTACCGGGAGCTCAGATAACTCGGAACCGAAGTACTCGGCCAGTCGGCGATCGGCGTCTTTCCCGAACAAGATCTCGGCGACCTCTCTCAGCCCGGGAGAGTTCCGAATCCGTTCGTCGCGCACCACCAACTCGATCTTGGAGCGCCGGCGCATGAAGTCTTCGAGTTTGGTGATCATCTCGGACTCGGCCGCAGAATGAAGCTCGGCTCGGATGTAGTCTGCCGAGCCCATGATGTCCTCCGCCATGGCTGGGTTTCGACGAATCTCTTCGAGCATCGCGAACGCACGACGGCCATACCTTCGCCAGAGCCTATCCGTCAACGGTTCCGTGTCCGGCTTGGCTCGATACTCGTCTAGCCGCATCAGCCGTGCCTGGCGATAAAACTCTTTCCGTGTCGCAGCGGCGGGTTCGCCGTACCAGTTGCCGAGGTCCTCCTCGAGCGGGATGCCGAGATGCTCGATCTCGCGGGCGACCTCCTCCCCTACGTTGAGGCAGTCGGTGAGCTTCCCTCCGAAGATGGTCACCACTTTGCTGTCGGTGTCGACCTCCACGGCGTGTTTTCGGCTGAGCTTGGTCCAGTCGACCTCCGCTTGGTCGCTGCCCTCGGAGTGCACGACGAGCGGGCGAACACCGCACCGCGCCGCGATCACGTCGTCCTTGGTGAGCGGCTTCTCGAGGTCCATGCGTTCGTTGATCTGTGTGGTGAGGAAGTCGATGTCTTCCTCGGTCACCTCGGTGTACGGCGTATCGACTCGCGTGTCGGTCGTCCCGATAACCGAGCGCCTGCCCATGGGAATCACGTAGAAGAGACGCTCCGTGTCGTCGAAGAAAGCAAGCACCTTGTGGTGGCGAGTCGTCGTCAAACGTCGGACCACCAGATGGATTCCCTTCGAGTACACGATGCGATGTTCGGTCTTGAGCTCCCAATCGCGGTTCAAACCGTCTACGAACGGACCTGTCGCGTTGACGAGCGTTCGTGCGGTCGTCGTGAACTCTTCACCGCTGTCGACGTCCCGAAGACGCGCTTTCCAGAGGTCGCCGTCACGCACTGCGGAAACGAGCTCGACGTAGTTGGCGACCGTGGCGCCCGCTTCGATCGCGGATCGCACGAACGAAAAGACGAAACGCGCGTCGTTGTCGATGAGAAGGCCGTCGTAGTACTCGATCCCGCCGCGCACCTTCTCTGTGTCGATGGCGGGCTCCTCCGTTTCGATCTTTCGCCGGCCGAGGAGACGCGGCGCGTGCGTGCCGAAGAGCCCGATGATCCAGTACGCAAGTGCCCCGAGCGCGGCAAACCACGGAGGGTACGGGCCCTTTCGGTCGAGCGCGGCGTAGAACCCGATTTGCTTGATGTTGTCGGGGTACGCGCGAAACAGCCGGTTTCGGGAGCGGCAGAGCTTCCATACGAGATAGAGCTCGTAGGTTTCGAGGTACTTGAAACCACCCCAGACGAGGTTCGATGACGACTCGCTGGTGAAGTTGGCGAAGTCTCCCCGATCGATCAGCGCGACCGATGCTCCTCGACCGGCGAGCGAGGCCGCCGTGACGGCCCCGTTGATTCCGCCGCCGACGACGAGGGTGTCGAAGCTCCGGCTGCGCATCCGCGCAAGGTGCGTTTCACGCAAGGTCATCGGTGATTCTCTGTCGTTTCTGGCCGCCCAAAGCGACCTGAATGTGGCAGAACTCGCCCTCTTGTCGACTCGTGACGACTCAGGGCTTTGCAATGCGTTGGCGTAGCGCGCCAAGAAACAAGCGTGCGACAAACGGCAGGTCTCGGCGAATGTAGCGATCGACCAAGCGCTCCGGGTCTTGTTGGAGCCGGAACAACCATTCGAGGCCCGCGCGCTGGGCCCAGACGGGGGCACGCGTGTAGCGGCCGGAGATGAAATCGAAAGCCGCCCCGACACCGAGCCACCACGCCGTGGGGCGAGCAGCGCGCAGACGCTGGATTAGTCGCTCCGCTTTCGGGAATCCGAGCGCGACGAAAACGACATCGGGTTCGGCCTCGGCAATGCGTGAGAACATCGCGTCGATCTCGTCGGGGTTGGATTCGAATCCGAACGGAGGCGAATAGGTCCCGGCAACCTCGAGATTCGGACTGCGTTCGCACAGGATCCTCGCGGTCTCGGCACCCGTATCACCGGCCCCACCGAGTAGATAGATCGACAGCCCGGCTTCCGCGGCCGCGACAGGCAGGCTGAGCGTCAGATCGGAACCGCAAACCCGTCCGCTGAGCGGGGTTCCTTGGAGGCGAGTCGCCCAAACCAGCGGCATCCCGTCCGCAATGAGGGCATCGGCGGATTGCACCATCGTGTAAATGTCGGGGTTCTGATCCGCCAAACGAACGATGTCGGCATTGGGCGTCACCACCCAGCCTCCGCGACCCGCCCTCGACTCCTCGACGATCATCCGGACGAACCGGGGTTCATCTAGGTCGAGAAAGGTGAAACCCCGAAGGTCGACGGTGGGAACACCGTGGCGCTTCGCTAGTTGCGCCGCGAGATTCGACTCCATCTGAGCCACTCTAACGCGATTTCGCTGGCGATGCCTCTCGTGGTTCAGCCGGCGAAGCGGAAAGCGGGTGCGAACCCCCGCCTCGCAACCTACCCTCCGTGCGTCCATGCGCCCGACGACCACCCTCACTTGGACGCCTTGGGTCGTAGCGGCCCTCGCGGCTGCGACGATGGGGTGCAGCCGAGACGGTGCGACCGAAACGGCGGTAGACGCGAAAGCGGGGCCATCAGCCGCTGCGCTCCGCGCCGCCGCCGACAACACGCCTGCCGAGAACAAAGAGATCGCGTGGGCCCTGATTCGTGAGGACTACCCGCAGTGGAATCGGCAGAACCAGCGCAACTGCCTCGAGCAGCTGTGGTTTCGGGAGAGTCGCTGGAACCACCGCGCGGTGAACAAGCGAACCGGGGCCTGCGGTGTTCCCCAGTCGTATCCCTGCAACAAAATGAAAGCGACGGGACAGCGCTACGGCGTGAGCTACCGAAAGAACCCGTGGCCCCAGATCGCCTGGGGCCTCAGCTATATCGACAAGCGCTACGGTTCGCCCTGCAGCGCATGGAAACGGTTTCAGCGAGGGGGCGGCTATTGAACGTCATCTCGTCGATTTGATGAAGTCGACGGTCACCCGCGCCAGCTCTTCGCCACGGTCTTCCTGCAAAAAGTGTCCGCCGCCTTCGATGGTGGTGTGCGGCTGTCCCTTGCACCCCGGCACTACGGCCTTGATGAACATGTCGGCGCCTCGCGTGATCGGATCCTGGTCGCTGAACGCACAGAGCCAGGGCTTTTCGAACTTCTGGAGCACCTTCCAAGCGTCTCGATTGGGCTGCGCGGCTGGGTCGTCGGGCGTAATCGGAACGAGCACCGGAAAGATCCGCGCGCCCGCTTTGTATTCTTCGCTTGGAAACGGCGCATCGTAGGCGGCGATCACCTCAGCCGAAAGGTCCGTCGTGGTCGAGCGCTGGAGGATCTCACCCACGGGGAACACGGGCACCTCCTGCGAGAACGCACGCCACTTTTTGAACGCTTTGCCGGGGTCCATGTCGCCGGTGGGCATCATCGTGTTGGCCGTGATGACTCGCGCGAACCGCTCGGGCGTACCCGCAACCAACCTTAGACCGATGAGGCCCCCCCAGTCCTGGCAGACGAGCGTGACACCGTCGAGGCCGAGCTGATCGAACCAGCTTCGCATCCAACCTACATGGCGCGCGTAGGTGTAGTCGGACCGCTCGACGGGCTTGTCAGACTTGCCGAACCCGACGAGGTCTGGGGCGAGGGCACGGAACCCCGCATCGACGAGGATCGGAATCATCTTGCGGTAGAGGTAGCTCCAAGAGGGCTCGCCGTGCATGAGCAGGACCGGCGGGGCATCGCGAGGCCCCTCGTCGAGGTAGTGAACGCGCAGCGCGGTATCGGCATCGCCTTCGACCGACACATCCATGTAGTTCGGTGCGAACGGATACCCGGGAAGATTCTCGAAACACTCGTCGGGCGTACGTAGCGTCTTCATTGCCATGTTCTCCTTGCTCCGCACTTGTGATACGGGAACGGCTCGGTGCGTGAGCTCACTACCGTGGCCTTGGTCTTCTTGGCACTCGTTGGGCTGGCATACGCAATCGCGTTCGTCGGTCAACCCGAGGTGTACCAGGGAGCGTGGCTGCTGATGACGGCACTCGGTGCCGGGGCAGTGGTCGCGGAGGTTCTCTACTTCGCGGGTTTGTACGCCTCACTGAAACGAAACGGCACGGTCCCGCCGCGATGGTACGCTCGCTCGTTCGAGCACCACGGCCTGATGACGAGAGCCCAGCGCGGGCTGGTTCTCCCTTTCTTCTACCTCGGCGCGCTCGGTCTCGTGGTCGCGCTCGCGATCGCCGTGGTCCTGGTGTTTGCCAGCTTCGGGCTCTTTCGCGACCTGCCGCGCTGAGCCCTGCCCGTCAGTTGCACGTGGTGTACGCGCTCCCTGCGCTGCGAGTCCCGGTCCAGCTCACCCAAGTGCGACTCGAGGTGTCGTTCGGCACGTTGTGCGACTGAGCGCCGCCCGACGCACCGGTCGGGGTACTGACGGTGCTCACACTCGCGTCGTTCGAAACGGTCACGCGGTTTTGTCCAGTCGCCTCGGTGCCGTTGATCATCGGCTGCGTCCACGTGGCAAACTGAGGGTTGTTGCCTTCGTCGAGGCCTCCAAGGCTGCAGAGCCCGCCCGAGCAAGCGACGTTCCCCACTGAGACGATGCCCGAGAGGCAGCCGTCTCCGCTGCTCGAGTCGCCCGGCTGATACGAGGCGTTCCCACTTTCGGAACTCGACCAGTAGTCACTTGCTGCGTCGCACGAATCCCAGTCGATGCGATCATTGTCCATGTCGAGCGTTCCCGATGCCACCGGGGTAGTGTTGCCCGTGTAGGCGCACACCGTTGGGTATCCGGTGTCGGTGTCGATTCGCCAGGACGGACTGGTTTCGCCGTTGCAGCTTGGCGTGAACCCGTGAACCTTCGTTGTCACCGTCACGAGGCCACCGACGACGAAGTCGTTGTAGGTCCAGTAATGCAGCACATTGACTTCCCCATCGACGATGTTGTTGGCGCCGTCGTCCGTGAACTCGAGGACGAGCAGACCGTCGAGGTTGCCGTTGGTTGCGTTGCCCGCGCTGAACGGTGTGTTGGTGATCTGGAACGTCGCGTTGAGGTCGTAGAGCACCGTGCAAGTTCCCGGCGGAAGGCTGCAGGTCGACGTGTCGTAGGAAGTGCAGCTGCCGTTGCAGCTCGCAGTTCCTCCAGCGAAACCTCCAGGCAGCGTGGTGCAGTTCACGCTGTCCCCGTCGCAGGACTCGGTTCCCTCGATGCTTCCGTCGCCGCAGCTCTGAAGCCCCCCACAGCCCGGAAGACACTCTCCTTCACCGCCGTTATTGACGCCGTCGTCGCAGACCTCGGTCCCGTTCGCAGCGCCGTCGCCGCACGCCTGAACGCCGCCGCACCCGGGAAGGCACCCGCCGTTGCCCCCGTCGTTCGCTCCGTCGTCACAGACCTCCGTACCGTTGGTCGTGTCGTCACCGCAGAACTGGAGGCCCCCGCAGCCAGCAAGGCACTCGCCCTCACCGCCGTCGTTCATGCCGTCGTCGCACAGCTCGGGCGGCTCGACCGAGCCGTTTCCGCAGTTTGCGGGCGGACCGCAGTTCGTCGTGCAGCCAAGAGGACCCGTTCCGTCGTTCGCCCCGTCGTCGCACGCCTCGGTGCCCTCGGTCGCGCCATCGCCGCAAATCTGAAAGCCCGCACAGCCAGCAAGACACTCGCCCTCGCCGCCATCGTTCGTCCCGTCGTCGCAGACTTCGGTCCCGTTCGCTGCGCCGTCGCCACAGAGCTGGACGCCAGCGCAGTCGGCCAGACATTCGGCGTCGCCACCATCGTTTGCCCCGTCGTCGCAGACCTCGGTCCCTTGGACCGCCCCATCACCGCACGACTGGAACCCCCCGCAGCCTGGGAGACACTCCCCGTTACCGCCGTCATTCACACCGTCGTCGCAGACCTCGGTGCCGTTCGCGGTACCGTCACCGCAGTCTTGGAGACCGATGCAGCCGGCGAGACACTCACCTTCCCCACCGTCGTTCACGCCGTCGTCGCAGGTCTCGGGACTTTCGAGGGTGCCGTTCCCACAGGTCGCGGGCGCGAGACATCCTGCCGTGCAGGCCATGGACCCGTTACCGTTGTTTTGGCCGTCGTCGCAGATCTCGGTGCCCTCCGTGGTACCGTCGCCACACAGTTGGATTCCCGTACAGCCGGATAGGCACTCACCTTCGCCGCCGTCGTTCGTCCCGTCGTCGCAGGGTTCGTCCGCATCGACGATGCCGTCACCGCAGAACCCAGAAGGGGAGCCGCCCGCTCCGCCGTCGCCGCCATTGCCGCCCGAGGCCCCGGTCCCGCCGGCACCGCCGGTGGCTTCCGCGCCGCCCGTTCCCGCGCTGCCGCCCGAACCACCCGGGGAGCCGACAGCATCGTCACCGCACCCGGCGAAGAGAAGACAGAACAAGAAAGAAACCAAACCGCGCTTCGAAACAGCCAAACGCATACGCCACCCCCCGACCCTCCCCGAGGGCCACCCGTTAGTATTGCAAGAGCTTCGGTGCCCTCGCTACGCCTTCGCGGAACGGTCGCGCACCAATGTGGGATCCCTTACAGTGACCCGAGATGCCTGAGGTCGATGCACCCGTGCTGGTCGTGGGAGCCCGTACGACGGGACTCATGATGGCCTCGGAGCTGGCCCGCTACGGGATCCCGGTTCGAATCGTCGACGAGTCGCCAGGAATCGACCCCCACGTACGCGCCAACCTTCTTCACTCGCGCACGCTCGAGATTTTTCGCACCCTCGGAATCGACGAGGCGGCCACGCAGGGCTCCATCGCCGAACACGGGATCCGGATCTACGCGCAGGGAAGCCTCGCCGGCGAACTCCGACACGCGCCGGTCGAATCGCCGTTCCCCTACGGAATGTCGCAGTCGCAGGCCACCACCGAGGCGGTGCTCGAAGCCCACCTTCGAAAGCTCGGGGTACGAGTCGAACGGAGCGTCGCGCTGCGCAACCTCGACCCGCAGAGCGATCGGGTGGTGGCGACGATCGAGCACTCCGGGGGTCGATCGGAAACCTTCGAGACCCCGTGGCTCGTCGGTTGCGATGGCGCGCATAGCGCAGTCCGCCACCTCACAGGCTGCGCGTTTCCCGGTGAAACGGATCCCTACCCGTACCTGCTTGGCGACGTAGTCGTCGACGGCCCGCTGAATGAGCACGAGGGGTACGTGTTTCTCCACGACGATGGGGACTACTTCATCTTTAGTACGCTCCCTGGACAACGCCGGCTCGTGTGCGCGACTGCGCCGCCGGGACACCCCGCGGAGAAACCGCCGACGCTCGGCGACCTACAGCGGATGCTCGACGTGCGCGGAGTCTCCGGGCTTCGAGTGTCGGACCCACGCTGGCTTGCGTACTTTCGCATCCACTACCGGCTCGCTCCCCACTACCGGCAAGGTCGCACGTTTCTCGCGGGCGACGCGGCGCATGTCCATAGCCTGATGGCGGGGCAGGGGATGAACACCGGCATCCAAGACGCCTACAACCTCGCGTGGAAGCTTGCGCTCGTGATGAAAGGGGTCGCGCCGCAGTGGTGGCTCGACAGCTACGACGCCGAACGAAGGCTCGTCGGAGCGCAGGTCGTGACGATGACACAGAAGATGACCGAGACCCTCGAAGCCTTCCCGGGGCTGTCCGCCAAGGATCGCGAGCGCTTGTTGGGCCACATGTTCGTCCCCGAGAGTGACCGCATCGCCGCGGCTCGCGAGCTACAGGAGCTCGACCTCGACTACGCCGAAAGCCCGCTGTGCGAGGACGGCGAAGGCTTCACACGCGGTCCGAGCGCAGGTGAAGGTGCACCCAACGTCGACGGGCTGTCCATCGACGGACGACCGACGAGCGTCTTTCAGGTGCTCGGGACTCCCGGCTACCACCTCTTTGCGTTCATTGGAGACCTCGACCCGGCCGACGCGTTCCAAGCCACGGCCGCTCTGTCGGCCTATCCCTGGGTCGAGCCGTACCTCGTCACCACCCGGTCACCAGCAGCACGCGCGGGTGTCGCCGCGTTGCTCGATCCGGATGGGTCGATGCACGCTCGGTACGAGGCGCAGGTTCCAACGGTCTATCTCGTCCGCCCCGACGGCTATGTAGCGTTCCGGCAGCGCGGTCTCGACGGGGTCCAGCATCATCTCTCGCGCATTACGTCGGAGAACGCTCCCGCATCGCTCAGCGGCGCGCGTCACCCGTAGACGCGAAAGCGCGCGGGGTGTACATCCCTCCCGAGGGAAGTCATGCAGAAGTTCCGCAGCCGTTTCGCGGCCCTGATTCTCTTTTGTACGCTCTCGACTGCCTGTGGCGACGGCGCCGATGAAGCCGACGACGACGACGAGGGCGGCCCGCCGCCTCCCGCGCTCGTCGGCACATGGACCTATCAATCGGTGACGGTCGACGAAACGCTTGCGTCTCTCGGGGAAGTCCTCGACTGGGTGCCCGATGCCGTCGAGGCGAGGCTTCAGCTCCTCGAAAACGGCGCCTTCGTGTACGAGGAGGTCAACGCTCAGGGAGGTCAGCTGTTTGCTGAGAGCGGGTTCGTCGTGGTGACGGTCGACGAAGTCGGCAGGGGCACGATCGAGTTCAACGTCGACGGGGTCGAAACACCGGCATCGTTCATGCTCGTCACGGACGACTCGCTGGTGCTCACGGAGCGCGCAGGCACCACCACGACGGCGTTCACACTGTTCCGTTAGACCTGTCACCGAGCTGCGCGGGCGACAGCTCTATAGATTGAAGATCATTATTCAATTTGCGGTCGAACAGTGTGGCGCCTATATGTCAAACCTGTGACGACCCGAATGAACGGGTCAGGATGGACGCTGCAGTGCAGGAGCCGATTGGACTGAGACTCACGCTTTCGCCGGAAGCCGCACGAAAGCTCACGCGCAGTAAAGGCCTCAAGCCCCACCGACGTGGGCGCGGCACGCACGAGCACCTGACCAGCACCTACTTCGACACCCCGCATCACGTGCTCCGAAAAGCGGGTCTCGCCCTTCAGCTGCGTCAGGACGGCGATCGTGTCGAACAGACGTTGAAGGCGCCGGTTCCTGGGCCGCTCGGCCTCCACCAGCAGCGTCGATGGTCTGCACCCATCGAGGGCGACCGCCCGGTCCTGAACTCAATCGAAGATGCGAACCTGGCTCGATCTCTCCGCCGACGTCGCTGCGAATCGAGGCTCAGTTCGGTGTTCACGACCGAAGTCGAACGCACGACCATTCGTCTCGAGTCGAACGGCGCGAAGATGCGGCTCGCCATCGACGAAGGCACGATTCGCGTAGACAACAACGGCCACAGCAAAGCCGAACCGATCTGCGAAGCCGAAATCGAGCTCCTGTCGGGCGACCCGGCGGGCATGCTCGACGTGGCGCTGGAGGTTTGCGAGAGCCTCGATGTCCGCCTGACCCACCAGACCAAAGCGCAGCGCGGCTACGCGTTGGCGAGGCCGACGCTGCGGCCTCGGTCGGTCAAGGCCAAGCTGCCGACGCTCACGGCCGACCTGACCGCGGGCGAATCCTTTCGCGTGATCTGTTCGAGCGCCCTCGAGCACCTGTTTCGGAATCAGGCCCCCGTCCTGTCAGGGCACCCTGGGGGGATCCACCAAACGCGCGTGGCCATGCGTCGCATCCGCGCAGCGCTTCGCGCGTTCAAAGGCCTGCTCCCGTACGAGAAGCGCAAAGCGTTCAACAGCGAGTTCCGCGCTTTTCAGCAGCGGCTCGCGCCCGCCCGCGACTGGCACGTGTTCCTCGACGAGACGCTGCCCATCATTCTCGCCGCAGAGCCCGACCAGGCCGACCACATCGAGAAGCTCCGTCGCGTGGCGCGTCAGGAGCGACGCCGCGCCACGTCAGAGGCAGTGGCTGCGCTCAAGAGTCGCCGCTATGCGCGCCTCATCCTCCGGTTCCAGAAATGGCTCGCCGACCTCGAGCGCGAGATCCCGAAGAAGGTCTTCAACCAGCCGGTGACGCCGTTCGCCAAGTCCGTGCTCCGCAAGACCCGCCGCGAACTCACGAGCGAACGGCGCCCGCTCACCCGGCTCCCAACCGAAGACGTCCATACCCTCCGAAAGAACGGGAAGAAGGCCCGCTACGCCACCGAGTTCTTCAGCTCCCTCTGGGACGGTCCACGCGTGAAGCCTTACCTGAAACTGATGGCCAAGCTCCAAGACAGCCTGGGCTCTGCGAATGACGCGACCGTGGCGCGGCAGATCCTATGGTCGCTTCGGCCAGGCCGGCTCGAACCCGAAGTCGTGCGCCTCGTCCAAGACTGGTCCGACGCTCGCATCAAAACGTGCATCACTGCAGCGCATCCCCAGTGGCGCCGCCTCCGTCGCGCCAAAGCCTTCTGGCAGGCTTGACCTGTACTGGTCAACCGTGGGAGCTCGTGGACATCGCGTCCATCGAGCATCCCACGGGTGGACGGAAGACCTGACTAGTCGCCGAGAATCGGACCGAGGTTCGTCAGCTGGGTCTCACCAGAGTTGTCGTCGACTCCGTCGTTGTCGTTGATGATGTAGACGTCGCCGTCTTCGGTGACCGCGGAGCCTTCGATCTTCTCCGCCGCGAGACCGCCGGTGGCCGTGAGGTCGCCCGATGCAAGCAGGTCGCGCACGAGCGACTTCTCGACGGTGTCTCCTTCTTCGAGCCCCGCCACGCTGAAGGTGTAGAGGCGCTTGACCGCGGCATCGGGACCGCCCTGGTTGTCACGCTCGACGACCAGGAACTCATCGTTCCCGAGTGCGGTGAGGTCGGAGAGCCCGACCCAGCCGCCGTTCTGCGACTCGACCGCGTCGAGTGGGTAGAAGAAGAAGCTCCAGGTGCCCGTGCCGAGATCGTACCGGCCAATCCGGGGTCCAGGGTCGTTTCCGTCGTCCGCGAGGGGCCAGCGCCGCTGGAAGGCGACCCAACCGGCGCCGTCGAACTCCGCGATGCCTTCGAAGCCGAACCTCAGCTGCGCCGCGTTGAGTTCGTCCGGTAGCGTAACGACGGCTTCGATGACTCCCGCGGCATCGGTCTTGAAGACGAAGTTCAGGCTCGCGATCGGACGGTCTTCGTCACCGATGGTGCCCGCGCCTTCCGACGCGATCCAGAAGCCCCCGTCGCTCGCAACGGAAATGCCCTCCGGATCGATGTTGACCGAGTTGTCGGTGTTGATGAGCGCGGCGAGATCGGCGGAGCTGAACACCTCGGCGTCGTCGCCCACGTCATCCGTCGGGACGTTGGCGAACACGCCGTTCGCGTCGCTGATGGTGATCTCGGTGTCGAGCGTCGGAGGCGAGGTCGTCAGGTCGATGCCGAAGACTCGGTTCGCGCCGAAGAAGCTGTCCTCAATCGCGTAGAGCGTGTCCGAGCCGTCGGCCGCGAGGCCCGACATCGCCGCCCAAGGAATGGGCGAACCGTCTGCCCGATCCGTCGAAACGAGCGTCGGGTAGGTCGGCTCCGCCTCGCTGTACTCGTAGATGTTGAGCACGGAGCGAATCTTGTCGCCGCGGCTGTCTTCCTCGCTGGCGGCGATCAGCAGGTTCCGAGAGGGAAGCGCCAGAGTGCCCTCCGGGGCCACGCCGGCCGGCAGTACCTGCTTGAGCTCCGGCGCTGACGGGTCGCTCACGCCGTAGACGAAAAGCACGCTCGAGCGCTCCGACGTCACGATGAGGATCGGCTCGTCGCCATACTGACCAAAGTCGGCGTTCTCGGGCTCGTTGCCCTTGTTGCCCGACCGCGCATCCGGGTAGTGCCCGAGACGGGCCGTGAGCTGGTCGTTAGCGTTGCCGCTGGTGAACACCACGTTCCCGTCGGTGTCGAAGATGGTGAAGCCACGGCTGCCGCCATCGAGGTCGCCCTCGTCCGCGGTGGCGAGGAACTGGGTGTCGATCCAGGTGACGCCGTCCGGTTCGCGTGGAATGCCAGCCTGGGACTCGTTCTGAATGATCGACTGGTTCCCGTTGATGTCGTCGTCGCCCTCGGTGAGGTCAACGCCGTCGAGGTCCACGGTCCCGGCCGAGAAGTCGCCGGTGACGGCTGCAGTGATCGCATCGACCAGCACGATGTGGTTGTTCTCCTGGAGCGTCACCACCACCACGTTGTCCGCGTTGATGTCGACGTATTCCGGCTCCGGGTCCTCCGGGAAGAGGTCGGCAATGCCGACGAGGTCGACTTCAGCGGTGGTCCAATCGGCCACGTCACCCGAGAGATCGACGATGACCACGTACCCTGGCGGGAGCTGCGGCGGCGCACCGTCGCCGAGGTCCTCGTCGCGCTCGTTCTCGATGGCAATGGCGGCATAGTTCCCGTCGGGGCTCACGGCGACGGCGTCTGGCTGACCGCCGAGATCAATCTTGCGGAGACTCGACTGCGTGGCAACGTCGAACACCTCGAGCTCGCCGGAGGTGTTCACGAAGTCCTCCGAGGTATTGACGCCTACGAGCGCGTAGGGGCCAGCTACCGCGACGGACGTCGGCTCACCATCGAGTAGTACCGTGCCGAGCGCCGCAGGTGCGGATGGGTCGGTGATGTCGACGAACCCGATCGCTTCGAGCGGGCTGTCCGTGTAGACGAGCGTGTTCCCGTCCGCGCTGGCGGCGACGATTTCAGAAGCGGTTTCCGTATCATCGTTGCAACTGGATTCGATCTGCGAACAGACCAAGAATGACGCGATGCGGTTGAACGAGCGATCGTCCGGAGGGTCACCTGCGCCGCACGTGACAGGGACGGTCCAGGTGCCTACGCAGTAGTCGAAGCCGTCGTCTGAGACTTCGATGGTGACCGACTGCGATCCTTCCTCCTCACAGGTAAACGTCGTCGACGCGGCGTCCGGGTCGGCGAAGCTGCCGCCCGTGCCCGTCCAACGGTAGGCGATGTCGTCGCCCTCGACGTCGATGCCCGCCGAGACGAGATCGATCGTGCTTCCTACGGACGTCTGAAGCGGGGACACCACGACCTTCGCGAGCTCTGCGCAGATGTTGAACTTGCCGATGGCCCGTACCGCGCCGAGTCGATTCGGACGCCTGCAGTTCAGCATCACCATGACGTCGGTCGCTTCGCCGGCCTCGACCCCGAACTCTGCGGAGCCCTTGCAGGTCGTTTCCCCGTCCGTCGACGTCGCTGACAGCATGATGGTGTAGTCGGGCCCGTCGGTTGGGGGAAGCCCAAAGACCTCCACGGAAGCCGTGGACCCGGGGGCGCTGACGTCGATCATCCCGGTCATCGGGTCCATGTTGCCGCCGGTAATCTCCCAGTCGACCGAGTCGATCGTGACGCCGTCGCCGATCTCGAGGTCGAGCGAGAGTGAACCTGTGGAACTGGTTGGTTGTTCGGACGTCGTCGCGCAGCCCGCAACGCTGAGTGCGAGCGCGCAGGCGCAGATGAACGACGAAAGAAGACGGGAACTCAACATGGACGGGCCTCCGCGAACAGAGAACGTTTGCTTCGATTCGACCGTCGAATCGCGAGCAGATTGGGCGAACAGGCATTGGACACCTACCAGCGGCATATCCGCGACCACAACTGCATTCGGAGGCGACACTGGATTGTCACCCCTGCGAAACCGCGCTGTCAGCGAGGCGAAAGACGCCGGCGCTGCTAGAGTGGAAGCGCCGTGCGCAATCGTAGGAACCAAGCGGTGTCATCGAGGGGGCAAGCGTGATCACCCGCGTGACGAAGAGCGCCGTGCTCGGGGTGTACGGACTCGTCGTGTTGCTCGCCGCGGTCGACAACATCGTTGACCCGGGTTCGAATTTCCCTTTCGTTGCTCACGTGCTCGCCATGGACACCGTGTTCGAGGGCAGCACGCTCAAGTGGCGCGCCATCGAATCAGAAACGGCGCGCCAAATCGCCTACGGACTCATCATCGCCACCGAGCTGGCGATCGCGCTGCTGTGCATCGCGGGCGCCGCGCGGTTGCTGCGAAGGGTTCGCGTGCCCGCATCCTTCAACCGCGCGAAGGGTCTCGGCCTGCTCGGCCTGGCTTTGAGTCTCGGGCTCTGGTTCTTCGGCTTCTACGCGCTTGGTGGCGAGTGGTTCGTCTCGTGGCAGTCCGAGCGCTGGAGCTCGACGGAGCCTGGGATGCGGCTCACCGTGCTGGTGCTGCTCCTGTGGCTTTTCGTGTCGGCTCCAGACCGAGAAGTCGATGCGTGAGGGCGAACCGCCGATCGATGGAGGCAGCCGGCCCGGTCGTTTGATCTCGTTGAACTGACCAAAATCAAAAGACAAAGAGCCTCTTCGGAACCGAAAACTCCGCGTCAGATATTGCCTGGCGAGATTTGGGATTGTCCTCTAGTCTTGGCCCCACCTAACGGGGAAGGAGCAGCTGGGATGAAAGCTATTGGGGTATTTGTGCTCGCACTGACGGTCGCGAGCCCGGCATTGGCCGGTCCGCCGAACTCCACGATCGGCGCCAAGAAGCTCGAAGAGAACATGGTCCACAGCGGAGGCGTCGGGTACCCGAGCATCCTCTACGAATGGTGGAACAAGGGTAGCGGCAACCTGGACTGGGGCCTCGAAGGCGAACTGGTCTACGGAAACTGGGCGGCGGTTACCTCGAGCGCGTTCATCGGAACGCGGTTCGTCGAGATCGGGCTCGGGGTGAGCGGCATTCTGCGATGGCACCTCGCGACGAAGGAGAAGTCGAAGGTGACCAACGACGTCGCGATCTTGGTGAAGCCGGGCATCCTGCTTGCCGGCAACGCGGGGAACTCGTTCACGTTCGGCATCAAGGGAGAGGTTGCCGCTCCGTTCTCGATCGACGTCCACGACCGTGTCACCGTCGTGACCGGCGGGTTCATCCCACTCACGTGGCTGATCAACTCGGATAACGTCGCCAACAGCTTCCTGACTCCGCTCTTGATTCGTCTCGGTGTCGAGATCGACGCGTCCGACCGAGTGGCACCCTGGTTCTTCTTCGACCTCGGCCCCGGTATCCTATCGGGCGGCGGCGACACCTCGGTCAAGTTCGCATGGCGGCTCGGTGCAGGCACGACGTTCTGGGGTGTGCTCAAGGGCAAGAGCTCGACCCCGAGCAGCACCGGTGATGCCGTGCCCGCCAGCGCGGGCGAATAGAACACGCATCACCGTGACCTGGCAGCGGGCCGCCTCCATCAAGGGGCGGCCCGTCGTCGTTTGAGCCGGTCACCCAGCCTAGAGGCCGAACTCTTCGTCGCCCATCGCGAATCGCAATCCTCGATGGGTCGTCATGGTCGCCCCATCTCGACGGCCGAGGCTATCATCGCCTACTCGACGATGCGAATCAGCCGCGTCGGTGCCGTGGTCAGGTCCGACGCGTCGATTGCGCCGAGCGACCGACGAACGTCTCCCTCGTGCGCATGATGCGTGATCATCGCGATCGATGCGGTGCCTCCGTCGCCAGGGTCGGCGTCCTGCACCATTTGCTCGATCGAGATCCCCGAGTCGCCGAGCTTGCCGGAAAGCGCCGCAAGCACCCCGCTTTGGTCGCGGACTGAAAAGCGCAGGTAGTACCGAGCCGAGAGATCTTCCGGAGCTTGAATCCCGTGACCTTCGTCCGAAACGGGCGCCCAGCTCCGCGCAGCACCGCCGGCAAGCGCGTTTCGAGCGATGTCGATGATGTCACCGGCAACGCTGGTCGCCGTAGGGTGAGCACCCGCCCCGAGCCCCGAGAGGAAACTGGGCCCGACCATCTCACCGTGAATCGCAACGGCGTTCAGCGCCCCTTCTACGTGTGCCAAGGGGTCTCCGTGAGGGACGAGCGCCGGGTGGACTCGGAGGTCGAGCGCGCCGGACTCGGTTCGTTCGGCGACCGCCAGGGGCCGAATGACGAACCCGAAGTTGCTCGCGTACTGAATGTCGAGCGGGTCGACCTGATCGATGCCCTCGGTCACGAAGTCTTTCGGAGACACCCGAACACCGAACGCCAGGCCCGCGAGGATCGCCAGCTTGTGACCGGCATCGCCCCCCGTGATGTCGAGGGTGGGGTCGGCTTCGGCGAAGCCGGCCTCCTGCGCTGCGGAAAGCGCATCCTCAAACGACGCGCCCTCATTGGCCATGCTCGACAGTATGTAGTTGCTGGTCCCGTTGATGATGCCGCGAACCGAGCGAATCCGATCCGATGCGAGCGACTCTCGAATGACGCGAATGACGGGAATGGCACCCGCGACGGCGGCTTCGAAGTAGAGGTCGCGGCCGTTCTCGGCAGCGCGCGCGAGGAGAGCCGGCCCGTGTTCGGCAAGGAGCGCCTTGTTCGCCGTCACTACGTGCTTCTTGGCGTCGAGAGCCGTCCGGACGAGCCGTTCGGCCACTTCGATGCCGCCGATCAGCTCGACCACGACGTCGACGTCCTGGCGCTCGGCGAGAGCAAACGCATCATCGAGCAGGTCGACCCCCTTCGCTCGACCCCGAACGACGTCGAGCCTGGCGGAGTCCTTGTCGGCGACGGCCGTCAACCTTACCGGTGCGCCGACGCGCTCCTGAATGACGTCGCCATGATCGAGGAGGGCCGTCACGAGCCCTTCTCCGATGACGCCACAGCCACAGAGTCCCACCCGAATTTCGCGGTCCAAACTTCCTACCTCCGAGAGAAGCCGCCACGGTAGCAGACTCGGACGCGGAGGCGACGTCGAGTCAGACTGCCGGTCGCAGGCGCATCCGCTCCTGGATCCATGAATCCTGTTCATAGTATTCATGCGTCAGCTGAGTTGGTCTCATGCGACCCAGGGCTCCAGGGTCAGGGGGCCGCCCGTAGCGACGGGCGCAGAAAGGAAACCCCATGATTCTTCTTCGCACTGGCGTGGCCCGTCACGCCGGAGTCCTCCTGTTCGCCGCGGCGTTCGCCACCCCGGCCGTCGGCTGCGGATCTCCCATGAAAAACGTCCGCACCGCGGAGCCCACGACCGTCCCAACGGCCTCCCCGAGCGTGGAGGTGCCGGCCGGAACTCACATTCCGGTGGTTGCGGTGGTGGACATCACCTCGCGCGCCGGCGAATCGGCCCAGCCGACCGCGACCGGGCAACAGCCGTTCTTCGCAGTGCTGAGCGACATCACCAACGAGGCTGGCGCGGTCGTGGTGCCAGAAGGCACGGAAGTGATCGCCAACGTCACGCGGCGCAAGAACCCGCGCGTCGGCCGACCGGGCTGGATCGAGGTCTCGTTCAAGAGCACCAAGGGCTCAGACGGGCGCGTCGTTCGGCTGGACGATTCACCTGTCCGATTCGAAGGCAAGAGTCGGGTTAAAGGCTCGGTCACGCTAGGCGTCCTCACGTACGGGCTCGGCCTCCTCCGCAGAGGCGGCGACGTCACGCTGCCCGAAGGCACCGGACTCACCGCCCAAGTCGTGAACTAGCGTCCTCGCAGGCGAAATAGATTGACCAGGACAGGCGTTGTTCTCATCAAAAGCACGAACACGCCTGGAGCCCTCATGAACGCCGCGACCCCCAAGCCGAGAGATGGATTCTTCGCCCAAGTGGAATCCCTCCTCTTTCAGATCCTGCACGATGCCCTCACGGTTCGACGTGCAAGGCTCGCGTCGGAGCTGTCGGCGCTGAAACAGTAGTCCCCGTGCGGGGATCGAGAGCCTGTCGGGAAGAAGTGATACGCTTCTGCCCATGTCTGGAACCCTTCGAAGTCTCATCGTCTTCGTCCTAATCCTCGTGGCCCTGAACTTCGTCTTGGGAGAGATGGGGTACGGGATTCACATCTCGATCATCGGCAGCATCGTGCTCACGCTTGTCGTGTCGTTGATCATGAACGCCATCTCGAGCGGTCGACGCTGACGCGCCGCGTTTCATTGAGGCGCATGGGCTCGACGTCGTGACTGCTTCCCTCTCCTACCGAGGGCCTTGGTCCCCCGCGGAAGTCCGCGGGTTCCTGACCTCCACGACCATCCCTCTGCGGCTCGCGGCCAACACCCCCTCGGGCTTCCCCGTCGTGCTCTCGCTCTGGTTCGTGGCAGAGGGAGACCAGCTCCTCGGTGCCGTGCATGAGAGTTCGCGCATCGCGAAGC
>JBCDFZ010000004.1:0-188683 GCA_039177115.1 Myxococcota bacterium
AAACTCGCTTCGTGGGACGACCAAGACCAGCGTGTTGTCGACGATGATGAGCCTTGCCTGGCTCGGAATGGAGCCGCCTGGATCGATGGTGGCGTCGGTGACGCGGAGCGACCAACCGGCGCCCGGCGCGTACTGGGCTTGGTACCAGCGATCGGTGTCCTGAAAGAAGTCGTTCGGGAACTCAGGGAGCGGTTGAAAGTTGTTGGCCGGATTGCCGTCGGCGTCGAAGACGAACCCGTAGACCCAGAAGTTGGTTGGGTCCTCGAGTACCACGTCGTCCGCCAGCACGTTGAAGACCACGATGTAGTCGCCATCGGGGATCGGCGAAGGGTTTTGACAGAGTGTGAGGGCTTCCTCACCGACGCCGCAGGGATAGGTCGAATCGTTGAACTGGGGGCCCGTGATGTCGGGGCCGAAGCTCGTCGCGAACGCCGCGTTTCCACAGCTCAGCGCGGAACCCGACGGCACCATCGTGCCCATAATCGCACTCGACCCGAGCGTCGGAGCAACGCTTACGCGGTAGTCGACGTTCTCGGCCACCCCGTCGAGCTCGAGGTTGTCGCCGACGCCGAGGGCCGATGACACCTTTTGATCGGGGTCGGAGCAGTCGCCCGGGATGTTGAACTGGAGGAGCTTCGGATTGACGCCAAGCCCCTTGGTCGGGTCGGTCTGCCAGAGGAGGGCGTCACCCCAGTGCTCCGCCTCACTACTGGTTCGCTTCGCTTGTTCTGCGATGTCGTTGAACTTAGCCGCAGCGGTTTGTGCAGAGTAGTCCCCCGCCAGCTGATCGAGCACCGCGTTGGTGACGTAGCCCCCAGGCCGAAACGGCGAGTCGCGACCTTCGGCCCCGCCCACTTCGTTCGCGCACGTTCCCGCGATCACGGTGATCTGCTTGTCCTTGAAGGCATCTCCTCTGAACAGCGTTTCGAGGGGCTTGGCCACCGCCTCGGCGTGGCACGTGTCGACGACGACCACGATGCTGTTGGCCTTGATGGTATCCCAGGGAATCTCGTCGATGGTGTAGTTGACCTTGGACGGGTCCGCGCCGTCCTTGGGGAATCCCTGCTCGAGCTTCATTCTTCCGTCTCGCTCCCCGTGGGTGTTGATGGCGACGACGAGTGTGTCTTCCGGGCCCGACTCCTCGTTGAGCGTCTCGAGAAGCCCGACGATGTCCCGCTTTCCATCGATGACCTTTCCCTCGGCTTCCGTGGGTGGCGTGTAGGACAACGAAAACCCGCCCGCTTCCTCGATGGCTTTCGTCCAACTCTCGCGGTCGATGGCGAAGTCATCCCGGCCATCGCCTTGGATGATGAGCCCGAGCACTTGGCCTTCGCCTGCCCCCTTGAGTGCAGGGAGCTCGGGCTGCAATGCCGGGCGCGCGCCCGGCGGTGGCACCATGACGGCGTCGGGCGAGCTCGCGTTCTTTTCCTGGACTGCGTAGTAGACGAGCCCGTTCAAGTGAGGCCATGCGGAGACGTCGAGCGACGTGGCTGCACCCGTGTCGGCGTCCACGAGCACGAATAGCGTCGGGTGCGCGAAGAAGGCTCCCGCGAATGGATCGACGAAAACGAACCAACTTGGTCTGCCCACCGTCAGCAGCGACGGCGTGCCGTCATCGGCGCCGATCCGCACGAGCGCGTCGTCGACGGTCACGCCTGCGGGCAGGGGCTGCTGAGTCGCGAGAATCCACGTGCCACGGCTCGTCGGGAAGCCGCGGTCGGCCAATGCCCGTTCGGCTGCAAGGACGGCATCGGATCGCGGAATCGGCGTCGCGCCGACGTTGATCGTCGCCTCGCCGATCACCGTGAGTGGCACTGGAGAAGCCCCCTCCACTTCGAGCGCGGCCAGCCCGGCCGGGACCCCCTCCAGCCGAAAACAACCGTCCGGCCCCGTCGTCGTGGTTTGCGAGACCCCAGTCACGGTGACGGAGGCATCTGCAACCGCGGTACCTGTGACGTCCTCCGCGGTACGAACGAAGCCGACGCTTCCTCCCTGCGTTTCGACGCACCCCTCAACGGCCCCCGCCACGATCACCGGCGGCACGCCACCGCCCGCCCCGGCGGTTCCCCCGGTTCCGCCGGTATCCCCGCCAGCGCCGTCTCCACACGCGGTCGCGAGACACAGCAGGGCCGTCACAAGTCGTCGATTGCGCATGGTTCCTTCGCCTGTGGGCCTGATGAGGGACTAAAGGCAGACGCCGAAGTCGATGTCTCCAAAGTCGAACGCGCACGGGCCGGAGCACACGCTGGCCGCGTTGGTGGTGTTGCAAATCTGGTCGCACACGTTTCCACCGCCGCAGAAACCGTTCTGATCACAGGGGCTCACGAAGTTCCCTTGGCCATCTCCGGTGAGACCACACGGCGTCCCGAGGGGCTCCGCCGGAGTCTGTCCAGGCCCCAAGCATTCGGTCGCGGGACGCCCGTCCGAGCCGTCGAGCGCGATCACCTCTTCGCCGCTGACGGTGGGCCGGACCCAAACCGCGCAAACCTCGTCCGGTTCGCAAGAGTCCGGATCGAACGGGTTGCACTTGCATGCGTTGCCGGGGGAGTCAGCCGTGCACGACTCGAAATCCTGGGACGGCGTCGTGCCCCCCGTTCCGGCGGTGCCACCCGTTCCGGCGGTGCCACCCGTTCCGGCGGTGCCACCCGTGCCAGCAGAGCCTCCGGATCCACCTGTCGCCGCACTGCCTCCGGAGCCGCCCGAGCCGCCCGTGGCCGCGCTGCCGCCGGAGCCCGCGGTGCCGCCGCTTCCGCCTGGGCCGTCGTCGCTGTCGCCGCAACCCAACATGGAGACCGCAGCCGTCAAAACCAGTGTGATCACAGTCGTTCTCATGGGCGAATCCTCCACTGTATGGGGACTCCCAACGGAGAGTCCTCGACGAGTAACTCCGAGACTCTCCTCGGGCCGACCTCCTGTCAACCGGGAGCGCGCGAAACGACGAAAAAGCCGTTCTCTTTCCAAACGGTTACAGACACTCACGTGAGCTCCACGTTCAAGTGCGTAACCAATCGAGGTCGTTGGGGAATCATTGAGAAGCGCACGCCCTCGCGCCCGGACCGACCCGGCACCCTCGGTCGAATCCCTTGGGTCGGATCCCGTTTGGGGCTCGTCAGAAGGTGCGGGTGAAAGGCGTGTACATCGTCGATGCGTCGTCGATGAGGAAGTCGGACGGCTCTCCGATGACCCCATTCGCGCCCGAGAACGTGAGGTTGGCGTCGGCGCTCCAACTTCCGATGGACAACGTCAGCTCTGTTGGAGCTCGAAATTCTTCGGATACGTTTCGATAGAACGCGTTCATGGCGAGCGCTTGTTCCTCGGTTGCAGTCACCAGCGTGTCGAGCCGCGTTTCGCCATCGAGCGAGCGAATGCAGTCGAGTGTCCACTGGTTGCCGATGGGGCCTCCGCTCATGCTCAAGCGGAAGAACTGGGCGTCAGGCGACACGTCGACCGGTGTTGCAAGCCCGTCGGGGTCGCCAGGCTGCGGTGGAGTCGCTGGCACGGGGTTCTCCAGCGAGAGCTCTACCATGGTGGTGTCGAGATTCATGAACTCGGCGAATGGAGGCGACGAGCCGAAGACGGGACCTGTCGGTTGCCCGACGACGTCGTACGTGCGGGTCGTTTCGTTGTACCCCCATTCGAGGCCGAGCGGGTCCATCCGGTACGCGGTCGAGAGCTCGAGCGAGGTGAACTCCGCGATGTCGAAGGAGCCAGTGCATTCTTCGGTGAGCTGCGCGGTGGCGGCATTGACCTCGGCCGTGGAGAAGATCACCCGTGCGGAGATTCCGATTTCTGGGTCGAAGATCCACGCCGCCATGTCACGGGCAATCTGCTGCGTGAGGCCAAGGAACGCGTCACCAAAGGGTGTGACGGTCGGAAAACAAGTGCCGGCGAACGGTTCTGCATCCCCGACGAGCTCGTCGTCACGGTAGAGGCCGACAGTTCCGGCGGCCTCGCCGTCTTGGAGGCAATCGAAGTTGATTCGAATACTCCCAATGCCGGGATCCAGCTCGTATCCGATTTGGAACTCGCTGCCCACATCAACTTCGGGCAGCGGCGCACCGGTGGATGCGTCATCGACGCCGCTGACGAACAGCGGGCCGCCGAGGTCGTATTGAAACCGTAACTGGAAATCCCCGGCCTCGTCCCCCGTCTCGACGGAGCCTTCCACCGAGGTACTCAGCCCCTCGATGGAAGCGACCTCCGAGAAATCCAACGAAAGCCGGATGGTCCCGGGTGGTTGGCATTCGCACGTACCCGTCTGCTCGACGGGGAAGAATCCAAAACAGACGGGGACCGTGTCGTCGGGGCAGAAATCGTCGCAGTCGGAGTCTTGGACGCACTCGAGGGCTGTCCCGTCTTTGCAACTGAAAAGCATGAGCCCGACGACCCACGGCAACATGAACCTCAGGAGGTGTCGCATGAAGTCGACCGTATCCACGGTCGGCTCATCGCGTCAAGGTCGGGCTGGGGGTACCTTTGTGAGCGAGCTCGAGCAGCCACCCGACACGGTTGAGGTTGGTGTGGACCCGCGAGACCTCGGTGAGTGCTTCAGCGTCGACCGTGCTCTTCAAGCGCACGCCTCGGCCTTTCCTTCGCGTCGTTTTACAGAGGGCGGTTCGAACGAACCCTAACGTCGGTACCCAACGGTGCTGGCATCGACTACGATATTCCCATGACCTTTTCGGTGGATCGTGGGCGGGTGCTCCTAGCGGCTCTCTTGGTGCTTGTCCTTGCCGGCTGCAGTGATGGCGGCGGGGGCGAAGGTGGCTCGGTCGGCGGATCGGGTGGGTCTGGCGGACAAGCGGGCACCGGCGGTGCGGCGGGATCCGGGGCCATGGCGGGGTCAGGCGGGTCAGCCGGCGACGGTGGCGCGGGAGGCGGCGAAGCCACGTGCACCGTTAACGACGAGTGCGCACCGTCCGAATACTGCGCAACGAGCTCCTGCGGAGGCGAAGGCGTATGCGAGCCGCGTCCGGAGATGTGCAACGCGTTGCTCGCGCCTGTCTGCGGCTGCGACTTCGAAACCTATGACAACGAGTGCCTTGCGGCGGCCGCCGGGCAAGGCGTGTCGTCGGAGGGGGAGTGCCCGTGCTTCAGCAACGACGATTGCGCGCCAAGCGAGTACTGCGCGGCGATGTACGCGTGCGAAGGCGCAGGCGAGTGCCTCGAGCGCCCGATAGCGTGCCCGCGCGTGGTCGACCCCGTGTGTGGGTGTGACTCGGTCACCTACGAGAACGATTGCTTCGCGGCGAACGCCGGGGTTCGGGTGTCCGCACTCGGAAGGTGTGACTGCGACGACAACGACGATTGCGAATCGGACTCGTTTTGCAACGCCAACACTTGTGACGGGCCCGGGGTCTGCGAAGTGAAGCCGTTGCTGGAAAACTGCCCGGACGAACGCAACCCGGTCAGCTCGTGTCAAGGGATCGGCTTCGACAACGAGTGCCGAGCGGCGGCGGCGGGCTTGCGAATTCGGCGGCCGTAGGTATCGCGAGAGCCGGAACCTTCGCAGGGGAAGGCGCTGTGTGTCGCTGCCGAACTGACGGGGATCCTTTTCATGTTGCAGAATCGGGCACGCTCCGCGGCGGCGCGGTCGCGTGGCGCCATCGAACCTCGGCGACGATCAGTGCGCCCAGCGCGAGCACCAGGACTTCTCGATATTCGAACAAGATCGGAGATTCGAAACCGCGTAGAAAACGCTGTGGGAGCATGAGTGCCAAGAGGCCCCCGAGCACCCAGAGGCGCAGCGCGGGGCGTTCCTCGAGGAGATACGCCAATGGGGCCGCAGCGACCGTGAGCAGGACCAAGTCGTAGTCGTGGGCGTACACGAAGGACACCGTCAGCACGGCGAGGAGGGCGAGTGCTTCGGCGGTGTTGAGTCGGGATCGAAACCAGATCAGCATCGCGAGACCCATGATTCCGAGTGGCAGCATTGATGGCGCGTCTCCGAATACGACGGCGAAGAGACTCCGGACGCCAAACATTTTCTCGAAGGCGATCTGGTTGAATGGGTCGAACTGGTATCGCTCGACGGCCCCAAGCCACTCCGCGGCGAGTGCGATGGGTCCTCCGCTCACGATGATCGGCCACAGAGAGAGCAGCCCAGCAGCTGCCAGGCTGACGAGCGCGGTTCGCGGCCCGCGACCCGCGAAGACAATCCAGCCGAACGGGAGGAGCGCGAGCTGAGGCTTCAGTGTCGCGACCGCGAGGAGCAGGCCTGCGATCCACACGCGGTCGTGGCGCCAAGCCACGAAGGACCCTGCAATGGCCGCGGATGCGATCAACGATGTCTGCCCCATCCAAAAGACGTGGGCCGTAAAAGGGTTTCCGACGACGATCGCCGCGATGTACCACGTTCTCGTGGCGCCGATGACGTCTCGTGTGTTCTCGCCTGGACGTCGCGCAAGCCATGCGATGCTTGCAACGAGCCCCAGCGTGCTCAGTAGGTTCAGCGCCGCCATCGCGACCGCGGCCTGCCGCAGCGAGAGCGTTGCGAGCAGCATGGCGAGCGGTGCCGCTTGAGGCGGGTAGGCAAACACGACGTCGCTCGGTCGTTCCTCGCCTCGGAAAATACCCTCGAGGTCGACGCCCTCTAAGAACGCAGCGGCGTCGTACGGACTAATCCGGGCCCACCACGCTTTTCCGGCCGCGTAGAGGTACCACATGTCGAAATTGCTGTCGGAGAGAAACGTCCCGTCTCGCCCGATCCCGATGATGCCAAACGCGGTCAATGCTCCCGCCGCGCAGGCCAGCACGAGCGACGCCACCCAACGGGTGGCGAGTAAATTTGCGACGAGCATGGAGCAGGCGTGAACCCAATGCTTGATCACCGTCGGCCTCCTTCAGAGACGGCGCGCAGCGGCGTGCGTCTCAATCGACGGTGTGTCCCTTCCGGGGGATCGGTCACGCGAGACTTTCCACGACCTCCGCCGTCGACGCATGCCCCCGCCCAACACGCCATGTCTCTCATACCCTTCTTCATTGTAGATGCTGTTTCCGGATCTCGCTCTCGCGAGACGACTTTCAGTCGCGAGAAACGTGGCCTAGGCGGTCTACGGCGACCGTAAGCTCGTCGCCCACGACCCTCCCGCACCTTCATGGCGCTTTAGTCTACTCGATGTACGGCTACGATCTTTGCACGACCGGGCGGGGCCATGCTCGTCTGGAGAGCTGAATCGCACCAGTCCGGGCTCCCGACCGGAGAGCGAGCACTGTGCGAGCGCCCACGCGAGTTAAGACCTCCTCGCCTCCTCATTCGAATACGATCACGGAAAGCTGTTCGGTCGTATGGCTGCGCTCGGAATCCCGGAGTGCGTCCTCCTCGACGACGAGGTCAACGGTCGTGCCGGTCGAGTCGAGTGGCCCGTAGAGCATTGCCCACCCGCCGTTGTTGCCGTCCAAGCCCGCGAGGCTGGTGACCGCGACGCTCGCGCCCGAGAGCGCGCCGAGGGCGTAGCTGTAGGGGGGCGCGTTGCTCACACCCCGAATCGTGTCGGAGCCGAGCAGAGCTTGGAAATTCAGGCCTGCGATCGCTCCGCTGCCTGCTTCAACGACGACGTAGCCAACGGTCTCATTCGCCCGAGTGATGTTCGGGTCTTCGTTGACCGCTTTGCCCGTCACCAGATTCGTCGCGTTCGGGGGGTTGGTGCGGGAAGACCCGCGCGCCCAGAAGACCGACTCCTCGGGGTCGTTGGCGCTCATCACCTGGCCCACGACCACAGGGCTGCCGTAGGTCTGTGCGTACGTTCGGGTTTCGCCGACCCAGCCGCTCCTCGAGTCGGTGACCGTGGAGAGATACTTCACGGCCTCGAGCTGGACCCCGAAGGTCGCCTCGTCGTAGACGCCTTCCTCGACGACGAAGTAGTGCACCTCGGAGCTCACCGGCGAGCCCGTGGGTCCCGCTATCGCGAGTTGCATCTCGAACGCGCTGCCCGAGGCGTTCCTGACACGAGCCACGTACGGCGGTGACCCGGGCACGTGGACCGGCGTCGAGACGACGACCATGCCCGTGCCGTAGTCGTTGCTGAGGTTCACGGTCGTCCAGGAGGTGTCGTTCGCCAGCGCCACACCGGTTTCGGCCTTGATCGAGGGCACGACGACGCAGTCTTCGTCCACAACCCCATCGCAGTCGCTGTCCACCCCATCGCAGCTCGAGTCGTCGGGAGCAGGCGTCCCCGGCGTGCAGGTGTCGATCTCGGTGCTGGAGAGGGCATCGCAGACCGTCGCGCCCGAGGCCTCGCAGGCCCCAACGCCGCACTGCGTAGGCAAGGACACGTAGTCTTCGTCGAAGGCGCCGTCGCAGTCGTTGTCGACGCCGTCGCAGGGGTCGGAGACGCCCGGCCTCACGTTCGGGTCGGCGTCATTGCAGTCGCCTTCACCGACCGTGACACCATCACCGTCGGCGTCGGGATCGCTGGTCGCGAGGTCGATGATCTCGAAGCCAGCGACCTTTGGGTTTTCCACTCCGTGGATGAACTCGATGGTGAGCGAACCGTCGGTCACGCTCGTTGAAACGACTTCGACGGCGCCGGCGAGAGCCCCGTAGAGCGAGAAGATGTCGTAGTCGTCCAGCACGACGGCCCCTTCCACGAGAACGTCGAATACGCGCAAGCCGTTCCCGAAGGTGCCGCCATAGATTTCCGCGAAGTAGATTCTGACTTCGTAGTTGCCCGGTGGTACCGAGAATTCCCAACGCATCTCATCGCCACCTGCGTTGTCCCACACCTCGGTCTGGAAGAGGGCAGCAGGCGGTTCGCTGCTCGACCACGCGACCGTTTCGCCCGTGCTGGAGACGTTCGCCACGGTGGCGAGTCCCGCGTCGGCGGGAGATCCACCGATCCAATCGATACCGCCGTCGGTCGCGGGGAGTGTGGGCCCACCCGCGTTACTCCGATAGCGCACCGGCCCGCCGCCGCCGTCAGGAACGCAGGCGTCGATCGTCTCGTTGCAGAGATCGCTTCCGCTGCACGGTGCGATCCCGGCCTCGCAGCCGACGATGGGGCTGCAGGCCTCGACGCCGTCGCAGAACAGGCCGTTGCTACAGAGCGCATTGCTCGGTGTCTGGCTGCACGCGTCGGCAGTCTCGTTGCAGCTGTCGACGGTGCAGGCGATTCCATCGTCGCAGACCACGGGGCTACCGCTGAGGCACGAACCCGCGACGCAGGTCTCGACGCCGTCGCAGAAGCTACCGTTGTCGCAGTCAGCCTGGCTCGTGCAGTCCGGGGGCGGGGGCGGTGGCGGGGAACCGAACGACAGGGAGGCCACCGGACCGCTCGCCATCGTGACGTCGACGCTGGCGTCGGGCTCCCCGGACCCCGAGTAGTTCAACTGCACCTCGACGCGCTGATCCGCCCTTACCAGGAATGCCGTTGGAACCGTGCTCACGATCGAGAAGTCCGCCTGGTCGGCGCCGGAGATCGCGACGTCGCTGACGTACACGCCCTGGTTCCCGCCAGTATGGTCCAGGTACAAGGAGAACGGCCCGCTTGCGTTCAGGGGCTGAGAGATGGAAAGCGTGAGCTCACCGGGGGTATTGGCGATGCCGCTCGGAGCATCCGCACCGAACACTTCCATGTTCTTCTGGTTGCCACCTCCCTGCTGCGGGGAACCTGCCGTGATGTACATACCGCCGCCCGACACGATCGCCTGGGTTCCGTGGCGAGGGAAGTTCATCGAGGGCATCGTCTCCCAGCTGCCGGTCGGCGGTGCGAAGGCTTCGACGGTCGTGTACGCCTGCCCGTTGCCCTCTCCACCCATGACGAAGATCCGTCCGTCGAACACCGCCGTCGCGGACGCGGCACGCGGGGTTGGCAGATCGCTCTCCACCGTGAGCGTGGACCAGGTGGCCGTCGCGAAATCGTACACGTCGACTTCGGAGATCAGTGGCGCAAACGTTCCCCCAGGGCCTCCGGAAAGCCGCCCGCCAATCACGTACAGTTTATCGCCCTGGACGACCGCGTGGAAGTGATCTCGCGACCTCGGTGCGTCGGCAAGCTCTGTGAACGTCCCCGTAACCGGATCAAACTCGTCGAACCACGGCACGTATCCGCCGGCGTGACCGATCGTGTTGCCGGCGACCATGTAGAACTTCCCATCGTGAACGACGAGTCCCGTACCCCCGCGGCGACGCGCTTCAGGGATGCTCGGGCCCTGGGTCCAGGTCCCGTTCGCCGGGTCGAACACCCAGACGTCGTCGGCAGGCTCCTCGTTCGGAAAGTTGTTGTTCTCGAACGCCCCAATGACCCACACGAGACCCTCGTACTCGGTTGCCTGAAAGTGGTTGAAGGGTTTGGGCGCCTGCGCGCTGATCGTCCAGGTGTCGGAGGCGAAGTCGTAGGTGTCGAGCGTCTCCGGGTTCTCTCGACCGCCGAAGAGATAGAACTTGTCGCCCGCCTGCACGAACGAGCACTCGTGACGTCCCGTGTAGTTCTCGTCTTCGTCGAGGTCGATCCAGACCAGATTGTTCGGGTCGGAGATGGTCCACGTGAATCCCTCGGTGGCGGTATCGGTCGGGTCCGTGTCGGTATCGTCGACCGTCACCAAAACCTGGTACGGGCTTCCGAGGAAGGCTCCCGGGGCGATCGTCCCGAAGATCAGGCCCGTGGTCGGCTCGATTGCCACGCCGGGCGGAAGGCCGAGGGCGGAGTATGCATAGATGTTCGGCGTATCGCCGCCCGACGCGATGACCGGGAGCGCCACGATCTGACCTTCGACGCTCTGCTGGTTTGGAATCGCCGCCACGGAAAGAGGCGGGTTCACCGGCGGTGCCCCTCCGCCGCCGATGATCTCGATGCCATTGAGCATCGGATTGTCCGCCGGACCGTGGAAGAACTCGATGTCGACCGCTCCGTCGACGACGTCGACGACTTCCGTGACGATGCCGCCAACTTGGTGTCCGAAGGTGGCCGTCAGATCGAGGTTAGTGAGATCCGGGTAGGCGGTTCCTTCGATCTGTACGCTGAAGATGCGCCCACCCGGAGTGGCAGCACCGCCCCATCCGTTCGCCATGTAAAGGCGCACTTGGTAGCTGCCATCGCTCACGGGGAAGGAGTAGGTGATGCGCGGGAGACCGCTTCCGTTGTCCCAGCGCTCGGTCGCGAAGATCGCCGTGGGCGTCGTGGCGAGGTCGACTCCGGGCGCATAGTCGGGGATGCTGAAACCGGCGGTGTCGTTGCTCCCGGGGTCACTCAGGTACGGCGAGTTCGCGCCGCCGGTATCAGCGCCCCATGGGATGCCACCGTCGATGGCCGCGATCTCTGCGCCCCCGGCGTTCACCCTGTAGATCGCGACCGGGGCCGTCACCGAAACCGTGAAGCTCTGCTCGACGAAGAGGCCCGTTTGGTCGGTGGCACGGACGACGATCGTCGACGTCGACGTCTCATCGGGATACGTGAGCGTGAGGACGCTGCCCACGATGACGGCGCCGATGAGCGGGTTAGTCTCGGATTCGACGGTAAAGGTCAGGTTGCCGTCGCCGTCGTCGTCGTCGAAGTAGGTGGTGAGGTCGATGTTCTGGCTTCCCCCGGATCCTACCGGTGCCTCGACGTTCGGAATCGGCGTCGGTACGGTTGGCTGGCGGCCTACGACGTTGAGGTAGTCCCACGTTCCTTCGAGTTCGGCACCGGGCGTCTCCGACGTCCCGATGAGCCCGACCGTGAGCAGGCTGCCCGACTGCTGGACCGCATCGAGCAACGACCCCTCGAGCGTCACGGTTCCGATCGGGACGAACGCTCCCCCGTCGACCGCGAAGGACGCAGCAACGGCACCGCTGGCGCTGTCGACGTCGAGTCGAAGCGTTGCGCTTCCCGTCGGCCTATCGGCCAAAGGTATTTCGGCCGTTGCCTGCTCTTGGACCGTGTCGGCGACCTCTTCGACGACCCTCGCACCGTTCACGCCGAGGACGATCTGAACGAAGTCGCTCTGGGTTCCATCACCCATGAAAATGCCGAGCTCGCCCGCCCCCAAGCTGCCGTAGAGCTGAAGCGGGTCGGTGAAGTTGAGCAGACGGCCCTCGACTCGGAAGCCGCCGGTTCCGAGGTCGACCTGTACCCCGTATTGAAACCCCTTTTCCTGGTCGTTGTTCGGGCCGAGGGCGGTTCCCGGACCCATCTGCATGGTCATCGCACCGACGGCGCCACCGAGAATGTCGTTGGGGTTCGGACCCGCGTCGGTTTGGTCGAGCCAGAGAAGCCAGTTGGGGTTCGCGGCGCCGTTGTTCATGAGCCCCGTGAACCCGAGTCCGAGGTATCCGCCGAGTTCCGGGTTGTCCGAAAAGAGCTCGTTGATGACCGGCAGCGCGAACGCGTCGGTCCCCCCGACCGTCGGGTTGCCGAGCTGGAGGGGATCGCTCGCATCATCGATGCCGTCGGCATCGTCATCGAGGTCGTTGAGGTCGGAGACGAGAGGCGCGCCGGCCTGCTTGTCGTAGTCGAGCGGCTGTGAGCCGCCGTTGCAAGGGTCTGAGCCGTTGTCTTCTTCGTCTTGGTTCGTGTAGCCGTCGGAGTCGTTGTCGCCGAGGGCGTCGTAACCAGGATCGCCCGGGAGCAAGCAAGTGATGAAGTCCTGCGGCTCGAGAACGACGATGTTTGCGTTGAACGTGCCAACCCAAATCGTGCCTGGAAATGGATCGGAATCACTGTTCGCGGTGATGCCCAACGGATTGCCGCCGAGGTTCGTGATGAAGTTCTGCGTCAGGAGCACGAGGCTCCCGTCGGCGGCAACCTGGACGCGGTGCAGGCTGCCGCCGCTCTTTCCGGCGATGAGGTTGCCTTGCATGGCGCCACCAAAGTTGGAGGCCGTGTACTCGTCGATGCCGTTCGTGTTGTTGCCCCAGGTCGAGATGATGTCGTCGACGGGGCCGTCGGGGTTCACGCCGCCAGGGTTTCGGTAGTCGCCTTCAACCGGGTTGGCGAAGGCGGGCGGAACCGGCGGCCAGTCGGCGGGCAGCGCTCGCTCCGGGTCGGCGGCATCGCCTCCAGCGCTCGGGTCGTACGGAATCGTCCGAAACCAGTCGTCTTCGTACGTGTTGCCGTTGGAATCGCCGATGTCCGAGGAATGGTCACCGCGCGCGAAGAGCCCTGCCCCTAACGGGTTGGCGCGGATGGGGGTCGGGTGCCCGCCGTAGAAACTCCCGAACACGTAGCCGTCGATGTCGTTCGTAACGAGGTGGAGGTGGTCTTCGTTGTTGACCTGCGGTTCGCCGTCGACGGGGTCGGGGCTGCTGCTGCCGGGTTCTCCCGGTCGGTAGTTGTTGGTGACCGTTCCATCGATCCCTTCGTTTTCCGGCAGACCGCCCCAACCCCCATTGGCACCGTTGTCGGTGACGTAGACGGCACCTCCCACCGTCAGCACGAGGTCGTAGGCATTGCGATATCCGGGCGAGAAGATCTGGACCGGGCCTCCCGGCACCAGCTTGGCCTGATTGAGGCCATCGTTGCCGCCCCACGGATCGTTGAGGTCCACACCGTCGTAGGCGGGGTCGTTTGGATCGGCGACGCCATTGACGTTCGCGCGTGTGGGATCGTCGACGGTGGGTAGGTCGTACACGTACTGACGGGATCCGTCGTTCAGGATGGGCAGCGATTCCAGCTGGGTCAGATTCACGGCCAGGACCGCCGCGGATAGCGCGTACTCCGTATGCCATGCGAAGTTCTTCGAGGGCGCGCCCGCGTTGACATGGCCTCCCTGCGCAACGATGAGATACGCGTCGCTACCGACCAGCACCCATTCGAGTCCGTTGGTCGCGTGATTCTCCTCGGAGCGAGGCAGACCGCGCACCAAGTCGACGGCGTCCCAGTACCCCTGTGGATCGTCGATGTCGCTCCCAATCCAAGTGAGCCGAGTAATGACACCGGAGTTGGTGTCGAGGTCCGTGTCTCCACTCGGACCTCCGATGCGCGCGTCGCTCGAAGTGGCATAGACGATCGGGTTGGTGGCCGATCCCTCGACCGTAATCCCCGTCGCCTCACGCGACGTCCCTCCGTCGTCGCTCCCGTCGTCGTTGTGGTTGGGGATGCTCTTGATTGCGAGCACCTCCTCAGCGCTGACGACGACGTAGTCGTCGGGGCCGTTACGTTGGATCGTCAGGATGACGAGCGTGCCGTCGAGCTGCATGACGTACAGCCGCCCGTCGGGCCCGAACTCGAGCGATGTGCTCAACGAGACCGACCCCTGTCCGGCGAAGTCGAGGTTGCTGACCCCGAAACTCTGCGCCTCGGCGCTCTGGCCAACACCACAAACGGTTCCGACCAATAGCCCGACCGCCAGCGCCTGACTGTGCAAGCGCCTGCGCAACGTCCGACAAACCCTCATGAGGGCCTCCTCATCTCTCTGTACGCCGGCTGGCATCCTATGCTTTTCGCCCCGCGCCGGGAACCCCCTAGGCGAGTGCCGTTTGCTTTGGCGGCGCGTCGATCCGCACAGGCGCGCCGATACGCCTAGAGGACGAGAGCCCCAAGTGTGAGACTGCTCACAATCACGCCCGTGGACGACTGCCCGCCTGCCTTCAGCCGGAGGCGTGCCGAAGGAAGTTCGCGTTGCACACGGGCGACGCGCAACAGGTCGGAAAGGTTACAAGAACGACGCCCTCCTCGCGTGCTGTGCTAAGTGCCATCAAGCGAGGCAAGCATGACGAAGAAGGTGATGGTCACGGGTGGAGCAGGTTTCTTGGGTTCCCATCTCTGCGACAAACTCGTGGCCATGGGCTTCGAAGTCCTGTGCGTTGACAACTACTTTACCGGAGGCCGAGCGAACATCCGTCAGCTGATGGGCAACCTTCGGTTCGAAGTGATGCGTCACGACGTGACGTTTCCCCTCTACGTCGAAACCGACGAGATCTACAACCTCGCGTGTCCGGCGTCGCCCATTCACTATCAGTTCGATCCCGTGCAAACCACCAAGACGAGCGTACACGGTGCGATCAACGTGCTGGGTCTCGCAAAGCGAGTGAAAGCGCGCATTCTTCAAGCCTCGACCTCAGAGGTGTATGGCGATCCAGAGATTCACCCTCAGGTCGAAAGCTACTGGGGCCGTGTCAACCCAATCGGTCCGAGGAGCTGCTACGACGAAGGTAAGCGGTGCGCAGAGACCCTGTTTTTCGACTACCGCCGGCAACACAACTTAGACATCAAGGTCGTCCGAATCTTCAACACCTACGGCCCACGCATGGCGCCGGACGATGGTCGCGTGGTCAGCAACTTCATCGTGCAGGCTTTGAAGGGCCAAGACATCACGGTGTTCGGCGATGGGAGTCAAACGAGGTCTTTCTGCTACGTCGACGACATGATCGACGGGTTCATCCGCATGATGGACAGCGAGGAGGGCTTCACCGGGCCCGTGAACCTCGGGAACCCCGGCGAGTACACGATCGCAGAGCTAGCCGAAACGATCATTTCGATGTGCGGTACGAAGTCCAAGGTTGTGTTTCGTCCGCTCCCCGAGGACGACCCCAAGCAGCGTCGACCGGACATCAGCTTGGCGAAGGAAAAACTAGGTTGGGGACCGACGGTCGACCTGCGGGATGGTCTGAAAGAGACCATCGACTATTTTCGAGGCGTGCTCGACTAGCAGCAGCACACACCAATTGCCCGAGCTTCAGCACGAAGCCGGGCCGCGCCCCCTCAGACGTCGTCGAGCTCGTCGATGAGCGCCTCAACCCGGCGCGCCTCGACCAACGTTCCGAGCCCCACACTCGGCCCGCAGTGAAACCCGTACGTGAGCCCGAGGCGATCGGCCAGGCGGTAAAAGCACTGATTGATGAACCCCTCTTTGAAGATCTCGATCAGTTTCGTCCCGGCTCGACAGTAGATCAGGTTGGAAAAGGCAGCGCCGTGTGGCCCGATCACGAACTCCGCGCCGGCAAATAGACGCGCCTGCTCGGCCACCGTGTAGTCGGACATGATGACGCGAACGAAGCCGTGGCGCTCGAGAACCTCGACAAGCTCCTCTTCGTTCTGGATACCTCGGCTGGCGGCGTCAGCCCGAGAAATATAGAGGCGGCGCGGATTGGGCGAGCTCCTGGGCCCGGGGCCCAAGGAAGGAAGAACTCGTTCCTGATAAAACGCGCGTGTCGAGTCGGGAATGTCGAAGTAGGGGGCGAGTCGACCGGGCAGCCACATCGTGTCGAACACGTGCTGACCGGGCGGCAGGGCCAAGATCTGATGGTCGGGGACGACCAACGACAGGGACTCGCGAACGAATCCGTTCGCCCCATCGAAGATGACGATGGGCACGCCTTGCTGAGGGAGCTCTGACTCCAGGTAGATGGCAGCCCTGGGCAGAACGTCGATCATCCAGTGATAGAAATTGTGGGACCACGGCGGGTAGAGAAAGAAACCGCTTCGGTGAGTGCCCGCAGCGCGGCCGACGCCATGGAGAGCCTGCGACAGCAGGTACTTTGGGTTGCGTAGGACGTCGTAGGACGGGTACGTGTCCACGATGAACTTCCCATGGGTCGACGCGGTTCCCGAGGGAAGCGAAACGCGAACCTTCTCCGCCGTGATCAACGTCTGGAGCAAAGTCTGGCTTGCGCGATAGGGTCGAACGAGCACCTCACGATTGGCTTCAACATTCTCGGCATCGACGCAGTGAATTTCGGTGGCGGCCGGTTCGAAGTGGCTGGTGCGTAGTACCTGGCAAGACAAACCCGGGAGTTGCTCGACCTCCTCGACATCGACCGAGCGGCGACGGATGGACTCGTCTGCGAAGGGCGCCACGTAGCGACGCCAAAAGGCAGGGATCGAAATCGCGAGGCGCGTTCGGACACTCGCGCGCAAGTTACGGATCATCGGACGTTCCGCAAACTGCAAGCGATCAGTGAGTTGCCGGACCGCGCCGAGGAACGCATTCCGGACGGGATGTACTGCCGCGGAAGAGCAGCCAAACCACGGGGTGTCTCGTGCCGTCCTGCGTTCGACGGAGACTCGGGGAGATGTTCGATCGTGTGCAGCAACCCGTCCCTGACTAGCCGAAGACGGCATTCAAGGTAGCAGTATTTCGGCCGGCACGCCGTACGCCTTTCCTCAGCGGGTCGGATCGACGCACGACAGAGTCGACTCCTTTTTGACGTACGCTGATGGCCCCACCTAGACGTGCGAACCCCGCGCGACTACCGAAATTCGCATACCCGAACCGACGCGGACGGAAGGGTGTCTGCGGCGCAGATCTGCCGGGTGTTTTCTAGAAGAACTCGGGTTTGTCGGCGCGTTCGCCCATGACCCAGTCGTAGATCTCGCTCAGCTGTGTTGCTTTCGCGTGCCAAGTAAAGAACGAGTCCACGTACGCGCGGCACTCCTCGCTGAGACGTTGGAGGCACTCCGGCTCTTCGGCTAGGTTTCGCAGCTGAGCGTGGAAGGCGGCGACGATCTCCTCGCGCGTTCCGATCGGGACCTTAAACCCGGTCTTCTCCGAAACCAGCTCGCCCGGGCCGGCGTAGTCGACGATCAGCGGGACTAGGCCGAGAGCCATCGCCTCCAACACGACTCCGCCCCCAAACTCCCGTATGCTCGGAAAGGCCAACACCTGGGAGCGGCACATCAGGTCTTGAAGCTTCGAATGCTCGACCCAGCCAGGGAGCGAGACGCCATCAGCGATTTGCTCGCGTTCGACGATTTCCTTGAGACGGGGCATAAGGGGGCCGTCTCCGAAGATGTCGATCTGAAGCTTGCCCTCGCGTACGAGCGGTGCCGCAGCTTCCAAGAGCATGTCGGGGCCTTTGTAGGGCACCAAGCGTCCCACGAGGCAAGCTCGCAGAGGCCCGCCAACGTACGGTTCGTTTCGGTGTGAGAAGCGCTTTGGATCGATGGCGTTCTCGGGCAGGTACACGCATTTGGCGCGGTGTTTGGTCGGCACTTGTGCAAGCGTGTCTTTCGAACCGATGACGAGTGCCGACGCCGCGTTCAAGGTGCTCCGGTACCCCGGCAGGAGCTTGTACGCGTCGCGTACGTAAGACAGCCACTCCTTCTCCTGCCGCCGCGCGGTGTCAAACCCTTTGGGCCATGGGACACCTCCATTGAGTGGACCGAGGACAAACGGGACACCCGCGTGCCTGCACTTCGCAGCGAGAAGACTCGGAGTGGTCGGACTGAGCGGTGTGATTCTGTGGACGATGTCGTATTCGCCACCTCGGATGGCTTGACCGAAACGACGCCACACCAGTTGCTCGAAGTAGTAGTATGAGATGCCGCTGATGGCGGTGGTCGTCGTCCACCCCTTCCCTGCGCCTCCGCGCAGCTTGGCAGCGAGCTTCCAAAGGGGTGCCGCAACCTTCTCCGAATCGATGACCGTGTAGTCGTCGCCCTCCGCCAACCCGGCCCGAGCGATGGCATCCCGATTGCGAATCTGGGTGACCAGGTGAATGTCAGCCACCTCGCGCAGTGCCTCGGTCAACGACCACCCGATGAGCGGCACGCTGACCCATTCTGGATTCGCCGCTTCGGCGATCGCGAGGACGCGCAGGCGTTTTGTCATCCGGATCGCCGAGGTAGCAGGGCGAAGACGGGTCGTCGAGTCGTGGTGTTTGCCGTGCGACGACCGTGCAGGCAGGGAGGTGGAGCGTCTTCCGTCGTCACGGCTCCGCTCGACCATCTCGTCGAGCGCTGCGGAGCCAGCCGAGATCGGACATGAGGCCCCTGAGCTCGCGCTGCGCCTTCAGCGACGCGTACGCGAAGATGACGCCGGCTTGGATCCACTCCGCTCGTGTCAGAACCCAGCTGGTCGAGAGCGTGACGGCGGCAACGAGAATGGTGAAGAAGCATACGCGTAGTACTTGGCCGATTGGCCTCCATCGACCCCCGCTCAGCCGGTATGTAATGTAGAGCACCCAGCGGGCGATGATCTGCGCCGCGAACAGCAGGGCGCCAACCGGGCCAACCGACGTGATCGCCAGAAAACCGAAAGTCTTGTAGCCCTGAAGGACGGGGTAGATCCAAATCCGCGCGGCCTTATTCGCATAGTTGTACAGGGCGTAGGTCAGGCGTAGCGCAAAGAGCAGGGCCACCCACCAGAGCAGTGTCGTTCCCGTCGAGCGAAGCGTACTCTCGATGCCATCGAAACCGCCCTCCGCGACGTGAAGAAGGATGGCGCCGGGGACCGCGAACGCGATGGCCCATGGCCAAGGCGCCCACAGACTGATGCGGCGTCGGTGTTCCTCGAACGCTTCGGAGAGCTTCGGGTCGGCCTCGAGGCGAGCCGCGACGAGGTCGTTCTCCGCGTAGCCGAGCTCGTAGATGCACCAGAACGACGCCATGAACCACGCCATGCTCAGCGCGTGAAGCAGTGGACTCGGCTGGATCCAGCTCGTGGCGAGGATGACGAACGCCAAGTCCTCGGCGAGCACGGTCTTCAGCAGGTACCCCTGGCCGGGCTGCTTCACGCGATGCGTGTAGAGAAACGGAACGTAGACGCTACTCATCGCCCGCCGGTATTCGGCCGCTGGCCAGCGCGTCAGACAGCCCTGACCCGCCAGCCGCAGCTTCTCGAGATCGTCGAGGGAGTCGCTGATGACGAGGGCCTCGCCCCGCCAAACCTGCCCGATCGCTGCGTCGAGCAACTTCACCTTCCCGCGAGACCGGTCTCGTGCGCCGGACCAGAACCCTATGGCGACCAGCTGATCGTACGGAACCCCCATCTTCTCGAGCACCGGCTCGATGACGAAGCGGTACCCGTTCGAGGCGACGATGATGGGCCCGTTGGGCTGGAGTGCGTCGCCAATGGCATGATTGGTCATGGAAGCCGCGATTGCCGCCGAGCGTGCGCGCCACCGAGCCGCGCTCCACGGGAAGAGAATCGAGAGCGTGACGATGCGAAACCAGTCCTGTGTGCCTTCGCCCCTCGGTACGCCGGGAAACCAGAGCCACGGTTTGAGGGCGCTCAGCGCGAAAAGAACGAGGGCCGCGAGGAACCGAGGCCGGATCGAGTCGAGATACTCCTCGGTCGAGTTCCGTAAGAAGAGCGTCTCGTCGAAATCGAGGATAACATGTTGACCATGATTTACCTCGCTGAGCCGACGAATGGCGTCGTCGGGCTCGCAAACGAAGGGTGCTCCGTCATCGTGCGCCGTGCCGCTCTCCGTGCTCATCGTTGGGTCCGGGGTGTGCCGTGTGCGGCGAGCCGAGGGCAGCGACGATGGGGGGGAGCATGAAGGTCGCGTACCTGACCGGGATCTATCCGAGGGTCACCCACAGCTTCATCCGCCGTGAAATACTAGCGGTGGAAGCCGCGGGACTGCAAGTCGAGCGGTACGCGATCCGCGCCCCCACGGAGACGCTGGTCGACCCCGGCGACCAAGACGAGCAGCGCCGGACACGGTACATCCTCGGCGTCGGGATTCACGGCCTGCTTCTTGCGATGATGAGTCGGTTCTTGCGGTCTCCGTCAACCTTCCTTCGCACCCTCGCATTTACCGTGCGAACGGGCCTACGTTCGGACCGGGGGCTGATCAAGCAGCTCGCGTCGTTCGCGGAGGCCTGTGTGTTGAAGGGTTGGCTCGACAAAGACGGCGCTCAGCATCTGCACGCCCACTTTGGAACGAACGCCGCGGACGTTGCAATGTTCTGCCGGCGGCTGGGAGGCCCTGGCTACAGCTTTACGGTACACGGCCCCGAGGAGTTCGATCGAATCGAGACTATCTCCATCACCGAGAAGGTTGCGTATGCTTCGTTCGTCGTCGCGATCACAACGTTCGCAAAGAGCCAGCTGTACCGATGGTGCTCCTTCGACGACTACGGGAAGATTCACGTCGTGCGTTGTGGCGTCGACGCGCTGTTCCTCGCGGGAGAGCCTCGACCACTCGCCGATCGTCCGCGCTTCGTGTGCGTGGGCCGGCTCTGCACACACAAGGCGCAGCTGCTCATCGTCGACGCAGCGAAAGAGCTGGTCGACGAGGGTCACGATCTCGAGGTAGTGCTCGTGGGCGACGGGGACGTCCGGCAGCCGCTCGAGGAACGGATTCGCGAGCTCGGCCTCGAGGCGCACGTCGAGATTACGGGATGGGTGGGCGGCGCCGAGGTCCAAGCGCGGTTGCTCGAGGCCCGCGCGATGGTGCTGCCGAGCTTCGCGGAGGGGTTACCCGTGGTGATCATGGAAGCCCTCGGGCTCGGTCGCCCCGTGATCACGACCTACGTGGCTGGCATTCCCGAGCTTGTCGTCGACGGAGAGTGTGGTTGGGTTCTGACTCCTGGCGACACGGTTCAGCTCCGCGATGCGATGCGCGAAGTTCTCACGGCGCCTCGGGAAGACCTCGAGCGAATGGGTCGCGTTGGCGCCTCCCGCGTCGCACAGATGCACGATGCAACGCGAGAAGGGCAAAAGATCGCCGGGCTGTTCGAACGCTACGGAGCCTAGCTGATTCGACATCACTCAATGCGGCACGTGCGCTGAGCTCTCCTCAGAATACTACGAGCGCTGGCCACGAACGCGTCGTTTGACGCGGTGGATGACGCGCCATGCGACGAGCATGACCACGGGAACCGCGACCGCGAAGGACACCTTCTTGCTCCAGGGCCATCCGGCCGCACCGACGCCCTCCCAGAGGTAGCCGAGCAGACCCATCGTATAATAGGTGATGGCGACGACGGACAGTCCCTCGACAGCCTGCTGAAGCCGTAGCTGGGTCTCGCTGCGCTCGTTCATCGATGCGAGGAGCTCACGGTTCTGCCCTTGAATCGAGAGTTCGACGCGTGCGCGAAGCAAACCACTGGTTTGGCTAATTCGTTGCGAAAGGTCTTCGAGGCGACCTCGCACGGCGTTACAGGTACGAATCCCGGGGGCGAGCCGACGCTTGAGGAAAGTGTGAACCGGCTGGAGCCCGGGGATTTTCTCCTCGGTCAGCTCGGTATTGCGTTCGCGCACCAGATCGAAGTATGCGTTGGTGGCCGCGAACCGGTAGGTCGTGTCTGAACGCAGGCGCTCCACTCGCGCCGCGACGTCGGACAGCTCGTCGAGGAGTGCCTGCTGGTCAGTTCGGTCGTCTGCCTGCGTCAGCGCTTCGTTGATGCGGGCAAGCTCTCGCTCCATCGTGCTGACCTCGGGCGTGATTTGCCGCGCGATCGGAAGCGCGAGGAGCGCCATGACTCGGTAGGTCTCGATGTCGAGCACGCGCTGCAGAAGGCGTCCGGCCTGGATCCGCGTCAGCTGTTGCCCTCTCAAGAGAACACGCGCGAAGCCGTCCGAGTGAAGACGAAAGCTGCTGTAGAGGTAAGCGGTTCCCTGCCTCACCACACTGCCTCGGAGCGGCCGGCCTTCGAAGTATCGCTCGAGCTCGCTTGGGTCCGGGGCTCCCTCTCCCGCCTCGAAAGCGACGTGAACCGCCGTCGTGGCGTGTCCTGGCATGCGGGAAAGCCAATCTGAAGGCACCTTGTCGAGCGCGGTGGCCTCCCGCATCGGGCTGCCGTCCGCCTGCGTGATAAACGTGTACGTCGAGAACTCGGTGTGCCGCTCCCATCGCAGTTCAAAATCTCCGAAGGTCTGGTACAGACACGATGCGTCGTCCGCAGGAGCATCGACGCCCTTCTGCGCGCAGAGCTCCCCCAGATGAAGGAGCTCCTGCGGACGTTCGTCGTCGCTCATTTGAAACGCAACGTGACTCACGGCGCAGGGAATCCGTACGAGAGGCGACGGCCGGCTGTGAAGCTCTTCGTAGAGCGCCACGCGAAGGGGGTGCTCTTCCATGACGAGTTGCGGACCCATCTTCGCAGGTTCCTTGGAAACCGCGGTCGGGGTCAACTCCCTTTACCGATCGAACTCTACTTAGAACGGATATGCCTGGAGCGTGTCGATCGCGAGGACCATGAGCTGCTCGATGGCTTCAGGCGAGTCCAGCGGGAGTCCGGCCGTGGCGCCGCCGCCGTAAATAGCTGATGTCTGCGGCTTCTCGTCTTTGTGTTCGTGGGCGTAGGCAACCGCATCTTTGAGATCGCGCTCGAAAGCGTCGACGACGCCTGGCTGAGTTTGCGGACGCGTGACGCACATGTGGATCGATGCGGGGTGTTGCTGCCCGTTAAAGCGCCAACCTCGCGTCTTCATGAAGTCGTTCACATGATAGATGTCGAAGTCATTCGATCGGAAGGAGAAGCAGAAGGTCGGATCGCCCATCATGACCAGTCCGAGCTCTTTGACCGCAGCCTGCATCCTAAAAGCGGTCTCGAAGATCTGTTTGGCGTAGCGCTCGTATCCTTCTCGACCGTATCTAACCATCGCGGCCCAGGTCGCCGCGATGAGGCCGCCCGAGCGACTCCCGGCGAGCCCATTGGAGGCATAGATGCCCCCCTTCCATTCAGGCGTGATGTAGTACTGGTGCTTTCGGAAAGACGCGTCTCGATAGAGGACGACTGACGTACCTTTGAGACCGTATCCGTATTTGTGCGTGTCGGCCGAAATCGACGTGACGCCAGGCAGCCGAAAGTCGAATACGGGAATGTCGTAGCCGAGTGCCTCTCCGAAAGGCAGGATGAAGCCGCCGAGGCAGCCATCGACGTGGAGCCCTACCCCACGTTCGACGGCCAGGTCCGACAGCTCGGAGATGGGATCGATGGTGCCGTACGGGTAGTTTCCTGCAGAACCGACGATCGCGATGGTTTGGTCATCGACGTGGTCGCGAACGAAGTCGACGTCGACCTTCGTGGTGACATCGTTGGTGGGGGCCACGACGACCTCGATCCCGAGAAGATGCGCTCCCTTGGGAAACGCCGGGTGAGCCGTGTCGGGAACGATGATCTTGGGTCGATCGATGCCACGTTCCTTCTTGAACTTGTCGCGATAGACCAAGAGCGGGTTGATGATGCTCTCCGTACCGCCGAAGCCAAACGCACCGCAGGCTTTCTGGCTCGCATCGCGGCGAGTGACCTCGGCGCCATGCATGATGTCGAGCGCCATCGCGATCACGTCGGACTCGAACCGGGTCATGCTCGGGCACATGTCTCGTTGAAGCGCGTTGACGTGCGAGAAGAGCGAGCAGACCGCGTTCAAGAACGCATAGTGCTCGTGATCGCCGCTGTACATCGAGCCGGAGCAAAGCCCACCCTCCCACGCGGAATCCTCGTTCTTCGCAATCGCCCGGAGCTCTTCGAGGATCTCATCGGTGGGGCGACCTTGCTCCGGGAGATCTCGAATGACCCCGTGAGTATCGGCGTACGGGTAGAGACCCCTAATCAAGGGTTCGAGTTGATCCAACATGGCTATCTCCCAACGTTCAAGGCGCGAAACACGTCGCGGTTTTTTCTGAAGACGCGCACGAACTGTTTGAACATCGCGTCGTAGCGGGGTGCGAACTCGGCTCGAGGTTCGTGGGTTGCAGCAATCGGGACTCGCTCACGAATCTGATCGAGCTCGAGCAAGCCCAGACGCTCGAAGGCGTGCAGCGCAATGCCGCGGGACGGCGCGTACTCCGGTTCGTGAACCTGGTGAACCGGTACCTTCATCACGTCGGCGAGGATCTGAGACCAAAGCCCAGACACGGCGCCGCCCCCGTAGAAGACCACATACGAGGACTTGCGCTTGGCGAAGCGGTCGACGCGATCGAGAACCCACCGGAGATTGAGCGCAACCCCCTCGAGCACGGCACGCGCCATGTGCTCCCGAGTCGTCTGAAGCGAGATGTTCAGAAAGCCGCCTCGGACGTGGCCGTCCGCCGCGGGAGTGATCGATCCCGTCAACCAGGGAAGGAATAACAGGCCATCACTGCCTGGCTCCGTCGAGTTGATGGCTTTCTCGAGCGCAGCGAACTTCTCGGCAAGGTCGCTCCTTCCGAAGCTGTCGTTCGCGAAGATGATGCGCTCGAGAAAGTGCTCGACGGCTTGCCCCCCGGTACCTGCTTCGGCCATCACGAAGTTCTTCCCGTCGATGGGACACGGCATGGTGGCAATCGAGTTGCGAATGTCGGTCTTCTTGAAATCGACGTGCGTGATGCAGACGCCTGTGGTTCCAATGGAGATCCCCGTGTGGTTTCCGGAGAACGCATAGGAACCTAGACCGCCCGCCTGGGTGTCGTTGATGCCTGGGAAAACGACGGTCTCATGCGACAGACCAAGACGATCGGCGACGTCGGGAAGTAAGGTCGCGATCGGCTGGTTCATCGGAACCAGCTCCGGAAGCTTCTCGCGATCGATGCCGGACCATTCGAGGAGCGTCGGATGATAGGAGACGCGCGAAGAGCGATTGTCGGTCACCAGCATCAAGAAGGTGGAGCAGTAGTTGCCAACACGCCGTCCCGTGAAGCGAGCCGTCACGAAGTCCATCGGCTCGAGAAACGTCGCTGTCCGCTCGTAGACTTCGGGGCGTGCAAGCTTGAACCATCGCATGTGCGCAAGCGAGTCCGAGCCAGACGAAAGCGGCGGGATCGAGTGCACCTGAATCCAGCGAAGCATCTGGAGGAGGTTTGGCTTCATGCCTTTGCCGCCCGGGAGCTTCACCAGCCGATCCGGCGCGCCGCGCTGGTCCATCCAGGCGACCATGTTGGCGGTCGGACGCCCTTCGCGATCGACCGGAACGATGGAGGAGTACTGGCTCGCGCAGGCGACCGCGGCGACGTCGCCCCGATCCTGCAACGGCGAGAGCGCCTGCTTGCATGCATCGAGGACGCTCTCCCAGACGCGATCGGGATCCTGTTCTGCCCCGCCGTCGTCGGTGAACGTAGTCTCGATCGCCGCGCGACCGGTCCCGGCCAGCGTGCCGTCTAGCCGCACGACGGCGGCTTTTACGTTGGAGGTTCCGAGATCGATAGCGAGGATCGACATATCGCGAACTAGTAGATTTTCTACTACTGATGCGTCATATGCGGTATTCTGTGGCTCAATGCAACTTGACCGGAAGTATTAGTAGAATATATTTCACTATAACGTGACCGAGTCAGAGCTCATTCCGTTCGTGTCGCTCGAGTCCCGGCGACCGCGACGTCCGGTCCGGGCAAGCGGGATTGCGCGCTACGAGAGCCTGCTCGACGCGCTCGAGGAGCTGCTCACACGCAAGGAGACCGAGGAGATCGGCCTTCCGGAGCTCGCTCGCGTGGCGGATGCACCGGTGGCGTCGGTCTATCACTTCTTCCCGGAGATGAGCGCGGCGCTCGTCGCCTTGGCTGAGCGCTACATGGACCGATTCGTCGAGATGATGGAGCAGCCTTTCGACATGGCTCGCGTCGGGTCGTGGGAGGATCTGCTGGTACAAGCGAGTGAACGGTCGCGTGAGTACTACAACGCCCACCCGGTCGTCTTGAAGCTGATTCTCGGCCCCGACCAGAGCTGGTCAATTCGAGAGATGGATCTTCAGAACAATCGTCGGCTCGCCCGCTTCTTCCTGGCAGCGTGCGCGAAGCACTTCGAGTTTCCGACGTCCGACAGCCTCGTCGCCGTGTTCGAGGTCGCAATCACGATGAACGACGCAGTCTGGTCGCTCTCCTATGCCCGGCACGGGTCGATCACCGATGCGTTCGCTCGTGAGGCCCAGCGCGCTGTGCGCGGCTACCTGCGAGGATACCTCCCAGCCTTTGCACCCATTCGGCGGCGATGACTGAGGCATTCGACATCGGCCGCATCGGCGGAACGGAGGCCCTGCAAGGGCTGGAGGCGGCAGTCCGGCGCGCGGGCGCCGCCGCAATGTCTCATTTCAGCCGAGGGGTCACGTACGAACTCAAGCCAGACCGAAGCCCGGTCACGGTCGCCGACCGCGAGGCCGAACAAATCCTCCGCGACCACATCCTCACAGCGCATCCAGACGCAAGCTTTCTTGGGGAGGAAACCGGCGCTCACGGGGACCCAAAACGAGGCATCCGATTCGTCGTCGACCCCATCGACGGGACACGCGCGTTCGTGCGAGGCTTCCCCACGTGGTCGGTCCTGGTGGGGATCGAAGCGGACAGGGTCCCGGTGGTCGGGATCGCGTTCATGCCGGCGGAGCGAGATTTTTTCCTCGGCGTTCGCGGTCGAGGCGCGACCCTCAACGGCAGTTCACTGCGGGTGTCGAACGTCGGCCGACTCGCGGACGCGACGATCACGCACGGAGGCTTGCAGCAGTTCACCCTAACCGGCTTCGGCCCAGCACTTTTGCGAATCGCCGAGGCTTCGGACTGGGCGCGAGGTTGTCCCGACTTCGACGGCTACCGCCAAGTCCTCCTCGGTCGCTCGGACGCCATGATCGATCCGGGGGTCCAGCCGTACGACGTTTGCGCACCGGCCGTCCTCGTCCGAGAAGCAGGCGGCAGCTTCACCTCGTTCCTTGGTGACGAGACGATCTACGGGATGAGTGCCATCGCCAGCAACGGAGCCATCCACGACGAAGTGCTTCGAACGCTGAAACCCTGAGCGCTCGGGCGTTCCTTCGAGATGCTAAGTGTGATGCTCGAACTTTGCGGGCCGCAGGATCTCGACGTCTTGGACGTAGGTGATGCCGGAGTAGTTGGTGAAGTACGTGGCCGCGACCTCTTCGGCGATTTGTCGAGCGACTGCTTCGGTCGCAATGACGTCCACCTGGACGTTGAAGAACGCCTCCACCACGTGGGGGCGCTCCTCGGAACGAATGCCGCGACTGCCTTTTCCTCCCGTCTCATGCACCGTGTAGCCTGTGGCTCCGGCCGCCTCGACGATCTTCAAGACACCGTCCCTGATCAGCTTTTCTGTGATGATGACTACCTTCTTTACGTCATAAAACATGGTCCCGGACTCCTTTCTCGAAGCAATGGCGGCACTTCGATGGGATACACGAGGGGATTCAAAAGACCACCTCGGCCAAGCCTATGAATAGCGGGATTCCGAGGGCGATGGCCACCGGGGTGCCGATGCTGGTCGACGCTCCGATGAACGCAGACGGGTTCGCAGTCGGGATCCCGGCCCGCAGCGTCGGCGGCCCAGAGATGTCCGAGTTCGACGATGCGATGACCGCCAACAAAACGACGCCTCCCGGGCTGAAGCCGGTCGCCACATGCGCGAGGTATCCGAGACCAAAACCGAGGAACCCGTTCACCAATGGCGCAAAGAGAGCGTACACCGCGTACCACTGCGCCACCCGTCGCAACTCATGGAGGCGTGCGTAGGCTTCCATCCCCATAACGAGCATCAGGACGGAGAGGAGGCCACGAAAGAGCGGATGGTAGAACGACTCGTACACCGCTTCGGGCCGGGTGATCAGCCCAAGGGCGAGCCCGAGCAGAAGAGCCGTGAGGGCGCCGCCCTGTAGGCTCTCTTTCACGATGGGCCATACCCGAACCCGTTCGGCCGCCTCCCCCGACGCGCGAGCGCGGAGGACAGTTGCGAGCACGATGGCCAGGATGAGTGCAGGCGTATCCATGAACGGGTAGAGGGCGGGCACCCATCCCTCATAGGGTACGTTCGACTCGTCGAGGGCGGCCATTCCAGCTGCCAAAGTCGAGGAGCTCACCGCGCCGAAGAGTCCGGCGGTAGCAAGCGCATCGTCGGTTTTGATTCCGGGAAGTCGGGCGAGGGTCACCAGCCCCAGAAGGACCGCAACGAGCCCCAGCACCACGGCCGAAATCGCGGGCAGGATCATCTCGACGAGGTTCGCGTCGCGGATCTCCATGCCCCCTTCCAAGCCGATGGCCATGAGAAGCATGAACACGATGAACTGATAGATCGCGTTTGGGATCTGCAGGCGCGTCCCGAGCGCCGCGATGACCATCCCACCGATGAGAAATCCCAGCGTCGCCGACTGCAGCTGAGCTACGACCTTGGTCGCGAGAGCGAAAAGTGTTTCCATGATGCCTACGGTCCGTGGATCCGAGCGGACTACTTCTTGGTGTAGGGCAGGGACGAATCGTGAACGACCATGCGCAGGTCGCCGTTCTTGTCCTTTACGTAGGCGATCGAGTACTCGACTTTGACCTCTTCACCGGACTCCGGCGTAAAGAAGTAGTTCCCCATCGCGATGGCCATCGAACAGCCGTTGTTGATGATTCCCGCGTTCCACCAGCGGACCTTGGTCCACGGCCTCAGGGCGAAGCCTTTGTCCTCGTTGTACGAGGGGTTGTCGCCGACGAAGTAAGAGAGCGCTCCGTCGAAGGACGCGCGGAACTGATCGATCGAAGCGAGGGTCGGCTTGAAGAGCACCAGGCTCAGGTCGTACCCGTAAAACTTGTTGATGTGGTCGGCGGCGGCCTTCTGGTAATCCCCCCCATCGGAGTAAACCCTTCCGATCTCGACGATGCCGTCGCCCCACGCCTTCTGGGCTGCGACCACCTCCTGCTCGGTGATGCAATTTTCACTATAAATTGACGTTTCCGTGACAGCTGTCGCCCCCGGGTTGGCGGTACTCGCGGCACATGCCGTCAGTGCCGGTAGCGCCCAGGCGACCATCGTGATCTTCATCCAGTTCATCTATTTCCTCCTTGCGTGCGGTCTGCTGCCGACGCGGGCACGAACGTAGGGTTCGAGGAAAGTTGCGTCCAATCGAAAGATTGGCACAAACACTTGCACAAAAGAGAACGTTCTTGCTAGCCGGGGCGGTCCGGAGACGCCGCGCGGGCCGAGCGGGTCGAGCTGATGCTGCAGGTACATCGCAGGCATCATCGAGGGGTGGGCTCGAACGCTTCGCCTAGATCGATTGTCCCTCTCGAAGCCGAGTCGCGCGGCGTACGTTGCCCACCGTGCCCGGCTTCCTCTGCGACTAGCTCACCCGGCGACAGTTCGAGGCCGGGGTTCGGGTATCCATGTTCCGGCCTCGATTGAGGTGGTCGTCGACCTCGGCCGCGCACCCGATCATTCGCCCGTAAAGAAACAGCATGAACGCGGCTTCTTCGAGCTTGCCCGAGGAAAGCTCGCCGGCGAGGTGCTGCGGCCACATCATGTCCAACAGCATCGCAGAGATCACAGCGTCGATGTTGACGGCGAACACGTTGCGGGTCACGCCCTCCTCGAAGAGTACCTCAACCAGCGTCTTGTAAAACTCGTGGAAGACGTTGCGCTCTCCGCGCTTCTTGAAAAACGCGTAGATGAACGCTTCGCGGGGCTCGATGTTGATTGGACGTCCACGGTAAACCGGATGGTTGATGCCGGGAATGGCGCGAACACGCGCACCCACCGATTTTGCGGCCGCCTTTTCCTTTCCGTAACGCACTGCAAAGCTCGTGGCGAGCGCCCGAAGATCCACGTCGTGTGCCTTCGGATCCTCGAGGCCGGTCCCCGCAAAGAGATCGAGGAGGAAACGGACGCCTTCGTAGCCATTGCCTCCGTGGCTGTATCCGCTGTGGCTGAGGAACCCGACCATCGCCTTGTTGAGCTGTACACGCTCGGGAGTCTCAGGGCCGTCGGCTGATACTGCCCCTTTGGCCCCCTGCGCGGAGATCGTTCCGGGACCGTTCGTGATGAGAAGACCGAGCAGCATTTGAAGCGCGACTCGATGCGACTCGGTAGGCTCGCCTCCGACGAGCGCGCGAAACGCGAGGTCCACGAGCGACCCCTCGGATAGCAGGCGGTCTAGTGAAACACCGAGCAGGTCGGCTTCGCCGTGTTCCTTCGCATGGATGGAAGCACCCAGCATGGTCCCGTAGAGGCGGAGGAACCACGGCAGATTTCGGGCGGTGACGGTGCTGATCCGACGACGGCGAAGCGGATCCCACGCAAGGGTCGCGGCGATCGCTCCGAGGAGAAGGTCCTCGTCCTCAGCCATGCCGAGGCGCTTCAACAGCTCCACAAACACCGAATGGACGCCACGGGCTTCGAGGGCTTCGAGCATCCGTGTGCCTCGTGGCGTTTGCGTTGGGGGCCCCAGGGCCTTCCAGTGCGCCACGTCCGCCACCGCTTCGTCCAACGCGAAAGACGCGTCGTACGCATCATCGAGCGGTCCGCGACCGAACGCATCGACGAACGCATCCACCGCGACGCGCGCACGGTCGATCCGACCGGGTCCGAGGAGCGACACCGCCGCAGCAAGTACCAAAGAAGGGGAGCTTTGCGCTTCGCGAGCCGCCTGGGCCGCCTGCAACGCCGGGTCGCCGTGCAGGTGGGCGAACGCGGCGACAGCCACGTGGGTCAGATGGTCGCCGTTCTCATCGCTCGGGTTTCCCAGCACCGCGAGGCAAAGGTTCGACTCGAAGGTCATCCGGCCCGCGTCGAGCACGGGAACTCCATGTACTGCAGAGACTCCCGTCGCTGGGTCCATCGCGGTTGCGCCCGACGCGTCTTTGAGCCCTTGGCGGGCGAACACCGCGCCGACTTGGCGATTGAGCGCATCGATCTGCTCGCGGTAGGGGTCGAGCGCCGCAACGACGGGGACGTTCAACTCGACGGGGAGCGATAGGCCTTGCCCGTTGCCGAACCATGGCTTGAGGTCGAGCGATCCTTCCGGAGGAAAGTCGAGCTCGATGCCGTTCTCGGCCATCACCGCAGTGAGTGCAGCGGGAATGTGGGCGATGTTGGTCACCACGGCTCCCTTGGCCGACACGATCGGATTGCTCGGCGTGTAGACACCCGACACCCCGAGCGTTTCCGCAAACCACTTTTCCTTGTCTTCGGCGGAGTTTCCCGAACCGGAGATCGCGCCCGCATGTCCCACGGGCCGAGTGAGTCTCTCTTTCCACTTTCCAACCACGCAGGCGACGACGGGCTTTTCGAAGCGGAGCCCGTGCTCGTAGTAGCCGCCTGGCTCGACGTACATCACCGCGGCCTTGCTGCGCGAGTCGTTGCCAAAGGCATAGGCCCACTCCGGCGAGGCGTAGTGGATGTAGTGATCTTTCCCCGAGGAGATCAGCGTCGTCGTTCCCCATCCGGACATCTTCAAGTACGACGCGATTGTCGTGGTGAAGTTGCCAGAGTTAGACAGCACGGCGATCGAGCCTTTTTTGAGCGCCTCGTCCGGATGAAGCCCACCAAGCGCTCCACCGATACGGACATGGTGGTGGGAGTCGGCAACTCCGAGGCAGTTGGCGCCAAACACGTCGACCTCATGCTGCTGCGCGATCGCGCGGATGGCGCGGGCATCGTAAACCGGGACCTTCTCGGTAATGATGACGATCTTCTGCAGCTGTGGGTTCACGCGTATCAGCTCGTACACGCCGTGGCGCACCGCGGCGGGCGGCAGATAAACCACCCCGGTGTTGAAGTCGTGACCGGCGCTGAGCCCGTCGCGCACATTGTCGAACACAGGAACGTCTCCGATCGGGGTTGCGAGTGCTTCGCCGCCGCGGCCTGGAGCGGTACCGAACACTATGTTGCCGCCCGAGTAGGCATGACTGGTCGGAGTGACGGACCGGCTCTCGTTTCCGAGGATGTTCAACACGCACACACGGTCCTCGCGCGTGGCGATCATATCGAGAGACCGGATACCGACGAAGTATGGAAACCCAGGGTTGTCGAGCTTGGACATCTCAACCCGCTTCCTCGGATGTCTCGGCGACGACTCCGAGCGACTTTGCTACTTCGGCCCGCCCTCCCCCGCGCATCCACTGCGCCGCCTGGCGAGCGTAATCCACCACGAGGCTCATGTCGCTGTCGAACCCGAAGAACCGATACGGTAAGCCAAGCGCTTCACAGGTGTCGCGGAGCGTGGCCATTCCGCGAACCACGTTCGGTCCGCCCCGCCCAGCGACGACGTAGAGAGGAGTGGGCCCACGCCGACTGAACTCTTCACGCAGTGCATCCGCGATCGCCCGAAACGTGACGAAGATATCCGTGTTGTTTGCCTTGCCGCCAATCACGAAGAGAACGTTGGATTGGCGCGCGAAGTGGCGGAGACAGATCTCAGCGACCGCCCGCATTTTTTCGTACGGCGGGTTGCCTCCGAAATCGCTCGAGATGCTGGCCTCGTCCCCGAGCAACTCCGTCACGAGCGAGTTGGCTCCCCCCCCGAACGCCAACGGAAGAATATCGCCGTCCAAGTTGATGACGTATACGTCGCTCTGGCCTTGATAGGTGCGGAGCTGGTTCACCTCCTGCTCGAAGGGCAGATAGCCGGAAGCGAAGAGATCGTCAGGCAGGTTGAGTCGGCCGACCCTGAGATCGTCCTGATCGAACTCGGCCTTCAGGTCGCACGCCACCGGAGTGAGGCGTCCGTCGTCTTCTGGCCTCATCCTGATCGGGTTCAACTCGAGCAGCTTCATTCCGTAGCCGTCGAAGAGGTCCCAGAGCTTGGGCAGGTTCTGCACGAGCGGGGATACAATCTCCCGCGGCGCGGCAAGATCTTTGAGCGCGTTCGCGATCACGAACGCCTTGAGACCGGTGAGCGCCCCGAACGGCACCTCGGCGATGTCTCGAGCTGAGACCTCCTCGATGTCTACGCCGCCCCGATGCGACAGAGTCACGGTCGGCGCGCGAAACCGGGTCGAATCCGACAGCGAGAAGTAGACCTCGTGGGCCGCGGGCACGGCCGCTTCGTAAGTGACGCCGTTGGCCTTCGCGTGAAACGGTCCGGACCGGTGTTCCACGAAGAACAGCCGCTCCTTTTCTTGAAGGGCCGTCGGCAAATCCCGGGCGCGCCCGACGAGCCCCGCTTTGCCCTTTTTCCCGATTCCCCCTCGAAACACCGGCTTGATGAAGATCTCGCCATGCCTCCCGAGAAGCTCCCGTATCTCGTCGTTCGTGGCTTCCGGGCCGAGGACCTCTGAAGTGGGGAAGTCGACGTAGGAGAGCAGCCGGGCGCCATGGCGCATTCCGGTGAGTTGCATGGGGGCCTCCGTTGGTAGGTGCCTACTCTAGCGACGCACCGACGACCGGTCGAGCACGACCCGACGGTGTTCCGGCGACAAACCTTCGTCTCCGTGCCCTTGGACACCCTGGTCCGTCGCGGTGAGGGTAGTTCCCGCGTCGGTCGGTTGTGACCGCCATGGAGCCCCCCTCGGTCGATCCGTCGGATGTCGGGACGGGTCAGGCGGCGGTGCGTGCGCGTGAGCGACCTGCCATCCAGACACGGAGGCGTCGCCACGGAGGAAGCCGATCGGAAAAGAGGCGCCCGTCCAAGTGGTCGAGCTCATGCTGCAGGCAAACGGCGGGCATCATCGACAGGGTGCGCTCGAACGCCTCGCCGAAGCGATCCTGCGCCTGCACGTGAAGCTGAGTCGAGCGGAACACGTTGCCCACCACGCCGGGCAACGAGAGGCAGCTTTCTTCTACGAAACCCGGTGCGGCCGAGCCGACGATGACCGGATTGACGTAAACCTCAGGCGACGCGTCTGCGCCCATGATCACGAGGACGCGTTGGCGAACGTCGATCTGTGGGGCGGAGATGCCGATCCCGTTGGTGGCGCGCATCGTGTCGATCAGGTCGCCGACGAGACTGCAGAGCGCGTCGTCGAATGCCTCGACGGATGTCGATTGTTCGCGTAGGCGAGGATCCGGGTATTCCAGAATGGGTCGTTGAGCCATGGTCAGCTCTGTCCGCCGAGAGGCTCGAGCCCCGACGCGGGGCGTCGAAGCCGCCGCTCGATGAGTGGGACGGTCGCGACGATCGTCACGACGAGAAGTAGGATTTCGAGGGCGTAGACGGCTACGTATCCGTTCGCCGAGCCAGGTAGGCCGAGGACCGAATGCTCACCGACGCCGGCGTTGACGAGATCGCGGATCGGTCCGCTCAGCGCCATACCGACGCCAGCTGCGGTGGCCTGGACCGCACCCCATGCTCCGAGCGCGAGACCCGCCTCCTCAGGCGGTGCGTTGCGCATGGTGATCGTGAGCGTTCCATGGCTGAAGACGGCTGCACCAAAGCCAACACCGAAGTTGCCGACCAAGAAGACCGCGGGCGCGTTCCACGACGCTGCGCCGATCACCAGGAGGAACGAGGGAATGCCGATGAGGGCCCCGTTGAGCGTCATGCGCGCCGCGTCGCCGCCCTTGCCGAGCACGTGCGACGCGACACCAAACCCGATCAACCCGCCAACGGCGAGAAGCGCAGTGAGCTTCGTGGTGGCGGCGACGGTGAGGTGCAGAACCTGTCCGCCGAACGGCTCGAGGAGGATGTCAGCCATGCCGAACGCCATCGTTCCGAGGCCCACGACAGTCAGCCGCCTCACCGCATGTTGACCGCGGCAGAACTGAGCCCACGACTCGCGGAAGGTCGGATCCGGCGCGACCTCGCCACGCAGGCGCGACGGGCGACGCGTCTCCTGTTTCCACATCGCGACGCTGTTCAGCACCATGGTGACGACGGCAGCGCCCTGAATGACCTGTACCAGGCGTCCCGGCACGAAGTCGTGGAGCACCGCGCCGAAGACCAGCGCGCTCGCCATCATGCCGAGCAGCATGCTGACGTACATCAGCCCGACGATGCGCGGGTGCGACTCCGGGGGGGTCAGATCCGTCGCCAGCGCAAGCCCGGCGGTTTGCACGATGTGAGCGCCGGCCCCGACGAGCAGAAATGCGACAGCCGCTCCAGCCTGGCCGATCCAGGCCGGCGCCTCGCTCGCGTGTCCCTTGCCAGCGAGCACGAGCAGGGCGAAGGGCATGATCGCGAAGCCGCCAAATTGAAGAAGTGTCCCCCGCCAAATGAACGGCACACGTCGCCAACCGATGTCGCTGCGATGGGTGTCGGAGCGATGCCCGATGAGCGCACGGAAGGGCGCGAACACCAAAGGCAGCGCAACCATCACGCCAACGATCGTCGCGGGAAGGCCGAGCTCCACGATCATGACTCGATTGAGCGTGCCGACCAGCAGCACCATCGTCATGCCGACCGAGACCTGGAAGAGCGAGAGCCTCAGTAGACGAGGCAGCGGAAGGTCGTCGGTCGCAACGTCCGCGAAAGGAAGGTACTTGGGGCCTAGGGAGGTCCACTGACTCAGCAGCCGGCGGGCCAGACCTCGCTTCGGACCCGACACTAGCTATTCCTCGTCGTCGTCCTTGCTGAGGACGCGTAGGCCGAACAGTGACGAAAGCGGTGTCGGATTGTCCGAGAGCAGGGGGAAGCCGAAGCTCGAGGACTTCCCGGTCTTGGACTTCGTGAGCAGCGGTATCCGAAACATCGACGAGAAGGGCGCGCCGTTCTTGGACAGAAGAGGCATCCCGAAGGTCGATCTTTGACGCGGCGACTTCGAGAGCAAGCGCATGCCAAAAGTCGAGGAGAAAGGCGCGGACTTCTTCGACAGCTTCGGCTCGCCAAGGATGTAGCGGTTCGTCCTCATCAGTCGCGCTGACGACGGGGTCTTCGACAGGACGGGAATGCCCAACGCCGATGAGAGGGGTGCGGGGTCGGGCCGGGTCGTAATCGGAATCGTCTCGACCGGACCGTGGCGGTCGAGCGCGCCCTCCGCGTAGACGGCGTAGCCGAACTGGGCCGAGACACCGACGACCCAGTGCCCGCTTTCTAGAGCACGCTCGCAGCGTCGGCGCTGGCCGGGCGCGATGAAGCCGGCTTCGATTGCGGCATCGACAGAGCCCTCTGTTGGCCCGATCACGCCAAGTGTATCGAAGTCTTTTCCTGCATCCTCTGCCGCCGCGCGCGCGGATTCCTCGGACGCGTAGACCCTCACGACACGGAACATGCCGACCTCCTCAGGTTCGTACCCAGTATTGCGAGCTCACGAAGCCGCGGCTGACGTCAGGACGTTCAGCCGCGGCCCTGAATCAGTTGCCGCTCATGAAATCCGCGAACCACGTCGTGTTCGAGAGAATCGAGAAGTGGACGAGGAGTGAAATGAGAAGGACCGTGCCCAGGAAGAGCGGAAGTCCCACCGTCGGATTGACGACACACCAAATTCTACCTTGATTCATTGGTTACCCCTCTCAGCCGCCCCAGGGCGAGTAAACGTACGCGAGAACGTGCGCGATCAGCGAGATCATGAAGAACACGCGGGCTCCATCGATGATGTGCTTGTGAAGCTCTTCTGACTCGCGAATGGTCAGTCCTGTCGGCCAGATCCGATCCGGATCGTCCAGGTCGGCGGTCTGGCGGCCTGCTACTTGTTCAGCCATCCGGGTTCCTTTCTTTCGAATTTGCCCGACAATTGGGCCCATTCCGGCTCGGAAACCTCTCCGAGCTTGTCCTGGTCTACCCTGGGCCAGGAGAACGTGTCAACAATAATTAACACTATTAAGTGTCAAGCAACACTGACACCTGCATCGGTGGCCGCGTGGGTCCGGGAGACCCCAACGCGCTCGCCGGGCTCGAGAACGCCCCCGGGTGTGCCGGCCCCGCTCATTGTCGGGAGCCGAGGATACGCGCTAGACAACAAACGATGACCACCAAATGGGTATTTGCTCTGGCCGAGGTCGACGACGCCGAAAAGCTCGTTGGCGGGGATTGGGACCGTGTACGTGGACTGCTCGGAGGCAAGGGCGCGAACCTCGCGGACATGACGCGACTCGGAGTCCCCGTGCCCCCCGGTTTCACGATCACCACGGAGGCGTGCAACAGCTACCTCTCGGGCGGCCGCGAGTTTCCGGACGGCCTCTGGGACCAAGTGGTTGCCGCCCTCCGAGAAACCGAGAAGCAGGCCGACAAACGATTCGGAGATCCGGCGAACCCGCTGCTCGTCTCCGTACGCTCGGGCGCGAAGTTCTCGATGCCGGGGATGATGGACACGGTGCTCAACGTGGGTCTCAACGACCAGGTCGTCGATGGCATGATCCGCCTGACGGACAACCCGCGTTTTGTGTTCGATTCGTACCGACGTCTCATCCAGATGTTTGCCACCGTCGTCCTCGGGCTCCACGCCGAACCCTTTGAAGCCGTCCTCGCCGCACAGCGCAAGAGCCGCGGCGTGAAGAGCGATGCGGACCTCAAGACGGACGATTTCAAGTCGGTGGTGGGTCAGTTCAAAGACATCGTTCGGCGTTACGCAAAGGAAGAGTTCCCAGACTCGCCGCAGGAGCAGCTTCGAATGGCGGTGCGTGCGGTGTTCGATAGTTGGACGGTGCGACGCGCCCGCGACTACCGCGACGCAGCCGGAATTTCGCACGACCTCGGAACCGCGGTGAATGTCGTCACCATGGTGTACGGGAACATGGGTGATGCGTCGGGCACCGGGGTCGCGATGTCTCGCAATGCCACCACGGGAGAGCCGAAACTCGAGGGCGACTATCTGCTCAATGCGCAGGGGGAGGATGTCGTCGCGGGGTTTCGGTCGACGGATCGGATCGAAAAGCTCAAGACCGACATGCCTGACAAGTACGACGAGCTGCAGTCGATCGCGCGCCGGCTCGAACGTCACTACTCCGACATGCAGGACATGGAGTTCACCATCGAGCGAGGGAAGCTCTGGCTGCTCCAAACGCGCAACGGTAAACGAACCGCCCAGGCCGCAGTGCGAATCGCCGTCGACATGGCGGAAGAGGGCCTCATCACGCGAGAAGAGGCCGTGCTCCGCGTCGAGCCTTCGCAAATCGAGTTCTTCATGCATCCGCAGTTCACGAGCGAGGCAAAGGCTGGGCAGGATGTCATTGCGACCGGACTCAACGTATCCCCAGGCGCGGCGACGGGTATGGCGGCCTTCGATCCGGACCTCGCCATGCGATGGGCGCAAGACGAGAAGCGCGACGTGGTGCTGGTCCGCGCGGAGACGAAGCCCGACGACGTGCATGGGATGCTCGCCGCCAATGGCATTCTCACGTCGGGTGGAGGACGAACGAGCCACGCGGCGCTCGTTGCACGTCAGTTCGGAAAGCCTGCGGTGGTCGGCGCTGCGGAGATCGAGATCGATCTTCGGTCGCGAACGATGCAGGTAGACGGCGTCGAGATCCGCGAAGGCGACTGGATCTCGATCGACGGGACGACGGGTGAAGTCTTTTCCGGACAGCTCGACAGCGCAGTACCAGACATCGACGACCCTTGGCTGTCGCGCCTGATGAGTTGGGCCGACGAGTTTCGACGCCTCGGGGTTCGCGCCAACGCCGACTACCCTGAGGACGCCGAGCGGGGGCGGACCTACGGCGCGGAGGGCGTTGGGCTCTGCCGCACGGAACACATGTTCTTCGAGCCCGAGCGCCTACCCATCGTGCAACGCATGATCACCGCCCAAACGGTGGGTGAACGGCGGGAGTCAATCGAAGCCCTGCTGCCCTTTCAGCGAAGCGACTTCATCGGATTGCTGAGGGCGATGGACGGGCTGCCGGTCACCATTCGACTCATCGACCCTCCGCTGCACGAGTTCCTTCCGAGCTTCGAAGAGCTAACCCGCAATGTGGCCGACCTGCAGATTCGCATCACCAACGCGAGCAACCTTCGGGAGTTGGACGAGCTCACGGGAAAGCTTGCCGATGCGAAGGGTCTGCTCGAGCGCGTCGACGCACTTCGCGAAGCGAATCCGATGCTGGGCCTGCGCGGCGTACGGCTGGGAATCCTGATCCCAGAACTGACCAAGATGCAGGTCCGCGCAGTCCTGGAGGCTGCATGCGAGGTCTCGAAAGAGGGTAAAACACCGCTACCCGAGATCATGATCCCGTTGACGAGTCACGCTAACGAGCTCGCCCGTCAGCGCGAGGTTCTCGAAGCAGAGGCGCGCGAGGTGATGACAGAGCAACGTGTCAAAGTGCCATACAAGTTCGGGACGATGGTGGAGGTTCCGCGCGCCGCGCTGACGGCCGACCAAATCGCGGAGTACGCCGAGTTCCTGTCGTTCGGGACCAACGACCTCACCCAGACCACGTTCGCGATGAGCCGTGACGACGCGGAGCCGAGCTTCCTGAATCGCTATCTCGCGGAGAACATCCTTCCTGCCAACCCGTTCGCGACCCTCGACGAGGAAGGGGTCGGAAAACTGATGCGGATCGCACTCGAAGGAGCTCGACAGACCCGGCCCGAGATCAAAACAGGCGTCTGCGGGGAGCACGGCGGCGATCCTAAATCGATCGACCTCTGCGATCGACTTCAACTCGATTACGTGAGCTGCTCCCCCTATCGCGTGCCGGTCGCTCGGCTTTCGGCCGCGCAGTCGGCCCTTCGCATTGCCCAAGGCAAGTAGGCCGCCGGCCGCGGCGAGCGCTCGGACTGAGTCGCGAGGTCACGCGACCGCGTAGTGGCACCCACCGTCGATTTGTAGCCCTCCTAGCCCATCCGGCCCATGGGAGCCCCGAGCTTCGCCGATGTTTGAGAACCCTCAGCATTGCGGACTGAGGCCTTTGACTCGCATGCGGCGACGCAGGTATCCTGCCCTCAAGGTAAACCACGCTACCTGCGGAAAGGAGACGGCGGCGATGAAGATCCGAGACGTCATGACCACCGGTGTCCTGGTCGCCGAGCCACACGAGACCGTGAGATCCGTGGTGATCAAGATGCTGAGTCGGCACTGCGGGTCCATCCCCATCGTCGGTGACGAGCAGGAACTACTAGGAATCGTCACAGTCCGGGACGTACTGCTCCCGCTCTACCCGAACTACGGCGATTACGTGCACGACAACGTCCGGGCCCGGAGCTTCCTCGACATGGAGGACGGCTACCCGAAGGTCCTCGACCAGCAGGTCGGGGAGATCATGAGCCGGAAACCATACACGGTTGCACCGGACGCTCCCGTGCTCGAAGCCGCGTCCTACATGGGCCTCAGGAGTTTTCGTCGCATTCCCGTAGTCGAGGACGGAAAGCTGGTGGGCGTGGTGAGCATCGGCGACATCAATCGCGGGCTGTTCTTCTCGATGGCCGACTGACGGGCTTGGCCAAACGAATACTCAAGATCCTGCATCTGCTCGGAGCGATCGGTCTCACGGGTGCCCTCGCCTCGTACATGATCATCCTGGCGACCGCTCCGAACGACTCGATGGCCGACTACGCCATCGTGCGCAGCAACATCGAGGCCATCTCCAGCTGGCTGCTCGTACCCTCACTGGTGGTCGCGCTGGTCACCGGGCTCCTCGCCATGGCGGTGTACGCGCCCTTCCAAAACATGGGTTGGGTCTGGGCCAAAGCCATTCTCGGACTGCCCATGTTCGAAGGCACGTTGGCGACGATCGGCGGGGCGGCCAAGCAAGCCGCGGAACTCTCCGCGCAGGCGGCGGCCGGCGACGCCGACCCTGCCCTGCTCGCGGAGATGCTTGCAAGCGAGTGGCGGACTCTTTGGTTCATCATGGCCCTGTCGATCGCCCAGACCGTCCTGGGTGTCTGGCGCCCGCGACGCCGACGCCGGCGCCGCGCCTGAGTCCGAGCGCGAGGACCTAGGTCCGTCCTGAGTTTCGCGTCAGCCCTCGACGACGAAGGTGCCGTTCATCAGCGCGTAGTGCCCGGGAAAGGTGCAGAGGAACTGATAGGTGCCCGGCTCGGGAGTCTCGAAGGTCACGGAGGTGGACTCGCCGCCGCCGACGACCTGCGTGTACGCGATGATGTCGTCGCCTTCGGGGATGTACCCGCTTTGGGTGGCAGCGTTCGCCTTGGCCGCAAACGCATTCATGTCCACGCCCTGCTTTAGAAGGACGAAGTTGTGACCCATGCTCTCGACGGGCAGCGAGCCGGTGTGCGTGAGATTGACGGTGGTTTCACCGCCGCTCTTCACGCGAATCTCTTTCGTGTTGTACTGCATCTGGTCGCTGCCGGTCAGCACGACGATGTTCGACGCGGGTGCCTCAGCGGGCGCCTCAGCGGCCGGTTCGCTCGGAGCCTCGGCAGCCTTCTCGGGCTCAGCCGCGGGCGTTGGCGGCGCCTCACTCGCTTTCTCTTTCGACGAGCATCCTGCGTAAACGAACGCGCAGAGTACGACAGCCAAGAGCTGCAAGGGACGTGTCAAGTGCATGGGGAACTCCTTCTCATTGTTGAACGACGCAGTGTCGGCCAGGGAGGCCGCGCAAGGTGATGTGCTATCCATCCGGTTGGCCAGAACCTCACCGCCTTCCGATGTGGGCGCACTCTACCAGAGACCTAGGGCTAGCGGGGCCATTTCGCCAAGTCGGGCGTCAGAGCGAAGACGATTGGGGACCGCGGGTGGGCCTGCATGGCCTCGTCGGCCCACCCGAAGCCGTCGGTCGGCGCCTCGAACGACATGGACGCCAACAACTAGTGGAAAGTCTTGTAGATACTCGGGTCGGAGGCTTTTCTCAGCTCATGTCTAGTCCGCGAACTCGACGAGGAGGTCGTGCGCCTCGACCTGGGTGCCGACGCTGACCGGTACCGACCGGACGGTACCGTCGCGCTCCGCGCGGAGGACGGTCTCCATCTTCATCGCTTCGAGCGCCACGAGTGGGTCGCCTTTCGCGACCTGTTGCCCGGTGCTGACGGTGACCCCGACGACGAGCCCGGGCATCGGTGCGGCGACGTGAAGCGGATTGCCTTCCTCGGCCTTGCGATTGGCCACGACGCTCGGGTTGACCGACATGTCGGCCACTGCGATCGATCGGGGCTGCCCGTTCAGTTCGAAGAATAAGCGGCGGATTCCCTCTTCGTTGGCGTCGCTGACGGCGAGCAGGCGGATGATGAGCGCTTTGCCTGGTTCGAGATCGACGGCGATTTCCTCCTCGGCATCCAGTCCGAAGAAAAACACCGGCGTCGGGAGGATGCTCACGTCGCTGTACTGGCGCCGGTGGGCCGCATAGTCGGTGAACACTTTCGGGTACATCAGGTACGAGGCCAGTTCGTCGTCGCTCAGCTGCCTGCCGATCTTCTGGACGGCCTCCTCACGCACCGAATCGAGGTCCGTCGGTGGCAGGCGGTCGCCGGGTCGGCTCGTATCGGCCTTCCCGCCGTTCAAGACCTTGGCCTGCAGCGCCGCCGGCCAGCCCCCCGGCGGCTGACCCAACTCGCCCGCGAAGAGCTGCACCACGGACTCCGGAAAGGCGATTTCCTTTTCGGGGTTGGTGACGTCGTCCGGGGTCAGCCCACTGGTGACCATGAAGAGCGCCATGTCGCCCACGACCTTCGACGTCGGCGTGACCTTGACGATGTCGCCGAACATGTCGTTCACCTCGGCGTACCGCTGCGCGACTTCGGGCCAGCGGTGATCGATACCGAGCGACCGCGCCTGCTCACGGAGATTGGTGTACTGGCCGCCCGGCATGGCGTGCCGATAGACATCGGAGGTGCCCGCGCGGATCTCGGGCTCGAACGACGCGTAGAAGCGGCGCACACCCTCCCAGTAGCCGGAAATCTGTCGCATGCTTTCTCTAGAAAGGCCGGGATCCCGGTCGCCGTGACGCAGCGCCTCGACGATCGAGCCAAGGTTCGGCTGCGAAGTCAGGCCGCTCATCGCGTCCATGGCGCCATCGACCGCATCGCAGCCGGCTTCCACGGCGGCCAGTACGCTGGCCGCGGCGACACCGCTCGTGTCGTGGGTATGGAAGTGGAGCGGAATGCCCACCTCTTGCTTGAGGGCCGACACGAGACGACGGGCCGCTTCCGGCTTGCAGACGCCCGCCATGTCCTTGATACCCAGAATGTGGGCGCCGGCCTTCTCGAGCTGGCGAGCCATCGACACGTAGTACTCGAGGTCGTACTTCGTCTGCGCGGGATCGGTCAGGTCGCCGGTGTAACAAATCGTGGCTTCGCAGAGCTTGCCGGACTCGATGACGGCGTCCATCGCCACGCGCATGTTCTCGACCCAGTTCAGCGAGTCGAATACGCGGAACACGTCGACTCCTGCGTCTGCGGCCCGGCCTACGAAGTAGCGAACGACGTTGTCGGGGTAGTTTTTGTAGCCGACTGCGTTCGATGCTCGGAGAAGCATCTGCAGCAGGATATTCGGCGCCCGCGCCTTGATGTTGCGAAGCCTGGCCCACGGATCCTCCTTGAGGAACCGCATCGCGGCATCGAACGTCGCGCCGCCCCAGCACTCGATCGAAAAAAGCTCGGGGAGGAGTTTCGCATACGCAGGAGCGATACGCAGAAGATCCGCGCTGCGCATGCGGGTCGCGAACAACGACTGGTGCGCATCGCGCATCGTCGTGTCCGTGATCAAAACCTGCTGCTGCTCCAGCATCCAGGCGGCGAACTTCTCCGCACCAAGCGACTTGAGACGCTGCACCGTACCTTCCGGCGCGGGTCCGGTTTCGAGCGGGGGGAGCGGAGCGGGACGGCGCTCCGTCGCCACGAGGCGGCCGGCGACCTCGCGGTTGCCGTTGATCTGCACTTCACCGATGAAACGCAGCAGGCGAGTCGCGCGATCGCGCCGTTTCGGGAAGCGATAGAGTTCCGGCGTTTGGTCGATGAAGCGCGTGGTGTAATTGCCTTCGGCAAAGTCGGGGTGATTGATGATCTGTTCGAGGAACAGCAGGTTGGTCGTAACGCCGCGAATGCGAAACTCGCGGAGGGCACGGTCCATGCGCGCGATGGCGTCGTCGCCCGTGACCGACCAGGCCGTCACCTTCTCGAGTAGCGAATCGTAGAAGGGCGTGATGAGCGCACCGGAGTACGCAGTGCCACCATCGAGGCGAATGCCGAAGCCCGTGGCGCCGCGGTAGGCGCGAATGCGACCGTAGTCTGGCGTGAAGTTGTTCTCCGGATCCTCGGTCGTGACCCGGCACTGCAGCGCATGACCGTGCAACCTGATGTTGGACTGCTTCGGGACGAAGCTCTCCGGATCGCCGATTTTCAAGCCTTCGGCAACGCGAATCTGCGCCTTGACGATGTCGATGCCCGTTACCTGCTCGGTCACCGTGTGTTCGACCTGGATGCGGGGATTGACCTCGATGAAGTAGAAGTCGCCGGTGTCGGCATCCATGAGAAACTCGACCGTACCGGCGTTGACGTAGCCGGCCTCTTTGCCGAGGGCGAGCGCGTGGTTACATAGCAGCTCGCGCCGCTCATCATCCAAATAGGGCGACGGAGCGCGCTCGATCACCTTCTGGTTGCGCCGCTGCACGGTGCAGTCGCGTTCGAAGAGATGCACGAGCGTACCGTGATGATCGCCGAGGATCTGTACCTCGACGTGGCGTGCCCGCTCGACGAGTTTCTCGAGGTAGACCTCGCCGTTGCCGAAGGCCGCTTCTGCTTCGCGTCGCGCTGTGTCGAACTGCGCTTTGAGATCGTCGGCCGTTCGGACGACGCGCATCCCGCGACCACCACCTCCCCAGCTGGCTTTGAGCATCAGCGGATAGCCGATCTTGTCGGCCTCCGCGAGTGCGCGATTGAGGTCTGGCGGCAGGGGTTCCGTCGCGGGCATGACCGGAACACCGGCATCCACCGCGAGGTTGCGCGCGCTGACCTTGTTTCCGAGCGCACGCATCGCGTCGGTCTTGGGCCCGACGAAGATCAGGCCAGCATCGCGACAGGCGTCTGCGAAATTTGGGTTCTCCGACAGGAAACCGTAGCCGGGGTGCACGGCATCGGCGCCCGACTCGTGTGCGACCCTGAGCATCTCTTCGATGTTGAGATAAGCGCCGATCGGCTTGCCCGGTTCGCCGATGCGGTAGCTCTGGTCCGCTTTGAATCGGTGAAGGGCGAAGCGATCTTCTTCGGAGTAGACGCCTACGGTCGAGATGCCGAGTTCGGCCGACGCGCGCATGACGCGGATGGCGATCTCACTGCGGTTGGCCACGAGGAGCCGGCGTATTCGCTGCCTGGAGGTCATGAGTCCCCTGTCGTCGTCATGGGAAGTCCTGCGGTCGCGAGCGATTCCTGCGCTTCCCGCTAAATCACGCCCTCATCCCTGAGGGCAGCGATGCTGCTGTCGTCGAGGTGGAGGACTTCGCGGAGGACCGCGTCGGTGTGCTCTCCGATGCCCGGCGCGCGAACCGGCGGGTTGCGTTCGTGGATGCCGAAGTCGAACGGAGTGCCGGGGATGGGATACGTGCCGATGCCCGGCTGCTCGACGACGCTGAAGAGGTCGTTGTCGTCGGTACACTCCTGCTCGACGGCCTGGCGGAAGCTTCGGTATGGACCCCAGCAGACGGCGTGTTCGTCGAAGGTTCTCTGCACGGTAGCGAGGTCGTTCGCGCGGAACCACGCTTCGAGAACGCCGGCGAGCTCTCGCGCAAGACGCCAGCGGTTGCCCGCGTCGCTGAGATCGAGGCCGACCCGCTCGCCGACGGCATCGAAGTCTGCGTGGAGGCCGGTCGCATCGCGAAGGCCCCGCCACTGCCGCTTCGTGAGCGCCACGACCATCACGCGTACTCCGTCCGCGGTGAGGAAGTCTCGACCAAACGCGCCGTAGAGGTAGTTGCCAAACCGCGGGCGCTCCGACCGATTGATGACGACTTCTCCGATCTTTCCGAGGTTGCCCAACATGGCGAGCGCGACATCTTTGAGCGCGATGCGCACGTACTGCCCCTCGCCCGTGTTGCGCCGATGGCGCTCCGCCGCGAGAAGCGCGACGACGAGCATCTGACCCGCAATGCAGTCCCAAGCTGGAAGAACGTGGTTGACCGGCTCGTCCCATTCGACCGGCCCAGTCACCGACGGAAAGCCGACGGCCGGATTGACGGTGTAGTCGACCGCGGTGGAGCCGTCCCGCGCACCGACGAGGTTGATCATGATGAGATCGGGACGCTTTTCGCGGAGCCGCTGATAGTCGAGCCATCCGCGCGCGGGGAAGTTCGTCACGAAGAGGCCACCCTCATCGCCCGGTGCACATACGAGATCGATGAGGAGCTTGCGCCCTCGCTCCGACCGCATGTCGACCGTGATCGAGCGCTTGCCCTTGTTGAGCCCGGCCCAGAAAAGGCTGTCGTTTTCGTCGGTCACCGGCCAACGATGGTAGTCGAGGCCGCCGCCGAGCGGATCGAAGCGAATGACGTCGGCACCCATTTGCGCCAACGTCATGCCGGCGAGCGGAGCCGCGACGAAGGCCGAGCCCTCGATCACGCGCATGCCCTCGAGGATCCCGGCGTTCATGTCAGTTCTCCCGTTCTGTTCTTCGAAATGCCCACTACGCCATCGCTCCAAGTAGCTGCCAGTCCAACACCTGCACGTCGCGGTCGTCGTTCGGCGCTTCTGGCCCCCGCTCCGCAAACACCGACACCGCAAGCTCGACCAGTCCGCCCCCCGTCGCGAGCGGATGCTTCGCCACGACGGTCGCCTCGGTGCGCAGCACGTCACCCTCGAAGACCGGCGCGGTGTGATTGCAGTGTCGCCAGCCGACGACGGTCAGCAGGTTGGGGAACACCTGCGAGAGGTGCGCACCTGCCATCGAGATGGTGTGACCGCCATAGACTAGCCGCTTCCCGTACGTGCTCGCGCCGGGGTCTGTGTGGGTGAAAGCCATGTTGAGGGTCATGCGGACCAGTTCGGGTGCGCACGTCACGGTGTCGCGCGCCTTCAGCACGTACGTGGTCGACTCGGGAACGTCGGCGAAGTGCACGCCTGGAACCCTTTCGCGAAACGCCGCGAGGTTCCAGTCCGCGGGAACGGCGCTGCTCACCGCGTTCATGTCGAGCTCGTCGGGGATAGCGTCGAAGGAGTCGGCGTGCCCGGTCACGGCCTCCGGATCGCGGCAGGGAATCATCGGGCAGCGCCAGAAATGAAGGACGGTCTCACCGCGCTGGTTGGTAACCGTCATGTCGAGCACGACGAGGCCGCTCGCAGCGCGGCCAGGCTTCGGGCGGTTCTGCTTCAGCGCAACGACTTCGGTTCGTGTGCTGAGCGTGTCGCCGATGAACGAGGGCCGCTGGAGAACGACGCCCCGGTAGAAGAGGTTTCCCTTCACGCGCTGCGTCGGGTACGTCGTCTGGCCGATCGCCACGTTGCTCACGAGGCCCGGGCTCGCGATGATTTCTTTCCCGGTGACGGCGCGGCAGAGCTCTGCATCGAGCGGCAGGCGCAGTCGCTCGCCGAAGAGCGCCTGATGGAGAGCCGCAAAGCCCGAGGTTAGCGTCACCGAGGGCGCCTCGAACACTTGGCCGTGGGTGAAGTCTTCGAAGTACGGCCCGTCGACCTCGACTCGCTGTGCCTCGTGTTCGGTCATCAAGTGTCCTCCGAGATGAGTCCCGCTCGCCGCGCGCGTTCGAGCACACGCTCTTGCGCTCGTACGAGTGGGGCGTCGACCATCTTTCCGTCAAGCGTAAAGACCCCGAGCCCTTCGGCGCGGGCGGCCTGCCACCCAGACATCACCCTGCGCGCGTAGTCGACCTCTTCGGGTGCGGGAGTATACATCTCGTTGACGATCGTGACCTGTGTCGGGTGAATGCAGAGCTTTCCCTCGTAACCGAGCTCCATGCCGACCTGCACGTCGCGCCGAAGCGCCTCCTCGTCGCGCACGGCGAGGCAGACGTTGTCCACCGGCTGAGCGCCGCAGCCGCGAGCGGCCACGGCGACCGAGCAGCGCGCGTGGTAGAGCACGCCCTTCGAAGGGTCTTCCGCCGAAACTCCCATCTCCAATGCGAAATCGGCGTGACCGAAGCAGAGGGCGTCGACGCGAGGGCTTGCCGTGCCGACGTCGAGCGCACGCGCGACGCCGAGGGGCGTTTCCAAAAGCGCCAGGATTCGCGTTTCGGCGCCGACATCATCGAGGATCGCGGCAACGGCGCGTAGCTCGTCCGGGCGTTGGGACTTCGGCACCATGATCGCCGTAGCCCCCGCGGAAGCCGTGGCCCTCACATCGTCTTCGTGAAAAGGCGTGCCGGGCGCGTTGACTCGTACTGCAGCTTCTGTGCCTTCGAAGCCGCCCTCGCCGAGCGCGACACACACTGCTTCTCGCGCGCGCCCCTTCGCGTCGGGCGGGACCGAGTCCTCAAGGTCGAAGAGGATCGTGTCAGCGCCCGAGGCCTTCGCTTTTCCGAACCGCTGCGTCGCAATCCCGGGAACGAAGAGTAGAGAGCGTCGCAGCATGGTTTCTCGGTTAGGTGGGTCTGGCAATTCGCTTGACTATGTCGCTGAAGGACAGAACGCCGATGGGAACGTCGGGTTTGCCCGGCTCGGTCACGAAGAGGCGATGCATGCCTCGCCGCGTCATCAGAGTCACTGCGTCGGCAAGCAGCATGTCGGGTTCGCAGGTCAGTGGGTTCGGGGTCATGACGTCGCCCGCCGTGAGCTCCGCAGCCTGCTGCCGCGAACGGCCCTGCCGCGCGAGCACGAGGTCGGTCTGCGAGACGACACCGACGGAGGCGTCGCCATCCGTCACGACCAGGGCGTGGATCCGGTTTTCCAGAAGGATGCGAGCGACTTCGCCAAGCTTGGAGTCGGCGGTACACGTGATCACGCCTTCGTGCATCGCCTCGCGCACGAGTGTTCGGTGTGAATGGGTCTCCTCGACGATCGTGTCGGGGCGAGGCGGTCGATAGGTCACCTCGGGAGCGCTGTCGGCAGCCGCGAGCGGGACGCTCTCTTCGACGGACTGCGCGCCGACGAGCACCGCCATGTTTCCGTACGGATGCCGGTTTTCGTACATCAGCTGATGGCTTCTCGCGAGATCGTCCCACGAAAACACCTGGCTCGTACACGGGTCGATCCGCTTCGAGGCGACGAGCTCGTTGAGCGCGCGCGCTTGGTCATCGTTTGCCGCGTGCGAACCCTGCAGGCGCTTTTGTCGGGTCCAGACGTACCGAAGGTCGATGGTCGCGTGGTAGCCGGTCGTCCCCGCACCGATGACCACCATCCCTCCGCGCTGACAAACGAAGACGCTGGTCGAGATTGTGCTTTCGCCCGGATGCTCGCACACGATGCGTGGGCTGCGCCGCTCTCCGACCGCCTCCCAAATCGCCTCACCGAAACCACGCGCTTCGGCGATCCACTTCGCGTACCCAGCACGATCCTTCCAATGAGGGGGAATGCCCCAGTGATTGAAACGCTTTCGGTTGATGCAGCCTTTCGCGCCGAGTCGTTTTCAGTACTCGATCTTGTCGTCGGAGCTAACGACCGCGACCGGAATGCCGCCCATCGCGCTCGTGATCTGAATCGCCATCGAGCCGAGGCCGCCGGCCCCGCCCCAGCACAGCACGACGTCGTTCGGGCGCACGGCGTGCCTTCCCCAACCGGTAATCATCCGGTAGGCGCTCGCGCCGACGAGCATGTAGGACGCAGACGAAGCCCACGACAGATGCTTCGGGCGCGGTAAACACTGGTGTGCCTGCACGCGGGCAAACTGCGCAAAGCTGCCGAAGTTGGTCTGGTAGCCCCATGTGCGAAACGTCGGCGAGTACGTGGGATCTGCGCCGGACCGAACGACGGGGCAGTCCGGGCTCCACGTGCCGCAGTGAACGACGACCTCGTCCCCGACGGAGAGCCCCTTCACGGCGCTGCCGACTTTGTACACGATGCCCGAGGCGTCCGAGCCACCGATGTGAAACGCCTCGGTCTCTCCCTCCTTTTGCCGCGCAGCGACGACGTTCTGAGGCACTCCGGTGGAAGCCCACACGTTGTTGTAGTTCACGCCCGCCGCCATCACGTACACAAGCACTTCGTCGCTCCCGATTTCCGGGACGTCGACGACTTCCTGCTCGAAACTCGTGACCGGTTCCCCGAAACGCTCCGGACGAACCACCCAAGCGTGCATTTTTGCCGGAACCTCCCCGATCGGAGGAGGCTCGCCTATGTCGTAGAGACGCGTCACGCCGCAGTCCGGGGTATCATGAACCCGACCACACGGCTACGGTTCATTGTCGCAGCGATCGATCGCAAGCTGCGTGGGTTGGTTGGAAAGTCGCTAGAATCGCTTGGCTTGTCGGGCCGGAGGACCGAGGACGGGCGCGATTGTCGGACGAGCGATTTTGCATCCGCGGCGACGGCGCTATGGTCGCGACATGCTTACTGCCATCGGCGACGTCATGCGCCACATGTACCAGCGCGGCTGGATCACGACTCGGGACGGCAACTGCAGCCTTCGCAAGACCGCTTCGGACAAACTGTACATCACGCCTTCGGGGTGGCGAAAGACGATCCTGCACCCCGAGCACATTCTCAAGCTCCGGTTCAAGGAGGGCGGCGGGGTCGACATCCCGGACGGGATGAGGCCCTCGGGCGAGCTTCACATGCACTACCTGCTCTTGCGAAACGCGAAGAAGACGCGAGCGGTGGTGCACGGCCACCCGACGCACGTGGTGGCGGCGCTCTACCGAGGCTACGACCTCCGGGACATCGCGACCGAGTTCCCGGAGATCTTCAGATACACGCGGGTCGGCTCTTCGATCGAAGCGATCCCGGCCATCACCGCCGAGCTCGGCGAGGCCACGGCGAACGCGCTCGTCAATGAGAAGGGCAAAACCATCGCCGATATCGTCGGCCAGGCCAACCACGGAGTCTGCGCCGTCGCCGGGGATCCGTGGAGCGCGTACGAGCACATCGAGCGGCTCAACCACGTTTGCGAGATCGTGCTCGCAAGTGGAGTTTCTCCGGAGGCGGTCGCGGACCGTGCCGCCGCGCAGCGCATGCACAGCTAGCCGAGAAAACAGCTGGGTGTCTAGCTCCCTTGACACCGGGCCTCGACAGGCGGCATTGTCACGTGAGCCCGGCCCCGGGTGGAGGACTCGCCATGATGCAGCACATCAACTCCGCGCTCACCGCCGCACTTTCCGACATCGAGAGCCAGGCTCCACCCAAGCTTGCAAGTGCGATCAATCACGCGGTTTTTCCGGGTGGTGCCCGGATCCGACCTCGGCTTTGCCACGCCGTTGCGCACGCGGCCGGCTCGGACTGCCCTCCCCTGGTCAGCGCGGTTGCGACCTCACTCGAGCTACTTCACTGCGCTTCGCTCGTTCACGACGACCTTCCCTGCTTCGACGACGCTGACACCCGTCGCGGGCTGCCGTCGGTGCATCGCGCGTTTGGGGAACCCCTCGCGGTGCTCGCCGGCGACGCGCTGATCGTACTCGCTTTCGAAAGCCTCGGCCGCGCCTCGGCGAAACCTGAGCGTCTTCCTTTGCTGCTCGCGATGATCGCCGAGTCCGCCGGGGCCGCGCGTGGCCTCGTGGCTGGACAAGGTTGGGAGAGCGAGCCAGAGATCCCGCTTGCCGCGTATCACCAGGCCAAGACCGGTTCCCTCTTCGTTGCCGCCACGCGGGGCGGGGCGCTGGCGGCCGGCCACGACCCGGAACCCTGGCGGGCGTTGGGCGACTTCCTCGGCGAGGCCTATCAGGTGGCCGACGACCTCCTCGACGCCTGCGCCGAAGAGGCCGGCAAACCACTCGGGCAAGACGCCGAACTCGGGCGCCCGAGCGCCGTCGCCGAGCACGGGATCGAGGGCGCCGTGGAGAAGCTCCGCGAGCTGGTCGACCAAGCCGCCGAATCGGTCCCCAGCTGCGGAGGCGCCTCGCCGCTCCGCGACCTGGTGCGCAAGATGGCGGAACGTTTGGTTCCGGCCAGCCTTCGCCAGACCGCTGCGTAGGAGTACCCGATGCGTCTTCCGGTGAAGGCCGAACGGGTCCGGGACCGGATCCTCTCGAGCCCCAAGTTTCAACGGTGGGCGGCGAAGTTCCCGCTCACCAAGCCCGTGGCCGATCGCCGAGCCTCGGACTTGTTCGATCTGTGCGCCGGCTTCGTCTATTCGCAGATCTTCTATGCCTGTGTGCGGCTCAGGATTCTCGAGGCGGTCGCGGAAGACCCGAAGTCGGTCGCGGAGCTCGCCCAGCAGTCGGGCATGGGAATCGATGCGATGGGCCGCCTTCTCGACGGCGCCGTGGCGCTGTCGCTCCTCGAACGACGCGGCGAGAAGTACGGCCTCGGACGGCACGGCAGTTCGTACATCGGCAACCCGGGGATCGCCGACATGGTCGTGCACCACTCGATGTTCTACCGGGACCTCGCGGATCCCGTCGCGCTTCTGCGAGGACAAACGCCGGCCACGGAACTACAACGATTCTGGTCATATACGCAGGACCATGCCGTCACGGACAGCGACGCGGTACTCGGCTACTCGCGCCTGATGGCGAGTTCGCTCTCGATGTTCGCCGAGGACATCTTGGAGGCCTATCCGATGCGCGCGCATCAGCACCTGCTCGACGTCGGTGGCGGACTCGGTGCCTTCGTCCGCGCGGTCGCGGACCATGAGCCCAACCTGGCGCTGACGCTCTTCGATCTGCCGGCGGTCGCCGCCAACGCGCGCCGCGAACTCGAAGCGTCCGGACACCTGCCACGGATCTCGGTCGTCGGCGGTGACGCCCTTCGCAACCCGCTGCCGAACGGCGTCGATCTGGTGTCGTTCGTCCGAATTCTCCATGACCATGACGACGAGTCGGCCCTCGCGTTTCTCGAGGCGGCGCAGCGCGCGCTCATGCCCGGCGGCACGGTGATGATCGCGGAACCGATGCGGGTCCCCGGGGCAGAAACCGTCGGCGACGCCTACTTCGGGTTCTACCTGCTCGCGATGGGTCAGGGCCGACCGCGGAGTCCCGAGGAAATCGGAAAGCTCCTGGAACTCGCGGGTTTCGAGCGGATCGCGGAGAAAAAGACTCGGCGACCGATGTTGACGAGCCTCGTTATCGCCCGTAAATCCTTGTAATTATATGATGTTTCGGGGATTCGGACGAGTGTCAATTTAGCTTGACACAATTTGTTGTAAGGGTAGATTGACGTGGCGTGTCCTCTACGAGTCTAGCCGTCGTTTTCGAGGGGCCCGAGGCGCTTGCCGTCCGCCCCTTACCCCTGCTTTCCCAGGCCGATGATGAGGTCGTCGTGGATGTGGAGTGGTCGGCGATCAGCACGGGCACCGAGCGTCTCCTCTATCGGGGCGAGATGCCGCCGTTTCCAGGGCTTAGCTATCCGCTGGTGCCCGGCTACGAGACGGTGGGCCGGGTCGTGGAGCCGGGCGGCGCGAACGTGAAGGTGGGCGACCGCGTCTTCGTCCCGGGCGCCAACTGCTATGGCGACGAAGTACGAGGCTTGTTCGGCGGTGCCGCGTCGCGCCTCCGAATCCCGCCCGCCAAGGCAATCCGGATCGAGGAAGGACTCGGTGAGCAGGGCGTCATGTTGGCGCTGGCAGCGACCGCCGAGCACGCCGTTGCCTCCGGTGAGCACTTGCCGGAGCTGATCGTGGGGCACGGCGCCCTCGGTCGGCTCTTGGCTCGCATCGTCGTGGCCCGCGGCGGTTCGCCCACGGTCTGGGAGAAAGCGCCCGCCCGTCGGGCCGGCGCCGAGGGGTACGGTTACCAGGTCATCGATCCCGACGCCGACGAACGTCGCGACTACGGCTGCGTTTGCGACGCAAGCGGCGACCCGTCGCTCATCGACACGCTCATCATGCGCCTCAACAAGGGCGGCGAAATCGTACTCGCAGGCTTCTACTCGGAGCGCGTGAGCTTCGCGTTCCCGATGGCGTTCATCAAAGAAGCCAAGCTGCGAATCGCGTCGGAATGGGCGCCAAACGACATGACCTCGGTGCTCACCCTGTGCACCGAAGGCCGGCTCTCTCTCGAGGGCCTCATCACCCATCGACGTCCGTACTCGGACGCGCCCGACGCCTACGCGACCGCGTTTTCAAACCCCGACTGCCTGAAGATGGTCCTCGACTGGAGCAACGCCCATGACTGAATCCCTCAACGAGATCACCGAACGGCTGCGGGCCGAAGCATCGGAGGAGCCCCCTCCCCCTGCCACCGAGGCGGTGACCAAGGAGACTCAGATCATCGCGATCTACGGCAAGGGCGGCATCGGGAAGAGCTTCACCCTCGCCAACCTCAGCTACATGATGGCGCAGCAGGGGAAAAAGGTGCTGCTCATCGGCTGCGACCCCAAGAGCGACACCACCTCGCTGCTGTTCGGCGGCAAGGCATGCCCGACCATCATCGAAACCTCCGCGCGCAAGAAGGAGGCGGGCGAAAACGTCGAGATCGGCGACGTGTGCTTCAAGCGTGACGGCGTGTTCGCGATGGAGCTCGGCGGTCCCGAGGTGGGTCGCGGATGCGGCGGGCGCGGCATCATCCACGGCTTCGAGACCCTCGAAAAACTGGGCTTCAACGACTGGGGCTTCGACTACGTGTTGCTCGACTTCCTCGGCGACGTGGTGTGCGGCGGGTTTGGTCTGCCGATCGCTCGCGACATGTGCCAGAAGGTCATCGTCGTCGCCTCGAACGACCTGCAGTCACTCTACGTAGCCAACAACGTGTGCTCGGCCGCCGAGTACTTCCGCAAGCTCGGCGGACACGTCGGCGTGGCGGGCGTGGTCGTCAACAAGGACGACCACACTGGCGAGGCGCAGGCCTTTGCCGAGAAAGTCGGGATCCCGGTGCTCGCCTCGATTCCGGCCGACGACGACATCCGCCGCAAGAGCGCCAAGTACGAGATCGTCGGCCGGCCCGGCAGCCCGTGGGCAAGCCTGTTCGAAGAACTCGCCACCAACGTGGCTGTGGCCCCCCCTCTCGGACCGAAGCCGCTCGAGCAGGACGAGCTGCTCGGGCTGTTCAAAGGCGATGCCGTCGGGCGAGACGTCGTGCTCGAGCCGGCCACGCTCGAGGACATGTGCGGGGTTTCGCGGATCGAGAAGCGCAGCCTCGAAGTCATCTACGACCAGGCGGTATGAACGTGGAGCCCACCCTCGAAGCCCGAGTGAGACAGCCGGCATCGCCCCAATCGGTCGATGAACCGCCCTCGTGTCACGACGATCGAGCTGCGGTGCGCGCTAAGGCCAAGGAGGCGGGCCAAGGCGAACTGCTGGACCGATACGAGCGCGACTACCCGGTCGGTCCCCACGATCAGCCGCAGAGCATGTGTCCCGCGTTTGGCTCGCTGCGAGTCGGACTTCGGATGCGCCGCACCGCGACCGTGCTGTCCGGCTCGGCCTGCTGCGTCTACGGCCTGACCTTCACCAGCCACTTCTACGGTGCCCGACGAACCGTCGGCTACGTCCCGTTCAACTCGGAGACGCTCGTCACCGGCAAGCTGTTCGAGGACCTGCGCGATGCGGTCCATGACCTGGCCGACCCCGAGCAAAACGATGCGGTGGTGGTGATCAACCTCTGCGTCCCCACGGCGTCGGGCGTACCGCTCCGACTGCTACCGAAGACGATCAACGGCGTCCGAATCATCGGGATCGACGTCCCAGGCTTCGGGGTTCCGACCCACGCCGAGGCGAAGGACGTCCTCGCCGGGGCCATGCTGGCCTACGCGCGTCACGAGGCGGAACTCGGGCCCGTGCTGCCGCCGCGCGAGGGGCGATCAGAACTCCCCACGGTGACCCTGCTCGGCGAGATGTTCCCAGCCGACCCGGTGATCATCGGCCGGATGCTCGAACCGATGGGACTCGCGGCGGGACCGAGCGTGCCCACCCGTGAGTGGCGTGAGCTCTACTCGGCTCTCGACTGCGCCGCAGTCGCGGCGATTCACCCTTTCTACACGGCATCGATCCGTGAGTTCGAAGCGGCCGGTCGAAACGTGGTCGGGTCGGCCCCAGTCGGGCGCGACGGGACCGCGGACTGGCTGGCCTCGATCGGCGAGGCGTGTGGCGTGCCCGCCGAGCGCATCGCTGCCGCCCAGAACGCGATCGTCCCGGCCATCACCGGTGCTTTGATGGGCAGCCGAATCAAGGGACGCATCACGCTGTCCGGCTACGAGGGCTCGGAGCTGATCGTGGCTCGGCTTCTGGTCGAAAGCGGCGCGGACGTTCGCTACGTCGGCACGGCCTGTCCGCGCACGCCGTTCTCTGACGCCGACCGCGAGTGGCTCGAGAGCAAGGGCGTGGAGGTGCGCTTCCGAGCCTCGCTCGAACAGGACCTGCAGGCCATGGAGGAGTACGACCCCGACCTGACGATCGGCACGACGCCGGTCGTCCAGGCAGCCAAGGAGCGGGCGATTCCCTCGCTCTACTTCACCAACCTCATTTCGGCGCGACCGCTGATGGGACCCGCCGGCGCCGGGTCGCTGGCGCAGGTCATCAACGCCGCGCTCGAGAACAAGGGTCGGATGGAGCAGATGCGTGAGTTCTTCGAGGGCGTCGGCACCGGGCACACGGCCGGTGTGTGGGAGGAGGTTCCGAAAGACCGTCCCGACTTCAAGCGCAAGCATCTCGTGCAGCTCCGACGCCTGCAGCATCCAAACGAGTCGAAGAATCCGACGAAGAAAGCTGGCCAATGCTAGTTCTCGATCACGATCGCGCGGGCGGATACTGGGGGGCTGTCTACGCGTTCACCGCGGTGAAGGGCCTTCAGGTGGTGATCGACGGCCCGGTGGGCTGCGAGAACCTGCCCGTCACATCCGTCCTGCACTACACCGACGGCCTTCCTCCGCACGAGCTCCCGATCGTGGTCACCGGGCTTGCGGAAGAAGAGCTTGGGCAGAAGGGCACCGAAGAGGCGATGAAGCGCGCCCACGAGGCGCTCGACCCCGCCCTGCCTGCGGTCGTAGTCACGGGATCCATCGCCGAGATGATCGGCGGCGGCGTGACGCCCGAGGGTACCGGGATCAAGCGCTTTCTCCCGCGGACGATCGACGAAGACCAGTGGGAAAGCGCCGATCGGGCTCTGCTGTGGATGTGGAAGCAGTTCGGTCCGAAAAAGCGTCGGCCCTACAAGCGCAAGGAAGGCGAGCCGCCCCGCATCAACATCATCGGGCCGAGCTACGGCTACTTCAACACGTGGAGCGACCTCGCCGAGATGCGGCGCCTCATCGAAGGGATCGGCGCCGAGGTCAACATGGTGTTCCCGCTCGGCAGTCATCTCGCCGACATCGCCAAGCTCGGCCGCGCCGACGTCAACGTCGTGATGTACCGCGAGTACGGCCGGCTCCTGTGCGAGGAGCTCGGGACGCCATTCCTGCAGGCACCCATCGGCCTGCACAGCACCACGAAGTTTCTGCGGGCGCTAGGCGAGCTGGTCGACCTCGACCCCGAACCGTTCATCGAAAAGGAAAAACACACCACGCTCAAGCCGATGTGGGATCTGTGGCGGTCTGTGACCCAGGACTTCTTCGGCACTGCGAGCTTTGGTGTGGTCGCCAATGAGACGTACAGTCGCGGGCTTCGCGCGTTTCTCGAAGACGAGCTCGGACTGCCCTGTCACTTCGCGGTGGCGCGCAAAGCCGGTGCCAAAACGGACAACGCCGACATCCGAAAGCAGATTCGCGAGAACCCTCCGCTCATGGTCTTCGGCTCCTACAACGAGCGCATGTACCTAGCTGAGGCGGGCGGTCGCGGGATCTACATTCCGGCCTCATTCCCCGGTACGGCGATCCGTCGACACACCGGCACCCCGTTCATGGGCTACGCCGGTGCGACCTACGTCGTTCAGGAGCTTTGCAATGCCCTGTTCGACGCACTCTTCAACATCATTCCCCTCGGTACGGAGCTCGACAAGATCGATCCCACGCCGTCGCGCGCCTCGCTTCCGTGGACCGAGCCCGCGGAGCGGGCGCTCGCGCAGGCGCTCGAGACGATGCCAGTGCTGACACGCATCTCGGCGGCCAAGCAACTGCGGGACGACGCCGAGCGTCGCGCCCGAGAGCTTGGGCTCGACTCGGTCACGTTGGCCGCACTCGACTCGAGCTCGAACAACCCAGATTACGCCAATCCGGCGCAACCCGGCCGCTCGGGATGAGCGCGGCAACTCGTTAGGAGGTCAGAGAACAGAATGGCAGAAGATAACAAAGCAGGCTCCTTGTCGGGGCTTACGGAAGCGGAGGCGAAGGAGTTTCACCGCTACTTCGTCACCGGCTTCTTGGTGTTCACCGCAGTGGCGATCGGCGCTCACTTCCTCGTATGGTCGTGGCGCCCGTGGTTCCCTTCGGTGGACGGCTACAGTCTGCTCGAGCTCGGGCAGACCGCAGTAAACACTCTGATGGGTTGAGGAGAGAACCATGCACAGGATCTGGATGCTCTTTGATCCGCGCCAGGCGCTCGTGGGCCTCTTTGGCTTTCTGTTCGTCCTCGCGCTGCTCATTCACTTCATCCTACTCAGCACCGATCGATTCAACTGGATCGAAGGACCTTCACAGGACATGGCGGCGCAGCAGAACTCTGCGCTTCCGCCTCAGTGAACGGCCGAACGGCTGGCCCGATCTCGGTCGGGCAGGCGAGAGAGCGCCCCCCGCTTGCGGGGGGCGCTTCTGTAATTGAAGATCGCCGAAGATGTCCATTCCGATCGGTCGTGGCCCCGACGCCGTGCGCCTGGCGGTGGAGCGCCTCAAGGGTGGCGAACTCGTGGCGATGCCCACGGAGACGGTCTACGGGCTAGCCGGCGACGCGCGGTCGGACGATGCAGTAGCGCGGGTCTTCGCAGCCAAGGGTCGACCGCGCATCAACCCTCTCATCGCCCACGTGCATGCGCTCGAGCTGATACGCGAAGAGGTCGAGATCACGGACGCGGCAGGGCGACTCGCCGCGCGTTTCTGGCCCGGTCCGCTCACGATGGTCCTGCCCCGCAGAGCCACGGCCCATGTGAGCCTGCTCGCCTCCGCCGGTCTCGATTCACTTGCAGTGCGGGTGCCAAGGCATCCAGTCGCACTCGAACTCCTCCGCGAGTTCGGCGGGCCGCTGGTCGCGCCGAGCGCAAACCGTTCCGGCGAGATCTCTCCGACTCGGGCAGAGCACGTGGCAAACGAGATGGGCGACAGCGTCAGGCTCGTACTCGATGGAGGCCCGTGTGAGGTGGGAATCGAGTCGACGGTGGTGGACCTGACAGCGACTACACCGAGACTCCTGCGACCAGGGTTGATCGATCGCGGGATGCTCGAGTCGGTCCTGGACAAGCCCGTAGGCGACATTCCTTCGAACGCCGCCGACGCCCCCAAGTCTCCCGGCCTCGTCGGTCGGCACTACGCGCCGAGCAAACCGATGCGGCTAGACGCTTCGACCGTGCAACCAGGCGAGGCGCTGCTCGCCTTCGGATCGAGCGTCCCGGGCGGCGCGGCGGTCACCCGCAATCTCAGCCCTACGTCGGATCCGGTCGAGGCGGCCGCCAACCTTTTCGCGATGCTCCGTGAGCTCGACCAGAGCGAAGCGCATGCAATCGCCGTTATGCCGATCCCCGGCCCAGGTCTCGCCGAAGCCCTCCGCGACCGCCTCACCCGCGCCGCCACACCCCCCTCTCCCTAAGCACCTGTTTCAACACACCCTCCCCGAAGAGCGCGTTGAGCAAGGACAGACCGACGAAAGCCGACGGGAGACCTTTTTCAACGCGCTCTTCTCAGAAGGGATCTCAAGAACGGCGACCGAGGATTCCGACCGAGAGGGTGCGGGATGCGCCGTCCGTGAACCGAGGAAGTGCAGCGCATTTTCGAGCGTGAGAGGATGGGTGCAGACCGTGCTCTCTCGGCCGGAAGCCGACCGAGGCGTTCTTGAGATGCCTTCTCTTTAGGAGTCGAGGTCGCCGAGACCGTGGCGGCGGAGCTTGGAGTACAGGCTCTGTCGGCTCAGGCCGAGCACCTGCGCTGCCGCGGCGCGGTTGTTTCCGCTGATGTCGAGCGCGGCCTCGATGCAGAGCCGCTCGATGAGGTCGGTCGACTCTTGAACGATTTCCTTGAGCGACACGCGACCGACGAGCTCCCGAAGCTGATCGACCGATCGAGGAATGAGCGAGGTCGCGCCAGGATCCAACACGCGCTGTGACGCCGACACCGGCCGAATCAGGAAGCCGTAGCAGGGCTTACCGCCATTTTTGGCCGTCACCGCCGTGACGACGGCTTCTTGCGCGGCGCCGAAGTCGCCCCGGACGACGGTTGCGAAGTTTCGAATTACGCCGTGCTCTCTGAGGTTCGAGAGGACGATGTTGAGGTCGAGACCCGGGCGGCCGAACCACCGCTCGAAGCTGTTTCCTACGACATGGCTCTCATCCGCGCGTTGGACCATCTCGCAGAACCCAGAGTTGGCACTGAGGACGTCTCGGTCCTCGTCGATCACGACGAAGCCGTCGGGAAGGGCCTCGAGCACGTGCAGCATTCTGGATTCGCGACCCTCGATCGCACCCGGCCCGTCGGCCGGCCAGAATCGCACGAGGAGCAGGACGACGCCAGCTTGCCGAAACATGGAAGCAGACGCCATCAAGCGCGTTTGGTCGTTGGCTTCGAGCTGAACGCGCGTGTGAGTCCCGCCCGCTTCGACTGCGCCGAGGAGCGTCAGTAGGTTGTCTCGACTACCCTTCGCGAAAAGGTCGAGAAGCTTCTTACCCTGAAGGTCGTCGACCGACTGGCCGAGAATCGAGGCGGCCGCGGGGTTCGCTTCGACCACCTTTCGTGCGTCGCCCTGCACGATGAGAGCACCTTCCGAACAGACGTGGAAAAGGACTCGGTAGCGGGTATCCGCCTGGCGAAGGCGACGATACTCGAGGTCCATCGCCTGCTGCGAACTCACCAGCCGCTGCTGCAGCTCGGCGATCGTGCGCAGGTCCTGACCGGGAAGAACGAAGTGTTTGTCCTCGGAGACGAAACCACCGAAGCGAACCGGAACCGAACCCAGGCCATCGACCTGCTGATTGATCTCACGAGGCCGTACCAGCTCTCCACCCTTATCGAGGCTCTCGCGAAGCTTGGCGACCTTGCGGCGGCTGTCCGGCAGCACCGTCTCGACCCATTTTCGGCCAATCAGGTACATCCAGCCAGTTTCATCTTTGAGCGTCTCGCCAAGCCAGACATCCACGATGGTGCCTGAGGAGTCGAGCACCAGCGCCAAGTCCGCCATCGACCCCACGACGCGGCGCGCGAACGGGTGCGCCGAGTTGTTCGGGGGTGGTCTGGACTCAATTCCGCTAGCGGATAGCATCGTCTCCTACTCCTCTACTTGGGCGAATCTGAGGCTAATTACAAGCCAGGATTCAAGAGTGAGGAAGCGGGCGGGGTGCTGAGGCATTCGAGCACGTCGTGGCCCGACCGACAGTGCAGCACGCCGAAACGCTCGGCCATCTCGGACAGACCGGCCGCGGCTCCGCCCAACATGACCTGGGCGGTGGGCTGTAGCGCATGGATGCGCTCCACCAGCGGGCCGAGGTGCCGAACCAAGGCGTCATTACTCACAGTAAACCCGACCGCGGATACCCTCTCGCGTCCCAGGAGTTCGAGCAGCGCCATCTCATCCGCGACCGGTTCGACCTGAACGGCCCAGCCATGGGTTCGAAGGAGCTCCGCGAGCACGTGAATCGAGAGGGTGTGCTGCTCGCCCGGTGCGGCGGACAAGACGATGAGTCCCTCTTTCGTGACAGGCGCTTCGACCTTTTGACCGATGACCGCCACCAGCCGCTGGAGCATCCCAAGGCCGACGGTGACGTCCGAAAAGGAGCGCTCGTCGTCCAACCACTGCTCGCCGAGCAAGTGCGCAGCCGGTGCGATCACGTCGAGAAGCACGTTCTGGATGGGAAGACCCTCTCGGAGCAAACCCTCGAGGCGGCCAAGAAGCCCCGGCATGTCCTGACCCGTGGACAGCTCGGCGAACCGCTCGATTTCCTCGTGCGAGATCTCGAAGGTGTCGGCGGGCACCGTGCCGGAAATCAGAGGTGACCGGTGGGCGAGGAGCAGCTGTGGGATGATCTGATCTTCGATCGTGTTGAGCAGGTCGGCTTCGGAGGACCGCACCGCGACCTCATGCACGTCAGACTTCCGTTCCTGGAGCGGATAGGTATCCGGTTCGGTTCCCCAAGCGTTGTCGTCCGCGCGTTTCACGGTGGCTACCTCATTCATCGGACCGCTCCGATGCCGTGCGATAGTCAGCCCTACTCGCGCTTTGAGTCAAGAGGTTCATTGGATTCCTTTCGTAGCCCAGCGCCAAAGCCATGCGTCCGGCACCGGGATCGCGAGAAAGAGGTGTTCAAAGATGGCCAGAGTAAGAAGAGACGCCGACAGGACGAGGCCCGTCGCTTCCCCATCGGAGGCCGGAGTCACCGCCGTGAACAGGAAAAACGCAAAGAACGACGCGATCCCGAGCGAGAACGGCATGAGCGGATTCAGACGAGATACGCGGAAGTAACTCGTTAGATACCTCAAATGTGGCGGCACGAATTCCTGCTGCAGATTCTGCACACCCAAAAAGATGTTGAGCTTCGCCGAGAGGCGCATGAGCCAGAGCACTCCAAAGGTCCACGCCGCAACCTGATTGGGCGCCTTCCAGCTGAGCGCGACGACCGCGGCCATGGTTGCCGCCAACGCGAGTTCGTGGTGAATGACGGCCTCAGTGGCGGCGCTAAAGCGCGGCCAGCCTTCGAGCCCCGGTGGACAGGGGCCACGCCGGGACCCGGTCACGCGACCGAGCAAAAACGTTAGTTCATGCCAGCCCCACAGGGCGATTCCACTCAGAAACCCGAGACAGGCGCCAAGGCTGGTGTCGTCATTGCGCAGCGCGAACGACGCAACCAACCCAGCAACCGCCAACACGCTCGCAATCCCGATACTCCGGCGGTGCGTTCGTCGAGGTAGCCAAACGAGACGCAGCACGACCGCGGTGCTGAGCCACCAGACTCCAACGACGAACAGGACTGCGAGCAGTGTGTTCATATCACCAAGCGGGCGCCGTGCGGAGCTCTTCTGGGAGGGCGTTGGTCTGAGTAGGCAAGAAGTACATGCGCGCGAAGATCGCTCCCACCCGGAGCTGCAGCGGCAGCGCCTTGATGCGGCCCACGACTCCCTGCTCCCGCAGTGCCATGATACGCGCCGAGAGCGCCTGGAGCTTTTGCATGTGCTTCAAGAATGCTGGGTGCTCCACGTCGAGGAGCACAGGAAACACCTGCTTCGACACCGCTTGCACGATTCGAAACACCTCAATCGCGTTCTGCTCTGGGTCGAGCCCGAGCGCGTGATGAAGGTGCGGCCGCGTGTGGTCGCGCACGAACATGGTGGCGAACACCGCGAGCTGGAAGAATCGAATCCAAAGCCGGTTCAACCCCTTGAGCAGCTTCGGGTTGGCGCGCATCATCAAGGCCAGCGCCTCGCCGTGACGGAACTCGTCGTTGCACCACTCCTCGAACTTGTTGAAGATCGGGTGAAAGCGGTTCTCGGGGTTGCGCTCGAGGTGCCGGAAGATTCGAATGTAGCGGGCGTAGCCAATCTTCTCGGACAGATACGTCGCGTACAAGATGAACTTCGGCTTGAAGTACGTGTACTGCTTCTTCTTGACCAAAAAGCCCATGTCGACGCTGAGGCCGAACTCCTTGAGGCATTCGTTGATGAAACCCGCGTGCCGCGACTCGTCGCGCGCCATGTAGCGAAAGAGTTTACGTAGCTCGGGGTTGAACCCCTTCTTGTGCAGCTCGGCGTAGAGCACGCAGCCCGAAAACTCGGCTGTCAGCGAACTGACGAGAAAATCGAGAAACTCTTTCCGAAGCTCGGGCGAGAGCGACTCGGGGTCGAAATCCCAGTCTTCGTCCTTGTGGAAGTGCCCGAAGTTTTTGTCCTCCTCGAACTCGGCCATCAAGGCTTCCCACTGAGGGCCGATCGAGTCGATGGAGAGACGATTCATCGACTTGATGTTGGTGGTGTAAAACCGCGGGCTGAGCGTGGTCGTTTCCTGCGCTTTTTGGGTGAACTCGTTTGGAAGGGTTTGAGTAGTCATGTCATCTCCATGAACGGGGCTCAGTCGACGAGCTCCATGATTCCAAGGTCGCCAACGAGGCGAACCCATAGTCGCTTGAGGGGAGAGGCGCGCCGCACCGTGGCACGACGGCGAACGCGGATTGTTTCACCGAAGGCGGGCGTTATCGCGGCGCCATGCACGGTTACTGAATCGCCGGGATGGATCTCAGGGTTGCCATCGAGGTCGACGTGCGCCGAAAGATCCTCGGGGGTGTTCGTGACCGTGACCGTACAGTCGAGGTCGAACACTCTGGCGTTGACGGAGGCGGTCATCGATTCGCCTCCTGCATCAGCCGGTTGAAGGATTCGTAGTTCGTCTGCCCGAACGAGCGCAGCTCGACGCTGTGGCCGGTCTCCGGATCTTGAAGCACGAAGCGCCCGTCGTCGGATCGGCCGAGCAGAAACGGAGCCTCGCGGCCGATCGACTCGAGCTTGCGAGTGCGAAACATGCCCCGGAGCACGCCGCGGACGAAGCCGCCCGACTCAGGCTCGAGGGTCATGATCTCGCGGCTGCCGTCGGCGGATCGAACGGCAACCCCGCCGTTTGGAAGGTCTGCGAACTGAAGTGAGACGGACTGCGCAACGGTGGGCAGCGGTGCTTCGACGCGGTTGGCTCTGCCCATCGCAGCGAGCGAGATCGCAATCACGATCACCACGGCCGCACCGATCAAGGCACCCCGAGGCACCTTTTGCTCGTGCACGTGGTGGTGGGCGATCGCCCGCTGAAATGCGCCGTCTTCCATCGTCTTACGTGGCCGTCTCCGCGGTTAAGTCCGGAACCGCCCGTGGTCCGGCACTCGGTGCGTTGTCGTTGGCCGCTCCCCCCGGGCCACCCGCAATCGGGACCGACTGCTCGGCCGCGTAGCGCATGACTGCTTCCTTCAGGCATCGAGCCACTTCATTGGGGTCCGCGATGGCGCGGAGAGCCGGGCGGGGTTTGAAGAAGTGGCCTGGAGCTACATGCGGCCAGAAGTAGATGCGTCGTACGCGCTCGCCCTTCGTCAGCTGGAGCGCGATGTCGCCATCGTCGTCGTCTCGGACCACGAGATCGGCCGAGGCGAGACGCTTGAAAGGCAGGTTCCAAGCCATGGGAAGCACGACCCCAAATCGCATCACGATGCGACGGTTCGTGATCGTGTAGACGGTGGCTCTCGCGTGCAGCAAAGCGAACAACGCCACTGAACCCAGACACAGGAGGAACAGTCCGATCATCTGAAGAAGCTCGACGGACGCCGTGCTCATCCCTCCGCCAGCGAAAGCGACTGCGAGCCGGATCACCACCAGGACTGCGAAGTACACGGCCAACCAGTGGATCTTCATCGCTGCCTTCGCGAGGGAACGCCACCTCGGCGCTCCCTGCCAAAGGATGCGCTCGCCGTCGGGGAGCTCAGCGGGAAGCCCGTAGATGGGCTCCATTTCATCGTAGTGGCTCATAGCACCGGCCCCATACGCCTCGGCTCCGCGTACATGCGGGCCCCGGCGAAGAACGCGACGATCCGCTCTTCTTCCATGACCGTGATCTGCTCGTCCTGTTTGAGGGTTGGCGCGAGCCCGAGCTGCGTAGAGCGTACTGCCTCCGTCTCGACGTACTTCCTGTCGCCTCGGACCACTACCGTATTGATCGGCACTAGGCGGACGTCGTCGCCGCTTTCACCGAGTCCGACCTCGAGGTAGCGAACGATCATCTCGGCGCGATCCACCCAGATGTCTTTGACCTTGCCGCCGACCTGGCCATCGGCCCCCACTAGGTCCCAGCCACGCACATCGTAACCGGCACTCACCCTGTAGTCTGTGGCGACGCGCATTGGAACGATCGCGATACGACCCTCGCGAGTGAGCTCGGGCTCGTCGTGGCGCTCTGCGTATGAGGATGGGCCGACCCCAGCGAGCAGTGGGTTTCCGTTGGTGGGCGTACTCGTCGATCCAGAAGAAGCCGCGGTCCGAGCAATCTCGAACTCACGCGTATCCCGCTCGAAGTTCGGCGCCTGGTACTCACCGCCCTCGGGCAGCAAGAACGTCTTGGGCTTCGGAAACAAGATGTTGGTCGTGGACCCGACTCTCCGAGGAACGTCCTTCTCGAGTGGGTAGCCTTCGCGACGGTCTTCCCTGCGAAGCCAGTAAATCAGGCCGGCGAAGAAAATCCAGAACGCGTAGAGCGCGAGCTGAGCGAAATCGATGGACTGTGTGATCATGGGAGTTCCAAACCGGCTAGCTGGGCATTTCCGCAAGCCCGAAACGAGTAGAAGAGGAGCCAGCTGGGACACCGGACCGAACCAACGGACCGATGGCCACCAGCGTGCCAAACAGAAGCGCAATCTCGAGGTGGTAGACGAAGCTGTAGCCGACCTGGCTTTCGACCAGGCCGGGACCGAGCGCTCCACGAACCGCGAGGCTCGAGACCCCGTCGCGAAGCGCGCCGCCCACGGCGATGCCGAGTCCGCATGCCGTAGCTTGAACGGCGCCCCAAGCGCCAATCGCGAGGCCGGACTGGCCGCGCTCAGAGAGCGACATCGACGCGGTGAGGGTACCCACCGAGAACCAACCGCCGCCGAAACCGATCACGACGGTGCCGACCCAGAACATGCCCACCGAGGTGAGCGGACCGGCAAAGATGACCCCCGAAAAGCCGAAAATACCGATCAGCGCACCGAAGGCAGCGAGGCGATGAGGGTCGCCATCATTCGTCAACCAGCGTGCGGCCACGAAGAGGCCGCCGAGGGTGCCGCCCGCCATCATCGCGGTGAGTACCGTGGTTGCCGACACCGACAGGTTGAGGAGTTCGCCGCCGTAGGGCTCGAGCAGAATGTCCTGCATGCTGAAACCAGCCCCACCAAGACCCACTGCGATGAGCAGTCGGGTGGCAGCACCGCCTCGCAGCAGTTCGCCTAGCGATTCGCGGAACGGACGCCGCGGGGCGGTCGCCGGCGGGGGAGCGGGCTCGCCGTCCTCGTCTCGGTGGAGCCTACCTTCCTGCTTCCAGAGGGCGATCAGGTTGAGAACCGCGGTCACCACGGCCGCGCCCTGGATGATCTGGATGAGCTTCACGTAGCCGAAGTCCCGAAGGAGCGCGCCGAACACGAGCGAGGCGACCACCATGCCGACGAGCAGCATCACGTAGAGCAGAGCGACCACTCTCGGCCGGGACTCGGGGGTGGCGAGGTCGGTCGCGAGAGCAACCCCGGCCGTCTGGGTGGTGTGCAGACCGGCCCCGACCAACAGGAACGCGATGCCAGCTCCAATCTCACCCACAAACGGCATCGGCGGATTGACTCCGGTTCCCGACAGCACCAGCAGCGCGAACGGCATGATCGCCAGGCCTCCGAACTGGCCTAGCGTTCCAAACCAGATGTAGGGGACCCTTCGCCAGCCAAACAGCGAACGGTGGTGGTCGGAACGATGACCGATGAGGGCACGCAGCGGCGCGAACACGATGGGAAGCGCAACGAGGAGCGCAACCAACCAAGCGGGAATGCCAAGCTCCACGATCATGACGCGGTTGATGGTGCCGTTGAGCAGCACGAGCACCATGCCCACCGAGATCTGGAACAGCGAGAGCCGGAGCAAACGACCAAGCGGGAGCTCCGGCGTCGCGGCATCGGCAAACGGAAGCGCACGCGGCCCGAGCCGCTTCCATACGTTCGCGATGCTGCGCTTCTGTTTGGCCATGCCGTTCACTGCCGAATCAGCTCCTGAGCTCGAGAAACGTAGAACCCGCTGTCGATGAGATCGGTGCGGCCGAGTTCGAAGTGGGCGAGCGCCTCGGAGGCATCGACCCGCCTACGAAGGTTCGCGGGCGAGATCGGTGCGATATCCGGCGAGCGATTGCCTCGGGGAAAGACCTTGCCAACGACTTTGGCGACCTGCAGGAGTGCCGTCGAGGGCGCAAAGGTGAACGCTAGCCCGCGCCGGGCGCGCTGGGCGAGGCGCTCGATGACGCCAACCATGTCGTCGGCCTTGTAGTGAATGACCGAATCCATCGCGACCACCCAATCGAAGTCGCCATCGGAGTCCTCGCCACACATGTCGCCGACGCGAAACTCGATTCGTCCCCGCCCGGCATCGATCGCCCGCTCATTCGCGAGCTGAATCAGAGTTGGCGAGATGTCGACAGCCACAACCTCCGCGCCGCGGTGTGCGGCCTCCACTGCAAGTGCCCCGGTGCCGCAGCCAGCGTCGAGCACGCGCTGTCCGGTGAGGTCCTGAGGAAGATAGGACAGCAGCGTAGCCCGCATCCGGTCGCGCCCCGCGCGAACCGTCGCGCGAACACCGCTGACTGGCGCATCGGAGGTGAGCCGCTCCCAGGCCTTGGCGGCGGTACGATCGAAGTACTCTTCGATCTCGTCCCGGCGTTGGCAGTAGGTCGGTGCGTTCATCTCAGTCCTCACTCGAACCCCAGGAACTCGAAGATTTCACGGTCCTCCATCGAAGTTGCGTCGAGCGGATCGACACCCGCCCACAGCTCCGCGGCAAGCCGAAGGTACTCGTTCTGGACCGCCTCGAGCTCGGCCGAGGGCTCCATCTCGAACAACGTCGACTTCTTGAGTCGGCTCAGGCGCACGACGTCCAGCGACGGGATGTGAGCGAGTCGCCGCAAGCCGGTATGGGCGTTGTAACGGTCGATCTCGTCGGTGTTCTCGCTTCGGTTCGCGATGACGCCACCGACGCGCACCTGGTAGTTCTTCGCCTTGGCGCCGATCGCAGCCACGATGCGGTTCATCGCGAAGATCGAGTCGAAGTCGTTGGCGGTCACGATGAGCGCGCGCTGCGCGTGCTGCAGCGGAGCCGCGAAACCGCCGCATACCACGTCGCCGAGTACGTCGAAGATCACGACGTCGGTGTCCTCGAGCAGGTGATGCTCCTTCAGCAGCTTCACGGTCTGGCCGACCACGTAGCCGCCGCACCCCGTGCCTGCCGGCGGGCCGCCCGCCTCGACACACATCACCCCGTTGTAGCCCTCGACCACATAGTCCTCGGGTCGAAGCTCCTCCGGGTGAAAGTCGACTTCCTTGAGAACGTCGATGACGGTCGATTGGAGCTTTTTGGTCAGCGTGAACGTCGAGTCGTGCTTGGGGTCGCAGCCGATTTGTAAGACGCGCTTGCCGAGCTTGGAGAAGGCGACCGACAGATTCGAGCTGGTCGTGCTCTTGCCGATGCCCCCCTTCCCGTAGAGCGCGAACACCTTGGCTCCGGTAATCTCGGTGGGGCTCGGCGCGTGGTATTGCACGCTGCCCTGGCCATCCCCGTCTTGACTCCGTTTTCCGATTTGCAGCAGTTCCATTTCGTTTCCTCGTCCGGGGCCTAGGCGGCGCCCAGAGTGACACCTTCGTTCGGTACACCCTCGAGTGTGTCCTCGAGTTCGTCTCCCGCGGCGTAAAGCGCGGCCATCGTTTCTTCGTCAGGTTCCCAGTAACTACGCTCGGAGGCCTCGATGAGGCGCTGCGCGAGCTTGAGCGAAGCCTTGGGATTGAGCTTCGACAGGCGTTCGCGCATCGCCTCGTCGAGCACGTAGGTTTTGGTGAGTTCGCGGTAGACCCACGGCTGCACCTGACTCGTGGTCGCCGACCAGCCGAGCGTGTTGGTCACCTGGGCCTCGATCTGACGAACGCCCTCCGCGCCGTGCTTGAGCATCTCCTCGGCCCACTTCGGATTGAGCGACCGGGTGCGGCTTTCGAGCCCAACCTGCTCCTCGAGGGTGCGAACGGTGCCGTTCCCTTGGGTTTCGTCACCGATGTACACCGGCAGCGTCTCGCCACCCCGCGCCATGCTCGCGGCGCGGCCGATGCCGCCTAGGGTGTCGAAGTAGTGGTCGATCGTGGTGACCCCGAGTTCGATGGACTCGAGGTTCTGGTAGGCCAGGTCGACTCGGCCGAGCACGCTCTTGAGGAGGCCCTCCTGCTCGACCGAGGTGCCGTTCGCCCGGTAGGCGAAACACTTCCGCTTGGCGTAAACGTCGCCCAGCTCGTCCTCGTCTTGCCAGGTGCCACCGTCGACCAGGAGGTTCACGTTGGCGCCATAGGCGCCCTCCTTGTTGCTGAATACCCGGAGCGCCGCTGTTTCGAGATCGACGCCATGCTCGACCTGGTAGGCGAGCGCATTGCGGCGCACGTGGTTCAGCTCAGGGGGCTCGTCGGCGCTCGCTGCGAGCCAGGCCGCCTCGGCCAGAAGCCGAGTCTGAAGCGGCAAGAGGTCGCGGAAGATGCCGGACAGGGTCATCAGGACGTCGATGCGGGGCCGGCCGAGCGTCTCGAGCGGGATGAGCTCCGCCCCGCAGACTCGACCGTAGCTATCGAGCCGCGGCCTCGCGCCAAGCAGAGCCAGGGCCTGGCCGATCGGCGCGCCGCCGCTTTTGAGATTGTCGGCGCCCCACAGCACGATCGCGATCGATTCGGGCAGAGCCTCGCTGGCCTCGCGGTGCGTGGCGATCAGCCTCTCGGCCTGAGCTTGGCCCTGGCGCAGCGCCGCCGCGTCTGGAAGCGCGAAGGGATCGAAACCGTGCAGGTTCCGGCCGGTGGGCAAGACGTCGGGATTGCGCAGGAGGTCACCGCCAGGCGCCGGCCGAATGAACCGGCCGTCGAGCGCAGTGACGACCGCCTCGAGTTCGGCGCTCTTCGACAGTGAGCGGGCGGTCTTGCGCAGCGTAGCGCACAGCGCGAGCGTGCTCTCGGTGGGCTTGAGGCCGCCGACTTTCAGCGCGCGCTTGTCGGACTCTCCTTCTAGGATTGCAGCGATGGTGGAGTCGGGAAGTGGACCCGACTCGTGAGCCTCGGCGATCGCGCCAAGGTACTCGACGCGAGCGCTTTCACCCATCGGTTCCCCAAGCACGTGAAGCCCGGTGGGGATCAGCGTGCGCTCGAGTTCGACGAGCTCCGTCACGATCGCGTCGAGATCGCCGGCCGACAGGTCGAGGGCCTCGGCCTGCTCATGGATGAGCGGCACCAGGCGCTCGGCCTCGCCGGACTTGGGGTCGAGACCGCGGTATCGGTCCACCGTTTCGCGGAGCGCCTGGAGCTCTCGGTAGAGCCCGGACCGGCTGATGGGCGGCGTGAGGTAGCTGATTAGCGTCGCGGCTCCGCGGCGGCGCGCCAGCGCTCCCTCCGACGGGTTGTTCGAAGCGTAGAGATACAGGTTCGGCAGGTCGCCGATGAGCCGATCCGGCCAGCACGCCTCCGACAGGCACACCTGCTTGCCTGGCATGAACTCGAGCGCGCCGTGGGTACCGAAGTGGAGCACGGCATCGGCACTGAAGTCCTCGCGCAGGTACTGGTAGAACGCCGTGAAGGCGTGGGTGGGCGCGAAGCTCGACTCGTAGAGGAGGCGCATTGGGTCGCCCTCGTACCCGAACGCGGGCTGCACTCCGACCAACACGCGCCCGAACCTTGCGCCGAGCACGAACAGCGACCGGCCGTCGGTCTGGAGCCGCCCTGGCGCGGATCCCCACTGCGCCTCGACCTCTCTGAGATGACGGCTTCGCCGGACGTAGTCGTCGACGTCGACTTTGGTCACCACGTTCGCGTCGGTGCCGTGAAGCTCCGCGTTGCCGTCGAGCACCGCGGAACGAAGATCGTCGACGGTGTCAGGGACTTCGACGTCGTAGCCGGCCTGGGCGAGCGCAGTCAGGGTTCGGTGCAGGGACTCGAACACCGAGAGGAACGCGGCGGTGCCGGTCGCCCCCGCGTTGGGCGGGAAATTGAAGAGCACGATGGCGAGGTCGCGCTCGGCGCGCGGCTTGAGTCGAAGGCGAACCTGCCTGTCGACACGATTCGCCAGGCGCTCGACGCGGTCGGTGATGGGAACCATCTGCTCACTCCCCGCCTCGCGGTCGCGGCCGCCGAAGGCGATGGGGCCGGTCGCACCGTCGAGCTCGGGAATCGCAACCATGATGGTGGCCTCGAGCGGGGTGAGGCCAAGCGTCGAGTCCTGCCACTCGCGCACGCTTTGAAACTCGAGCGGCTGCGCGGCGATGTAGGGGACGTCCAGCTCGGCGAGCATCTCTTCGGCTGCTGCCGCATCGTTGAAGGCAGGGCCACCCACCAGGGAAAAGCCGGTGAGCGACACCACGGCGTCGACTGCGACGCGTTCACCGTCGAAAAAGAACTTGCGAATCGCCGGCCGGGAGTCGAGCCCGCTCGCGAACGCCGGAATCACCCGATACCCGCGCGCCTCGAGGGCGGTCAGTACGCCGTCGTAGTGCTGCGTGTCGCGAGCGAGCACATAGGAACGCATCAGCAGCACGCCGATCGTGCCGCGCGACGACTCCGGTCCGGGCAGCGCAGAGACGGACTCCGTGATGCGCTCCGCGAGGTCCGGGTGATAGAGACCGTTCTCCGGATAGGCACGAGGGGGAGCCGCGTGGAGAGTCCCGCGGAGCGAGCGCCTCTCGCCGTCGGCGTAGCGGTTGACCAGCATCCGCACCATGTCCGAAAGGTTGTCGGAGGAACCCGATAGCCAGTACGACATGACCAGGAAGTAGGCGCGAAGGTCCTGAGCCTTGCCGGGAATGAGCGACAAGATTTTCGGAATCCGACGCAACATCGCGAGCTGACCGGCACCGCCCGGCTTCGACTTGCGGCCCCGGCGGAGCTTCTTCATCAAGCCGAGGCCCTTCTTCTGGTCCATGCGGAAATCGCCCATCCGCGTCAGCCGCATGACCTCGCTCGCGCTCATGGTGCACACCATCGCATCGCAGTGCTCACGACGTGCGGTCAGAGCCGGCAGGACCGCCCGGATGTGCTCGTCGATGAACAGCATGTTCGCGAAGACCAGATCGGCGGTCTCGATGTCGGCCACGGCGGCCGCCACCGCGTCGGGGTCACTGAACTGGGTGGCGGCGTGCAACTTCAGCTCGAGGCCTGGCAGCTCATCGGCGAGTTCACGCCGGGCCCGCTCGACCGCACCGGCAATGTGGTGATCCAGGGTGAGGATCACCATCCGCACTCGGGCGTCGCTCCTATCGACCTTGGAAATGGGCTTTCGCTTCATAGAGCGTCTCCAAGGTGATGGGGTGATAGCAGCGCTCTCGCGCGAACTGCTCGGTGTTCCGGCGGGCCTTGCCGCGAACGAAGAACGGGATCTTTTTGAGTTCCTTCACTGCCTCGGCGGTCCACTCGGGCGTCGCGTCCGAGACGGCAGAGGTCGAGACGGGCGTCAGGTTTTCGATGGCGTGCGCGACGCTCAAAAGCTCGGGCCCGTCCGCCGGACGATCGAGGGCCTGGTTCTCGACACGGGTGTCTTCGACGGGGCCACCGACGTGGCCGAGGTGACTGGGCGCGGCACCGTCGGCGAACTCGAAGTCTTCCCGGAACATGCCGAGCAGGTGCTCCTCGAGGCCCATCATCAGCGGGTGAACCCAGGTGTCGAAGATCACGTTGGCGCCCTCGAACCCCATGAGCGGCGAGTAGCGAGCCGGGTAGTCGTGGACGTGCACCGGCGCCGAGATGATCGCGCACGGTAGACCGAGTCGCTTCGAGATATGACGCTCCATCTGCGTACCGAGCACGAGCTCGGGTCGCGCCTCGGTGATCGCCTCTTCCACCGTGAGGTGATCCTCAGTGATGAGCGCGGTGAGGCCGTAGCGCTTGGCCTCGGCGCGGACTGCGCGAGCCAGCTCGCGACTATACGTGCCGAGCCCGACCACCTCGAACCCGAGTTCTTCGCTCGCGATGCGGGCTGAGGCCATGGCGTGAGTCGCGTCACCATAAATGAAGACGCGCTTGCCGGTGAGATAGGTCGAGTCGATCGACCGCGAGTACCAAGGCAGCCTCAGGCTCGGCTCATCGAGCGTCGCGCTCGGATCGACGCCGGCGAGCTCCGCGACTTCGCGCACGAAGGCAGAGGTGGCGCCCACGCCCATCGGCACGGTGCTCGTGAACGGCTGGCCGAACGCCTTCTCTAGCCAGCGCGCCGTGGTCTCGGCGATCTCCGGGTACAGTACGACGTTGAAATCGGCTGCAGGGAGACCCACGAGGTCGGACGGAGAGGCGTCGAGCGGAGCCACCACGTTGACGTCGATGCCAAGCCGGCCGAGGAGCCGCGTGATCTCGAGCAAATCGTCGCGGTGACGAAAGCCGAGCGCGGTCGGGCCGAGAACGTTACAGCTCGGTCGCGGCTTGGAGCCTTCGACCTTCTCGGTCTTTTCGACCCCGCCGCAGCACGCGCGCGCGATGCGGTAGAAGGTCTCGGATGCACCCCAGTTTTCCTTGCGCTGGTAGGCGTTGAGCTCGACCGGCACCACCGGGACCGGGAGACCGAGGGCAGCGCCGATCCCCGCCGGATCGTCCTGGATGAGCTCGGCCGTGCACGATGCGCCGATCAGCACGACCTCGGGCGAGAAGCGCTCGAACGCATCGTGGGCGGTCTGCTTGAGAAGCTCGGCGGTGTCGCCGCCCAGATCGCGGGCCTGAAAGGTGGTGTAGGTGACGGGCGGTCGTGCGCGACGGCGCTCGATCATGGTGAAGAGCAGGTCGGCGTAGGTGTCGCCCTGCGGCGCGTGCAGCACGAAGTGCACGCCCTTCATCGCGGTCGCGATGCGCATGGCTCCCACGTGGGGCGGTCCTTCGTATGTCCAGACGGAGAGCTCCATCGCTACACTGCAAGCCGTTCTCGCCGCACGAGCGGACGGGTGAAGAGCTCGGCGAGGTCCGCGGCCTGCTCGAAGCCTTGAATCGGGGTGAACGTGAGCTCGATCGACCACTTGGTGGTGAAGCCTTCCACCTCGAGCGGGTTCGCGAGTCCGAGCCCGCACACGACGAGGTCCGGGCGTTGGGCTCGGCACCGGTCCAGCTGACGCTCGACGTCCTGACCCTCGCTGAGGACGACGTCGGTCGGGAGCGCCGAAAGCTCATCGGCAAGGTGGCTCTGCTGGAGGTACGGCGTGCCGACCTCGAGCAGCTCCATGCCGAGTTCGCGATGAAGAAAGCGCGCGATCGGCACCTCGAGCTGGGAGTCGGGGAAGAAGAAAACCCGCTTGTTCTCGAGCCGCTCGCGCGCGCGGCCGAGAGCGGCCTGAGCGCGCCGCTCGGCGGGCGCGATCACCTCTTCAAACCGTGCGCGTTCCACACCAAAGGCTTTGGCGGCGGCCCAGAGCCACGCGCGGGTACCCTCGACCCCGAGTGGGAACAGCGCAGGCAAGTGCCGCGCGCCGAGGTCGTCGAGCGCGAGCGAGGTCTCCGCCAGGTAGGGCTGCGCCAGCAAGTAGCGCGTGTTCGGACCGATAGCGGGCAGCCCGTCCCGACGCGCGGGCAGAAACGAAACGGGGATCCCGAGTGCCTCGAAGATACGCGCAAACTGATCCTCGACCACATCGGGAAGCGTTCCGACCGCGAGCAGCGACTTGGGTGCGTTCACGTCGCGTCGCTCCGCGCGAAGCAGCGCCGCCAGGCAGGAGTCTTCGCCCTGAGTGAAAGTGGTCTCGATGCCGCTGCCTGAGAACGCGCGCACGCGCACACTCGAATGCACATCGCTGAGGCGGGCGGCGGCCCGGGCAAGGTCGAGCTTGATGACCTCTGACGGACAGCTGCCAACCAAGAAGAGCTGCTTAATTTCCGGGCGCCGCGCGAGGAGCCGACCCACGACGCGATCGATCTCCTCGTTGGCGTCCGCAAGGCCGGCGAGGTCTTTTTCCTCGAGAATTGCCGTGGCAAACCGTGGTTGGGCGAAGATCATGACGCCGGCCGCCGACTGCAGCAGGTGAGCACACGTTCGACTTCCCACCACCAAGAAGAATGCGTCCTGCATCTTTCGATGCAGCCACACGATCGACGTCAGCCCGCAGAACACCTCGCGCTGACCGCGTTCCTTGAGGACGCGCAGCGAAGGGGAGCTGGTGGATACCGTGGGCAGCGTAGCGGTCATGCGCGACCCTCCTGAGCGCGCTGCTCATCGAGGCGCGCTGCGCGAAGCTTGAGGATGAACTGACCCGCGTTGATGACGTAGGCCGCGTACGCCGCGAGCGCGAGAAAAAGCTGACCGCGCACGCCGAGTGAGTCCGTGAAGAGCGCCACCAGATACGCCGTGTGGAGCGCCAGCACCAGCATGCTGAATACGTCTTCCCAGTAGAACGCCTCGGCGAACAGGTAGCGCCCAAACACGTGCTTCTCCCAGATCGCGCCGGTCACCATGATGGTGTAGAGAACGAGGGTTTTAACGACGACCGACGCCGCTGCGAGGTCGGCGCCGGCCCCGGTCATCAGCGTTCGCACCACCAAAAACAGGCTGACGCCGAACACGACGAACTGGAGCGGCGCGAGGATCCCTTGGACCAGCGTCCACTTCGTTTCGTCCCGCCGACGTCGCTGTTCAGGGGTGTAGAGGGGCCGGTGGATCGGGGCGGCGAGGGGCCGCGAAAGGCTCCCCTCACGGTCGAAGACGGACTTTGCCGGCTCCAGCATGAAGGGAGCTTGGCTTGAGTCGAGGCCGAGTGTCAAGACAACTTGACGTCAATCTGACTTTACGCCTGCCGCTTCTAATGTTAAACCTACTCGAGAAGCCATGAATGCGGTCGACAGCGCGGGCGCAGTTCAAGCAAAGCCCAAGAATAACAACGGTATAGCCCGAACCTTGCCGGAGCCGCGTGCCGTTCTGCAGCTGCTCAAGCCGATCACGTGGTTCGCCCCGATGTGGGCGCTGGGATGTGGGGTCGTGTCGGCAGGTGTGCCCTTTAGTGAGCATTGGACCGCCATTTTGGGGAGCATTCTGCTGGCGGGGCCGCTCGTCTGCGGGACCAGTCAGGCCGCCAACGATTGGTTCGACCGGCACGTGGACGCGATCAACGAGCCCGACCGGCCGATCCCGTCAGGGCGAATCCCCGGCCGCTGGGGCCTGTGGATCGCGATCGGGTGGTCGGTCCTATCGATGATCGTGGGCTATGCGCTCGGCCCCTGGGTCGCGCTCGCCACGGCGTTCGGCCTCGCGCTCGCCTGGGCCTATAGTGCTCCGCCGTTTCGGCTGAAGCTCAACGGCTGGTTTGGCAATTCGGCGGTCGGTCTCTGCTACGAGGGCCTCCCGTGGTTCACCGGGGCGGCCGCTCTCACCTACCAGCTACCGGACGCGCGCATTACCTGGCTCGCGCTTCTTTATAGCGCGGGCGCCTTCGGCATCATGGTCTTGAACGACTTCAAGGCGGTCGAGGGCGACATCAAACTCGGCGTTCGCACGCTACCCGTGCAGCTCGGGGTGAAGCGCGCGGCCTGGTTCGCCTGTTTCGTGATGGCGGTGCCGCAGGTCGTCGTGATCGCGATGATGGTCTCGATCGACCAGCGCTGGGCCGCCTACACGGTCTCAGGCCTGTTGCTCGCCCAGGTCGCGATGATGCCGACCCTCATCCGGAAGCCGCGCGAAAAGGCACCGCTCTACAACGCCACCGGAACCACCTTCTACGTGCTCGGCATGTTGGCCAGCGCGTTCGCGATTCGGCAAGTGCTGCTTGCCTAAGAAAGACGAAAGACATGACCCACAACACCGAAGAGTTTGATGTCGTCGTCGTCGGCGGGGGCCCCGCTGGCGCCACTGCCGCCAACGACCTGGCCAAGGCCGGCTACTCGGTCGCGCTGCTCGACAAAGCCGGAAGAATCAAGCCCTGCGGCGGAGCGATGCCGCCTCGGCTCATCCAAGACTTCGAGATTCCCGAGTCGCTGCTGTGCGCGCGCATCAGCTCGGCTCGCATGGTGTCTCCGAGCGCCCGCATCGTGGACATGCCGATCGAAGGCGGATTCGTCGGGATGGTCAATCGTGAGGTGTTCGACGAGTACCTGCGCGCCCGCGCTGCCGAGAACGGCGCAACGCGCATCACGGGCGCGTACGAGCGCATGTCGCGCGAGGACGACGGCCCAGCCACCGTTCACTACCGAACCAAAGATAAGCAGGAAGGCTCGGTTCGCGCGCGTCTCGTGATCGGCGCGGACGGGGCGCTCTCGAAGGTCCGCCAGCAAGAGGTGAGCGAGAAGCCACCCGAGTTCGTGTTCGCCTATCACGAGATCGTCGACGTCTCGAACGGCGCCGCCGACTACGACGGTGAGCGTTGCGATGTCATCTACGATGGCAAAACTTCGCCCGACTTCTACGGCTGGGTGTTCCCGCACGGGAAGACGGCGAGCATCGGCGCGGGCAGTGCGCAGACCGGCTTCAAGCTGCGCACCTCCGTCAGCGACCTGCGTGAGAAGTCGGGCCTCGGTCACGCTCCGACCACCCGCCGTGAGGGGGCGCCGATTCCAATGAAGCCGCTCAAGCGGTGGGATAACGGACGCGACGTCGTGCTCGCCGGCGACGCGGCGGGCGTCGTCGCGCCGTCTTCCGGCGAAGGGATCTACTATGCGATGGTCGGCGGAGAGGTCGCCGCCCTCGCCGGTGCCGAGTTTCTCGAAACGGGCGACGCCCGGGTGCTCAAGCAGGCTCGAAAGCGATTCATGAAGTCGCACGGCCGCGTGTTCTGGATCCTCGGGATCATGCAGCACTTCTGGTACAAGAACGACAAGCGTCGCGAGCGCTTCGTCAGCATGTGCGACGACCCCGACGTGCAGGAGCTCACCTGGCAGGCGTACATGAACAAGGAGCTCGTGCGCGCCAAGCCCGGTGCCCACATGCGCATCTTCTTCAAGGACATGGCGCATCTGCTCGGCATCGTGAGCCCAACGCGCGCCTAACGCGCGGGCCGACTTCGCCATGCTCGAGGCCCTCGGCAACGGCATTCTGATCGACTTCGCGATCGCCCTGCTCGCGCTCGAGATGATTGCGTTATTGGCATGGCGCGCCCGAGCGACGGGCGGCATGCGTCCGCTCGACGTGGTCGGTCAACTCCTGGCCGGCGGCGTTCTCCTGATCGCGCTCCGAGCTAGCGTCGCCGGCGCTAGCATCTGGGTGCTCTACGCTCTGCTCGCGCTGTCGCTGCCGGCCCACGCCTTCGATCTGATTCGCCGGCTCCGACACACCGAGTGATCGGGGCTCACGCGTTCATCGCGAAGAGCGGATCGGTTCTGGATGCGGCCGGTCTAGCCTTCTTCGTCGGTCGATGCCTTCGTCGGCATCGGCTCGGGCTCCACTTCCAGCTCGAGCTCCAGCTCTGCCGAGGGCGCGTACGCGCGAGAGAGCGACGGGAAGTCCTTCAGCATGGACTGACCCAGTAGCGGCTTGTAGGCACCCTGGTGACAGGTCATGCAGTTGACCTTCGGGGCATCGCCCATGACGCCCAGCCGGTACTCCGGGTAGATTGGCTGAAGCGGAATGAGCCAGTGCGAGTTCAGGTCTCGAACCATCCGGATGCCCTGCCAGGCTGTCGCGCGCCGCTCTGGGCTCTGCGACCAATCGTTCCACGAACGCGAGTTGTGGCAGCCGGTGCAGTTGATGCCGAGCGAGTTCGAGAAGTGCATCATCAGCCCGTACGTCCACTCCGTCTGCTTGATCGATGAGCGGTTCCTGTTGCTCGGGAAGATCTGACCGGCACTCTGCACCCGAATGTTGTGGTCGTCGTTGACCAGGAAGGTGCTGAATGGGTTGCCGGGCAGTGAGCTCGAGCCCGTATTCTCAGACGCGCGATTCTGAGTGGCCATGCCGCCGCCTACCATACGATTCGGCTCAGGAGGCGTGTCGAACCAGATGTACTCCGGCACGTTGTTGCCTCGGTGACACGTGTAGCAGGTTACCCCCGTCTGCTCGACGTGGCTCTGCCAGTCCTCGTTGATATGCTGCGTCATCTGCAGCATTCGGCGCGACACGACCTTCTGGTACTTCTCGTCGGACGCGAGGTTGTTGATGTTGTGGCAGTACACGCAGCCCTGTTTGGGCGCGACCCAGGCCGTGATCGAAACCATCAGCCGCGAGAACTGGGCCGCCGGAAGATGGCCGAGCACCTGGACGTTCTTGTAGATCTCGCCGGCTTTTGCGCCTGCGGCAGGGGGCATCGGAATCGCGATCGGAATCTCGTTGTATGCGATCTTCTCCTCGAGGTTCGAGACCGAATCCGTGGTCTGCATGCCGACGCCGGGATAGCCGATCTCCGACGTCTCCGTCGTGTCGTAGACGATCACGGCGCCGATCAGGACCAGAACCGCGACAAAGGTGAGTGCGATCTTCTTCACGGGGTCTCCGAGGGAGTGGCCTCAGTGGGTGCGCGCGCTGGCTTGTCGTCGGCTTGTTCGGACGGGGCGGCCTCAGCCGGCGCAGCCTCGGCAGGAGCCGGAGCGGCTTCGGGTTCAGGGATGTAACGCGTGGGTTCGTACGGCGCCGTAGACTCTCCGCGCATGCCCGGCAAGTCCGAGTTCGACGGGTCGAGCAGCGGGTCTGGCACTACCTCGTAGGTGTCCTCGTAGGAAGGCGCGAAGTCGTGCTCGACGGCCCACTGGTACCAGTTGTCTACCGCGGTACCGGTCAGCACGATGCCAATCCCGCCGGTGAGCGTGGTCAACACCGCGAACCACCAGGCCCAGCGATGAATCGACTCGAAGGTCGCGTTGAAGCCCATCGTCCAGCGCCAAAAGAGCGCGCCGCGCTCGGCGGCGGTGCCGCGGTCGACCACCTGGCTAATCTCGCGCTCACCGCCGAGATGGCTGAGCGCCAACACCGTCGCACCGTGCATCGCGAAGAGGAGCGTCGACCCATAGAGGAAGACGATCGAGAGACAGTGGAACGGATTGTAAAAGAGGTTTCCATACCGAATCGAGAGCGCGGCGGTCCAGTCGAGATGCGGGAAGATGCCGAACGGTACGGCTTCGCCCCAGCTGCCCATGAGTATGGGTCGGATGAAACCGAGGACAAGATAGAGCCAGATCGCGGATGCGAACGCCCACGCGACGTGGGTTCCCATTCCGAGCGCTCGCGCGCGTCGATAGGTACGAATCCACCAGAGGATGATGGAAGCGGTCAGGAAGAAGCCGGCGATCAGCCACCAACCGCCCTCGTTCAGCGAGGGAAGACTGAGCCCCCCCGACGGTGGCGGTGGTTCGAGCGCGAGCCACGGGAGCTGCCGAATGAACTCGGACAGGCTCCAGTCCACCGACGCCCACATGTTCAAGCCGATGATTTCGAAGGCGATGAAGAAGCAGACGATCGAAACGAGGCCCGTGTAGCCGAGGTAGAAGGGGCCGACCTGCGGATTGCCGAGGAACCCGATGAGCCGGCTCATCGAGGTCCTCTTGATGCGGAAATCGGGGTTGATCGGAGGCGGAACGTCGGGCGTTCCCTCGACCTGAATCTGCGTGAAAATGTTCTGATACTGGGCCATCTCGAATCAGTTCCAGACCGGGAGGTTTAGCCACCAGTTCCACCACTCGGGCCAGCCCTTAGTCCAGAATGGGCCGCTGATGACGATGCAGATGGCGCTCCAGACGCCTGCGTTGAGCGCCAAGAGAAGCCCGAGGCGATGAATGCCGAGCGCGCCAATCGAGTACCCGACGTGGTCGCGGAAGAATCCGTCTTCGTACTCCGCGGTGCGAACCTTGTTGCCCTTCTTCGGGTTGAGCGCGGACAAGATCAGGCCGCCGTGAAGCGCGAGAGCCAGCGTCGTGGTGAAGAACAACGACACCGCAATCATATGCGCGGGGTTGTAGTGGAAGTGGAGGTACTGGTAGCCGACGTTCGACACCCAATCGAGGTGACTGAAAATACCGTAAGGGAAGCCGTGGCCCCAGGCGCCTAGGAGAAGCGGCCGGAAAATCACGAGGGTGACGTAGGCGAACACCGCCACGCCGTACGCGACGGGAATGTGATAGCCCATGCCGAGCTTCCGACTGATCTCCGCTTGGCGGAGCGCCCAGGAGACGAAGGCGCCGGTCGCACAGATGGTCACGAGCTGCCAGATGCCGCCCTCTTCGAGGGGGGCAAACGCGAGGCCGTATTCAATCGACGGCGGCGCGATGTTGATGAGCCAGGGGTTCCAGGTTTCGCCTCGGGCCGCCTCCCAGAAGATCAGCGCGGTACCGACGATCGTGAAGAAGATCGTCGTGACGCCGAAGAAGCCGACGTAGAAGGGCCCGACCCAGAAGTCGAACAAGTCCCCCCCGACCAGGGTGCCTCCTCGGACTCGGTAGCGACGCTCAAAACTCAGCAAACTCATCCGATTCTCCTGCCGACACGACGCAAGCGCCTGGCCGAGCGTGATGGACCGAGGGTCCATCGAATGTAAATCTATCTGGACACCTTCTTATGTCAAGCAAACTTGACAGCAGCCTCGTGAAGACTGCGAAATTCACCCAGCACGAGGTCACCGATCGCCTGGGGACGCTGCTCGTGCAGCAGATGGCCGGCGTCTGGAAGCACCTGCAGGCAGGCGTCGGGGAGCGCCCGAAGCAGCCGTTCCTGCTCCACCAGGGGAACGGCGTGGTCGTGTCGACCAGCGATCAGCAAGACGCGGGTTCCGACCTCTGGGAGGCGGGCCGTGAGCGGGGCGACGTCCCAGCTCGAGAGCATCGAGAGCACACCCTCGATGTGTCGGGGCTGGGCCGCCAATCGTTCGTAGGCAAGAAGCTGAGAAGGGTCGAGGTCGGAGCCGATGGACTCGAGCAGCTGGCGAACCTTTTGGCGACGGCCAACCCAGAGCGAGAAGAGACTGGACGCCTTCGAGCGAGCCGCGACCCGAGCCACCGTCGGAAACACGACACGCGACAACCCGCGCAGCGGCGTCGCGGCGGCGGCGAGGCCCACCAGCAGATCGGGCTGGACGGCATGATCGAGCACCAGTCGCATCGCCACCGCGGCGCCGGCCGAATGCCCGACCACGACCCGCGGCTCGTAGCCCTGGATGCGGCAAAGCGCGGCCACCGCCTCGGCCATCGCGTCGAGCGTGAGCGGGCGTTGACGAAGGACTCGGGTCTTGGCGTGGCCCGGCAAGTCCGGGGCCACGATACGGAACCGTTCCCCGAGCTCGCGCATCAGCGGCCGATACGAATGACTCGAGCTTCCCGTGCCGTGAAGCGCAAGCAGCGTGGGTCCGCGACCGCCCGTCACCACGCGAAATCGGATTCCATCGACCGGGACGAACTCTTCGTTCTGATCCAGCGAGGGCATGCTCGACACCGGCCCAGGCGCGGCCATCATGACGCCTGTTTCGCGATCGAAAAGACCGTCTGCGAGAGTGCGGCCGCATTGAGGTAGGGCAGCGGCAAGTAGGTCGCGTTCATCTCGAGAGCGAGCGCCTGCGCGCGCGGTCGGGGACGAGGCGCGGTGTCGAGGAACAGTGTGGGAGTCCCGAGCCCCGCGAGCGCCTTGGCGCTGTCGCGCGCGTCGGTTGCCGCGCGGGCAGGATCCTTGTCGCCGTCCCGAGTTACGTTCGCGCGGCCGTCTGTCATGAGGACGACGATCGGCGTCCGGCCCTTGCGTCGCAGGTCCTCCGCTAACCTGCGCGCAGCATCGAGGCCGGATGCAAGCGGCGTGGTGCCTCCACCGACGAGGCCGCTGAGGCAGCGGCGGGCCCGTGTGAGCGAACGGGTGGGCGGCACCACGAGTTCGGCCCCGTCACGACGAAAGGCGATCAGCGCCACCTGGTCACGCCGCGCGTAGCAGTCGCCGAGCACTCGCTCGACCGCGCCCTTGGCCTCCCCGAGGCGCTGCATGGCCGCGGAACCGGAGGCATCGACGACGAAGACGACGCAGGTCTGTTCGCGGTCGCGGTAGCGGGTGACGCGGAAGTCCTCCGGCCGGACCTGCACGCGGTTCGTGCCTCGTCGCAGCCGCTGCCAAGGGGCGGCAGCGCGGAGGGTCTCTACCACGTTGAGACGAACGTCCCGTCCCGGACGAGCCGCGCGCACGCCGGCCGGGCGGCCCTTCTCGGAAGAAGCCTTGTGCGCGCCGCGCGCACGGCCGGTGAAACGGGCCGACCGCGCGTGAGACCGACCGGACCGAAGACGATCGAGGAGGCCCGACGGGATCCCGCTCTCGGCCGCCTCCACGACGCGATCCTGCAGCGGCTCGGAAGGCTGGCTCCGACTCGAATCGCTTTCACCTTCGCCGTCGGCAGGCGGTGCTTCGTCCTCAGCGGGCGAAGGCGGTGCCTCGGGCGGCATCTCGTTCTCCGCTTCCTCCGGAACGGGGATGCGAGTGGCACGCGGACCAAGCACGAGGCGGGCGGCGACCAGTACGTCGGCGTCCTCAACTTCGTCGGAGCCACGGAGCGCGGCGTGCACCTGGGCCGCCCGGCCCGCGAGCGTCATCGCGCGGAGCGACTCCACGCCCAGCGCGCCGGCAGCCTCGCACAGAGCGGCGAGCGCCCGGGTGTCGACCTCGACCGTTCGGAGCCTCTCTCGTGAGGCCGCAATACGCTGCTGCTGCGCGGGATCCCGACGGACAGGCTCCGGGCCCTCGGCGAGCGCGGCTTTCTTGAGTTCGATCAACGTGCCGCGATCGGCGTCAGCGAGATCGATCCAAAAGGCGAGGCGGTCGCGGAGTTCGTCGGGCGCGCGGGCTTCCTCGCCCACCGCCTCGTCGAGCGCGATGACGCCGAAGCGACTCGCGTAGGACCGGCTCAGTCCGTCGCGTTCGAGGGCGGTCTGGCCGCGATCGAGGGCCGCGCACAAGGGTTGAACGGTTTGAGGTTCGAGTCGCTCCGCCATCGGCACCCAGAGGATCCCGCCGTCGGCCTCGGCGAGGAGGCCCTGCTGGACGACCGCGCGACCGGCGTTGAGCGTTTCCGCGAGGGCGAGGCCCCCGAGGAGGCGATCCTCGGTGATGTGCGCGGGCAAGCGAAGCATGGGGTGGTCCTGTGCGGCCCCGAGCTCAAGACCGACGCGATCGCGCACCGGACCCGACGCGCCGTGTAGCCACACGCCGCCCAGGCGATGAGGGTCTACCGCCAGGAGCTCGGCCGCGAGCGCGATATCGTTCGAGGGGGTCACATCGAAAGGACGTCGGCGATTGCCTTGTCGATCCGCACCCCCGAGCCGACCTCGTCGAGGGGCGAACGGCGCAGCCGGTGCCGGAGCGCGAGTGGGGCGACGCGGGCTAGATCCCGATCCGTCACCTCGCGGCAGCCATCGAGGCTGGCCGCGGCGCGGCCCGCGCGAATCAGCGTGAGTTCGCCACGCAGGCCGTCGGTATCGAGGGCCTGACACAGCAGGCTCGCCCGTTCGACGATCCCGTCGCTGACCGCAACCTCTGAAAGGCGCGCTCGGGCGTCGGAGAGTCGACGCATCAACGTTTTCTCTTCGTGGGCGAACCGGTCCACGAACGCATCCGGATCGCGATCGTACTCGAGGCGACGCTTGACGACCTCGACCCGGGTCGCCGTGTCCACTGGCGTGCGCACTTCGAGCGAAAGCCCGAATCGGTCGAGCAGCTGGGGGCGAAGCTCGCCCTCCTCCGGGTTGCCGCTGCCGATTAGAACGAAGCGGGCGGGGTGACGCACGCTCACCCCCTCGCGCTCGACGACGTTCTGGCCCGAGGCGGCAACGTCGAGCAGCAGGTCGACGAGGTGATCCGGTAGTAGGTTGACCTCGTCGATGTAGAGGAACCCTCGGTGCGCTGACGCCAGTAGTCCGGGTGAAAATCGTCGCTCGCCGCGAGTGAGTGCCGCCTCGAGATCGAGGGCGCCGACCACCCGGTCCTCGGTCGCACCGAGCGGCAAATCGACCACCGGCACCGGGACCTCGACGTCGTTGCGAGCGCGGTCATTCTCGCTGCACATCTCACAGTCGGTCGCGGGATCGCAGTGATAGGCGCAGCCGTCGACGACTCGCATCGGTGGAAGCAGGCGCGCAAGCGCACGAATCGCGGTCGACTTGCCGGTACCGCGGTCACCGAACGCCAGCACCCCGCCGATGCTCCGGTCCACCACCGCAATCTCGAGGGCGAGTTTCAGCTCCTCTTGGCCGACGATGGCGGTGAACGGAAAAGGGGTCATGGCACAGTCACCTTACTGGCTCCCTACGCAGCGACCTCGGACGAAGTCTTTCGCGAGGCCAGTTTGAGTTTCCGCGCAGGAACTGCGTCGATGGTGGCCTCGACCTCAACTGGCTCCACCGGCTCGCGTTCGCGCTTTGGCTTGCGCTGGGCGCGAAGCAGCGCCCACGTACCGAGCGCGAGGCCGCCGAAGAAGATGATCGCGGTGGTGGGCTCGAGGAGTAGCCAGGGCTCTCGCAGCACGCCCCACTTGGCGAAGATCTCGATAGGCGTCCAGACGACACACATCGCCGCCACGGCGTAGCGAACTGCCGGGCCCCAGCCCTTCTGCTGGTGCAGGCGGTAGATGCAGTAGATGGAACCCGCGACGGACGCGAACAGAATACCCTTGGTCGTGAGGGAGTAGACGCCGAACACGCTTTCGTCGTAGGCCCACAGCAAGAGCAGATAGAACGCCCACACCGTGGTCGCGTACTGGAACGCACTGCGCGGACCGTAGTTGCCGATGCGACCGCTCACGATCGGACCCCGCATGGTCGGCACGTTCTTGCGCATCCATAGGAACATGGGACATCGCGAGGATTCGAGGAACATCAGGTAGACGGTAATGAGTGCGAGCGCCCCCCAGGTGTGTTTCAGGAGTACGTATTCCCCGTAGCGTGCGTACAGCTGGCCATCGACGACGCCAATCGTTTTGCCGATGCCCATCGAGCGGCTCGCGAGAGTCAGACCATACTCGATACCACCCGTCCACAGCAGGTTGCCGCCGAAGATGCCGAGAATTGACTGAGCTGCGTCGCTCTTGATGCGAGAGGTCGCCCAGATCAGGATCAAGCCAGCCACGCAAAGTCCAAGCGCGGTAACCCACAGGAACTGAGTCACGGGGAGAGTGCGAAGCGCGATCGGCTCGCCAGCCTCGGCTCGTTCGAGCGCCTCCTCCAGCACGACCTGGTCCTCCATCGTCTTGGCCTTCGCCAAGGCTGCCTCGATCTCTTCCGTCATCGGGCGGTCGCTGAAAAGACGAGCGGACTCACCCATTGCCGGGTCGGGGTACTCGTAGGTTCGCTCCGCCGCGTTGATGACGACCATGAAGAGATGTGCCGCTGCCAACATGAAGAGGATGAAAAAACTAGTGAGGGTCGTTCGCAGCAACGCCGACTGCCTGAGTTTCTGAATCATGACACCTGCCCTTGGCCAACCACTTGGGTTGCGTAGCTAGGCCGCGCGTCGCGGCGTTCCTCCGTGGATTTCTTGAACGCGGTCTTGGCCGCGAGGTGTTGGGCTACGAAAAACCCGACGGCTTCGAGCGCGAACACGAAGCCATAAGTGAGTGCGGCCGGTACCGAGACCGCGGAAAAGAGATCGACGAGCACCGTGCCGAGGAAGCCGCCAGCGCCAAACGCGATCGCCTGGGCCGCGCCCCAAAGGCCCATGCGAGTGCCCTCGCGTTCGCCACGACCGTGACTCGCGAGCGTCATCATGCCAGCGATGGCCGCGATCGAGAAAACGCCGTTGGCGACGCCGAGCAGGAACACGTTGGCTTCGAGAGGCCAGGCACCGCCCGACGCACTGGCGGCAACGAGTCCGAGCATCGCGGCGCCCGAGGCGAGGCAACCCCCGACCACCCAGCCCTTGAGGTTCGCGACGGGCTTGCCCTTGAAAACCGTGGTGATGACCGCGACTGCAACCATCCCGAGGAAGACGCCACCGTGCTGCGTTCCGGAGAGTCTCGTGGTTTCGCCTGGAGTCCACCCGTAAGCCACGCCGGCGAACGGCTCGAGGATGAGGTCCTGCGCGCTGTAGGCGAGCATGGAAACGAAAACGAAGATCGTAAAGCGGCGCGCTTCGGCCTCGCCCCACACCTGGCGCAGCGCCTCACGGAACGCGGGCCGATCAGAAGGGTTGGCCTCGGTGCGCTCGCCACCGTGACCCTCGAGCCGGAACATGGCGACGATCGTCACGAGGAACGCAGCGATCGAGACACTTCCAGTGACGGCGATGAGGCGCGGGTACGAGAAGGGGTCGAGTAGCTTACCGGCCACGGTCGCGGTGATCGCGAAACCCGCGATCATCATGATCCACACGATGGTCGCGGCGGCCGGACGGCGTTCGGGCGCGACGCGCTTGGCCATCAGCACCAACAGCGAAGTGCCGCAGGCACTGACGCCGCCGCCAATCGTCGCGTAGGCGACGAACGCGAGCGCAATCCCGAGCGGCAAGTTGTACGCCATCACCGAGGTCGCGAACGCGGCACCTGCCCCGCCGATCGCGAGGGCCGCCATGCCCCCGATGATCCACGGCGTGCGCCGCTGGCCGACGTCCGAGCCGTAGCCCATGCGCGGTCGGAACATCTGCATCGCGTGATGCGCGGTCACCAGAGCGCCGGGCAGCATCGCTGCGAGCGCGAGCTCGACCACCATGACCCGATTCAGAGTGGAAGTGGTGAGGACTACGATGGCTCCAAGTGCGGTCTGGACGAGTCCCAGCCTCACGATGTCTAACCAGCTGAAATAACTTGCTTCTTGAGCCTTCATACGCCTCTTGACGACATCCCTCATCAGCCTGGGACCACTAACTGATAAACGGAGACGGCCAAGGGTGTCAAGCAGATTGGACACATGAAACTGTCAGTAGCATTTGACGCGCAAATGGTTCACAAACAGCCCCATGGCGCACACCTCACTCGGCCCCGCCCTCTCTGGACCCATGTGGGAGGTCGACAGCCCGGCCTCAGGACCGCTCGCGGTGTATGGCCCGGTCACCGGCGGATCGCCTAACCAGCCGCCACTACTGGTGATTCACAGCGTCAACGCCGCCGCCTCAGGCGCGGAAATGCGAAGCATCTATGATGACATGGGCCGTGAACGACCGACCTACGGCTTCGATCTCCCCGGTTTCGGACGTTCTTACCGTGGCCCCGGCCCCTATACGCCGCGCGTCATGACCGACGCCCTCCTCACGGTCGCGAACGAGGTGCAGGGCCGACACGGCGGCCAACCCCTCGATGCCATCGCACTGTCGACCGCCTGCGAGTTTCTCGCGCGCGCCGCTGCGGAACAATCGGGCCTCTTCCGCACCCTAGCCCTCATCAGTCCAACTGGCTTCGATCGGCGCGGTCGCCGCGACGGCCCCCCGGGGAGCACTCGCGGCTCGAGCGCGGCGCACGCGTTCTTCTCAATACCTGGCCTGTCGGACCTGATGTTCGGCCTCCTCACTCGGCCATCGGTCGTACGCTACTTCCTCAAGCGCGCATTTGGGTCGGACACGATCGATGAGGAACTGTGGCGGTACTGTGTGCAAAGCGTCCGCGCACCCGGCGCCAAGCACGCGCCGCTCTACTTCCTGTCGGGCTATCTCTTCAGCGGAGACATCACACCGATCTACGAAGCCCTCACCCAGCCAGTCTGGGCCGTCCACGGCGTCCGGGGCGATTTCGTCGACTACACGGGTCTCGCAGCGCTCGAACAAAAGCCCAACTGGACCGTCAACGAGCTTCAAACCGGCGCGCTCCCACACTTTGAAGTCGAAGACGACTTCATGAACCGCTATCGCGAGTTTCTAGCGGCTCACTGACCGAAGCTAGGCCTTCGCCATCCGATATCTCGTACAGAACCGGACCCAAGCCGCACGGAGCCGCCGTCCCGAGAGCGCCTCGTACATCGCCGTCACCGGCTCACCGTCGACTCGGGTGTCGATCAACGCGCGATAGTAAAACGGCCCATCCTCCAGGCTACGGACCGCACGCACCGTCGCCCCCGCGTCGATCCGCGCGTCACGCGGTAGTCCCCATGCGGATCGAACGCGGGCGAACTCCTCCGTCGCCTCGATCGGCTCGATGTCACCGCTACCCGCCCGCACCCGAAACGCGTGGCTGGTCTTGATCCCGGACCGGTCGATCGCGTCATAGGTCAACGCCGCTCCTCGCGACGTGCGCGCGCGCGACCAGCTCCAATGCTCGAAGCCATCGGCAAGCGAGTTTTCACCTGCGTTCGCGTCGTGGTAGCCGTGTCCCCGGAAGCGAACCCCGAGCGACGGAAGGTCGACTTCGATTCGGCCCACCGGAGACACCGGCCACCAGCGGTGCTGTTCGTCGCGATCGATCACGAGCTCGCGGCCGGTGAGCGCCTCCGGAAAGAAAGCTACTCGACCCGCAATGGCACGCCGAAACGGATGTCCGAGCGGCGTCGTCCGTTCATCGAGGTCGGCCTGCAGTCGATCCCCGACCCAGCGTAGCGAGCTCCGTCCGATTTGGATGCCGTCGGACGCTCGGTCGTCGGCGGAGATCGCTCGCTCCTCGAGGGCAAAGCCCGACCGCCAGGGAGCCACAGCCGGCGACCCGTAGACAGCCACGTTCATCGAGCAAAAGCGCTCAGCCGGTACGCGTCCAGCCCGGAGATAGTCGGGCGAGAACGGATGTCCGACCATCGCGATCACCACGATCGCGGCCCGGCCGTCGTCACTTATCCCGTCGAGGTAATGCCAGTGGTAGCCACCGGGTGGGATGGGACGGGCAAACGAAGGTCCGCGCTCATCTGCTCGCCGGCCAATCGACCGCTCAGCGTCGCCATCGGGACCCCCGGCCCCGGATGGACGCTGCCGCCTGCCAGATAGAGACCCGGGATCTTCGTTTTCGCTCCGCGACGATTGAGCATCGACAAACTCCCCTTCGACCGCGGACCGTACAGGGCCCCGCCCGTGTGCGGGAACCGCGCGTGGTGCTCCATGGGTGTCGTCTGCACCACCGCATCCATCTCCAGCGTCAGACCCAGACGCTGAAGCCTCTCGGTCATGATGTTCGTGCATCGCGTTCGCTCCGCTTCACCCCACGGGTGAGGTTGGTCGCCGGTCGCCGGCGCATTGACTATCACGAGAAAGCGGTCCTGCGCACGCGCCTCATCGTCGTCGCCCCGATCCTGCGCGCAGACGTAGATGGTCGGCTCGTCCGGCGTGCGCTCTTCACGGAGAATCTGTTCGAACTCACGGCGATAGTGATCGCCAAAAAACACGTTGTGATGCACGAGAGGAACGCCCGAGGCGCGGCCGACGATCGCCCAGGTCACGGAGGAGAGCGAGCGGAGTTCGCGCGGCGTCTCGCTGCTCGCACGGGCCGCGCCGAGCGAAGGCAACGCCGAAACGTCGCCGTTGAACACCACCGCCCGGCCGCGGTGCATCTCTTGCTGGGCCAGAACACCGGTGGCCCGGCCTCCTTCGATCACGATCTGGTCGACCACGGCTTCGTGAACGAACTCGACCCCCAAGTCGACCGCTCGCTTGCGCATGGCGGCTACCACGGCGGGAATACCGCCGTCGACGCGGAACACGCCATCGGACTCTACGTGCGCGATCAGGTTGAGGGTGGCGGGAGCCTCGAAAGGCGACGAGCCGACGTAGGTCGCATAGCGGGCGAAGAGCTGACGCAGTCGCGGCTCTTGAAACTTGCTTTCGAGGGCCTGCCACATCGTCCGATAGGCATCGAGTTTGACTACGGTCATCAACCCCCGAGCGCCGAACCGCTTGACGATGCCCGGCAGGGTCATCCGCTGCCCCCTCAGAAAGTAGGTCTCCGACACCCCGTAGATTCGCTCGGCATCGCGGCAGAACGCCTCGTAGTCCCGAGCCGCAAAAGGGCCGAACGCCTCGCGTACCGACGCGATCGAACGGTCGCGATCGGCAAACAGGTCCATCTGCGTCCCATCGGACCAGTGATGCCGTGCCAGGCGCTGAGCGGGAATGAGGTCGACCTGTTCGCGGAAGTTGCACCCGGTCTGGGCGAAGAGCTCGTCGAACACCCAGGGCATCGTCATTACGGTCGGGCCTGCCGCGACCGGTTGACCCTGGACCTCGATCGCCCGGGCCTTTCCGCCCGCAGTGGCGGCCTGCTCGAGGACGCGGACCGGGACGCCGCGACTTGCGAGATCGAGGGCGCAGCCGAGCCCTCCGAATCCGGCTCCCACTACAACTACCCGATCTCGCTCGATACTCATGCCCACCTGTCCCGCTGCTTCGACGGACCGCAGCATTTAGCCCTGGCAGGGGAAACCGCCCTTCGCATGGACCTGCCGAACGACTCCGCGTCGCTGCAGCCGACATCAACTGCAGCGGCCACCTTCATGGCAAGAACTTCACGCCAGGTCGCACCCGTCATCCAATCTCCGAGGCTAGGCGCCAACACCCACAGGGGTCAACCCCGTCTCTTGGCCCCGGGAGTGCGAGCGAAGCGTCGGCTACGGGATACGGAGTGCTAGGACACCGAGGACATGAAAAGGACCTAGTGAGGTGCCGACTACGTCATGATCGGCCGCTTTGTGAGGGAGATGGCCGCAAGTTGGGGGTTCGTGAAAGATCCAAGCCCGTGTGCCGCTAAAGTGCTTTCCCGTGGATGAACAGACCCAGTCGCCTCCCTCGGAACGGCGCCCCATCGTCCACGACGGACCCGGCCGCTTCATCACACGATTTCTCTACGAAGACCTTCGCGGACACCCGTTCATTTGGCACTCGCGTCGCAACCGAAAAGGGCTCGACCCCGTCCCGGCTTCTGCGTCCGGACACGCGCGTCCGACTCGCGGGATCGTCGTGGAGCTCCGTCGGGTTACCTGGTGGATCGGCGTGCTCTTCATGATCGGGGCTTCGCTGTTCGCCATCGGTTCGTGCGGGATGTGGCTCGATGCTTCTTTCCGGGGGGCGCCCCTTCTCTTCACGGGCTCACTGTTCTTCACGAGTGCTGCCTATCTTCAGTTCGTCGAGGCGATCAACGAACCCCATCCGTACGCGGAAGTTCAGCGCGGCTGGATGCTCTTTTCCTTCAAACCCGGCCGGATAGGCTGGTGGGCAACCTTTATCCAATTGGTCGGAACGCTCCTCTTCAACGTCAATACGTTCGAAGCGATGGGCACGCTGGCCCCGGTCCGCGAACTCGAGATCGTTTGGGCTCCGAACGCCCTCGGCTCCGGGTGCTTCCTCGCGGCGAGCTACCTGGCGTACGCCGAAGTCTCGAACGCCTGGTGGAGCTGGCAGCCTCGGAACATCTCGTGGTGGATCGTCACGATCAACCTCATGGGGTCGATCGCGTTCGGAGTTTCTGCCATCGCAGCGTATGTGGACCCTTCGACGGGGAGTCTCGTCGACGCGAGGCTGTCGAACGCCACCACTTTCCTCGGGGCTTTCTTTTTCTTCGCCGGGGCGTACTTGTTGATTCCCGAGATGACCGCCTACGCGACGAAGCCCGCCGAAGCGGCATGAGCGCTGGTCGTATCAAACGAAAGCCGGTCCACCGCGAAGAACACGAACACCGCGACCGTCAGCTTCAACTCACCGCCCCCTCCCGACGAACAGCCGACTGAGGCTACCACGGGCGCCGCGTTGGGCCGAGTGCTGTCGCTGCGACTTTGGTGCGCGCCCCGCTAGCCCGTTCGTGCCGCGTCCACCGTCGCACCGAGCTTGTCGGCGAGCTGACTCTTCGCCCACTTCTCGGCTTCACGCGACTCGGAAAACAGCTTGGTCGGGAACTTCGGTGGCGAGATCCAGAACACGGCGGTGACGAGCCCGCGAAGCCATGCGTTGGGCACGATGATGGCCGACCCGGTATTCCACTGAACGTTGTGCGGCTCGAACCGCTTGAGGTGCTCTCCAAACATCTTTCGCTGCTTGGCGGGTGCCTTGGCGATCGCGGAAAGGTCGATGACCCAGGAGACGTAGTAGTTGGCCTTCTCGCCCCAGACCTCCCGCGCGCGGAGGCACTGGTCGAGCTCCTCGTCGGTGGCGCCGTCCGGAAAGACCCATCGGTAGATCGGCATGTCGTCGTTGCCGTACCAGGGGTGATCGATCGCGATGTACTGCGGCGTCATCATCGGAACTTCAGGATGACAGGTTTGAGCTGCGGAAGAAAACTTGGCGCGATTGAGGGCGAGAACCCGCCAAGAAGCCCTTCCCTTTTCCTGGCCTGCATGGCATCAAACGCGGGCGCTGAAAGGTGGGCAATGAACGCGAACTGGATTCGAATTGCGAGGCCGATGCTCTTCATCGCCGCCCTCGCTGGGGCGTGCGGCAAGAGTAAGGTCACTCGGGGGCCGGAGGTCGGTGGCGCCGACAAGGGCTGCTACATCTATAAGACGAAGGACAAGACCTTCGAGTACGTGAGTCAGCAGGCCACGGTCGAAACCAAGTGGTACGACGAGTGGACCTCGCGACACGGGAAGACGCTACCACCGCCGCTCCCACCTCCCGACCACTGGATGCACCCGAAGCTATCGAGCCGGTATGCGGCCACGATGCACGAGAACAGTTTCGCCACCGACGTGAGCGTCGAGCCTGGGCCCATTCCGAACGACGCCAAGGTGGAGTACTTCCACGTGCTCGAAAAAGGAACGAAGCTCTCCGGCATGTCGCCCTTCTACACGTTCCTCGACGATCACACCGTCGTGACGATTTCGTTCGGTCGCGATTCGGCCATGTTGCTCATCGTCGACATCACGGGCGAGGCGAAGGTTCTCGACTACGTCGCCCTGCCGGGGCGTGGCAGCGGCGCGCTCGAACTTGCCAGCAAGTCCGCTCGCATGGAGATGTTTCGAGACACGTCTGGCGGGGCCTACTCGTACCTGGACGCGAAGGGCAACGTCTTCGTTCCGGGCGCCGACAACACCATCATCCGGATCCCGATTCGCGACTACCGAATCAAGCGCGACGAGATGGTCATGCTCGACCTCAGCGCCGAGATCGAAAAAGGAAGCTGGGTGGACGACGCCATGAAGAAGCCCGACAACCACCTCACGGCAATCATGCCGGACGCGGGCGGGAGAGTGTGGTTCACATCCAAACTCGGCGTCGTTGGAATGCTCCAGGTCGAAGAGGGGTCGGGAAAGTGTCCGCCGGTCTACACGACGTCCATCGCGTACTTCGCACTCCGAGAGAAGGTCCGGCACTTCTACGAACTCCAGGGCAAACCGCTTCCGGAAGGAGCCGAGGAGTTTTTCGAGAAAGTCGACCGAGAAGAGAAGGCGGGCACACTCGTGAACCACCTCGCAGCGCTTCGGCTCGAGGCTCGCGAGATCTTCAAAGAAATCGTCTCCGACGAGCCGCTCGAGCAGATTCAAAACTCGTTCACGGTCGGCGACGACGGCGTCTACATCGTCACCAACGTTGCGCTCTACAAGCTGTTCTTCAACGAAAAGACGCGGCACATCGACCTCGATCCGCTTTGGGCTCCGAACTACGCGAAGCTGGGTCTCATCTACGACAACGACCGCACGGTGAAGCCGGGCCACCTCAACAACGGAAGCGGCACCACGCCGACGCTCGTGGAAGACCGCTTTGTTGCCATCGTAGACAACGCGCCTGGCCAGGTGAACCTCAACGTGTTTCGCCAAGAAGACGGAAGCCTGGTCAGCAAGCTGCCGCTGTTTGAAGAGGGTGCAGGAGCCGTCGAAAACTCCGTCGTCGCCTATGAAGACCACCTGATCGTCGGCAACACGTACGGCTACGTCGACCCGTTCGTCGAGAACCCGACCGCGGGCGGCATCATGCGGTTCGACTACGACGAGAAAACCGGAAAATACCACCAGCGAGCAGGCTGGCCCGCGGTGGGACACTTCGACGGCAAAACCGCGACCCCCAAGCTGTCTACTGCGAATGGCCTATTCTACGTGTACCACCGCGACGAGGTCGACGACGCCCACAACGACTGGCAGCTCACCGCGCTCGACTTTCGGAGCGGGTGGCCGGTGTTCAGCATCAAGGGGTACTTCACCGACGAGGACTTCGCCGACAACGTGTCAGGCATCGTCAAGAAGAAAACCCTCGGCAAGGAAGACTACGGGCGCAAGGTCTTCAACAACATCTGGGGCACGTTCTCTTTCGGCCCCAAGAACAGCGTCTTCATCGGGACGTACCGAGGCTACGTTCGCTTCTCGTCCGCCCCCACTCTTGTCGAGGAGACCAAACCCTCAGGAGAAGGTCCCTGACCGACCGGAGCCCGGCGCCCGTTTGAGCCGCGACTCCCCTGCGCTACCCTCGCACGCCAGCCGATGACCGACAGACAGCACCTTTGGTTTGGCGCCATCTTCAGCCTCGTCGTGAGCGCGCTGGTCCTCGCGCCGGCGTTCTTGGACCCGACCGAGGACAGCTTCCCGCTATCGACGTTCCCGATGTTCTCGCGCGCCAAGCGCGACCCGGGACTGATCGTCACCCAGGTGCTCGCGGTGATGCCCGACGGTACGCGAAAGCCGCTCCCACCGACGCTCTCTACCGGCAACGAAGAGGTCATCCAAACTCTCCGCATGATTCGAGACGCGGTGTACGGAGACCGGCAGCGAAAGGCAGCCTTCTGCGATGAAGTCGCGGCGCGAGTACGTAGCTCGGGCGACGAATATTGGCAGCAGGCAAAAACCATCGAGATCGCGCGGTCGCATTTTGACAGTGTCGCGTACTTCGAAACCGGGCCCACGCCGGTCACACGGAAAGCTCTCAAGCGATGCTCGGTGAACCCATGAATGAAGCTGTCGCACCCGCTGGGCTTCGGTGGTGGTTTCCGAGCGTCCCTGCCGATCGGCTGTCGATGCTGCGTCTACTCGTAGGGCTGTACAGCGTGATCTACTTGGCGATTCGGCTTCGCCACCTGATGAGCTTCGCGAACTACCAGGCGGTTCAGTTCCAACCGGTCGGTCCCCTTGCGTGGATGAAGGCCCCGTTCGACCCCACGCTCTTTCGAATCCTGGTGGTCCTCACGTTCGCGACGAGCATCGCGTTCTTCGTCGGATGGGCCTACCGTGTGACCGCGCCGATCTTCGGGGTGCTGCTCCTCGTCGTCCTGACCTACGCCAACTGCTGGGGTGGGATCCTCCACAGCGAAAACCTCTGGCTCATCCACGTGCTGATCCTCGCATGCGCGCCCGCGGCAGCCACCCTGAGCCTCGACGCGAGGTCGCGCGAACCGGTGCCATCGCCTCACTTCAAATACGGCTGGGCTATCCGACTGATGTGCTGGGTGTGCGTCGCCACCTACTTTCTTGCGGGGCTCGCGAAGCTCAAAAACGGAGGGCTCGGGTTCATCGAGGGGGAAAGCCTCCGAAACTACGTCGCGCTCGACAGCGTGCGAAAGATCGAACTCGGCAGCCTGCACTCACCGATCTCGTCCCTCCTTCTTCCCTACGCCAGCGTGTTTCAGGGGCTCGCCATGTTCAGCCTGGCACTCGAGTTGGGCGCTCCACTGGTGATGCTACAGGAGAAGGTTGCAAAAGTTTGGGCGTTCTTGATGTGGGGCTTTCATCTCGGCGTGTTGGCACTGATGGCGATCCTGTTCTCCTATCCGATCGCGTTCATCGCGTTCGCGCCGTTCTTCCGCACGGAGCGCCTCGCGACCTGGGTGCGCCGGACGATCCTCCGCGTGCCCAACCCGACGGCTCCTGCACCTAGTCCTGGTTAGCCTTCTCGAGGATGTCCGATCCGTGCAGCATCACCGACCCGGAGTGCTGAACGGTGTCGATCCGCACCGTGGGGTCGTAGTAGTTCCAAGGCATGGCACCTACCGCGGACCAGGGGGTTCGAAACGCGTAGGTATCCCCGCGCTTGTACTGGTTGTGGACCAAGAACCCGACGGCTTGCTCGATGCCCTCGAAAAGATCGGGGTCGGGTTCGCCAAGGCGCTCGGAAATCCGATACGCCGCGATCAGCCCTTCCCCGCGGCCGGCGGCCGTCGTGGTGTAAGGGGGAAAGAACGGCGTAAACCCGATCCCCCCAACGTAGTCGGGAAAGACGCTCTCGGTGCCGTGTTGGAGTTGCCGATCGAAACCGGCCGCGGCGAGGCAAAGCTCCGCGTGTGCGCGGTCTCCAAAAAGGCGGTGCACCTCGTTGGCGGCAAGACATGTCCAGTGCTCCTCGATGAAAAACAGGTCGGACATGAAGAAGTCCCAGTACGGCCCGGCCATGTAGTCGAGCCCTCGACGCGCGGCATCGAGCTGCTGTTCGCTCCCGGTGACTTGCCCCGCAAGCGCGAGACCGAGGATCGCCTGCCCGCCCGCGTAGAGTCGCTTGCCGATGTCGACGGGCGTTCCCGTCGTGCGGTCGAGCTCGAAGTTGAAATCACCGTCGTCCCGCTGCATGCGCGAAACGACCTCTGCAAGGGCCGCAACCGTATCGCCGTATCGCTCGTCGCCGGTGAGCTTCGCATGAGTTGCGAACGCGATGAGTGGGAGTGCCTGCGGACCGAGCCCCACCCTGTCGCTGTCTCCGATACATCGAAGCCCGTCACCGCAGTCTGTCATGAGCCCTTCGAGCCAGTCGAGCCCGGTCTCGGCGCCCGCGAGAAACTCCTGCTTGCCCGTGGCTTCGTACAGCTCGAGCAGAAACCAGGTGGTGCCCGCGTGACGGGGAATGTTGTATGGCTGCATCTCCCCTCGCCCGCTTTGAGGGAAGAACTGGTACTGAAAACGGCCGTCTCGCTTCAGCGAGCGCAACACGTAGTGCCCTGACGCAACGGCGCCCGCCCGAGCATCGTCCGGTGTCATCGGGCGCTCCGCGACTGGACGCGAGCGGTAGAGGGCACGCGTCTTGCCGTTTTCGTGAACCCACGATTCGCTGCGCGCGCGGCGAAGCGCGCGAACTTCACAGTCTGCCGGCTGGGAGGCGGTAGTGCATAGCAACTCCCGAACCGCGTCGGGGTCCGCACCGATCTCGAAGTCGCGGATGAAAGGGATGGGAACGTACTCACTCAGCATGCGTCGAAGTACGAGCTCCTGCGGTGCGACCGTGATGCGCTCTCCGTCCACCTCGCCGCTGACCCCGTCGAGGCCCGGAATGATCGAGAGCGCGCCGAGAACTCCTTCGAGGCCCGGGATGTCGTTCTCGGCGACGATGCGGTCGACGGCGATGGCGCGGTCCGGCAGGTTCAGAAACCGTCCGCCTTCGAGCTCGGCCGCCAGGGCCTCTGTGGCCTCGCGGAGGTTCCCGGTGACTTCGTGGCGTGCTCGGACGCGGCCCCGGCGAAACACGCGAACCAGCCACCGATCGTCAGAGTTGCCGAGAGCCTCGGGAAGCTCGGGCCTCTCGGCGCCGTCGGTGACGGCCATCAAGTAGCTCGACATGGCCTGGCGCGCGGGCGCGGGGATCGGCTCCCACGAAGGCAGCGAGGCACTTGCATGAACGCTCACGCAGTGAGCCAGCGTCCCGACCACGAGGAGCGCCAGGACAGCCCCGCCCACTTTCGCCGCCGTGTCTTTTGAGACGCGTTCCGACAAGCCGAGCGCACGGAGTTTGAACACGGGAAGAAGGCCCATGATCTCGAAAAGCAGCGCGAGGATCGCAAGCAGAGCCACGGAGACTCCGATCCCGATCTGGCCGTAGATCCCCCAGAGGTAGGACACGCTCGAGAGCACGCCGACGACTACAGCGGCCAGGAACCCGAGCTGATAAAAGGACGCGAGCCGAGCGACAACACGCCCGGCCGCGGAACCTGAGAAGAGCCCGATCGCAGAGCCCACGAGCAGTACCGCCCAAATCCCGAGAGCGATCGGCCAGAACGAGCTCGACGACCACAGGATGCTCATGAAGCCAACCACGGCGGCGGCGGTCAGCAGGTCGAGCACCCCGAAGACGATGGAGGCTCGGCGACTCGGAATACGCGCAGCCGCGGGCGAAGACGTCGCGTTCACGGCGGCCATACTGGCGCAGAACCCACCCCGCGACCACCCGGGCAGAAACCTGCCGAAGGTCGCCGGGAAATGCATGCCCGGTTTGACAGAACTCCGCGTTGAGAGACAGAACCGCCCGAGTGACGGAAATCGCGGTAGGCCCCATTCAGGCGCTCGCCCTCAGCGTCGTCGTGCTCTACGCGGGCGCGCTGCTGAACGACAAGGTCGCATGGCTTCGCGAGTATCTGATCCCCCCTGCGGTGACAGGCGGGATCCTCTGCAGCGGCATCGTCGCGCTCATCTACGCGTTTGCCGACGTGGAAGTCACCTTCGACATGCGTATCCGGGATCTTCTGCTTCTGGTCTTCTTTAGTACGATTGGGCTCTCGGCGAAGCTGAACACGCTGCGCGCGGGCGGCATCGCGCTCGTCAAGCTCGTGGCGGTCGCGGCAGTGTTCCTGGTCGTTCAAGACGTGGCGGGCATCGGCATCGCCGTCGCGCTCGGCGAACAGCCTGGCTACGGACTCATGGCCGGGAGCGTATCGCTTGCAGGGGGGCACGGGACCGCCATCGCCTGGGGAGCCGAGGCGGAAGCTGCGGGCCTTTCCAACGCAAGCGAGATCGGTCTCGCATTCGCCACGTTTGGCCTGGTCGCGGGCGGCGTGATCGGAGGCCCGATCGCCAGCCGACTGATCCGAAAGAACAGACTCGAGACGCCTCCTCGCGAAGAACCTGCGACCGAGAATGGCAGCCGTGCCGAGAAGACCGGGTCGAGTCGGGACCCTCGACCCATACTGACGGCGCTCTTCGTGCTCGCGATCTGTGTAGAGCTCGGTGCACTCGTCAACGACTCGCTGTCCGAGGCCGGTGTGCTCCTCCCGGGATTCCTGACGGCGATGTTCGTCGGGATCGTCATCACGAATCTCTGCGACGCGGCGGGTATCGAGCTTCCGGCACGAACCCTGGACGCCCTCGGCGATACGAGTCTCTCGGTGTTCCTCAGCATGAGCTTGATGAGCATGCAGCTTTGGAGCCTCGCAGCGGCCGCTCGCTTCATCGTGACGGCCCTCTTCGTGCAGATCCTCGTGATGACGCTCTTCGCGATGTGGGTCGTGTTTCGGCTGATGGGGCGCGACTACGATGCGGCCGTCATTACAGCCGGGTTTGCGGGCCTCGGGCTCGGGGCCACGCCCGTTGCGCTCGCGAACATGAGCGCCGTGACCGACCGATTCGGGCCGTCTCCCAAGGCGTATCTCATCGTGCCCTTGGTCGGAGCGTTCTTCATCGACCTTCTCAACGCAGTCACGATCAAGTTCTTCATTGGGCTGCTGACGCGTTACGTCAGCTAGCGGCGCCGGCGAGATCGTCCCCAAGCACCGACAGCAACCGTTCGGCCTCGGCGTGCGCCTCTGGCGTGTCCACGTCGATCCAGGTCGCATTGCCAACGTCGGCCGCCCGCATGCGCCCATCGGCGGCGAGGATCGCGACCCCCTCCGAGAGCGAACACCCTTCGCTGCCGTTCACGCGATCAAGCGCCTCGATCAGGGCCGGCGTCACGAGGAACATCCCGGTATCGAGCGCATCGTAGCGGTCGAGCGTTTTACCGATCTCGACGATGCGATCCTCGTCGGTGACGACCTTAGTGGCATCGTCGAGGTCGAAGCAGGCGTCGATCCGACGGTCGATTCCGAGCACGGATTCGCGCTCGGTCACCGGATACGTCGCGACGGCGGAGAGGACTCCGGGCGCCCACAGATGGTCGCTCATCAGCAAGAGCGTGGGGCCCGTGATGAAGCTCCGAGCCTTGAGCAGAGACGTGCCGTTCGGCTTCTCGTACTCGTCGTTCGGAAGGAATGTGAGCCGCGCGTCGAGCGACTCCGACCGGAGCGCCGCTTCGAGCGCCTCCCCGAGATGCCCGATGACCACCCCCACCTCTCGTACCCCGCCCTTCGCGAGGGCGCGAAGTATTCGCACGATGAGCGGAACGCCCGAAACCTCACGGAGGGGTTTCGGTACGGGCCGGCCGTCGTCCAAACGGCTGCCGAACCCAGCGGCGAGGATGACCGCACGTGTGACGGGAGACCTTTGTTCCATCGCGTGGCCACGCTAGCACGGGCGCCGATAGCGCCGCCTCTTCTTGTCGGGATGGTCCGATTCGTGCATATGTTCTGCGACCATGACGCAACCCAAAGTCAAACCCGCCACAGGCAAGCTCGGCGTGCTCTTGCCTGGCATGGGCGCCGTCGGCACGACCTTCATCGCAGGGGCGTTGCTGTCTCGTCGAGGACTCGGCGCGCCCGTCGGGTCACTCACGCAGATGGGCACGCTCCGTCTCGGCAAACGCACCGAAAAACGCTCGCCGCTCATTCGTGATTTCGTTCCACTCGCAGGCATGGACGACCTGGTATTCGGCGGGTGGGACCTCTTCAAGGACGACGCCTACGAGGCGGCCGTGAACGCAGATGTCCTGACCGCAAAGGACCTCAACGCGGTCAAGGACGAGCTCTCCGCGATCAAACCGATGGAGGCGGTGTTCTTCCCCGAGTACGTCAAGCGTCTGCGCGGCGAGAACGTGAAACCCGGCACCGACAAGATGGAGCTCGCCGAAGCCGTGCGCGACGACGTTCGTCGGTTCAAGAAAGACAACGGGCTCGACCGCTGCGTCGCGGTTTGGTGCGGTTCCACCGAAGTGCATCGCGACCCGACCGAGGTACATGCATCGCTCTCCAACTTCGAAGAGGGGCTCCGCAAGTCCGACCCCGCCATCAGCCCGTCGCAGGTGTACGCGTACGCGTGCCTGAAAGAGGAAGTGAGCTACGCCAACGGTGCGCCGCACCTCACGGCCGGCGACGTCCCCGCGATGTTGGAGCTGTCCCGGGAAGTCCAGGCGCCGGTCTCGGGGAAAGACTTCAAGACGGGGCAGACCTTGATGAAGACGGTGCTCGCCCCTGGGCTTCGCGCACGCATGCTCGGCATTCGCGGCTGGTTCTCGACCAACATCCTCGGCAACCGCGACGGAGAGGTGCTCGACGACCCGGAGAGCTTCAAGTCGAAGGAGGTGAGCAAGCTCGGTGTGCTCGAAACGATCCTCCAGCCAGAGCTTCACCCCGAGCTGTATGAGGACATGTACCACAAGGTCCGCATCAACTATTACCCGCCGCGAGGAGACCAAAAGGAAGGCTGGGACAACATCGACATCTTCGGTTGGCTCGGTTACCCCATGCAGATCAAGGTCGACTTCCTCTGCCGCGACTCCATCCTCGCTGCACCGCTGGTGCTCGACCTGGCGCTCTTCATGGACCTCGCGCATCGCGCCGGGTTGAGCGGCATTCAGGAGTGGCTGTCCTTTTACTACAAGAGCCCGATCACACCGGAGGCGCTCTACCCGGAGAACAACCTCTTCGTTCAGCTCGGAAAGCTCAAGAACACGCTTCGATGGATGCAGGGCGAAGACCTGATCACGTATCTCGGGCGCGAATACTACGAATGAGGGTCTGACCGGCGGCAATAACCCTTTAGGGTTCCCGGCGACCTGTAGCGGAACTGCCACACCTGTGACGCGGAGTCACGCGTGTGTTGCTGTGCGTCACGTCCTGCGAGGTGCATTACCACCTCGTTCGTGTCCAACTAGGTGGTCGAGGGCTGTTCGGCCGGCCGCAGCTTGATCGCGCCGATGCCCGCGAGCGCGTGAATGGTGCGGGTCGTGGCCTCGCGCTGCCAGATGGCCGCGACCAGGAAGATGCCGTTCATCACGAAGACGCGGATGAACAGGTAGATGTCGAGCCGGTTGGTCATCGCGCAGATCGCCATCAGGTAGCTGTGCGGCGCGAGGGACACGAGCGCCCAGAGGCGCATGGGCCAGAGGTTCTCGCGCCGATAGATTTCCGCAGTGGTTTCATCGCCTTGAAGGAGCTGGCTCAGACGCCAGGCGTCGGGGTTGAGCCAGTTGATCACGGCCTTCTGTCGCTTGAGATGGGGCACCAGAATGACCTCCATCGCCATGCGGACGATGGGACCCTTGGCGCGCGCCGCGCGGACGGTCTCCTCGATCGCGTCGGCGTCGTTGCCCTCGCTGCCCTGCCCGAGGCGCGTCGCTCGCAGGTACGATTCTTTGTAGAAGTCGTAGGTAGCGAGATGGACGATCGTGAGGCCGAGGGCCGGCACCATCAGCACGAGGTGCACCGGGTCGTGGTAGGTGACCCAGATGTGGTAAAATGCTGGAAATACGGTGAAAACCGCCACTAGTGCGTCCGCGGAGCCGTCGAGCGCCCGCCCAAACTCGGAGTGCATGTCCTTCGCGCGGGCGAGGATGCCGTCAGCGCCGTCGAGAATGGCGGCGGACCAGAGGCAGACCCCTCCGACGACCATCGAGACGGGGGACCCGTAGATGAAGGAAATTCCGGCCAGTAGGCCGATAAACACCGTCGAAAGCGTGATCATGTTCGGCGTGATGGGCGTCCGAAAGATCGCCTTCACGAACAAATACGCCAGCGTTCGGTGAAGATACCGGTTGACCGGATCCTCGACGTCGTTCGATTTCAGAACGCTCTGGATGGGAGGCAAGGTCGCCGTCTGCGGGTGCATGCCGCCCCTTCGTGCAAGACCTGGGCCATTTTGGCAAAGAATCGTCGCAATGCACCCTTAAGGATGCATACGATGCCCCTCGGCCGGCCCAGAAAGCTCCGGGCCTGCGAGGCTGGGGGCCATCCCGTGGTCACGATACCAGTCCAGCACGTCTTTCACCGTGTCTTCGATGGGGCGAAAGCGAACCCCGAGACTCGCCTGCGCCTTGCGAGAGTCGACCCGGTGCTTGAGGGCCATCGTCCGAACGCCCTCGAGGTTCGCAGCTGCACGGCCTCCGGTGAGCGTCGCCCACGCTTCGGCAAGGTGGGCGTACCCGATGGCAAACCAGCTCGGTAGGTTTCCCTTGGGAGCTGGCCTGCCCGAGAACTGGGCGACCAGGTCGATGAGCTCACGAAGGCTGTGGTAGACGCCGCCGATGATGAACCGTTCTCCGTGGGGCTGGTCGACCGCCGCGATCATGCCCGCGGCGACGTCCCGCGCGTCGGCCACCGTCGAACCTCCATCCGGCACGGCAGGGAACTTACCGGCGAGGAAGTCCAACACGATCTGACCGGCCCCGGTCGGGCCCGCGTCTCCCGGACCCCACATCCATCCGGGCAAGATCTGGACGACGCGCATGCCGTGACTCGGTGCGTAGCTTCGGATCTTGGCGTCGCCCTCGACTTTGCTTCGAAAATACAGGTTGCGGAGGGCCTTCTCGGGCGCCGGGGTGTCTTCGTTGCCGGGCTCGCCGTTTGGACCGTGCCCGATGGTGCCCGAAGAGCTCGTGTGAATGAAGGCGGGCACGCGTCGCGCGTCGGCCGCGGCCATCAGCTCGAGCGTTGCCGTGACGTTGATTCGTTCGAGCTGGGTGAGATGATCGCCTTTGCCGTAGTACTCCCGGAAATACGCGGCGGTGTGAAACACGACGTCGCAGCCCTCGAAAGAGTCGGCGAACGCGTCGACGGACTGGATGTCGCCGACGACGGGCGTTGCCGAGGTGTCGCCGAGCATTCGGTCGAATTTCTCGCGCGAACGCGTCAGCGCGACCACCTGGTGTCCGTCGGCGACCAGCGCACGGACGAGGTTGTTGCCCAAGAGCCCGGTCGAACCGGTGACGAATGCCTTCATACGAACCTCCTTGGGGCGCGAGCTGCTGGCGCCCGATCATAAACTGAAGTATCCTTCAGCTTTGAGGCGGCCGCTATTCGCGTTTCGCCGACACCAGGAAGACCTTGTTCATCCAATCGGAACCACAGCGGAAAATGCCTCGGCAGGCACGGGCGCGGGCCACCGTCGACGCGCTCGTCGAGGCGACGGCTCAGGTTTTGGTGACGCGGGGGTTCGCCGGGCTCACCACCACGCGTGTAGCGGAGCGGGCCGGCGTGAGCGTGGGCACCCTCTACCAGTACTTCAGCGACAAGGCCGAGCTGGTGCGCGCGCTTCACGCCGTCCGTCTCGAGGCAGCCTTCGGAGGACTGGCAGCGCAAGCGGCCGATCCCGAACCCCGAACGATGCGTGAACGCGTCGAACACATGCTGCGCGCCCTCCTCGAAGTGAAGTCCGAACGACCCGAGCTGTCGATGGCGCTCCACGCGACGATGATGGAGCTCGACGGACCGTCGTACCTTCGCCAGGTGATGGCGCAGACACAGGGGCTCGTCCGCCAGGTGCTCGCCGGCTACCCAGAGGAACTCGAGGGCGTCGACCTCGACCTAGCCGCAATGGTTGTGACGAACGCCGTCGATGGCGCGATCGGCGCAGCGATCGCGACGGGACGTCTCGAAGACCCTCGGCTGGTCGCGGCGCTCGCGCATCTGGTGCTGGGATATCTGGAAGGCGCGGCGGCGATTCCCGCGGCCAGTGCCTCCTGACGAACCTGGTGCTACCTGTGAGTCGGTGACCGCGCGGATCGGGCTCATCGGAGATCTCCACGGGAGCTGGGATGATGAGGACGTCCGCGCCTTCAACGCCTGCGAGTACGACCTCCTCATCTTCACCGGCGATCTCGGAAGCGGAACCGCAAAGAATGGCGTTTCGGTCGCGAAGTCGATCTCGGCACTCACGAAGCCTTCGCTCGTCATGCCGGGCAACAACGATGTCCCGTTCCTCGCGGAGATCGCCGCCGAGTTCGGGCACCAGCGAGGCCTGGCAGCGATTCTCGACCTCGGCGCGGACCCAGACCGTCGCCGCGCGCGGGTCCGGCTGACCGGCTACGAGCGGCACGTCTACGAGATCCGCTCGCATGAGTTCACCGTCGTGACGGGGCGACCCTTTGCGATGGGGGGCGGAGAACTGAGCTTCGAGGACGCGCTGGCACGCGACTACGGGGTGCGCAGCATGGACGAGTCGACGGAGCGGCTCATATCACTAGTCGACGAAGTCACGACCGAACGCCTGCTCATCCTCGGCCATAACGGGCCGTTCGGCCTCGGCGGCAAACCCACCGACCTTTGGGGCCGCGACTTCAGCCCGGAGCACGGAGACTGGGGCGACCCCGATCTCGACGCAGCCGTGTCCCGTGCCGTCGTGCGGGGCCATGAGCTCATCGTCGTGGCGGGGCACATGCACCAGCGGGTCGCCGGCGGCGGTCAGCGTGAGTGGTTCGTGAGGCGGGACGACGTCGATTTCGTGAACCCTGCCCGCGTGCCTCGAATTTACGCGGGATCCGAGAGCGAGCTTCGCTACCACGTGACGCTCGACATCGGCGCCGAGGGCTTCCAAGTGACCGAAGTCGAATGGCAGAACGCGTAGCGCCCTAGCCCAACAGAGCGAGAGCGCGGTCGGGGTCCACGCCCATTTCCTCGGCGAGCTGCTCCATCGCGGCACGTTCCGACGGATGGACTTCGCCGTCGGCCGTAATGACCGCCGCGGCGAGCTCGAGCGTCACGGCTCCGTCGACGCGGTCACCGGACAGCTGCGCTGCGACGTAAGACAGACGAGCTTCGAGACCCTGAGCGTCGAGCGATGCGTGGAACTCGTCGAGCAATGAGGTAATGACGGCCGAGTTGAGCTCGTCGTCGGTGATCGTGAGAACCGCGCCCCGAATCGCCGTCCGTTCCTCTTCCTGGCAGACCCCGTCGGCGCTCATCACCAGGAAGAGCGCCTCGGCGATGGGCGAAACCCGCTCGACGACGGCCTCTCTCTCGGGCGTGCCTGGACGTTCCATGCCTGCCAGCTCCGGTGGCGGAGGCAGCGACAGCCGCGCGCCGCGCGCCACAATCAGTTCTCGGACGCGCCGCGTCAGCTCCGGGTCGAACCGCATGGTGGGTTGATGCCACGGACCCCTGACCCTAGGCAACAAAGTATGGCCTGGGGCGACGATTGGCACTTCGAAGAAAGCGAAAAGGCAATGGCCTTTCCATGTGATTCCGTGCTCTCCGACAAAGCGGAAGCTTGGTATCGCGCCGTCAGTGTGGACGCGCCGCCCGACCTCGTCTTTCGGTGGCTCTGCCAGCTTCGCGTCGCGCCATACAGCTACGACTGGATCGACAACTGGGGACGACCGAGCCCCCGAACCCTCACGGAAGGCATCGACCGGCTGGCCGTGGGGCAGAGCGTCATGACGCTGTTCGAACTCGTTTCCTTCGAGTGGGGCCGCCACCTCACCGTTCGGCTGAAGGATACTTCGGTATTCCCTCCCATCGCCATGACGTACATGGCACTGCCCGACGGCTGGGGCGGTACGAGGCTCCTGGTCAAGGTTCTCGTCGAGTACAGCGGATGGTCGGACGTGCTCCTGCGTCCGTGGTTTGCGCGAGCCGACCTCTTCATGATGAAGAAGCAGCTGCTGACACTGAAAGGTCTTTCGGAACGGCAGCCCGCGCTCCTCGGAGAGCCGCAAAGCATCACCTCTTGACTCGCCGGTCGGGCATGGGTCCGATCCCTCGTTGGCCACCGTCATCGCCATGAGCCACAGGCCGCCGCCCGAGCGGCTGGAAACAATCCCCCGCTCCAGCTTCGGACGTTTGCTCGCCATCTAGAGCCTCGGTCGGAAAACGAGCGTCCGCGCACTCGCGACCATCCGCGCCGTCGCCGAGCGTTTATTGAAAGTCGACATCGACCTCGACGCGCTCGAACGCACGACGCCGAACCCGCTTGCGGCCGCGATCCCCGAACCCGAATGGAGAGAGCGGGTGATTCGAGGAATGACCGACATCGCGCTCCTCGACGACGACGTGCTCGGCGGCTACGAGACGACCGCCTCCGCGAGGCCGACTACCTCGAGGACGACGACGAGGGCAACAATCATTCCGTCGGCCTGACTCTACTCCGTCGCGGGCGTGCGCGACGAATCGCAATGAACGTCATGTCGTCGGGCTTCGAGGGTGTGCTGTGGTTCGACGGTCTCATCCGGTGCGACCCGAGGCCAGCAAGGTCGTCGACCGCTTTCTGCAGAGGGCCTTTGCGCACACGCTCGACAATCTCATCGAGATGCACGTTGTCGCTCAGTCCGTCGCTCGCCAGCACGACGGTATCGCGCGGCGCTAGCGGAAGAGGTGCGCCGAGCTCGATGCGCATGTCCTGTGTGCCAAGCACGTTGGAGACCAAGTGAAGGTCTTCGTGGTGTAGCGCATCCCCTCGATCGAGCAGCCCGGCTTCCACCGCGTACCCGACCGGCGAGTGAGGAACAGTCAACCATTTGATGTGCCCGCGCTGCCCGGTCACCAGAACCATGGAATCGCCGGCGTGATAGGTGCGCATGGTGTCACCCTGGATCTCCACGACGGCGAGGGTCGCGGCCGCCCCGGTTCCACTAGACGAAATCGCTTTGTCGGCCGACTCGAACCCATTGATGATGGCGTCGCGGAGCCGCCCCGCATCGTCTCCAACCTGTGCGACCGCATCGCATACCGCACGCACCGCAATCGACGCCGCATGCGCGCCGCCGGGATGCCCGCCTGCCCCGTCGGAAACCACGGCAACTCCCGCATCGTTACCCACGGAGATGAGCGCCGCCGCGTCCTCGTTGGGCCCCTCGCGCTCGGGCTTCTTGGCGCTGACCACGGCGGCCTCGCCGCCCGCAAACGAGAACCGTTCGCCTTTGGTCAGATCCACATCGGTGAAGATGTGGCAGTCACTCACGCAGACCCCCGCCCATTGCGTAGGCGGAGTGCTTTGGGCGCCAATCGTTTGAATGCTTTCTGCATCTGAACGCCATCGCGAAACCGCTTTCGTTCCCGAACCTCGATCGAACGTCGCAAAAAGTCGATAAAATCGCGGCTGAGGGTTCTGCGGAGGCGTTCGGCGCCCTGTGGCGGCCAGTCAAAGGGCCATTCAGGGAGATGGCCGGAAAACATGCGAACCATGACGAGCCCGAGCGAGAACACGTCGGAACGAAACGACGGCTTACCCATCGCTTGCTCCGGCGCGATGTAGCCGACGGTGCCTTGGCCCGACCCGAGGATCGTGCGCGTTTTCATGGCGACCTTCGCGATCCCGAAATCTGCAAGCTTGAGGTGCTTGCCTCCGAAGATGATCACGTTGTCGGGCTTGATGTCGCAGTGAATGATTCGCTTCTCGTGTGCGTAGGCAAGCGCGTCGACGAGCTGACCCGAGTAGTCGAGCGCGGTAGTCGGTCCGAGTCGGTAGCGAAGCCGCTGTGTGAGTGTTTGTTCGCCGAGCGGGGTTGCGATCACGAAGTAGTCGTCGATCATCATCGCGTTGCGCAGCGGCAAGATGTGTTCGTGATCGAGACGAGCGGTGAGTCGAACTTCTTTGTGGATCTCTTTGAAAGAATGACGCCCGAGCCAGTCGCGATGGGGAACCTTGAGCGCGACCGGTATGCCTTCGATGGTGTCGTACGCCTCGTACACGGTTGCAAAACCACCGGCTCCAACGCGACGACGGATGCGGTACTTCCCGAGCATCTGCCGGGCCTTGAGGGTACGCCCTGGCGGCTGGGCGCGCGGTTCTCGAATGGCGTCGGGGTTCAACGGAGACCTTTGGGAAGCACAGACTCTGACATCGCTCGGGTTGCATTGCACGCACTATCGGCTGCGTTTCTCGGGCGATCGAGGCCGACCAGGACACCCCGAACGAGTGCGTGGATCCGCCGGCTGCGGCTCGGCTGGCGCGCTCCTCGGACCGATGGCTAAATAAAGGACTTGGGGAGTACTTATGAATAGAGCGACGCGACGAACGTTGGCCCTAGCCACAATCCTTATCCTAGCCCTCGGGGGATGCTCTGGAAGCGAAGGCGGTGGTACCGGAGGTTCGGGTGCAAGCGGCGGGAGTGGCACCGGCGGCTTCGGCAATCAGGGAGGCTTCGGGAATCAAGGCGGCTCCACCGGCTCGGTCACCGACCTCGACGTGTCGTCACTCGCGAGTGGGTTCGACAAGCCCTGGGACATCGCTTGGTTGCCGAACGAAACCGTGGTGGTGAGCGAGCGACCGGGCCGCATCAACGTCTTCGTGGACGGCCTCGACTCAGACCCGTTCGTGATCGCGCCGGCCGATGTCATTGCCAACGGCGAAGGAGGGATGCTCGGAATCGAGGTCGACCCCGACTTTGCCAACAACGGCTACGTCTACGCGTGTTTTTGCTCGACTGCGGGTGATGAGACCGACGTTCGGGTGGCCCGGTTCACGCTCTCCGAGACGGGCGACGAAGTGCTTGATCGCGCCGACATCATTACGGGAATGCCCTACAGCACCGGGCGGCACAGCGGCTGTCGCCCGCGGTTCGGCCCGGACGGCTACCTCTGGGTCGGGACCGGGGACGCAGCCCTTTCGGAGCCGCCTCAGAGCGACACCTCCCTCGGAGGAAAGGTCGTGCGAGTCGATCGGGACGGGAACGCTGCCCCCGGAAACCCCGAAGGACGCCGCTGGTTCTCGAGCGGGCACCGCAACATCCAAGGCATGGCGTTCCGCGCTAGCGACGACCTCGGGATGTCGGCCGAGCACGGACCGGACACCGACGACGAAATCAACCTGCTAGTCGAGGGCAACTTCGGCTGGGACCCTGGCCCCGGCTACGACGAGAGCGTCCCGATGACAGACCTCGGAAAGTTCCCGGACGCGGTTGAGGCTTCATTCTCGACGGGGAGGCCCACGCTGGCCTACTCCGGGGCAGAATTTCTGAACGGGGACATTTGGGCCAACTGGCAGGGCGCGTACGTGGTCGCCACCTTGAAGGCGCAACACCTCCACCTCTACTTCGTCGACTCGGCGGGCATCATCACGGACGGAGGGCGATACGTGGAGGGCTTCGGCAGGCTCCGCTCGCCACGAATCGGACCGGACGGGCTCCTCTACATCACGACCGATGGCGGCGGAGAGAGCGGCGAGCTTCTCCGCGTCCGTCCCGAAGTGACGCCCAACGAATAGCCGCGCTGGGCGAAACCCGTGCGGGACCACCAGCCGGAGGGCAACCCCGCCACCCTCGTTGAAGCCGATGGGCTGCTGGCTGACATTACCAAACGCGGAACGGCGTTCCGCAGGCTACCGACGCTCGAGGCCGGCGCGATCCTCGAACACGAAGGCCTCGATCGCCCGGGTGGCCGCGGTGGCAAGGACCTCCGCGCTTTCGACGGGGACCGAGGGATCGACCCACTGGAGCCGGAGTGTGTCGCCGTCCCGGAACTCCGGAAGGAGCGCGGCGAATGAGAAACCTACTCGCCGGAGCTTTTCGACCGCCCATGGCGTGGCGCGATCGGCGAGAGCGAGGTCGAGATGCACGACCAGCGCGCCGTCATCGACTACAGCCTTCGTCGCCTCGGCTGCGGCGGACACGAGGTCCGCGCCGACGACCTCGACCGAGCCGCGGCCGAGAAGTCGGCGGCCGTCGAAACGAACTTGCAGTCGACTCTCCAGTGTTTCCGGCTGCCGATCCTCGCGATGCACGACCCGAGCAAGGCGAACGTCTTCGTACAGCGCCTCGATGCGCGCGCGATAGCGTCCAGGAAGGTACACCTCGCGCTCCCCTGCACGCCCAAAGGGAAGCCAGCGCACGAGAGAGCTAGTTCGGGCCCGGGCGGAGTCCGTGGCCATGTTCTCGAAGGACACATCCGCCGGCATGTTCGCAAGGAGCAGACCCGTGTTGGCGCCGTAGCCCTTCGCGAGTCGCTGCGTCGCTCCGTGAACGGTTACGGGATAGTCGTGAACGCCAACCAACCCCATCGCCACGGACTGCTCCGCGAGCCCCACCGCGACCTGACGTGCGATCCCTCGCCCGCGATAGCTTGGATCGACGAGGGTCATGCCAGCGTCCGCCGTGTTCCCGCCCCACGGACGACGCGTGATGCCCATGTGACCAACCAGTGCCCCTGAATCGAACGCACCCACCGAGGACAGCTCGCCGTCTCGGAGCCGGCCCTCTACGACGGCTTCGTCGTAGAACGAACTGTCGATGTACGTCTCGCCGTAGCAGCGACGGATCAGCCCGATCAGAAGGTCTGCCTCCTCGCGTCGGAGAAGGCGAACGGTGACCTCGGATTCGTCGCTCACCGCGCGAGCCTACTTGGGTTCGCGCGGCAGGTCACGACGTCAGTTGTCGAACGTGACGACGAGCAGCTTGAGATCGACGTCGTCTTCGAGGCTGATCTTGGCGGCGATGCTGTCGGTGCCGACGCCGAAATCAGTGCGGTCGATGGTCAGCTTGCCCTTGTAGGTCGTGGTATCGACACCCGCACCGTTCTTTCCTTTAGCGACCTTGAAGGGAATGGTGACGGGCTTCGTCTTGCCGCGCATGGTGAGGTTGCCCTTCACAATGAGCTGACTGCCCTTCTGGCGAACACTCGTCGACTTGAACGTGATGGTCGGGTGGCTCGCAGCGTCGAAGAAATCTGGGCTCTTCAAGTGACCGTCGCGCTTGTTGTTGTCGGTATCGATCGAGGCGACGTTGATGGTGACGTTAACTTTCGCCTTATCGGGCTTGCTGGGGTCGCCTTCGACCTCGATCATGTAGTCTGCAAACTCGCCGTCGACGTCGAACAGAAGCGTTTCGGCGGTGAAGCCGACCTTGCTGTGCGTCTTGTCGAGCTTGAGCGGGGCCGCGAACGCCGTCGAAGCGGTGAGAACCAAACCAAGCGCCGTGAATAGCGCGATACGGAGTTTTCCTTGTTTCATGCCTCAGGTACGGCGCCAAGCCGGAAACGTTTCGTTACCCGTGAAACGTCATTGGAGTGAAGGACTTACGGCACCCAGTGTGACGGTGTATGATAAGAGCGCTTCGAGGTCTTGGTCGCTGATCTTACTCTCGCCAAATGCGGGCATGTCGTCCGAGCCATTGCGGACTTTGTACCGCATCTGCGAGGGTGACGCGCTGAGATCGATGAGCTTCGGGCCGTCCCCTCCCTGCCCGCCAGGATGACACCCGTCGCAGAACGTCGCGTAGACCACCTCACCGCGCGCGACGTCCGTCGAACCGATCGGGAAATCGTACGCCTCGAGGCTCTTCGCGCGGTCGGCGGAAGCGCGACTCGGCGTCGTCGGGGTGCCTCCCTTGGAGCAGCCGACGACGACCAGCGCGACGATTCCGAAGGTTACAATGACCGGCTTCGAAGACATTCCATCCCTCCCTCGCCCGGTTGGTAACACGGAAACGGGCTCGGCGTTCCCATTTTAGCTTGCGAGCACCCAGTCGAGCGTCGTGTCGAACAGGCGCTTCCGAATCGAGACGTCCGCGGCTTCGTGGCTCGAGGGACGAGGCTGGCAGTCTTCGTAGTAGAGCCCGCCGTCCAGCCTCGGCGCCGTGGCGCAGTGAATCTGCGTTTGCGCACCCTCCTCAGGGCTCTTGAGGAAGAAGGCCTCGATTGGGGAAAGTGCGTTTCGCACACGCTCGACGAAGCCGGTGTTTTCGAGGCCCCGCGCCGCGACGTGGGTGAACACGGACCCCGGATGAAGGCAGTACGCGCGGACACCATCTTTCTCTGCATGTCGCTCGTCGAGCGCAAGGGTCATGTGGACGAGAGCGAGCTTCGAGTTCCCGTATGCGTCCCAGGAGTTGTAGCGCCGCGTGCGTTCGAAAAGGTCTTGGTTGGCGCCCCGTGAGTAGAGCTTGGAAACCACGTTGACGATGCGCGCGTCGCCGGTGTCACGACCTGCGCGAATCAACGCGGGCAACAGACGATGGGTGAGATGCGCCGTGCCGAGGTAGTTGATGCGCCACTGAATCTCGAATCCATCCGCGGATCGCCGCGGCTCTTTCCACTGCGAAAGAAGATCGAGGTGAACCCCAGCGTTGTTGACCAACACGTCGAGCGCGTCGCCGCGCGACGAGTCGAACCAACGGACGAACGCGTCGACGGACTGGCGGTCTGCAAGGTTCAGCGAGTGACCGGCAACCGACCCTCCCTCGACGCGCGCGCGTACGGCGTCCACGGCTCGTTCGACTTGGGTACGCGTAGTAACGCAGACATCCGCGCCCCATCGTGCAAGCGTGACTGCCGTCTCGTGACCGAGGGAGCCTTGCGTGGCCCCCGTCACGAGGACCGTCTTGCCGCGCAGATCGACGGGCTCCGCCCACTGCATCTTGATCAGACGCCGTCGGAGCGCACGATGGAGCCCACCATGCTCGTCATCCGCTAGCATTCGACGCGTACCCTGTGCTCTGCTTTTCGAAAGCGCCGTTCGCACGGCGCGGTTCAGTTGGTGAAGCCCACTTTGATCTGCGGTGGGAACTTCTCGAGGACTTCGTTGTAGCGCTGCGCTTCGGCACCCAAGAGGACACCCATCGGAATGTGCCGAATGCCAATGGTCGTATCCTCCTTGGGGTTGGTGTACAGGTTGGTCACCACGACGCCGCCCGTCTGCGTGATGATCGCCCCGCTGAATCCGCCGATGTTCCCCTTCTGGAAGATCGCTCCTTCGAGTTCGACCGCGCTCGACCCCTTGAACTCGTCCACCCGCAGCGCCGAGCTCTGTGCTCCCATCGTGTAGATTCGGCTCTTCCGCGCAGAGAGATGCTCGTCCCCGACCAAGAACCCGAGCTGATCGATCCCGTCGACGTATCGCTTCTTTGGAAGCTTAGCGCCGACGTCGCCCCCCTTGAGACCGGCCAAGGACAGCGTCGTGTTGAAGAGGTCGGCGAGATCGAAGATCGCGTCGGACCGTGCGGGTTTGATCATCCCCTTCCAGTAGGCGAACGTCGGCACCCGAACGCCGCCCTCCCAGCTCGATCCTTTGCAGCCGCGAAACGGCGAGCGCCCCTGCGGATTGATCTCACACTCCGGGCCGTTGTCGGACGTCAGGAAGATCAGCGTGTTTTCGAGCTGGTTCGTTTCTTCGAGTGCTGCGACGAGCTGTCCGAGGATATCGTCCATCTCGATCATGCAGTCGCTGAAGTCGGTGCGCGCGCGTGACTTGCCGAGGTACTCGTCGTTCGGGTAGTTGTCGAAATGGCAGCCGCGCGTGGCGTGGTACAGGAAGAAAGGCTTGTCGCTGTCCGCCATGCCTCGGATGAAGTTCTCGCTGTACTTGGCCCAGTCTTGGTCAAGATCTCTAATGGTCGAGAGGTTGATCTCGTATTTGTCTTCGCACTTCTTCTTGTCTCCCGGAGTGCAGTGGACGTTGTTCCGGTTGAACGGCATGACCATCTGGTACATCGCGAAGCGCTTCGGGCTCAGGGCCACCTCCGGGTTGAAGTACTGGTCTCGCCACTCGGTGTACATGTCGGAAACGCCGAGGAACCCATAAAAGTCGTCGTACCCGACGTTCTGCGGCAGCGAACCTTCGTTCTCGCCCATGTGCCACTTCCCAATCCCCTGAGTCACGTAACCCCTCTCTTGGAGGATCATGGGGAATGTCGTCTCTCCATCGAGACCACCCTTCTCACCGTACATTGGCGGCCGAAGGAGGCCGTGGTGGAGCGGGTTCTGGCCCGTGTGAATCGTGGCACGCGTCGGGGTGCACGAAGGGGTGGAGTACGCCGAGGTCAGCACGAGGCCGCCGTGTGCGAGGGAGTTCATGTTCGGCGTGGCGTTGCCTACCGCGACCCCGCCTCCATTGAAACCCGGATCCATCCAACCGACATCGTCCATCAGGAAGATCAGCACGTTGGGCTTCTTGCCGGTTTTCGCTTCGAGCTCCGCCAACTTCGCGGCAACCTCTTCATCCTGTTTCGGATGAGGAATGACAGGCTCCATGTTGCTGGCAATCGTCGTCGCGAACTCGGTGATGTACTCGTTCGGATGGTCGTAGCCCTTCCCTGTTGCTTGTCCGGTCACGGACCCTCGTGAAATTCCTTCTTGCGGCTTCACGGTAGTGAGTTCGGGGCGTCGTTCGATGATCTCGTTGGCGACGCGGTGCTCTATCGAGTTCTTGGTGGCCTGGGTGCAGCCGTTCAGTCCGAGAACGCTGACGACGACGACAAGGATTGCAATTCGGCTCATGGGTACCTCCACAAATGGCGACGGGTCCCGAAGGATAGACTGGGCCGTCTCGAGGTGGAAGGCCGAAACTCATCCAACGCATGCAATGGTTGGGTCACTTTGTGGGGGGAGGCTCCGAGCAGCGATATAGTGGCCCGGTGGCAAGCCCACCCACGTACGGAGGACATGAGCGAGACTTCGTTCTCGATACGACGCACTTCCCCGTGGTTCGGATGATTTTTCCGCGCATCGGCAACCACGAGTCGATCGACAAAAACATGGTCAACATGCTAACTCTCTCGGCAGACGAGCCCATCGTGGTCATCGGGGATTCGCGGCAGCTCGACGTGAAAACCGTAACGCCGACGATTCGGAAACACTTCTTCGACAAGGTGAACGAGTTTGCCGAGCTTCGGGGTCACCACATGCTCGGGGAGGCAGCTCTGGTCGACGGCTGGGTGCTGAAGCACTTCTACCAGGCCTACCTCTGGATGAAGTCCGACCGCTCCTACCCGACGAGGGCGTTCGACGACGAGAACAAGGCGCTCGAATGGTGCCAAAGCCTGATTCGTGAAGCGCGCGCCAACCAAGCTGGTTGACAGGTCGCGGCTGATCTTTAGCTTCGGGCCATGGCAAGCGGCTCGAAGAAGGCAATCTTGGCGGCGTTGTTCGCGAACATGGGGATCGCAATCGCCAAGTTCGTCGGATGGTTCTTCACCGCATCGTCCTCGATGCTGGCCGAGGCGATACACTCCGTGGCGGACACGTCGAACCAAGGGCTGCTTCTATTCGGCAGCAATCAGGCCGAGCGTGAGGCCACGCCCGAACACCCTTTCGGTTTCGGTCGTGAGCGCTACTTCTGGTCGTTCATCGTCGCGCTGGTCCTCTTCACACTCGGAGGGCTCTTCGCAATCTACGAAGGCTGGCACAAGCTCGGCGAAGGAAGCCACGCCATCGAGAACGCGCAGTGGGCCATCGGGATCCTGTCGCTAGGCATCCTGCTCGAGGGGTACTCGTTTCGCACGGCGGTGGTGGAGTCGCGGCCGTTGAAGGGGCGTGCGTCGTGGTGGTCGTTCATTCGGCATTCGCGAACGCCGGAGCTACCCGTCGTCCTGCTCGAAGACTTCGGCGCGCTCGCCGGCCTCACGATCGCCTTGGTGGGCGTGACCACCGCTTGGCTCACTGGAGACTCTCGATGGGACGCGTACGCGACCATCTCGATCGGCGTTCTGTTGGTGGCCATCGCCACCGTGTTGGTCTTCGAGATGAAGAGCCTTCTGATCGGCGAATCGGCCCGCGAACCGGTACGGAGAAAGATCGTTGACGCAATCGAGAGCACGGAGGGCGTGGACCACGTCATCCACATGCGGACCCAGCATATCGGCCCGGACGAGCTGCTCGTCGGCGTCAAGGTTCAGTTCGACTCCGAGCTGGACACGGAGGGCGTGGCCCGGGCCATCGACCGGGCGGAAGCAGCTTCGAGAAAGGCCGTCAGCTTCGAGCAGTGGATCTACTTGGAGCCCGACATCGCGAGGACCGACCCGGGTTGATCGGCGGGAGATCGTCGCTCGGGCCCTTGGCCGTGCGGGTACGCCGAAGCCTGCGCATCGCGGAAGCGAAGGCGCGACCGCGCCATGGTGAAAGGGTCGGACGTGGCTTGCGGAAGAGCGAACGCTGCAGCGCATCGGCCTCTTGGCCCGCATCGGGGGAGGGGTCGCAGAGCGCATGGAGCGTTGCGGGAGCATCGTCGCGCGAGCCCATCCAAGCATAGGTCGCATTGAGTGTGTGGATTGGGTCGTCGCGGTATGCGGCCTTCAGCACTCGCAGAAACAGGGCACGCTCCGACGGGCCGCTCGGAGCTCGGCTTGGCGGTTCGGCACGTCCACGGCGCTTCCACCAGACGACGAAAAACCACCCGACGAGGACCAGCGCGGCGAGCACTCCGAGTCGGCGCGCATTCGAGTCAGCCCCGCCAAGCGCCGTGAACCCGAGCGAGGGGTTGATTCGCACCCAAAGAGACCTCTCCGGTAGCGTCTCCGTTCGCCACTCTCCAGTTTGCGGGTTGAGCCAGCGGAGGTTCACCTCGGGCAGCTTCGTCCACCCGAACGATTCCGCGACGAAGGTCGTGGCATCGGAACGCCGTGCATCGTAGCGGCCGCGAACGACCGTGGTCCGAAGGTCTGCCTGACTCGGGTACGCGGCTAGGTGCGTCGGGTTCCCGAGCTCGACGAGGGGGATCATCATCGCGTCCGTGCCGGTGGCCTCCACGATGACGGTTCGTGTGAACGAGTCACCGACTCGAAGGCGATCGACGTCGCCGTCGTAGGCTTCGCGTACGGAAACCGCACTGGCAACGACGTAGGGCTCGGCCCCAGCGCCGGACGGCAGCCTCGCTTCGAAGGACACCGGCTCCGTTCGGACGCGCGTCGGCGATCCGTCTTCCGCTGCCCAGGAAACCTCGATCGGCGGGACGTCGACCGAGCCGGCGGCCTGCGGAAACACGAGGTAGCGACGCTTTTGCATGAGCATGGCCGTCCCATCAACCGAAAGGACCTCGGGAGGCGGGGCATAGTCAGTGCGGAGCGCGATGGCGTTCGGTACGCGTACCTCGCCGAAATCGGGAGGGGCTTTGTCGGGCTTCGCGTCGTCTCGGAAGAGCACGACCTCCAGCTCGGCCATCTGGTCGACCCAGACCGGCGCTGGGGTCTGAAGCGTCGCGGTCGCCCGGGGCTCCGCGTAACGAGGCTCCACGGCCGGCGCCTCGGCTGATGCCCAAATCGTCCACGGCCACGCGGCGACCAAAACGGCAACGACGATGCGCTTCATTGCGCTTGCCCCGCCTGCGTGGCGAACTTCTGAGACAGAAAGTCGCCGGGCTTGGTATCGACTCGTCGCATCCAGAGCTCGAGTGTCTCGTCACTCATGGGACCGTTCCGTTCGTCTCGCTCAACCTGCATGGCCTGTTCGAGATCCTCGTTGTCCGAAGGCGCCTTCTGATCCTCGCGCAGCGTGATCGCGTCTTCGTCCGACGGAGGCGGGACCCCTTGCGCGTTCTCCTCGGGGTCGTCGGCCTCTCGCATCTTGTCGAGCATGCCCTGAAGCAGATCGCGATTCGCGCGCGCCTCACGAAACGTCGGCCGAAGTGCCAACGCCGCGTCGTACTGCTGGATCGCGGTGATCCACTGACGGTTCTGCGCGTAAGCGTTGCCGAGGTTGTAGTGGCCTTCCGCAGTCTCGACATGAGCCAAAGCGTCGATGGCCGATCCCCAGTCTTCGGCGGCGTAGAAGGAAATACCCTTCCACATCGGGTCTTCAAAACGATTCGCGGCTTCGACGAAATCGCCGCGGTCGAAGTAAACCTGCCCCTGCTGGTCAGGCGTGAGCCACAGGTCGACGAAGCCGTGCCCAGCGCAGCCGGAAGTCGTGAGCATCAGCGCCGCAGCAGTCGGGAGACGGAGTGCCCATCCGCGTCGGAACCAAAACAGCACCAAAAGCGCGAACGGATAGACCAGATAATAGCCGGAATCTTCCCAGAGCGCGGCATCGTCCGGGGAGGCCTCTGCGCGCCGGTGCCGGTCGAGCACCCGAAGAATACGGCGGAGGTCGCCGTCACCCACACCAAGATCGATCACCGTCGCGTCGGTTGCGCGCGCCAACCTGTCGAGGCTCGAAACGTTGAGCGGCGGGACATTGGTACCTCGATCTCCCTGCGACGTCCCCACGGCGTACACGACGAGTGCAGCGCCGGTTTCCTGCACGACCTCGGTCAGTGCCTCGCTACCGTTGGGGTCGACGCCGTCAGTGACGAGAAGAACGGTCGACGGGGCGTCAGAGGAGGATACTAAATCCCGAATCGCCGGAACCGCCGCCGCGAGGGAATCGCCGGGAACCGGCATCAGCTCCGGACTGAGAGAAGCAAGGTACGGACGGATCACGCGGTCGTCGTCGGTCAGCGGCATGACGACGTGACCGGTCCCGGCATAGGCGATGAGTCCGGTCTGACCGGCTCCACGAAGATCGAGGAGGTCGGTGAGCTTGTAAGTCGCGCGACGGGCACGCGTCGGACCGACGTCACGACCGTCCATCGAGCCGGAAAGCTCCATCGCGATGACGAGCGCGGAGCGGTCGGGACCCTCGGGATGGTCAACAAGCTGCCACGTGGGACCCGCCATCGCGACGCAGCCGAGGACGCCGAGGGGCAGCAGCCAGCCGAGGGGGCGCTGGCCACGATCGTCTCGACGGTTGGTGACGAGATGCTCGAGGAGCGCAGGGTCGATCACCGATCGCCAGCTCGGGGGAAGGCGGTCAGCGTCTCGAAGCGCGAGCCAGAGGCCCACGAACGGGATGATGCCGAAAAGCCAGAGCGGCCGGAGGAAATGGAAGTCAGCCAGCAGGTCGAGCACGGATGGCCTCCCTCCGCGCCGCCGCGCGAGCCGCGCGAGCCGTTCGCCACCAGGCCACCACCGCAAACAGCATCAGAGCCAACACGGCCACGCCGAGCGGAATCTGAAAAAGCGGTCGTTTCGGCACGAACGTCTTCGACTCGAACGCGATCTGCTCCAGGCGATCGAGCTCTCCGTAGATGTCCTCGAGCGCGTCTTCGTCTCCGGCGAAGAAGTAGCGACCCCCGGTTCGAGACGCGACCCCCTCGAGCACCTCTTCGTTGAGGCGCTGCTCGCCGGCCGCGGTCGGGTCGCCCACGCCCACGACGTACACCGTGATGCCCTCCTGGCCCGCGATCTCGGCCGCTTGAAGGGGCGCGACGAGGCTTCCGGTGTCGTTTCCGTCGGTCAACAGAACGAGCACGCGGTTCGAGGCCTCACTGTTGGAAAAGACCCGCACCGACAGACCAATCGCGTCGCCGAGCGCGGTCTGGTCGCCTGCCATGCCCACGCTGGCCTCGTCGAGAAGCTGGCGCGTGACGTCGGTGTCGAGGGTGAACGGCACCTGAATGAACGGCGCTGCCCCGAACACGATGAGACCGAGGCGATCGCCCTGACGGCGTTCGATGAACCCGTCGAGCACCGACTTCACGCCGTCGAGCCGCGCGTGCGTCTCGCCGCTCGGGTCGACGAAGTCTTCGATCGCCATCGACCCCGACAGGTCGACCGCGAGCATCAAGTCCCTTGCGGATTTGGTGACGGTTTCGGGCTCACCGAGCCATACCGGTTTGGCAAGCGCGGCTACGACACCGAGCCACGCGACTACCAAGACGACCCAGCCGAGCCTTGCTCGGGACAGGACGACGGCACCACGCGACGGCGAGGCGCCTGTCAACGAGACGAGCTTCTCGAAGAACGGCGCCCGAAGCGCCTCGACGCGCTCACGGTGCGCCGGGACTAGCCACCACACGAGAAACGGCAGCGGCAGCGCCGCAAACATCCAAGGGAGCTCAAACGACAGCACGATGACCTCGAATCCAGGCCTCGCTCACGTCGATCAAGCGAGACATATCGGCCGGCGAGATGCCCCCCGAGCCGCGATAGGCGAGACGGACGAGCGTGTCGCCGACCGTGTGATCGAACCCCGCGCCTGGACACGTGCGTTCGAGGAACGTCAGCCAGGGCTCGCCGGTCAACGATGCCACATCACCGCGTGGAAAGGCGCCGAGCGCGGTTCGCTTGAGCAGCGCGGGCAGCGAGTCGCCGTGAGACTCCGGCGCACGCCGAATGACATCGAGCTCGCGAAGCGCGGCCCGTCGATAGCGGTTGTCGCGGAACCGCCGAACCGCAACCCATGCGACCCAAGCAAGCACACCGAGCAGCAGAGCCCCGAGAACGGCCCAGCCGATCGTCTGCGGCGTCATGGGGACTCGATCGGGAACGTAGATCTCCTCCCAGCCTGGGAGCCCGAGCGCCCCGAAGCCTTCTCGCAGGAAATCCGGACGCGCCATCAGCCTCGTCTCGTCCCTGGGACGCGGCCGAGCCGATCCCGGATCTGAAGGAGCACGTCGCGATCGGTCCACAGCGTCATCGACGGAACGTCGTACTGGAGAGAAATTTGATCCATCTGCGTCACCACCTGCCGATGGTGTTCGCGGTAGCGGTTGCGCAGAGACGCGTCGGCGGTGTCGGCGTCGATCTGCTTGTCGCCATCGCTCACCACCACGCGCCCGAGGTCTGGAAGCTCGGCCTCTAGCGGGTCCCAAACCCGAATCGCAATCACGTCGTTGTGCCGGCGAAGCTCGGTGACGAGCTTGCGCGTGGTCGGGTCGGCGCCATCGAAGTCGCTGATGATCACCACGAGATAGTCGTGCGTCGCAAAGCGCCGCGCTCGTTCGAGCGCTTGGTTCAGCGCCTGCGGGTTCGGCGAGGCTCCAGAGTCGGCGCTCAGCCGATGGTTGAACTCGGTGAGCGTTCCCAAAATACGAAGGACGTTCCGGTCACTTCGCTGAGGCTTGTGGTCCACGATACGGCTGTCGTCGAAGACGATCGCCCCAACGCGGTCTCCTACCCCGACGACACGCCAAGCGCTCAGCGCCGCGGCGCGCACGGCCGCAACCGATTTGAGCGCACCGCGGCTCCCAAAGAACATCGAGAGCCGCTGGTCGACGACGAGGACCGCAGGCCGCTCGCGCTCTTCGGTGTAAACCCGTACGTGCGTTTCCCGGGTTCGCGCGGTCGCCTTCCAGTCGATGGTTCGAGGGTCGTCCCCCGGCTGGTAGAGGCGCATCTCTTCGAACGACAGCCCGCGCCCACGCAGGCGCGACGCGCGTCGCCCCGACAGCAAACTCGTCACCGGCTGTCGAGGCAGGAACGCGAAGCTCTGCCCGGCATGCTTCAAGGCCGCAAGCTCGTGGAGGTCGACGTAGACGTTCGGAACCGGGTCTCGGGAGGCCTCCACCGCGCCCTCCTCACACCACCGCAACCACGTTCAGGAGCTCCGACACGGCGTCGTGGGTGGTCTTCCCTCGAGCGTTGGCCTCGTAGCTGAGCGCGATCCGGTGACGAAGTACGGGATACGCCGCGTCGCGGACGTCGTCGGGAGTCACGTAGTCCCTTCCCTCGAGCCAGGCGCGAACGCGCGCACACTTGTCGAGCCCGAGCGAGCCGCGTGGACTCGCGCCGAGCTCGATCATCTTGGCGAGCGTCTCGCCGTAGCGTTCGGGGTACCGAGTCGCGAACACCAAGTCGACGATGTACTTCTCGACGTTCTCCGCGATCGACACCGTGTCTTGGATCTCCTTGCGCGCCGAGAAGACCACGTCTTTCGGAATCGCGTCGGGGGACTCGCCGCTCGACCCGCCACTCTTCTCCTCGCCACGCACCAGTCGAACCACCTCGAGCTCGGACGCCTCGTCTGGGTAGTCGATGTAGACGTGCATCAAGAAGCGATCGAGCTGAGCCTCGGGCAGAGGATACGTCCCCTCCTGCTCGATCGGGTTCTGGGTCGCCATGACCATGAAGAGCGGGTCCATGGAATGCGTGGTCCCCGCGACCGTCACCTGGCGCTCCTCCATCGCCTCGAGCAGCGCGGCCTGCACCTTGGCCGGAGCGCGATTGATCTCGTCGGCCAAGATGAGGTTGTTGAAGATCGGGCCAGGTTGAAACCGGAAGCTCCCGGTCTCGTTCTCGTACACCTCGGTCCCGGTGACGTCGGACGGGAGCAGATCCGGAGTGAACTGGATTCGGCTCATGCCCGCATCGAGGTTCGTCGCGAGACTCTTCACCGCGCGAGTCTTGGCGAGCCCGGGGAGCCCCTCGAGCAGCAGGTTCCCATTGGCCAACAGGCCGACGACCAGCCGGTCGACGACCTCCTCTTGGCCGATGATCGATCTCCCGATTCGCTGACGGAGCTCGAGGATTTGCTCGCGAGCGGTCATGCGCGCGTCAGTTCGTATGCGGCGTTTGGAGCTCCGTCATCACGTCATCGATGGTGAAGCTCGCCGCCTTCTGCCGAGGCGGGAACTCTTTGAAGGTGCCGAGGAACTGCCCGACGATGGCTTGGGCTCCACCCAGCATGTAGGCATGGTCGAGCACCCAGTCCCAGTACGTGTTGGAGGTGATGTCCCCGCGCTCGTACGGATCGCGTCGCAGGTTGAAGATCTTCGGGACGCGGAGGCGCGTGAACGGCTCGGCCCAAACCAGCAGCGTACCCTTGGCGCGCTGCTCCATGAAGACGGCTTTCCAGTCTTTGAACCGGAGCGCGGTCAGATCGCCGTCATCCGAGAAGTAGAAGATCTCGTTTCGTTTACTCGGGCCGTTTCCAAGCAGCATGTCCAGCTGGTCGTAGCCGTCGAGGTGCACCTTGAATCGTTTGCTGCCGGCACGATAGCCGGTGAGGAGCTGCTGCTTGACGTCAGGCGCGCCTGCGGCGGCGAGGAAAGTGGGCATCCAATCCATGTGGTGCATGACGCCGTTCGACACAGACCCGGGCGGAACCTTGCCGGGCCACCGCACCATCGCCGGGACCCGCCAGCCGCCCTCCCAGTTGGTGTTCTTCTCGCCGCGGAAGGGAGTCGCCGCCGCGTCGGGCCAGGTGTTGTAGTGAGGCCCGTTGTCGGTGCTGTAGAAGACGATGGTATTGTCGGTGATGCCGAGTTCGTCGAGCTTGGCAAGAAGCTGGCCGACGTGCCCGTCGTGCTCCACCATGCCGTCAGCGTACTCGTTCTGGCCTGACACGCCGCGAAGCTCGGGCTTCACGTGCGTTCGGAAATGCATGCGCGTGCCGTTCCACCACACGAAGAACTTCTTGCCAGCCTTGTGCTGGCGCTCGATGAAGTCTAGGGCCGCAGCCACGGTCTCGTCGTCGACCGTCTCCATACGCTTCTTGGTGAGAGGCCCGGTGTCTTCGATCTTTCCGTCAGCCGAGCTCTTGATCACTCCGCGCGGTCCGAAGCGCTCTTTGAACTCCGGGTTTTTAGGATAGTCTGCGTTTTCCGGCTCTTCCTCGGCGTTGAGGTGGTAGAGGTTTCCGTAGAACTCGTCGAAGCCGTGGTTCGTCGGGAGGAACTCGTCTTTGTCGCCGAGGTGGTTCTTGCCGAACTGGCCCGTGGCGTAGCCAAGCGGCTTGAGGAGCTCGGCGATCGTCGGATCTTTACCGGAAAGCCCTTGCTCCGCGCCCGGCATGCCCACCTTGGACAAACCCGTGCGAAAGACAGACTGCCCGGTGATGAACGTCGAGCGACCCGCGGTGCAGCTCTGCTCGCCGTAGTAGTCGGTGAAGATCATGCCCTCACGCGCCACCCGGTCGATGTTCGGGGTCCGGTACCCCACGAGCCCCATGGTGTATGCGCTGATGTTCGATTGCCCGATGTCGTCGCCCCAGATGACGAGAATGTTGGGCGCCTCGCCGTCCTTGCCTTCTTGGACCACCTCGTCGGTCGGAACGAGCGACTGCTCGCTTCGCGCGTAGGTCACCTTGGACGGCTCCCAGTTCTCGACCGGCTCGGCCGGAGCTGCCGCCGGGGGCGGCGCCGCTGGCTCTTCCGCGGCCGGCTCGGTTTCGGTGGTGGCACTCGGCTGACACCCGACGGTGATCCACAGCAAGAGCCCACAAAGCGTCTTCGATTGAAACGACATCACAACCCTCCAGCGAGGCGTGGAGGCTATCGCACCCGCACACCCGATGGCTACCGAGAAGGTCACGAGGTCTGGAATTCTCCGCGGCGACACGGTACGAGTCGTTTGACGAAGACACAGAGGAGACATTGTCGATGGCGTACGAGGACATCAAGGCAGAGCTCGAGTCGCTCCGCGCCGAAGTGGCGGCGTTGGCAGCTGCGCGCAAACAGGCCGCGGAGGCCGTCGCAATCCATGAAGAACCCGCCCCCGAGTTGGCCAAGGTGCCTGTCGCGGACACGGGCCACGAGGGATTCAAGGGGCACGTCGAGGACTTGATCGAGCTACTCGAGCACGAGGTTAAGGAAAGTCCCGTGATTGCCGGGGTCGCGGTGTTTGCACTCGGCGTGCTTGTTGGGCGCTTGTCACGGTGAGGAGGCAACGGTGAACGAAACGATGCTCAAGCTCAGGATCTGGGCGCGCGCCGAGACTTCTCTCGGGAAGATGAACGCCCGACGCACCGGTCAACGACTCGCCATGATGGGGATATCGGTCGGCCTGACCGTGCTCACCGTGGGGATGCTGAACCTCGGGTTCTACGAGTACCTCGCCGAGTCGCACGGCAAGGCCGAGGCGGCGTTCATCTTGGCAGGCAGCAACGCGCTCTTGGCGGTGCTGATCGCCCTGGCCGCGCAGCGGACGCGAGAACGGCCCGAGGAGGCCATGGTTCGGGAGATTCGAGAGATGGCAATGGCCGAGCTCTCGCGGGACGCCGAGCAGCTCCGGGACGAGTTTCGGCGGATCACGGGTCACGTCCGACGCATCGAAGACGGCCTTTCAGCGATCTCTCACGCGAGCGCGAGCGGCGTCGCGATGATGTCGAGCGTGGGACCCGTTCTCGAAATCATCACGCACGCGCTGAAACAGCGGCGCGCCGCGCACGACCATCAAGCTCAGGGCCAGTCGGGCGGCGGCGGCAGCTGAGTCCCAGTCGTTTTGCCCTCCATGCGGTGCGACACGAAGTCGTCGAGCGTGGCGTGTTGGAGGTAGGGGTTTTCACGAAGCTCCTCGTCGAGCGTCGAGACGGTCACTGGCCCGTAGTTGTGGCCCGGGTACATTCTCGTGTCGCGGGGAAGCGACTCGGTCAGGCCCTTCAGGGTTTCGTACATGACCTCGGGATCGCCGCCCACGAAGTCGCAGCGACCACAGCCTTGAATGAAGAGCGTGTCGCCGGTGACGATCGCGTCCCGCAGCCGGTACGTGACCGACCCCGGCGTGTGACCAGGCGTGTGCACCATGGTGATTTCGAGATGATCGCCGACGGAGAGTACGTCGCCAGGGGCGTGCTGCTCGAGGTTCTCACTCCGGAAGCCCGAGAACTCGACCTCAGCGCGGAGCATGTGGACCGGCACGTCTTTGCGCTCCAGCAGGGCATCGACACGGTTCACGTGGTCGAAGTGGCTGTGGGTACAGAGGGCGTGCGTGATCTCGACGTCGAGCTTCTCGGCTTCATCCAAGATCGCATCGATGTCCCACGCGGGATCCACCACAGCGCACGTACGCGTGGATTTGTCGCCCACGAGATAGATGAAGTTGTCCCACGGCCCACACTCGAACTGGTGGACGAAGATCCCTTCGTCGCTCACTAGAACTCCACCACGCTGCGGATCGAGGCGCCTTCGTGCATGAGGTCGAACGCCCTATTGATGTCGTCGAGCGGCATCGTGTGCGTGATGAGGTCGTCGATGTTGATCTTCCCGTCCATGTACCAGTCGACGATCTTCGGCACGTCGGTGCGCCCTTTGGCTCCACCGAACGCCGTGCCGCGCCAAACGCGGCCGGTCACCAGCTGGAAGGGACGGGTCGCGATCTCCTCGCCCGCGCCGGCGACGCCGATGATCACACTCTCGCCCCATCCCTTGTGGCAGCACTCGAGCGCCTGGCGCATGACGTCGACGCTTCCGATGCACTCGAAGGTGTAGTCGGCGCCGCCGCCCGTGAGGTCCACGAGGTACTCGACCAGGTCGCCTTCCACCTCCTTCGGGTTCACGAAGTGGGTCATGCCGAACTTCTCGGCTAGCTCACGCCGCGAGGGATTGATGTCGACCCCGATGATCTTGTCGGCGCCTACCATCCGGCACCCTTGCAAAACGTTGAGCCCGATACCGCCGAGACCGAACACCACGACGTTCGCACCCGCTTCGACCTTCGCGGTGTTGATCACGGCGCCAATCCCCGTGGTGACGCCGCAGCCGATGTAGCAGACCTTGTCGAAAGGCGCGTCCTCGCGAATCTTCGCGAGCGCGATTTCCGGCACCACGGTGTACTGCGAGAACGTGGACGTGCCCATGTAGTGGAAGATCGTCTCTTGTCCGATCGAGAAACGACTCGACGCGTCCGGCATGAGCCCCTTTCCCTGCGTGGCGCGAACCGCCTGGCACAGGTTGGTCTTGCCCGAGAGGCAGTACTCACAGGCCCGGCACTCGGGGACGTAGAGCGGGATGACGTGATCGCCGACGGCAACCGACTTCACGTCGGCACCCACTTCGACGACCACCCCGGCGCCCTCGTGTCCGAGGATTGAGGGAAAGATCCCCTCTGGATCGGCGCCGGAGAGCGTGTACGCGTCCGTGTGGCAGATCCCGGTAGCTTTCATCTCGACGAGCACTTCGCCCGCCCGCGGCCCTTCGAGCTGAACCGTTTCGATCGATAGGGGCTTCCCTGCTTCGTGTGCAACCGCCGCGCGCGTTTCCATCGTCGTCCTCCGTCTAGCCGTGTTCGTACGCCGGCCGCCGCTCGATTTCAACCGTCAAACGCGGCGCGCAGCCTCGAACCGTCCGCGCATCCTGCCCATCCAGAAGCTCATCAGCGCAGGCTTCGGAAGGCCGAGCGATCGGAGCTCATCCGCAACGGGGTGGGCCCCGAGCTCCAGGTTGGCGCCGCCGCGCTTGACGCCCAAGTCGTCCGCGCTCGACGCAAACTCCGTGACGTGCAGCGCGCCGTCGATGTAGCTGTACGTACGGAGGGTTTGCTCGGGGAAGTTGCGCTTGCCACCGATCGGCATGCTGACGCGCAGCACCTCCTGCCCCTCGCGCGACCAGACGCAGCGCGAGCGGTCGCCACTGGTATCGAAGTCGATGGTGTCCACGGTTTTCGGGAAACCCCAAATCTCCCGTCCGGCGTCGCACGTAAAGGACTGGGTGACGGGAAGGTAGAGGATGTGCGTCGGGAGAAGCCCGCGCATCATGTCGAGGGCAGCCCCGAGGTAGGGGATTCCTTTTTTGGCACCGCGTTCGCGAACATAGAGCGCGAGCGACACCTCGTTGTAGTCGCCGAGGTCGTTGTCTCGGTAGTCGATGCACGAGAGGCTGAAGAGACCGCGCCCGGGCATGACTTCAGCCACCTCGAGCTCCGGCCCCGGCAGCAGCGCCTGAGCGGCGTCTTTCGGCACGAGCCACGTCGCCGTCGCGGAACATGCGTCGCGCACGATGCAGGGCATGGACACGGTTTGGCCTTGAATGACGTAGTCCTGGGGCCTCGTGGCCACGGCGAGCTCGGGCTGCATGCCGCAGAGTATACGGAAGACGACGCATCTCTTCCACGCGTGCCGTGCTAGAGCATCGACATGAGCGAACGACAATCAACGGTCGCCGTGGTAACCGGCGCCAGCCGGGGCGTCGGCAAGGGTATTGCCGTCGCCCTCGGTGCGGAGGGCGCGACCGTCTACGTGACCGGCCGAAGTACGGAAGGCGCAAACCATCCGCTCGGCGGTTCGGTCGAAGAGACGGCGCGCGCCGTGACCGACGTGGGCGGACAGGGCGTGGCGGTCGTTTGCGACCACCGGAACGACGAAGACGTCGCAGCCCTGTTTGCGCAGGTGGACCGCGAACACGGAAAGCTCGATGTCCTGGTCAACAACGCCACGGTCATCCCTCGCGACCTCGCGAAGCCTGGGCCGTTCTGGGAGAAGTCGCTCGCCCTGTCCGGCATGCTCGACGTCGGTCTTCGGTCCCACTACGTCGCGACGCACTGCGCGGCGCCGCTTCTTTTGAAAGGCCACGACCCGCTGGTGGCGTTCACGTCGAGCTACGGCTCCCGATGCTACATGCACGGTCCGGCGTACGGCGCGGGCAAAGCCGGCGTCGACAAGATGGCGATGGACATGGCGGTGGACTTTCGTGACGCCGGTGTAGCGGTGGTCAGCCTTTGGCTCGGATTCGTCCGTACGGAACGAAACGAGCCGCTCTTTCAGCACCCCGATGCACTCAAAGGCCCGTACGGGGCGTTTCTCGCCAATGCGGAGAGCCCGAGTTTCATCGGCCGGCTCATTTGGGCACTGCGCGCCGACGCCGACCGAATGAACCGGTCCGGGCGAGTGCACATCGCTGCAGAGCTGGCCGAAGCCTTGGGCGTGGCCGAGGACGACGGTCGTCAGCCGATGTCGAACCGCAGCACGCTCGCCGAACCGCCGGATCCGAGCAGCGTCGTCATCCGATAGGGAGTCGCACTACTTCACACGCGAAAACACGAAGAGCATCTCGGTCGCGATTTGCCGACACCGCGCATCGTAGGTGTCGGTCTCTTCGGGCGTATCGTCCGATGCTTTCGGGTCTTCGTAGGTGATCGACACGCGCTCCGCCGCACCCTGCACCACGGGACACGCCTCATCGGCAGACGAGCAGGTCATCACGGCAGCGAACCCCTCGCTCGGATTGACGGGGTCGTCGTACACCTTAGAGAAGCACGCGATGGGCTCGGCGCCGTCCGCGTAGGACACGAGATAGCGCGGGTTCTCACCGCCCGGGGTTTCGATGACAAACCCGGCACGCTCCATCGCGGCCACCGCGCGCGGGTTGAACGCGGTGGTTTCGGTGCCCCCCGAGAACACCGCGACGCCGGATACCCCGTAGTGAGCAGCCGCCGCAGCCGCCCAGAGCTGCGCCATGTGGCTTCTGCGTGAGTTGTGGGTGCAGATGAAGGTGAGCGGGATCGTGCCGCCGGCGTTGTCGGTCACGAAGGCGGCAAGGTGTTCGAGCACGGCGCGCCGACCCGAATCGATCGTGTCGAAGCCCCCAACCCACTGTTCGATGTGGCGTTGCAGTGCCGGGTACATCAGATCAACACGTAGAGCATGGCCGCCGCCGTGACGAACAGGGCACCTACGGCCACCACGATGGGGCCGCGCACCGCGACGGGAAAGAGGCCTCGTTCTAGGTTCTTGGCCACCCAGACGTAGCGACCTAGGGCGTAGATCAGCGAGACGCCGCCAAAGGCGATGAACGCAACGCCTGCCACGATTCCGAGTCGCTGCTCGCCCGCCACCAAGCGTTCGATCAGAACCCCGAGGCCCACCAGTCCAAGGGCGGTACGAACCCACGCGAGGAACGTCCGCTCGTTCGCGAGATGATCGCGCGCCGTGCTCTCGAGGTTCTCGACCACGTCCCCCATGGCCCGGCAGTTTCTGGCGGGAACGAGTCGATTGCAAGCCGAGTTTATGAGAGACTCCGGCGATCGATCGACGCCGTCCCGAGCCCGTTCGACCCGGAGCGCAGTATGACCCGTTTCTTTCTTCGACCCGTTAGATGCACCGCCGCCCTCGCCTTCGTCACCGCCCTCGCGGCGTGCGGTGACGGGAGCGACGACGCCACGGACGCACAGAGCGCTCTTTGCAACGACGGTGAGATCGACTGGCCCGACGAACAAGAACCGCTTTGGAACAACTTCGAGGTGACGTCGGTGAACCGGGAGGCCGCGAGGGCGTGGTTTGTCACCGCACACCCTGAGGTTGGGCCCAAGGAAATCGACCTTCCGGACACCGGCCCTGCGACGGTCGCGCTCGACGGAAGGTGGAGATATCAGTTCTCCGCGTCACCGAGTTCGCTTCCCGCAGGATTCGAGTCGCCAGACTTTGACGACTCCGATTGGGATGACATCGGCGTCCCCTCGAACGTCGAGATGCTGGGGTACGGCGAACCGATCTACTTGAATCAACACTACCCGTTCGATCCGAACCGAGAGTCCGCATTCGACTTCCCAGAGATCCCAGCCGAGAACAACAGCGTCAGTTCGTACCGTCGAGACTTCGAGGTTCCGGCAGGCTGGGACGGACGCAGCGTCTTCATTCGCTTCGAGGGTGTCGACTCGGCGTTCTACCTTTGGCTGAACGGCGAGAGGGTCGGCTACAGCCAAGGGAGCCGAACGCCGGCCGAGTTCGACCTCACGCCATTCCTCGTGGAAGGAGAGAACCTACTCGCGGTTCAGGTCTATCGCTGGTCCGACGGCACGTGGCTCGAGAAACAGGACATGTGGAACCTGAGCGGCATCTTCCGCGAAGTCATTCTCTGGTCGGCAGGAGGAAGCTACATACGAGACTTTGAGGTTCAGACCGAACTCGCCGACGACTTCTCTACGGGCGTGCTCTCGGTGTCGGCGGACATCCGCCGGCTCGTGGACCGAGAGGTCGGCACCACCGTTCAGGTTTCGCTTGATGGGAGCGAGAGCGAGCCGGTCACTCGTGAGATCGCGCTTGACCCCTGCGGTGATGGACGCCTCGAGTTCGATATCGCCGTCGACAATCCAGCGCTTTGGTCCGCAGAGAACCCGAATCTCTACACGCTCAGCATCGCGCTTGGCGACGAGGATGGAAACATCGAGCTCATCCGCCAACAGGTCGGCTTCCGCGACGTCGCGATCGAAAACGGCCAGCTCCTCGTCAACGGACGCCCCATCTTGGTCCGGGGCGCGAACCGGCACGAACACAATCCCTTCACCGGTCACTACGTGACGGAAGAGGAGATGATCACCGACCTTGAGCTGTTGAAACAGAACAACTTCAACGCCGTGCGGCCCGGTCACTACCCGCTCACGCCTCGGTGGTACGAGCTCGCCAACGAGTACGGCATCTACGTGGTGGACGAGGCGAACCTCGAAACCCACGGGCTCTGGATGTTCGAGGGCATCGACCTCGGCACGTTCCCCGAGTGGGAGGCGAACCACATGGAGCGCGTCGAGCGGATGCTCGAGCGCGACAAGAACCAGCCGTCGGTCATCGCGTGGTCGATGGGGAACGAGGCCGCCGACGGCCCGACCTTCGACAACATCAGCGACTGGCTCCACGAACGGGACCCGTCGCGGCCCGTGTTCTACGAGGGGTCGAATCGCGGCGGTGAAGGCATCGTGGCGGACCACAGCGACGTGCAGTGCCCCATGTATTGGACGGCACAGCTGGTCGAAGACTACGTGAGCGAGCCCCAGCCGCGGCCAATCATCCTGATCGAGTACGCGCACGCGATGGGGAACAGCACCGGCAACATGCGCGAGTTCTGGGACGTCTTCCACGAGTACGACCAGGCGCAGGGCGGCTTCGTGTGGGACTGGATCGACCAGGGGATTCGCATCCCGATCCCGGGAGGCGACGGCGAGACCTTCGTGGCGTACGGCGGTGACATCGGGCCGGGAGTCCCCGACGAAGAGCTCAACGCGATCACGCGCCTCTTCGGCAACAACTTCTGCATGAACGGGCTTCTCGGCGCCGACCAAGACCCGCACCCCGGTCTCGCCACGATGAAGCACGTGATGCAGCCGGTGGACGCGGAGGCAGTGGATCTCGCGACCGGTGTGGTTCGGATCGTCAATCGGTACGACCACAGCGTGCTCACCAGTCAGGTGACCGCCGAGTGGATGGTCGAAGTCGATGGAGACGAAGTCGAACGTGGCGAGCTCATGCTTCCCGCGCTCGCCCCGGGTTCGACCGAGGAGCTCACCGTGCCCTTCGCGGAACCCGCGGTTCCAGACGGCGCGGAAGCCCGACTTCGGATTCGCTTCGTCACGGTCGACGACGCGATTTGGGCCGACGCCGGGCACGAAGTGGCCTGGTCCGACTTTGCCCTGCCGTTTGGCGCCGCAGGTCCACCCATCGACGCCTCGAGTGCCAATCCGCTCGTCGTGTCACAGGATGACGACATCGTGATCGATAGCGACGAATTCGGCGTCACGATCGATGCGGCGACCGGAGCCCTCACCTCGCTTCGCCGCGACGGCAGCGAACGACTTGCCGAACCGCTTCGCCCCGACTTTTGGCGGCCCCTGACCGACAACGACTTCGGCACGAGCCTCGACGCGCGGGCATCGATCTGGGAAACCGCGGGGACGTCGATGAGCGTGACCGCGCTCGACGTCAACACCGACTCGGCAACTGAAACCATCGTCACCGCCCAGCTCGAGTCAGACGGGATCGACGCGGTGTTCGAGGTGGTGTACCGGGTGTTCGCCACGGGCGAGATCGGCGTTCGTCTGGGGTTCTCTCCCGCCGGAAGCCTCGCCGAGCTCCCCCGGTTCGGCATGCGCCTCGCGATGGACGAGTCCTTCGACCGAGTCACGTGGTACGGCCCCGGCCCGGAATCGAGCTACCCAGACCGCAACGAGCAGCCCGTTCTGCTCAACCGCGGCCGCGTGGCCGACCAGCCCGTGGCGTACGCGCGGCCCCAGGAATCGGGCAACAAGACCGACGTGAGGTTTATCGCGGTAAGAGACGATACGGGCGCCGGTTTACTGGCCGTCGGAAGCCCGTGGCTGAGCGTCAACGTGCTCCCGTACTCTACCGAGGCCATCGCCGCAGCGGCTCACCCTTTCGAGATCGCGAACGACGACATGACCCACGTCAATCTCGATCGAATCCAGCGCGGCGTGGGCGGCGACAACTCCTGGGGTCGACCCCCGCTCGACCCCTACATCGTCGACGCGGTTGCGCAGGACTACGAAATGTGGATACGTCCCCTCGCTGAGGGGGACGATCCGGTCGCCCTCTCGAGGCAAACCCTCCCTTAGTTCATGCGCGCGCAGCTCATCGGTCTTGCTCTCGCTCTTTGCGCCGCCCTCAGCTCGGCGGCGCCCGCCGAGGCGCAGACCGAAAGCGACTTCGCGATTTGGGGCGCCCTGTTCTTCACGGGTCAGGTCTACGCGGACAGTCCGAGCCCCGTGTTCTGGCTCGACGTGCAGGGTCGACAAGACGACGCAGGCACTGTCGGCCTCTTTCGCCCGGGAATGGGCCTCGCGTTTGCGCCGTGGGGTTCGCTCTGGCTTGGCTACGCGTGGATCCCCACTTGGCGAAGCGCGACCGGAGAACGGCTCGACGAGCAGCGCGTCTGGGAGCAGCTGCTGCTCACCTATCGCGGCGAGCAGGGCGTGCTGTTTCAGTCGCGCACGCGCGTCGAACAGCGCTTCCTGAAAGAGGCAAGCGGTACCGCGCACCGGTTCCGCCAGTTCGCGCGCTTCAACTACCGCCCCCGCAAGCGACTCCCGGTAGGCCTCGCGATCTGGGACGAAGTCTTCGTCGGGATCCAGGGGGCCACGTGGGCCAAGCAAGGCTTCGACCAGAACCGCATCTTCGCCGGGCTGGCGGTGTACGACGGGACCGGCATCTTCCGAACCGAGGTCGGTTACCTCAACGTGTACGTCTCGCGAGAGACCAACATCATCAACCATGTGCTGTCGATGAACTTCTTCGTTACGTTCAAGGGCCGGCAGTACACCCGCTAGGTCCAGTGAGCGTGGGGCGCTAGGCCGAGAACTGCGACGCCAGCTGCGTCGAGAGCTTGAGCACCAGGCCGTAGATCGAAAGCTGCGGGTTGGCGCCGATGCTCGTGGGGAACAGCGAGCCGTCCATCACGTAGAGGTTATCGAGATGGTGGAACTTACCTTGGCTGTCGACGACGGTTCGGGTCTCGTCTTCACCCATCGCGCTCCCACCCATCACGTGCGCGCTTCCCACGGTCACGCCGAAGGGGGTGTAAGGGAAGGAGTCGATCGCCTTCTTGGCCTCGGCCCACGACGCGTAGCGGGTGGCCTGCTTGTGCGCGGGCCGCACGGTTTTGGCCCCGGCCTCGAACTGCATCTCGACCATGATGGTCCAAGCCTTCTTGACGCCCGCGAGCAGGTAGTCGTTGAGCTCGTAGTCGAGAATCGGCTGCCCGTCTTCGCTAAGTTCCACCGCCCCGCCCTGGCTCTGCTCGTTGAAGCCGTCGCGCATGAGCGCGATCAGGCAGTTGGTATTGGGCAGGTGATCCATGCTGTCGGTGAGGGTATCGCCCATCGCGCCGTAGAATCCTGCCGTAAACGCTGGCTGCAGCGGCGGGGCCTCGAGCTTGAAACCCACCGGCCCCTTGTCGACGGTCTGCCACTGGAAGTGGTCTGAGTACACCGACTGCGGTGCGCCGTAGTACGGGTCGATCTGTTTGTCATAGATCGCCAAGGACAGCGTGGTGGGGTGAAGGAACGTGCGCTTGCCGATGCGGCCGTGCGGATCAGGTACGTTGGATCGAAGCAACACGGCAGGCGTGTTGATGCCGCCGCCCGCTAGAATTGTGCGCGTTGCGCGGACCGTGATCTTCTTGCCGGTGGTGCCCCACCCTTCCTGCGCGAGCGCCGACGCCTCGACGCCGACGACCGAGTCGCCCTCGACCAGTACCCGGTCGGCGCGAGCGTGGTGAAAGAGCTTAGCTTTGTTGTCGAGCGCGGCCGGGATGGTGGTAACCAGCATCGACTGTTTAGCGTCGACGGGGCATCCGAGCCCGCAGTAGCCGAGGTTCAGGCAGCCCTTGACGTTCCGATGAATGATGTCCCAGGAGTACCCGAGCTTCTTGGCCGCGATGGCGAGCTGGTCGTTGTTGGGGTTTGGCGGCATCTGCCAGCGGTGGATGTTGAGCCGCTTCTCCATCTCGGCGAAGTAGGGCGCCAACGACTCTTCGGAGAGCCCCTTCACCGACATGGCGTCGGCCCAGTGCTTGAGCGTCTGAGGCGGCGTCCGGAAGCTGGTGGTCCAGTTGATGGTGGTGGAACCGCCGACCGACCGTCCCTGCAGGATCACGATGGAGCCCGTCTTGTTCGCGCGACCCGTACCCTCTTGGTAAAGGTCGGCGTAGGCCGAGCGCTCGTTCATGTCGAACTCGCTCGAGGTTTTGAGCGGTCCGGCCTCGAGCAGGACCACGCTGAGCCCGCGCTTGCTTAGGTTCTCAGCGACCGTTCCTCCACCGGCACCGGTGCCTACGATGACGACGTCGCACTCGAGGGTGGTCGAAGACTCGAGCGCCGCCGCGTTGGTAATCGCCCAGCCCCGTTCTTCGGCCTTGCGATACGGATCGGTGTCGCTGCCCAATGTGATCGTGGAGAGATTCGTCACGGCGTCTCCTGTGCGTCGGCGGGCTCGTCGACTTCAGGCAGCGGCCCCGACACCTTCTTGGGTGGACCAGGGTAGCCAGTGGTCTTTTGATTCGCGGGGATCAAGTAGTAACTGCTGACGGCGAGGCGAACCGTCGCCGCGTAAATCGCGTTGAGCAGATTGATTTTGCTGTTGCGCAACCTCTCGAGAGCCCTGTTTGCATCCTCGAGGCTTGCATCGGACCAAGAAGACCACTGCCCGGTCATCAGCGCGCGCGTGGGCGCGAAGTTCAGCGCATCGAAGGCCTGCAGCACGAGGTTGACCACGATCTTCGATGTCGTTCCAAGCAGACTGTCGAACGACTTCACGATGTTGGCGATCCGCTCCGTCTCGCCGGGACCAACTTGACCTGCGAGAATCGCGGGCACCATCGCGGTCAGCATCTCGACGTCTTCGGGACGAAGGAAGCGCATGCCCGGCGCCCTTTCGCTCGAGGCGCACCCCGAGATCCAAGCGGATGTACTCATCGCCGAAAGCGCCGCCGCGCCCCCGGCTGAGATCTTCATGAAGTCCCTGCGATTGGTGTGCATCGAGCCCGAAGGATATCCCAACTGGAGTGGATTTAGTCCAGTTCAATCGATTGCGCTATCGGTGCGGGCTTCGGACGAAGTACTCGCTCGTCGTCACGCTGGTGATCCGCCAAATGGGGAGGAACGCGGCGACGCTCTGCGCCATGATCGCCATGTTCTTGATGAGCTCGAGCCGGTTCTTGGCACCGTAAAAGGTCATCGGATTGGTGACGTGTTCCCCGGAAGGCCACGATTCCTCTACGATTCCCTCGTACTTCACGGCGTCGGCGGTCAATACGTCTAGGACGACGTTTCTCACGTAGCGGCTCCGAGGCTGCATCGCCTCCGACATGGGGCCCTGCCGGTTGAACCAGTGCCGCATCCATCGATCTTTGGGGATGCGCTTGGGCCGCTCAAGCGGCGTCACCGATACGATTCCCGGCGAGCGTTGTCCGTCCGGCCAGCTGCGCGGCTCGCCGTGCCGGTTCCCGCCGTAGTCGGTGTAGAGGTGCTGCGCCACGTGGTAGCCGGCGACCTTGAAACCCGCGTCTTCGAGCATCGACTCTTGTGAGCCGCGATCGCGAACGTCGTCGAGCCACAGGCTGACCTCGGCGGCGAACGGATTGGTACGTTTGGTCGTCGGCGTGGGCGATGGTACACGCGCGAGGTCATCGTCGATGCGCATCGTGAGGTAGCGCGCACCGGCATCGAGCAAGGCGGGCGCACACTGGTCGAGCAGCGTCGTCCTCCGGTCGGCGAGCTCCATCGGGCTTCGAGGCCAGAGCAGGTAGATCAGTTTCTCCAAGGGATCCTTCGTCGCCGACCTTGAACCGCCATGCTAGCGTCCGCAAACTCGATGCACGATTTGGAGCCAGTCGTCCTCGACGACCCCGAACAGGCGCCGTGGGACGAAACGACCGACGTGGTCGTGGTGGGCCTCGGCGCCTCGGGCGCGTCCGCCGCGATCGAAGCGAGAGAGCGAGGCGCCGAGGTGGTCGTCCTCGACCGATTCCTCGGCGGAGGCGCGACCGCCATCAGCGGTGGCGTGTTCTACGCCGGCGGCGGGACACACATCCAGGCCGAAGCCGGCGTCGAAGACACGGTCGACAACATGGTCCGCTACCTCGCCATGGAGGTTCAAGACGCGGTTCACCCGGAGACGCTCCGGGATTTCTGCGAGACGAGCGCGGAGAACGTCCGCTGGCTCACCGATCGCGGCGTGCCGTTCTATGGGAACCTCTGCCCCATCAAAACGTCGTACCCCACCAACGAGTACCATCTCTACTACTCGGGCAACGAAACGTTCGTCCCCTATCGCGACGAGGCGAAGCCTGCCCCGCGGGGCCACCGAACCGACGGCGGCGCGTTTCCCGGGGCCAACCTCGTGGAACCCCTCCGGCAGACCGCGCTCGCACAGGGCGTGCGCATCGTGTCGCAGGCTCGGGTCGGACGGCTGGTGGTCGACCGTGCGGGGCGCGTGGTGGGCGTCGAGTATCACACGATCCCCTCGTCCTTCTTTCGATGGGTTCACCGCGCGCTTCATCGCCTCGATACGCAGCTCGCCAAGGTGATCCCGGGGGTGGCTGCCCGCCTGCGACGACTCGTCCAGCGCATCGAGACCCGGCGATCCTCGACGAAGCGGATTCGCTGCCGGCGCGGCGTGGTGCTGTGCGCCGGCGGCTTCGTATTCAACCGCACCATGATGGAAGAGAACGTCCCTGAGTTCGTCCCGGGGCTTCCGCTCGGGACGGCGGGGGACGACGGCCATGGGATCCGGCTCGGGATGAGCGTTGGCGGACGCGTCGATCAAATGCACCGAGCGTCGGCCTGGCGATTTCTCTACCCGCCCAACGCGTTTGCGGCGGGTGCCCTGGTCGACTCGGAGGGGAACCGGTTTGCCAACGAGTACTGGTACGGCGCCAAGATCGGCGAGGAGATGGTCGAAGCGCGAGGCGGCGCGGCCACGCTGATCATCAACGACCCGCTCAAGCAGCTCGCCCGTGAGCAAACTAAGCCTGGCAAGATTCAGTGGTTTCAGCGGGGCGTCGCCTTGATGAACCTCTACTTCAACTGTCGAAAGGCGCGTGACGTCGGCGCGCTTGCTAAACTCATCGGCGCCCCCGAAGCGACGCTCCGCGCCACCCTCGAAGCCTACAACGAGGCCGCTCGCGGCGAACGGCCCGACCCGTTCCACAAGGAACGAGACGCCATGTACGACCTCGGCGACGGCCCCTTCTATGCCATCGACTGCTCGCTCGGCTCGAAGCGCCACGTGTGCGCGGTAATGACGCTCGGCGGCCTGTCGGTCGACGAGGCAACCGGACAGGTGCGAGACCAAAACGGGGGCGTCATCGACGGACTGTTCGCGGCAGGCCGCAACGCCGTCGGGATCTGCTCGCGGCAATACGTGAGCGGCCTTTCGATCGCCGACTGCGTTTACTCGGGCCGACGCGCGGGCCGACATGTGGCCGGCTCAGCTTCGTAGCGAGGGGGAGGCTTCGATGGGGGCCGTCTCGGCGGCACCGTCAGCAACCGAGTTTGGAAGAGTCGGCAGAACCCTACCCAGCATCATCCTCTGCATCAGCTGGTAGTCGGCAAACGCCTCCTCGCCTCCTCGCGGCAACGGGTACGGCGCCCCCGCAGCCCGGGCGGCCACCAGGCCCGACATGAAGGAAATGTCGTGCGCCCCCTCCGGGGTGGTGAAGGTGCCGCAGTAGTAGAGGCCGTCCTTGCCCTGAAGGAACCGCATGGCCGACATGATGATCAGGTTCCGGATCGACAGCGTGTGGTTCGGGTGGTGCAGCGGAATGCGCTTCTGCACCCGGCCGATGTCTTTGTCGGAGTTGAACGTGACCAGCATTGGCTCGCCGTATTCCTGAAGGCCGGGATACTGCGACGACAGAACGAAGGTGCATTCGAGGGTCCCATCACCCTTCATCTCCACGTAGGTATTGAAGTCGGAGCCGATTTCGGTGCGGTAGGGCTCAGGAAAGATGCCGTCGTCCGAATGCGCGATGAGCTCCGAGAACGTGGGGTCGAGGTCGTCGACGTACTGCGAGTTTTTGAAGAGCACTCGCTGAAGCCAGCTCGGCGAGTCGAGCGTGTCGAGGATTTCCGGCGCGTCGCAGCCGAAGACCACCTGGTCGACTTCGTGGCGATTGCCTTGCTGATCTTCGAGCACGTAGCCCTCGCCGTTTCGCGCGACCCGCTTGATTTCGCAGTTTGTGTGAACGTGGTCGGCAAACGGTGCCGCCATGCGCTCGAACACCTGGCGGGGCGGCCCTTCCCAAGTGGCCATGCGACCCGGCTTTTCGAGCGGGACCACGCTTTCGAGGAGCGGAAGCACCACGGCGGGCACCCACTTGGTCTTGGTGGTGATGAAGCTTGCCGCGTGCACCGGAACGAAGATCGTGTCCCAGAACTCCCGCGATACGCCGAAGAGACGCGCGAGCCAGTAGAGCGGAATCACGTTCATCGGGTTGAAGTAGGAGAAGTGATAGAGCGACTCGTGGCGATCCTTCGGCAAGAACGCCGCGCAGACCGCGGTGACGAACCGAACGAGGCGGTCCCAGCGGCGAAACTGCTTGGCGAACCGAACGTCGAGTGAGGACTTGCCGTCCTGGCGGAACACCTCGTCGCCCCGTTTCACGAAGTACGAAATCGGCAGCCGCGTTCGGCCGATGCCGAGCTCTTCCAGGAGCAGATGGTAGTTGTGGTAGTACTGCTCCGGCCAGGCGATCACGAGCAGGGGCGACTCTGCGACTCGGTCGCCGGACGCCCATCGGAAGGTCTTCGCGTTGCCTCCGATGGCCGGCGCTTTTTCGAAAAGCTCCACCTCATGGCCGGCGCGGTGAAGCGACCAGGCCGCGGCGGTCCCGGCGATGCCCGCTCCCACGATTCCGAACTTCGGTTTCCCCATGCGAGCCTTCGTTGTCAGGGGTCGGTGGATCCGTCAAGCTGAGCGGTCCGTGCCTACAGACTGGGAACACCTGCCCACCGAGGAGCTCCTCGATGTGCGATTGAGCGAACTCGGGCTGGGCATCACGGGCACCTGGCTCGAGGACTGCGTCGAACGGCTGAGGGAGGAACTCGACCACGCCGGACTGAAGCGATTTCGCATCCACGCGTGGTTGAGCGACGAGTGGTGTTGTCCGGACGGCATCCCGGGTATCGGGGTTCCTTTCTACTTGGCTCACCCCCGGCTGATGCGGCTCGAACGCCAGATGATGTTCGAGGTGGAGGGAGGCACACGCGCGGAGTGCATGCGGCTACTTCGACACGAAGCCGGACACGCGCTTCAGCATGCGTACAACCTCCAACGACGCAAGCGTTGGCAGAAGGCCTTCGGCCGTGCCTCGGAGCCCTACCCTGAGTTCTATCGACCGAACCCGCTGAGCAAGGAATTCGTCGAGCACCTCGACGGCTGGTACGCCCAGGCGCATCCCGTGGAAGACTTCGCGGAGACCTTCGCGGTGTGGTTGGCCCCGAAGTCCAACTGGCGCGAGCGCTACGCTTCATCACCAGCCATCGACAAGCTCGACTACATGGATGAGCTCGCCGACGACCTCAGCGACAAGAAGCCGCAGGTCCGTTCGCGCGCCAAGCCGTTTTCACTTCCACGCATGCGCTATTCGCTCCGGCGTCACTACGAGCGCCGACAAGAACACTACAGCCCCGGCTTCAGCGACGAGTACGATCGCGACCTTCGAAAGATCTTCAGCGACTCGGCGCGGTACCGAAACAACGAGACGGCCGCGTCGTTCCTCTGGCGCAATCGACGCCAAATCCGCGAGCAGATCTCACTATTTACGGGCGAGTACCAATTCACCGTCGATCAGGTGCTTCGTGATATCATTGGGCGATGCCGCGAGCTTCGGCTCCGGCTCACCGAGGGGGAACGGCAAACGAAGCTCGACTTCGCGATCATGCTGACGGTGCACACCGTGCATCTCCTCCACCGACGGGACACATGGCATCCTCTGTAAAACGACGCCGGATCATCGTTCTCGCCCACAGCACACTCATCCCTCCAGACGACGCCAGCAAGCTCAGCCGCGCCGAGATTCTACCCTTCAAAACGGAGCTGGACGTCCGGGAGGGCCTCCGTGAGCTTGGTCATGAAGTCCTTTTCGTGGGGGTCAACGACGAGCTCGCTCCGCTTCGCAAAGCCATCGAGGAGTTCAAGCCTCACGTCGTGTTCAACCTGCTCGAGGAGTTCGACGGTGAGGCGATTTTCGATGCGCACGTAGTCGGCTACCTCGAGCTTCAGCGCACGCCGTACACGGGGTGCAATCCGCGCGGGCTTCTCCTTGCGCGCGACAAAGCGCTCTCAAAGAAGGTGCTGGCCTACCACCGAATCCGCGTCCCCCGGTTCCGCGTGTTCCCACGCTATCGAAAGATCAAACGCCCGGCGCAGCTCGAGTTCCCGCTGATCGTCAAGTCGCTTATCGAGGAGGGAAGCTACGGGATCGCGCAGGCTTCCGTCGTCAATAACGATAAGGCCCTCGAAGAACGGGTCGCGTTCATTCACGACAAGATCCGCACCGACGCCGTCGTCGAACAGTACATTCCGGGACGCGAGCTCTACGCATCGGTGCTCGGTAATCATCGCCTCAACGTACTGCCCACCTGGGAAATCTTCCTCGACAAGCTGCCCGAGGACGCAGCCAAAATCGCCACCCGCAAGGTCAAGTGGGACCTCGACTATCAGCAGAAGTACGGCGTTCGGGTCGGACGAGCCAAGGGGATTTCGGAGGAACTCGAGAAGAGGATTCGCACGCTGTCCCGCCGCATCTGTCGGAGGCTCGGCACCGACGGAACGGTCCGGATCGACTACCGGCTCGACGAAAACGGTGAGCTCTACTTCCTCGAGGCGAACCCCAACCCGGACATCGGCGATGGGGACGAGTTTGCCGGCGCCGCGGCGGCGGCGGGCATCGCTTACCCCCAGCTGCTCCAAAAGATCGTCAATCTCGGAATCCGACGCGCCGAGCGGGGCTAGCGGACAACTCGCTGCGCAGGCGCGAGGCACGCGGCCCCATCGGTCAGGTAGGGACGCGTCGTGATGCGGCTGCGGAGCGCGATTTCGTGCTCACGAATACCAACATTGCTCATAGAAGGTCATGAAAAATTCTGCTGGAAGACAAAAAAGAGTGAAAAAATGAACAATATCGACAGTCTTTGGAACCTGGCGTAGGTGCTTGGAAAATGCTCGCAACGAACGGTGGGAAGCGAGGTACATTACCTAAATTTATCACCCTAATGGTTTAATTATGGGCTGTATGAAGAAGGAATGCATGATCAAATTAGTCCTGCGGGGTGTGTTTTGACATGTTACGCTTTTCTCCGTGAGGATGAGTTCCAGGTGCATCAAGCGCACCCCCGCATTCGGGGTAGTCGTTCTAATGATGGCGGCGGCATGGGCGGTGCCGGGCTGTACGAACGATTCGTCGATCTTTGGGGGCTGCTCGACCAACAACGTCAACGCGTGCCCATCGTCGGACGGATTCGCCAATCCTTACGAGGGCCAACTCGAGCTCCTCAGCTGGCCCGACACGCTTCGCAAGGCGAGCCTCGAGCTCACGGGAAGACTCCCGACCGCCGACCAGGCGCGCGCTGCGGAAGAGCTCGGTCAGCAGGGCGTCGAAGCCGCGCTCGCCGAGCTGATGCGCGAGGAAGCGTTCGGCGACCGAATGATGGAACTCTACAACGACCACTTCCTCACGGATAAGTACCTCGGTCGTCAGAACGCCATCGACCTGCTCGACGAGGAAGTCTGGCCGAACCTCCGGTGGTTCGACAGCATGAATGAAGACGACGACAGCGTCCGTCTGGTTACGAACGACTCGCTGGCACGCGAGCCGCTCGAGCTGATCAAGCACGTGATCATGAGCGAGGCGGAGTTCACCGAGATCCTGACCGCCGACTACACCATGCTCAACGGGTACTCTGCGCTCTCCCTGGTCGCGCTTCCGGAAGCGGGCCTCGGTATCGGTGAGAATCCCGAGCGATTCCGCAAAGCGAAGATCCCCGGGATCCCGCACGCAGGCATCCTGACTTCGGCGATGTTCCTTAACCGCTTCCCAACGAGCGATACGAACCGCAACCGACACCGCTCGCGGATGGCGTACTGGTTCTTCCTCGACATCGACGTCAACCGATTCGGAAGCCGGCCCGTCGATGCAAACGCAGATTTCGGGGACAATCCGACGCTCAACAACGCGGACTGCACCGTATGTCACACCACCGTCGACCCAGCGGCCGGCCTGTTCATGAACTGGAACGAGCAGGGCGAGTACAGCGGCGAAGGCGAATGGTACGACGAGGAGATGCTCCCGCCCGGCTTCGGCCAAGAATATCTCCCCGAGAGCGAGAGGACCCGCGCACTCCAGTGGTTCGCCGCGGAGATCGCGGAGAACCCGCTATTCGCTCGAGCGACGGTCAAGACGGTGTTTGAAGGCGTGACGGGACAAAAGGTCCTCGATCTCACGACGAACTACCTCATGCCCGACATGCCGATCGACGATCCGGGCACCGGTGGGGCGACCGACCCCGGCACGGGTGGCGCCGGGGGCACGCCGGACGCTGGCACTGGCGGCATGGGCGGCGCGCCCGACATGGGCACCGGCGGTATGCCCGACATGGGTGCCGGCGGCGTCGGCGGGATGCCGGACGTGGGCGTCGGCGGCACAGGCGGTGCGCCGGATACGGGTGCTGGCGGCATGGGCGGAGCTCCCGACCCGGGCACCGGTGGCTCGATCACGCCTCCGCCCCCTCCGCCTCCTCCACCGCTTCCGGTAGAAGATCCCACGATCGACGACGACGTCGACCCTGCACTAGTTCGCGCGTTCGAAGTCCAGCAGGAGATCCTGCGCACCATCCAGCAGCGCTTCGTCGGCAGCGACTACAACTTCAAGGTTCTCATTCGCGAGATCGTTCTCAGCCCGTACTTCCGGGCAGCGAACGCAACGCCGCTCAGCCCCGCCATGGAGATCGAGCTCTCCACGTTCGGAACGGCGCGGCTTCTCACGCCCGAGCATCTCAATCGAAAGATTGAGGCAACCATGGGCGTAACGTGGCGGGAGCGGCCCGATCGGACCGAGTTCCTTCTCGACCAGTACCGCATCTTCTACGGCGGCATCGACTCCGACCAGGTCACCCAGCGCGTGACCGAGCCGAACGGCGTCATGGCAAGCCTCGCACAGCGCATGGCCTACGAAGTGGCGTGTTCGGCGGTTCCGTACGACTTCTCGAAGCCGGCCGGCGACCGCCTGCTTTTCCCCGACGTCGACATGAGCACGCGGCCTGACAGCGGCTCGGACGAGATCCGCAGCGCCGTTCGTCATCTGCATGCACGAATCCTCGGGGAGAGTGTCGCGATGAACGACGCGGAGATCGACGCGACGATGACCGTACTCACCGAAGCCTACAGCTTAGGTCGCGACGGTCTCTCGTCGGGCAGCGTCTCCGAAGAGCTCGCTGGCCCTTGCCGACTCAACAACGACCGACTGACGGGTGAAGACCTGCCCGACGGTCGCCGGATCAACCGGGATCCGGACTACACCGTCCGCGCCTGGATGGCCGCGGTCAGCTACCTGCTTTCCGACTACCGGTACCTGTACGAGTGAGGGAGGAGTAACCGTGGATCGTCGAGATTTCTTACGTGTCGCGAGTTGGGCCGGACTGAGCTGCGTTCTGCCGGCCACGGTGGATCCGCTGAGCGCCACCGCCCAGACGGCCTCTGCCGGCTACGACGGGACCTATTGGATCTTCATGCATGCGGGCGGCGGCTGGGACCCGACGCACCTGTGTGATCCGAAGGGCCGCGCCAACGGAAACGAGAATGACCCGATGGGTCGGTTCCTGACGAGCGACATCCGTTCGGCGGGCAACATCAACTACGCGCCGCTCGGTGAAGACCAGACCGGGCTCGACCAGTTCTTCCAGAACCACTACGAGCGCCTGCTGATCATCAACGGCATGGATACGGGGACCAACGGTCACGACCAGGGAACCCGAGGCACGTGGAGCGGTCGCACCGAGGAGGGTCATCCTCCGATCGGCGCGCTCATCGCGGCGGCCAACGGACCGAACCTTCCGATGCCTCTCATCGGCTACGGCGGGTACCTCGATACGCAGGGGGTCACCAACGCGGTGCCTCTCGGCGACGGCGGACTCCTTCACAATCTCGCATGGCCGGCGCGACCGGACCCACGGGGCTCCGAGGAAAACTACTTCGGCCACCCGGACGTGCCAGCCATAGTACAGCGCGAACAGCAGCTTCGGCTGGTGCGCCTTCAGGGAGAGCAGCGGCTCCCGCGCATTTGGGCAGGGCAGAACGAACTCATGCTCGCGCGTCTCGGTCAGGACGACCTGAAGCGCGTTTCCGACGCGCTTCCCGAGCAGTTCGCCGACGGGCAGCTTCAGCGTCAGATCCAAGTGGCTCTCGCGTCGTACACAGCGGGCCTTTCGGTCAGCGTGAGCGTGAGCCGCGGCGGTTTCGATACGCACGGCAACCACGACCAGAACCACCTTCCAAACCTGATCGACTTCGTGAACGCGGCGAACTTCGCCATGGAAGAGGCCGAGCGCCTCGGCGTGGCCGACAGGGTGGCTGTCGTCATGGGCTCCGACTTCGGTCGGACGCCGGGCTACAACGGCGGCAACGGCAAGGACCACTGGCCGATCAGCTCCATGATGATGATGGGGCCCGGCATTCCAGGGAACCGCGTCATCGGCGCGACGGACGATCGCCACGGCATTCTCACCGTGGACCCAACCACGCTCGCAGTGCAGAACTCGCCCGACGACGGCGTCCGCATCAACATCGGCTCGGTGCACCGCGCGCTCCGCGACCTCGCGGGTGTTCCGGACAGCTTCAAAGCTGAGTTTCCGCTCGGCGGAGACGACCTGCCGCTCTTCGACACGCCGGCCTAACGCCGGGTCCGAGAATCATAACGCGCACGGCCTCACGAACCTCGGTTCGCGCGGCCGTTTCGCATGACGCGTGGCCTCTTGGCTTTCTCGGGAGCTCGAGGAAGGACGCGAGGTACTCTTAGAAGGCGGCGCCGCCGCCGATGAGGAGGCCCCAGACCTGCTCCTTGTCAAAGGAGAAGCCCCAGGGATTGTCGAGGTTGATCAGAACGCCCACCGAGGTGAAGGCATCCTCCCGCCCGAATCGAAGAAACGGCTGTAGCGAGAGCTGAGTCACCTCGTTCGGAGGCGGCTGGTTCTGCCGCGGAAGGATGACGAGGTTGAACGTCGAGCCAACCCGGAGCCAGGAGAGCGCCTGGTAGGCCATGACTGAGCCAAGCTCGATGACCGGGTCGTTGCGACCGTTCGGGTCTCGGGCCTTTTCGCTGCCGCAGCAGGAGATCATGATCCCTGCAGCAAGGTTTGCGCCCCAGATGAAGCCGCTCGGCTTCCGACGCTCGAACGCCATCGGAAAGATGACGCTCAGCGAGTGCGGCTCCCAGAGCCATGCCGAGGTGTTGCCTCGAATCGCGGCGGAGAGGTTGTAGGTGAGCCCGGCCTCGTTGCCGCCGTCGGTGGTGTCTGGGAGGCGCGCAACTGGCGCCGCGACGCCAACGCCGAACCGATACGAGAACTGGCCCTTTACGCCTTGGTAATGAATCGCCGCATAGGGGTTCCCGGCGCGAAACGAGTTCCCTGTGATATCACCGTCATTCGCGGTGAAGCTGAGGTAGCCAAAGCCCCACGCGGTATCGAGAAGCCAGTTCTCGGCAAGCTGCAGACGCAGCTGAAAAAGCGGGCTCAGGAGGATCTTGGCCTTGGTGTCTTGAGTCCGCCCACTGAACAACCCGAGCTCTCCGAAGAGCTGAAAGCGGCTGGTGTGCGCGTCGGGCCCCTCATCGAGGCTGTTCGGTTCATCTGGAAACGCGCGCGCGATCCCCGGCGTGATGAACGTTGCCGCAGTGACGAGCAACAACACGGATCCCCAACTCCGCAAACCAGTCATCTCTTCCCCCCATGAAAAAGAGGAACGTCCTCTTTTTCTCGTCTCACTATAGACAGCTGGCTTCGGCGTAGCCCACTGTTCCGCCCGCGTTGAAATGCGAGATGAGACGATGATCGCGCGTTCAGCGCTGGACGGCGACGTACGTCGGACCCGTGTCGGTCAACCACGAAACGCTGCGCACCGTTCCGGTTTCGAGATCGACGATGGACAGTCGCTGATCCACCGGATGCGCGACGAACGCAAAGTCGCCCGACTCATCGACTGCAGCGGTCAGCACGAACGGCCCTCCATCGAGGCGCATCGCTGGGCCGAGCGTGATTGTACTTTCGTCGGTCGACGCGGTCGCCCACTGCGCCATCAGATTGGAAGCGAGTGGGCTCGTCGGAATGAGGCTGACGTTGCGGGCGGGCACGTACGTGACGCCGTAGGGAGTCCCAACAGTCGAGACTCTGTCGATCTCGACGGGCGCGGCCGGATTCGACGTGTCGACCAGGGAAAGACTGAGATTCTGGCTGTTGGCGACGAGGAGGCACGTGTTGTCGCCGAGAAAGGCCAGATCCGATGGGTCGGCGGCGGTCGGCACAACGTCGGTGAGCGTGCCGGATACATCCGCCGTTTGGAACACGCGAATCCCGTCGTCGCCCGCTACGTTCACCGCGCCGAGCGTGCCATCGGGGCTCAGCACGACTTGCTCGGGGCCGGGCCCGACCGTGATCTCCTCGACGACCTCGAGGGTGGTGAGATCGATGATGGAAAGACTGTCGCCGCGGAAATCGGTGGTGCCGAAGTTGGCGGTGTACGCAGTGGTGCCGTCCGGGCTGATTGCGATGCCCATGGGCACGTCTTCTGTTTCGATCGACACGGCCTCGCCCGTTTCGAGGTCGACGACGAGAAGCGTCCCCCCAGGAGGTACCGTCGGGGAGCCGACGAGCATGTTGGTGAACCCGTTCCCGTCGAAGAACCCAGGCGCGATCGACACGACGGCCGTTTGGCCGTCTGGCGTGAGCTCGAGTTCGAGCGGGCCGGGCAACCAATTAGAAAGGTCGATCGTACGGACGATCGCATCGTCGGCGCCACTGGAACCGTCGACCAGCAGGTCGTAGTCGAGGAGCGTGAGCGTCTGGTTGAGCCAGTCCGCGGTGACGACGAACGGACCGGTCGGCGCCGAGCCTCCAGTCCCGCCAGTCCCGCCAGTCCCGCCAGTTGGGGACGCGCCAGTCCCACCTGCGCCGTTGTCTCCCATGGTCTCCGCGCATCCGAGGACACACAGCGAAAGCCCCACCAAGATCAGCGCGGACCTGCGAGACGACACAGACACGGCAGAACGAGTGTGCGCGATCATCGCGCGAGTATACGCTATTTGCGGCGGCGCCGTTCGGGCGGCTTGATGAACTTCAGCGTCATCCGGTCGCTTTCGCCAATCGCTTGGTATCGCGCGCGATCTTCATCGCCGAGCCGCAAGGAAGGCGGGAGAGTCCACACGCCTTTCGGATGGTTGGTGTTGTCCTTTTTGTTCGCATTGACCTCGGACGCCCCGACGAACTGAAACCCTGCCTTCTTGGCGAGCTCCTTCACATGCGCTTCGGTCACATAGCCGGTTCGGATCATGGCCTCGAGCGAAGTACCCGGCTTCGCGCGATGCTCGACGACGCCGAGGACCCCCCCGGGGTTCAAAGCTCGGTACATCGTGTCGAACATCGCCTGCGCGTAGTCGCCGGCCATCCAGTTGTGCACGTTCCGGAAAGTCAGTACGAAGTCGGCGCTCCCCGGAGGCGCGATCTCGGTGCGCTCCGGTACGGAGAGCTCCGTGATCACGACGTCGCCATAGAGATCCGGTCGCTCCGCGAGCTTGGCCTCGAATCGGCGCTGCATGTCCTTGCGCCACTTCGGCGTTCGTTTCGCGGTGAGCGCAAACCCCGCTGCGTAGTACTTTCCCGAGTCTTTGAGGAACGGCGCAAGAACCTCGGTGTACCACCCGCCGCTCGGCCAAATCTCCACAACGGTGGACGATGGCCTCACGCCGAAGAACGTGAGGGTCTCTACGGGATGCCGGTAGCGATTGCGCTCCGCGTTGCCAGCGCGACGGTGCGACCCCTCGGTCCAGCCTCGCACACCCGGTTTCCGGTCATTAGCGAATGCCGCTGACCCGAAAGCGAAAGAGAGCGCGAGGAGAACAACTGTGTAACGCGGTTGCAGCATCGTGACACCGGGTACCACGACTGAACGCGCGTCGACAGCAGACGTTACGCCTGGAGCATGGGCGCGGAGGACTGGCGTGCGACCAGCGCCTGGTCGAGGTCCTCGTACTGATGAAGCAACCGCATCGGCGCATCGTCTTCGGCAAGCGCGTGGTCGGTGGGCACACCGAGCCATACCTCGTGGCGCGCCGCCATCTGACGGAACCCGGAAAGCAGCGCCTCGCGCTCTTCGGGGTCACAGTCTCTCGCGATGCTCATCAACACGAGCTGCGCCCGCGCCTGCGAGGCCGCTTCGTCGATCTCCTCGAGCGGCAGATTGGTTCCGAGGTAGATGGGCTCGAACCCTCGGCTCGCGGCGATGAAGGCCCCAATGATGGCGCCGAACTCATGGAGGTGCTTCGGCGGCGTAGCGACGATGATGCGGGGCGCCCCGGGTGCGGGCTCGGTGTGGCGCATGAGGGTACCGAGGAGACTCCGAAGCTGGCCCGACACGATGTGTTCGTGAGCCATCCGCAGCTCTCCACTCACCCAGAGTTCGCCGATACGACGCATCAGGGGGAGGATCACTTCGAACGTGAGCTGAGTCGGCGAGACCACTGCCGCTGTTCGCGTGAGTATCGTCTCCGCGTCTTGAACCTTGTAGGCTAGGATAGCCTCGAGGTAGTCGTCGACCAGCGCCTCGAAGAGAGACGGCTGTCCCGCTGTGTTGCCGTTCGATTCGCCAATGATCTTTCGTAACTCCCCATCATCGAGGCGTGCCACCTGTCCGATGGAATGTCCGAGCTCGGTCGCGCGACGAAGGAGCACAAGTCGCCGAACTTGGGCGTCTGAGTATCGCCTCTTGTTCCCGAGGGTGCGCTCTGGGCTCACCGCCTGATAACGGCGCTCCCAGACCCGAATCGTGTCTGCGGTGAGACCCGTGAGGCGCGCGGCGACCCGCATGGGGTAAACGCCGTTCGCGCCCGCCCCGTTGGCGGCTGCGCCATTCGCGGCGGCGCCGTTGGCGGCGGCGCCATTCGCGCCCGCTCCATTGGCGGATGCGCCGTTCGTGGCCGGGTTTCCGTTGTTCGATGCGGTGGTTCCGCTGCTGCTCATACCGTTGCTGCTCATCGTCGGTCCGTAGAAAAAAGTGATACGGGACGAGTGCCCGCCGCGCGGAAGCGAACTCGCCTGACCATGGATGGGGTGGTGGTCTCACATCCATGATTCGCAGACCGCTCTGACGAGCCCCCGCCCCGTACCGAGACGCAGGGAGCAACTCCGCCCGTTCTTGGATTCGCTCCCGTGATCGTTGCCATGCTTGTCGATGTAGTGTCTATATTTTCCTAGTCAATACCTAGACAAAAACTATTGAACGAAAGTCTGTAAGGTTACGCCGGGCGGCTGAAATCACTTGGTTTTCGTGTATGCTTCCGCGCAGACCCCCATGGAATCCGAGGCAACAGGGCCCTCCCCCAAAGAGATCCGGGACCGCATCCGGAGTGAGCATCATGCACTTTCGAAAGCGCTCGTGGAAATCGAGGGATTGGCCGCGGCCGCCCATCCGGACCGAGCGGATACGCTCGTTGCCCTGCGCGACGCGCTGCACGAACTGAGCGACACGCTCGGCGCTCACCTTCAGTACGAAGAGTTCAGACTTCCCGCCCTCGCGCGCGACGTCGCGTCGTCCGAACAGCTGCAGGAAGAAATGCGGCAGGAGCACCGGGCGCAGCGCGAGCTGCTCACGCGCGTGGCGCAAGACCTCGATGAAACCGCCGTGGGCGAAACGCTGATGGTGGGTGTCCGCGAACTCGTACGCGCAATCCGCGATGACATGGAGTTCGAGGAAGCGGAGATCCTGAGCAAGCTCTAGAGTTCGCGCATCCCGAACCGCTCGACGATCGCGTCGCGAGGGCAGATCGGTTTAGAGACGAGTAAGCAAGTTGGTGGTGAGCATGCGCGAGCTCGCGATGATCGGCGTCATGGTATGGCTCGACGCGCTCGTCGGGAACCCCGACGAGTCGAAGACATAGAGGTCCCTCGCCCCGTACAGTTGGCCGGAAGGATCGAGGGCGCCATCGCGCTCGGAGGGCGCCATTCGAAGTGTGCCCTGCTGGTGCGCGCTGATGAGCGGAGCTGTCGCCGGTTCGAAGGAAATCGTCGAGGAAGCCTCCGCGTCCCTGGCCGATTCGATGACGAGTTGCGGAGCGACCGGGACCACGACCCGTTTGGCCCCCGCCTCCAGGTAGATGAGTGCCGCCTGGCGAACCGCATCGCGAAGCCTTTGACGATGGTCATCGCGCTGCGTGTAGTCGATGACGAGACGCCCCCCTCGTTTCACCTCCACACTGCCTGATGGCCGATCGGGCGCGAGCAGCAACGATGACGCCATCCGTCCGTACCGCGTCATTTCGTTCGTGCCGGCGGCGCCAGAAACGGGAATCAGCGTAGAGACGATGCCGGGCGTCCCCATGATCCCCTCGATGCGGTATCCCCAAAGCCCGAACTCGTCGTTGTCTTCCTGCTCGAACTCGGTGACCGCATAGGATTGAGGGACTAGGTTGAACGCGTCGATCCCCTCGTCGAAGTAGCCGATGATGGGCAGCTGGGGTTGCAGCATGAGGTTCTTCCCGACGTGCTGGTTCCCAAGCCCGGAACGAAGAAGCAGCTGTGCCGACGCGATGGCGTTGGCCGCAACAATCACCACCTTGGCGCGCAAAGTGAACTCGCCCACCTCGTGGTACCCCCGCGAGTCGAGCGTACGGACGCGAATCGTCTTGAGCTCTTGTCCGGACTCACGAATCTCGACGACGCGCGCCCGCGTGTACACGGTGGCGCCCGCATCCATGGCCTTTGGCAGCGCCACCATGCGCGGATTGCGTTTCGCATGAACGGGACACCCGATGAGGCACGTACCGAGACCTTGGCACCCCACGCGATTGTGCTGCATGACTTCGCCGCGGAGGCCAAGAGCCTCCGTGCCCTCCCGAAGCTTGCGGTTCGCCGTGTTGACGAGGTTCTCGGGGATGCGGTTCGCGGACAGGTCTTCGAGAGCCTGCGTCTGAAACGGACCGAAGGTGTCCGGAGCGTAGTCGGCGAGCCCGTACTTGCGGACCCAGTGATCGAGCACCGGGACGGGCGTCGGCACGACGTCAGACGCGTTGATGACACCGCCGCCGCCGAGAACCCGGCCTTGAAGCACGGTGACTGAAAGGTCGGACGAAGCCCGGCCCCCGCGATCCATGTAGAGCTGATCGTACATGTCGGCGTCGCGCTGGTTTCGCTGGCCGCCGAGGTAGTCTTTGCCCTCTTCGAGCACGACTACTTCTCGGCCCGCTTCGGCGAGAAGCCTGGCCGCCGTAGCGCCCCCGCAACCGGAACCGACGATGCAGACTTCGGTGACGAGCCCGTCGGGCGACGCCTCCGACGCGAGGTCGTGGATGGGGTTCGACGCAGACTGAGGAGGTTCGGTCACGGCCTGATGCTCCTCGGCCGGAGCATCGAAGGCCCGGGATATCCGATGTACGGCCACACCGCCTCGTTGTCGAAGTAGACTAGATTGAAGAACTTCCGCATCGCGATGCTCACCTGGCGACGCAGGAGAACACTGCTCGTGGCCCATGAGTTCCAGTGCCCGAGGCGTTCCTCAAGACCTAAGCGCGAGAACGTGGTGAGTCGTCGGTCGAATGCGAGCGGTCCAAACTCGATGAGAAAGAGTGCGCTCTTAAGGTCTTTGACGTTGTGCTCGGGCTCGCCCACGAGAAACTCGTCGAAGGCTCGGGGAAGCTGCATCGAAGTGACGTCGACTGGAATGGCCTCAGTACTCGGAAACATCACCTCCACGAGGCTCTGCACGGTGCGATACTCATGCGCGTCGAGTACCCGAAGCCCATCCACCCAAGGCGCGCGGCCACGAAGCGCGACGAGGCCGGCGCCGCCTACTCCGAGCACGAGACCTCCGCCAACGAGCGTCGCGCGTAGGAAACGACGGCGCGAAAGGAACCCAAACAGGCCTTCCGCATTGGCTTCTGGCTCGACATCGGACACCATGACCGTCCTTGTCTCACACTCGCATGCTATAGAAAACCCATGGGAGGTGGCGGCGATGATTTGGCCGCGTTCCGGAAACTGCAAGCGCAGCTTCCCGAGCGTTGGGAGCTGATCAATCGACAGGGTCCAGAGCCGAGAGACATCGTCGTGGTCCCTTCGCTGTCCCTCGACGGCATCGAATCCGTGTCGATCGACGGGGTGCTTCACTACGAAGAACGGATGCTGTTCGTCCTCAACCTGCTGCGACGCCCGCGCGCACGCGTGGTGTACGTGACTTCGACGCCGATTCACCCTGCCGCGATTGACTACATGCTCTCGCTCATCAGTGGGATCCCGAACGAGCACATGCGTAAGCGCCTGACCGTCATCAGCCTCTACGACACGTCGCTTACGCCACTCTCGAAGAAGATCCTCGCACGGCCTCGCCTCGTCGAGCGGATCCGAAACTGCATCGACCCCAAAAACGCCATGATGACTTGTTTCACCGTCTCGGAGGCGGAGCGGGCGCTTTCAACCGCGCTGAACGTGCCCCTGTATGGGGTAGACCCCGATCTCCTCTGGCTCGGTACCAAGAGCGGCTCCCGAACGGTGTTTCGCGAGGCGGGGATCCCTTTGCTTCCGGGCGCAGAGAATATCGAACGCGAGAGTGACGTGGTGGAGGCGATCGACGAACTCTGGGGAGGCGAGGCCGCTTCAGAGCGGGTAGTAGTCAAGCACAACACGGGGTTCAGCGGGCACGGAAACGCGATCCTCGACCTGCGATCGATGTCGGACGTCGCGCCGAGCACCCAAACGAGCCCCGCAGCTCGCAAGAAGGCGATCGGCGACGCCCTCCACGCGATGCGCTTCGTCGACACGGGGCAAAGCTGGCCGCGCTTCTTGGAAAAACTCGAGAGAGAGGGCGGCGTGGTCGAAGCGTTCCTCGACGCCAAAGACAAACGCGCACCGAGCTGCCAGCTACGCATCTCGCCGTCGGGAGGCCTCGACCTTTTGTCCACGCACGATCAGCTCGTCGAAGGCCAAGACGGTCAGGTGTACGCCGGCTGCCAATTCCCAGCCGACTCCGCATACCGGATGGCCATTCAAGACGACGCGCGGCGAGTGGGAGTGGTTTTGCAAGACCGCGGCGCCGTCGCGAGGCTCGCGGTGGATTTTCTGTGCGTCCAAGCTGCCGACGGAACCTGGAAGCACTACGCCATCGAAACCAACCTTCGCATGGGAGGCACGACACATCCGATGATGCTGCTTCGCATGATGACGGACGGTCGATACGACCCCGACACGGGGCTCTACCTGACACCCCGCGGAGAGCCGCAGTTCTACGTGGCAACCGATTCCCTCCTCGCGGACCACTACCGAGGCCTCCTCGTCGAAGACCTGCTCGACATCGCTGCGATCAACGGGCTTCATTATCAGGCGTGGTCCGAGTCCGGGGTGCTCTTTCACTTCACCGGTGCGCTGAGCGAGCACGGGAAGTTCGGCTTTACGTCGATTGGGAAGAGCCCCGAGCAAGCGGCGCACTGGTTCACACGCACACGGGAAGTACTCGACCAGGAAACGAGAGCTCACCCCTCGTCGTAGTTGCCGAGTAGGCGCCGCCAGAGCAGCAGATGCCCGATCAGCGCGAAGGGCACGAGCACCGTCGGCAGCCAAACGAATGGCGCGTGCGTGATCCACACGTTGACTTGGTCGGGGCCCCAGCGCGCGAACGTCGGAAGCGAGAGAATCGCGACGACGAGGATGTTGATCAGAAGCCCAGTTCCCAAGATGTTCCAGAGCCAAGGCGTCCGACGCGTGCCCCATCCCTTCATGAGCATCCACGCGACGAAGATCGCCGTGACCCCGGTGAGGATGTCCGGATTGCGGCCCTCGTAGCTCATCTGAACCGGCATGACGCCCTCCTCGGCCGCCCAATGCATCACGAGTTCGAGCGGGAGCCGAAACCCTTGAAACCCGATGAGCCATGCGAGTGGCAGTCCGCGGGCGAGCTGGGTCCCGAACGGCGAGAATGCCAGCGCGACCGACGCGACGAACACGAAACCCATCAGTACCATCATGGGTGGCGGGCGCTCTGCGAAGTCTGCGAGAACGCCGCTCGACGCCAGGGCAGCGGTGATCGCCATCCAGAGGCCAAGCGTGAAGAACATCCGAAAGACGGCGGTCTGCGGGCGAAGCTCGCCGTCTCGGCCTAGGTACGCTCGTCGCACCAAAGAGAATACGAGCACGGCCGTGGCGATCACCAGCGCGGTAAACACCATGACGAGCGATGTCGGCGCGGGAGCCACGGGGCGTCGAGCATAGCGCACCACCGTTGACGGGACGCCAGCAAACTCCGTATACACTCCGATCGTGCGCTTCACGCCGTCACGCGGGCTCATCCGCGCCGTCGGGGTTCTCGTCTTGGCTATGGCCGCGGGGTTTCCAGCAGGTTCGGCCAACGCCGGCGAGTGGCACGCAGCCGTGGGCGGCGGAGGCAACTTCAACTTCAGCCCGGATTTCGTTGGGCGCGGGTGGGTGACTTTCGATGCACTTGGAAAGGAGGTGGTGGGGAACGGCGACCTCCGCACGTACTGGAACACCGAGAAGATCCACGTCGGCATCGAACGACTGAAGTTCGCGAACGGAAAGCTGGCTTTCTTCACGTTCCTCGAGGGAGAGATCCTGCTCGCGCAGCTACTGCGCGACTACTTCGAGCGAGGCCTTCGAATTCGAGAGTTCGGTTTCAACGCCGCCTACGTGCTGCTCAGCAACAAGCTTCAGTGGTACCCAGGCAAGAACCAAACGCTCGAGCTGCTGCTCCCGATTCGTCGCTGGTGGTTCTACCCGACGGGTGACACCTCGTCCGCCTATTTGCTTCCGCCTGACACGTGGTCGTTCGAGCCGAGGCTGGGCTACGTGTACTGGAACGTCACATCGCCGCAGAGCGAATTCGAGGCGTATCGCGTGTATCCGAGGATCGAAGGGATTGCCATTGGCGTGCGAGTCGGACTCGACGTGCGTTCGAACTCTCGCACGTGGGGTCTCGACGATGGTCGAAACGACCCTGGCCGTGTGATCTATCTGACTCGCCAATGGCTTCGTGCAGGCTGGCAGTTTGTGCCTCGTGCGCGCATCCAGTTCGCGCAGTGGGGTAGCTACGGATGGGGCGAAGACGACATCACTCGCGAACGCGTTGGGGGAACCAGCCCCTACGTCGTTCCCATTCCAGGGCTCCCTTGGACGGGGTTGGTTTCGGAGCGCTTGTTCTCGGGCGAGCTCGGGGTCCATCTGCGTGCGAAGCCCGAGTCGCCGCACGAGTTTGGCGCCCTCGTAGCGGGCGGCGCTTTCAACGACGTCCGTCGAGTGGGCGCGCTCGGCCGATATGGAGGGACCGGCGGCGTGGCCCTCTTCGCCGATCTCCGGTTCGGAAAACAGGAGCGCTACCAGGTCAACGTACACCTCAGCTACGGCTTTCCGGTCGAGTGGCTGCTGGACTCTCCGTATCTCGCCGGCCTCCTCGCTTTCGGCGCGCACCTCTTCTAGCCACGGGGCAGACGTGGAATCTGCCGCGAAAGGGCCTATGGAGGGTTCATGCTAACGGAGTACGGGGCAGTGTTTTGGAGGTCTTTCAGCGACTACGGCCTCTACCTATGGCACGACGTCACCCACCCCAGTTGGCACAGCTACTTCTATGGCCTGATCGCGCTTTCGGTTGCCGTGTATGCACTCGAGCTGGCGTTTCCCTGGCGCAAGAACCAGCCGCGGATCCGCAAAGACTTCTGGCTCGACGGGTTCTACATGTTTTTCAACCTGTTTGTGTTCTGGTTGATTGGTTACAACGCGCTTTCCAACGTGGTTGTCGACGCCCTCGCGCAAGCCAGGGCATCCATCGGGCTCGGCGACGTCCCCTGGATCGACGTCGCGGTGTTGCCGATCGCACTCCAGCTGGTGCTGATGTTCGTCTTGCGAGACTTCATTCAATACTGGACGCACCGGATGCTCCACCGGGTGCCCCGCCTTTGGGCGTTCCATCAGGTACACCACTCCGTCGAGCAGATGGGTTTCGCCGCGCACCTCCGCTACCACTGGATGGAGACGATCGTCTATCGCGGAGTCCAGTACCTGCCCCTCGCTGCAATCGGATTCGGAATCCAGGAGTTCTTCGTGATCGACATGATCGCGCTCGGCATCGGCCATCTGAACCATGCGAACGTTCGGATCCCGATGGGCCCACTCCGCTACGTCTTCAACTCGTCGCAGATGCACATCTGGCACCACAGCAAGGAGATCCCCGCTCGATACGGCATCAACTTCGGCATCAGCCTGAGCGTCTGGGACTGGCTGTTCGGCACCGCCCACTGGCCTCACTCCGGGCGCGACATCACACTCGGGTTCGAGAAGGTCGAACGCTATCCGCACGGCTTTTTGAGGCAAATGGCGGTTCCATTCAAAGGGCCGCAATGAACCGGAGGAGATCGTGGTGCTGCGCCAGCTCCTCGACCACGAGACGTGCACGCATGCTCGCTTGGTAGTCCGCGTAGCTCTTTGCAGGGCTCACCTGACCGCAGTGGGTTCGATGGCGTCCCAGGCGCGAAGGTCAGCGCGCGACACCGGGTCGTCGCCCCGAAGGTAGCGCTCGAGGTACTCGAAGCTGTCGGTTCCCCAGAAAACCTCTCCATCGACGAGCATCGACGGTACGCCGAAGATACCCTCGGCGAGAGCTCGCTCCGTGGCGCTCTTCAACCGCTCTTTCGTTTCGGGACGACCTGCACGCCGAACCGCCTCCCGAACTCCGACATGGTCGCAGATCTCGCTCACGACCTCCGGTTGGCTCACGTCGCGACCCTCGGCCCAGGTCGCTCGAAAGAGGGCGGTAACGAGTAGCTTGCGCAGGTCGGCTTCCATGTCGAGCGAAGTCACGCGAAGCGGAAGAAGCGGGAGGAACGGATGCGAGGCCGGCGGGACCAGAGCCACGCCGAGCGTCTCGGCCCGTCGAATGCAGTCTCGGAATATGTAGGCCCGCTTCGGCGGAATCTCGCCCGGCCCCTTGTGGCCGTGGTGATTGAGCAGGCCCGCAAGCAGGATCGGGACCGGCTCCAATTCGAGTCCGAGCCGCGCAGCGAATTCCGGTACCTCCTGCCAAGCCAGGTAGCTGTACGGGGATAGATAGTCGAAATGAAAGCGCAGCGTGCGGCCGGACATGGCAAGTGGCGCATAGCCATGATGGGATTACAACTCAAGCACTCTGATGAATCTCGCAGGACGTACGATACTCATCACTGGCGGCGGCACCGGAATCGGACGAAGCCTCGCTCGCCAGCTTGCTGACAGAAGAAACAAGGTACTGGTTTGCGGCCGTCGTCTCGGCGCGCTCGAAGAGACTGCCGAAACCTCGAGTGCCATTCACCCCTACGCGTGTGACCTCACCGACTCGGGTCAGATCCAAGACATGCTTCATGCGATTGAAGCCGACGGTCATCAGGTCGACCTGTTGATCAGCAACGCGGCCATTCTCGGCTTCGACTCGCTCGCAGGCGGACTCAACCTCGACTCGGCGAAGGCGATCATCGACGCGAACCTGTTCGGGCCCATCGAACTCACCCAGCGCATGCTCGACACGCTGCGAGCCCAGAAAGACCCGGCGATCGTCATCGTTGGGTCGCCGGCCGGACTCGGCCCGCTCGCTGACACGCCCGTCTACAGCACGAGCAAGGCGGGGCTCCATGCGTACACGCTCTGCCTCCGGTATCACTTGGGCGAAGACATTCGCGTGGTCGAAGTCTTCCCGCCGACCGTCGACACACCCATGCTCGCGGAGAAGCGCTGGAAGAAGATGAGCGCGGACGAGTGCGCGCGTCGCATCGTTCGAGACTTGGAGCGAGGGCATGAGCAGATCTGGATTGGGGAGAGCCGCACTTTTCGATTCCTTCGCCTGGTGCTTCCCCCAGGGAAGCTCTTCCGTGTCGTCAACGACTGGTCGCCCCCCGAAGTGAGCTGACGCACACGCACACCGCCATTGACACTCGACCTCCAAAAGGAAATGGCGTAGATGACAGGCCCGGCGTCGGTCACGGCGCAACGAACCGCGCATGGCTTTCGCAGACGAAGAACGAGACCTAGACGACACAGCCAAGAAGCTTGCCGCGTGGGTCGCGCCCAAGCTCGGGGCTCCCTCAGACTCGGTGGAGGTCCGCAACCTCGAGGCACCGCTCAGCACGGGCTTTTCGAGCGACACGCTCCTGCTCGACCTCGTGTACGAACGCGACGGCGAGCAGGTCGAAGAAGCTCTCGTCGCGCGTCTCGAACCCGAAGAGTACGTCATGTTCCCTGAGTACGACGTCGCGCTTCAAGCGCGCGTCCTTCGAGGCCTCGAGCACACCGCGGTTCCTGTCCCCAAAGTCCGCTGGCTCGAAACCGACGACTCCGTCCTCGGCGTTCCGTTCTATCTGATGAACCGGGTGGAGGGTCGAATCCCGACGGACAACCCGCCGATGCACGACGATGGCTGGATCGTCGAAGACTTGAACGAAGCCGAGCGCAAGGCTCTCTGGTGGAACGGCTTCGAGGCCATGTGCGCCGTTCACGGCGTCTCGTGGGAAGGACACTTCAACTTCTTGCTCGAGCCGGAGCGTGGGGACACCCCGCTCGACCAACAGCTCGACTACTATCAGCACTACTTCCGGTGGGGCATGGAGGCGTCCCGTCACCCCGACATCGTCCGAGCGCTCGAGTATCTCGAAGCCAACAAGCCCTCGAAGCAAGCCATCGCGCTCTGTTGGGGTGATTCGCGATTGGCCAACCAGATCTTCGACGGAATCGAGTGCGTCGCCGTGCTCGACTGGGAGATGGTACGCCTCGGTGACCCAGTGCAAGACCTCGCGTGGTGGTTGGCGTCAGACCGCTGCTTCACCGAGGGGCTGGAGATCGCGCGGCTCCCTGGCTTCCCGTCCGCTGCCGAAACCATCGCTCGCTGGCAAGAGATCACGGGCTTCAGCGCGGATCACTTCGAGTACTATACCGTGCTCGCGCTGACACGGTTCTCCATGCAGATGGCCAGGGTCGGCCAGTACATGAAGAAGATTGAAATCATCGATGAAGAGAACGAGTTCGACGCAGAGAATCTCGCTTCTGTAACGCTGCGCCGCGCGCTCGAGGAGGTTACGTAATGGCTGGTCCGCTTGAAGGAATTCGTGTCATCGAGGTGGAAGGCATCGGCCCCTGCCCGTTCGCAGGCATGATGCTCGCCGACCTCGGAGCGGAGGTGATCCGGGTCGGAAGACCACAACCGTCACAGCTTCAGGCGGCGTTCGACCTGATGAGTCGCGGCAAGAAGAGCATCCTTCTCGACCTGAAGAAACCGGAGGGATCGGCGGCGCTACTCGAGGTCGTGAAGACAGCCGACGTGCTGATCGAAGGGTTTCGGCCGGGCGTCATGGAGCGATTGGGCGTTGGCCCCGAACCTTGTCTCGCAGCCAATCCGAAACTCGTGTTCGGCCGCATGACCGGTTGGGGCCAAGAAGGTCCCTACGCCCACGCGGCAGGCCACGACATCAACTACATCGCGCTCGCGGGCGCACTGCACGCGATTGGTCGCAAAGGCGAACGCCCCACGATTCCACTCAACCTCGTCGGTGACTTCGGAGGCGGAGGCTTGTTGCTGGCTTTCGGCGTGTTGGCCGCAGTTCTCGAGACTCGCAAATCGGGCAAGGGTCAAGTCGTCGACGCGGCAATGGTCGACGGAGTCGCAGCATTGATGTCGAGCGTCTACTCGGGCATGCAGTCGGGTTTTTGGTCACACGAGCGGGGCGAGAACCTGCTCGACTCGGGTGCCGCCTTCTACGACACCTATGAGACGAAAGACGGAAAGTACGTCTCGATCGGGTCGCTGGAGCCTCAGTTCTACGCTGAGCTCATCCAAAGGCTCGAGATCGAAGGTGCACCCGCCCCCATGGAGCACCTCCAGCCCGCGAAGTGGAACGAGCTCCGTCCGAAGCTGGAAGCTGCCTTCAAGTCGCGAACGCGCGACGAATGGTGCAAGGCGCTCGAGGGCACCGACGTCTGTTTTGCACCGGTGCTGACGGCGCACGAAGTGTTCGAGCACCCTCACCATGTCGCACGAGAGTCCTTCTTCACGATGGACGGCGTCAAGCAACCCATGCCAGCGCCGCGTTTCTCTCGAACGTCGCCCGGCGCGCCGAAGCAGGCCAACGAGCGCGGCGCCGATACCGAGCAAATCCTGAGAGAGTGCGGCGTTACGTCGGGGGGTGAGTGAAGTGATTACCGACTTCGACGACTACCTGATCCACCAGGCGCCCTTCCCAGTCAACCAACCGGGTCTCGCCAATCGCAACTTCTACGATCGCTACTGGTTCAGCGGATTCGACAAGGATGGGAAGTTCCTTTTCGAAGTTGGATTCGGCCGCTACCCGCATCGCTTCGTTCAAGACGGGCACTTCAGCGTGACCGTCGACGGCGTTCAGCACTCCTTTCACGCCTCGAGGCGCATCGCGGACAACCCGATGGATTCCTCGGCAGGCCCTCTCCGTATCGAAGTCGTGAAGCCGATGAGAACGATCCGGGTCGTGATCGCGCCAAACGACACCGAAGTCGAATGCGACCTCACCTTTCACGCCAAGGCGCCACCGCTCCAAGAACCGAAGAACGTCATGTACGACGGGATTCGCCTGATCATGGATACGCAGCGCTTTACCCAATACGGGACGTGGGAGGGCTACTTCTCGATCAAGGGGCAGCGGATCGACGTGCGCCGGAGCGAGGTCCTCGGTAACCGCGACAAGTCATGGGGAATGCGCCCCGTGGGCGAGTACGAAGACGGGGCGCCGAGCAAGCTCACCACCGACCCGGCGGTCTACTGGATCTGGTCACCGATTCACTTCCCGGGGTTTTGCACCCACTTTCTCACGCGAGAGATGCCCGACGGCGTGGCCCAGGAACTCTCGGCGTCGATCATTCAAACTCAGGACGGCCACGACCCGGTGCCCGACGACGCAACCGAGCCCGACGAAGAAATCATGGCGACGGCGCGCCACGACATCGAGTGGCGCAGCGGGACCCGATGGCCCGATCGCGCAACGCTCGACCTGGTAGCCGGAGACGGAACCGAGCGTCACCTCGAACTCGAACCGCTCCTTCGGTTTCAGATGATGGGCATCGGCTACCAGCATCCCGACTGGGGGCACGCCGTGTGGAGAGACGAACTGGACACGGGGTACGAGACCTGGTCCATCGACGAAGTCGAGCCCGACGAGTACTGCACCATCCACGTCCACAACGTCGTGCGCGCCACGATGGGCGACCTCCAGGGCATCGGAATTCTGGAAACCCTCGTTTTCGGACGCCACGCGCCAAGCGGCTTTACCGACCTATTCGACGGCGCTCCCTGAGAGCGAAATTACAGAACTGCACACGCGCGACTCGAGGCTTTACAGCCTCGCTTGGGAGAGGTTATCGTCCCAGTTGCGGACGCCCGGGCAAGGCAGCAGGTGTTGTAATGAGGTTGGCTTGTTTTTGTGCGCTGAGCGTCGCGCTGGCGTTTGGCTGTAGCGATAGCGACGCGACCGGCGGGACCGGTGGAGCCGGCGCGACCGGTGGAGCCGGCGCGACCGGCGGGCTCGCGGGCTCGGGAGGTGAAGGCGGCGACGGCGGCGCAGGGGGCGGACAGGTCGACGTACGCCGCGCATTCATCCTGTACTCGCCGGTACCGCCGTGTGTCGAAGGCGTCCCGTCGGACTACTGGATCAGCGCCGTCGGGGACACGGACATTCTCAATGACGTGCGCGGAACCTCGCCGGACTGCGAGCCCTTTACGCTCACCGACAGCTCCGAGTCCATCGAGTGTAGCAACGACGCGCCGGCCACGGACTACACGCTCGAACTGGACGACGGCGAACCCGTCATCGTGTCCGGCACGTTCGAGACCTGCGTGGGTTTCTACACGCTGGTGGGGGCGAGCGAGGCACCGGCCGACCTGTCACCCTTCCTCGACGTCGTGATCCAGCCGGACACACCGTGCGAGCCGGGAGCACCGTCCGACTACACAGTCAGGGTCCTCGTGAACTCGCTCCCCGCGCCCGCAGAGAACGTCAGTTTGGAGCTCGACGGCTGCACGGGCAGCCTGGGCGAGGGCACGAACACGTACACCTGCACCAACGACGAGTTGGGGACGGCCTACTTGCTGAGCGCCAATGAGGGCGACTTCCAAGTACAGCTCTCGGGCGTGATCGAAACATGCGGCGCCGCGGTGTTCGAAGGCCTGCAGCCGCGTCCCTAAAACGAATATCCGGCGCCCACGGCAAAGATGGGAAAATTGCTCGGGTAAAGGTCCGATCGGAACACATTGACCTTGAGCGCAAAAACCATGAAAGCGCCGCGCCCTACCCCGATGCCGTAGCCGCCTCCGAGGAACAGGTTGTAGAAATTGCTCCGAGTGGAGGTGAAGTCGCCCTGGCGAAACCCGGCATTCAAGAGCTCGCCCTCCACCAGAAAGAACAGGCTCGGGATCGGGTAGATCCGAGTAAAGATTGATCCGCCGTATGTCTGCCAGACGACGTCCTCGATCGGAAATCGATCCTTCGTGTACTGATAGATGAAGGCCACGCCCGGTTCGACGATGCGCTTCACCAAGTAGGATACCTGGGGCGCGACCTCGACGAAGGCGATGTCGGAACCGAAGCCGAGGCCGAGGCCACCCCCCACGCGGAGCCGTCCGACGGGTTCCTCTCTCTGGGGTTTGGGTGTCTCGAGCGGCGGCGGGCGTTCCTGCACGACCACTGGAGGCGGATCCGGCGCACTGGGTGGTTCAGCGATCACAGACGAATCATCCTGCGCACTCGCCTCTTGGGGTGCCGTCGCAAACACGAAAACCGCTGCCGCCAAACACCATGTAGAGCGAAGCACGCCCCAATTTATAGCAGAAACACGTCTTCGAGGTCGTCGAACGCCGTCGCTCGCCAGCGTGCCAGAGGGCTCTGTCCGGTAAGCAGACGTTCGGTGGCAGACAAGACGGCCGGCAACTCGATCAGGTAGCAGTAGGGGTCGTAGGGAGTTCGCTCGGCAATCCCCTCTGGAAGATCCATCGGGGGAAGCCACGACACCATCTTCCGATGGTGGCCTTCGAGCAAGGAGCGAACCGCCACGTTGCCAAAGCGGCTTCCGAGGAGACGGTCGAACGCAGTCGGACGCCCGCCTCGCACCACGTGACCGAGCACGGTGACGCGCGTTTCGATTTCCTCGGGAGCCTCGCCTGTGATGGACTGGAGTTTCTCGTCGACGAGGGTCTTCAAACGGTCGGTGGCTGTCGGCACGCCCTCCGCCTTGATGGCCACGACCTTCTGGTTGTCTCGGTGCCGCTCTCGAACCGTGAGAATCGTTTTGACGATCCCTTCGACGAGGTCCTCCTCGGAGCGAGCCGCTTCGGGGAAGAGCACCATGTTGGCGCCCGATGCCACTGCGGCGGTCATCGCGAGGTATCCGCAGTCTCGCCCCATGACCTCGACGATGAACGTTCTCGCGTGTGCACTTGCCGTATCGGCAATGCGGTCGCAGGCCTCGACGATGGTGTTCATCGCCGTGTCGACGCCGATGGCCAGGCCCGTTAGCGCGATGTCGTTGTCGATCGACGCGGGTATCCCCACGACGCGCACCGGCCAATCGCCGCACTCCTCGGGGTTACTGAGAAGCTCCATGCCGCGAAGCGAACCGTTCCCACCAATGACGATGAGCCCGTCCACGCCCAGATCGGTGAGCTTCTGACGAGCTTCGGCACGCGGCCCAGGCTCGAAGAATCGCTTGCAGCGCGCGGAGCGGAGAAACGTTCCGCCGTCGCGCAGTGTTTCGCTTACGTCGTCCGCGGTGATCGGTCCGACCTTGCCGTCGAGCAGCCCTCGATAACCATGCCGAATGCCGAGCATCTCGTGGCCTTTCGCGAGGGCGACCATGGTGGCGGCGCGAATGGCGGCGTTCATCCCGGGCGCGTCGCCACCGCTCGTGAGAATCGCAATCGTCTTGGACACACTGCCTCCTAGCCGACGTCGCTTATCTCACGGCGGATGACTGCTCGCCAAGCCGAAAGAGGCGCGCGCCCCGACCTATGATCAGAACGCGCGACGGGATGGAGATCGGACGAACTTAGCGGCGGGCAACTGACCAATGGAGGTCTCGAGGAACACGAGCGCGTGCACGGGCGACTTCCGATTCGGAGAGCTGCACGAGCTCGTCGAGGATCCGGGCCTTGCGTCGAGAGTCATGACGCCGACTGCCCCGGCGCCCTTGCCGGCGATCGAGCACCTCGAGCTGAAGACTGAGGTCGTCGAGTCGATCCCGAAAGTAAGGGTCTGCGCCTCGGTAGTGCGCCTGGCGGAGCTCACGCTCGAGCCAGACCGAAAGTCGCTGGTCCGCGAGCGACAGTTCGTAGAAATCGAAGCGGGCGTTCGCCCGATGCCATGCTCGAGTGATGTCGCGAATCTGACGGAGGTCGCGCCTCTGTTCTTCAAGCTCCCAAGACGCTCGATGTGCGTACTGTCGGCGCGAGGAAGTGCTTCGAACGTAAGTGTGTCGTCGTTGCGATGGGTGAATGGGGCGCACGTCGCGGACCACGACCACGTCGGCACCGCGGGGAGCGCGTCGCTCGCGCTGCGCCTCGACACCGGATGCGGCGCCCAGAGTCGTAAGCGCCAAGATGGCAAGCATGGTTTTCTTCATGGTTTCGTTTCCTCCACCCTTCGGACGGCGCGAAACCTGAAGAAAATCTAAACGCCCCTGAAAAACCGGATTTAGCCCGGATTTTCCTGCAGAAGCACGCGGGATTCGTCGGCCGCTGCGAGGACCTCAGACACTCGGTCGTCTCGGCCGAGCGCGTCCCAAAGCCCGCGCGCCGCCTCTTTGTAAGCGTCCCGTTCGAGCTGCCCGCGCAGAAGCTCCGCGCGCAGGAACACGAAGCTCGTTTGGACCACGTCGTGCAAGCAGTAGTTCCGAATCTCAGTGTGTCGCCCCTGTTCGAACATGCTCTGTACCTTGGAGCCGTCGACCTGCATCTTGCCGGGCATGCCAACGAGCTGCGCGAGTGCGTCTAGGCTCGGCATGCGGCTCGCACCGTAGTCGGTCAGCAGATCGGCCAGATCGATGTGACCCTCGTCGCTGTAGCGGTACCGATAGTCTCGGTTGAAGTAGTACGCAGGGAAAGGAACCCCGTGCTTCAGCATTCGGTTGGTGAGAACCGGAAGATCGAAGCGGCGGCCGTTGAACGTGATGAATGTTGGCCGGCGTTTTCCGACGAACTCAGCGAACTCGGAGAGCACGGTGAATTCGTCTGGTGCGGCGTCCTCGTCGCCTCCGAACGCGCCGAGTTTCTGGAGGCGGTAGTCGGAGTCGAGCCAGAGCACGCCAAGCGCGACGACTTGGTGGAAGGGGGCGGGGGGAAATCCGTCGACCGCGGCGTCCCACATGAGCTCGGTATCGGCGATAGTTTCGATGTCGAGGATCAGAAAGGAGCGTGCCACGGCGTGAACCTACTCCAAGAACGCGCATGCATCACCTGGAGATTCGGGCGGATTCTCGGGGTGGCGACGTCTTTTCCTCCCGAGTTAAGGAACCCTTAAGGTCCCAACCGTTTACTTCATGAGGAGGCCAGAGCCTCCCGGAAAGGAACTCTCATGAAGACGTATCACCGAGGAACAATCGTAGGGACGCTGATCGGAGGGCTGTTCGGGCTCGTCCTCGCCGCAGGCGCGGTCGCGTTCGCGGCGCCAGGGGAAGGCCACGGAAAACGGTGGAGCCCGGAAAAGATGGCACAACACATGAACGAGATCATCTCCGAGCTCGACCTGAGCGCGGCCCAGGAGGCACAGATGCGTACCATCATGACGGATGCCCGCGCCCAGATGGAAGCAATCGAGGAGATGCCGCGAAGCCAGGCGAAGTTCGAGGCGTTTCGCGAAGTTCTTTTCACGACTGACGATCAGATCCATGCGAACCTGAGCTGCGAACAGCGTGAACAGTTGCGTCTCCTGAAACGAGAACACAAAGCTGAGCGCATGAAAGAACGTTTCGAGAAGCGCCAAGCGGAACAGTCGGAATAGGAACCGAGCCCCCGTGACGAACCGAATCCTGCTCGTGGAAGACGATGAAGCCCTGGGCCGTCAGGTGTCGGAAACGCTTTCGCAGGCAGGGTTCGAGCCGCACTGGGTGCAAGACGGCGACGAAGCACGTCCGCTCAACCCCGACGACTACTGCGCGGTCGTGCTCGACCTGATGTTGCCTGGTACGTACGGCATGGACCTCCTCAAGAGGTACCGAAGGGTGTCCGAGGTGCCGGTCCTCATCTTGAGTGCGCGCGACGATACTTCCGACAAAATCCGCGGCCTCAAACTGGGCGCAGACGACTACGTGACCAAGCCCTTCTTCCCGGAGGAGCTCATTGCTCGCATCCACGCGTGCCTCAGACGTCCCAATCTCGTCGATACGAAGCGGGTCGCCGTCGGCTCCGTTCAGATCGACTTCGAACGGCGAGAGGCGCGAACCGAGGAAGAGGTGCTGACGCTCACCCCAGTGGAGTTCGAGATCTTGGTGCTGCTCGCGAGACGGAAAGGTTCAGCGGTGAGCCGCGACGCCATCGTGGACGCAGTGCTCGATGCGGCGCACGAAGGAAGTCGCCGCACACTCGACGTTCACATCTCTCGACTCCGACGGAAACTCGGGATGGCCTCTGGGCAACTCGAGACCGTCTGGGGAATCGGCTATCGCCTAAACGACGCCTCATGAAGCTTCGAACTCGGCTGGCGGTGACGCTCGGCGTAGGCACGGTGACCGTGCTCGTGCTTCTGGCATGGGGAGGCACGCGTCTTCGCTCCAACATACGCTACAGCGCGGTTGCCGAAACGACCGTCGACCGAATGGAGTCTGGGGGTCGCGAAGCGTGCGAGGAGAACGCAACCGAATGGCCTCCCAAACACGGGCGTCGTCGGCCGTTCGGCCCGCCCCCGAGGCGCAGCCCACGGTTGGCCCCCCCAGGGCCAGAAGGGCGCTTCACCGAACCGCGCCTCTCCGCCTACGACACGTCGTTCGTCAGTGCGAACCCGAAGAGCCCCGCGTTCCCACAAAGGCTTCGGGAGAAACTGGAGGCAGGGGATTCGTTCGCGGGGGCCCGCATGAGCCGAGGGCGCGGGGAGCAGATCGCGGTGAAGATGCCGTGGACCGACGGCCCGTGCGCCGTCGTTCTGCTGCGTACCCGAGACCGGGTGCCTTGGCTTTCCGCGGCGATGTTCGTACCGCCGCTCGTGGTGACGCTCGTGGTGATCCTCGTCTCTTTGTTCGCGGCCGGCCCCATCGTACGTCGAGTTCGCCGGCTCACCGAGGCGGTCGAGCGTAACGAACCCATCGAGTCCGAGGGGCGAGATGAAATCGCGGACCTCGGCCGGGCTTTCGATCAGAACCGACGCACCATCGAGCGCCAGCTCGAATCCCTCCGCGAGCGCGAAACGGCCCTCCGGAACTACATCGCCAACACGAGCCACGACGTGATGCTCCCGCTGAGCGTCCTCCAGGGCCACCTCGTTTCGCTCCAACGGCAGATCGAGTCCGGGGAACCCATCGAAACCGACGCTTTGGTGCCGAGCCTCGAAGAAGCGCACTACCTCGGATCGCTGCTCCACAATCTCAACGCGGCGGCCCGTCTCGAGGCAGACCCGGGGCTCCAACACCACGAACCGATCGACTTGAATCGCCTGGTGACCCGTGTCGTCGAGCGACACCGACCGGTGGCCAAACGAAAACAGATCGCGCTCGAGTCAGCGCTTCCTGGTCGGACGCTGTCTTATCCAGGTGACGTCACGCTGCTCGAGCAAGCCCTGGGCAACGTCGTCCAGAACGCCGTTCGATACAATGAGGCCGGCGGCCACGTGGCCGTGACGCTCGAAGGGGATGACGACGCCTGGCAGATCCGCGTCGCCGACGACGGACCTGGGATCCCCGAAGCCGACCGACGCCGCGCGTTCGAGCCGTCGTTCCGCGGAAACGACGCGAGGACGCGACATCCCCACGGCATGGGCCTTGGGTTGCACATCGCGAGCGACGTCGCGAGCCGGCACGGCCTCGATCTGTTCCTTTCGGAAACCGAAGGCGGAGGACTGACCGTCACGTTCAAGTCGAGCGGTCGAACCCCACCCGATACTTGACCCTCGCCCCCGTCCGTGCGGAGATTGGGGTGGAGGCACGATGTTCAAAGAGATCCTGCAAGACATTGTGGAACGAACCGATGGGGGCATCGCCGGACTACTGATGGCGTCGGACGGCATCGCCATCGACCAGTACGCAGCCGGCGACGGGCCCTTCGACATCGAGTCGGTTGGGATGGAGTACAGCGTGGTGCTCAAAGGCGTTCAGCGTGCGGCCGAGATGCTTGATACCGGCAGCACCGACGAGATCTCGGTCAAGACCGAGCGCCTCACCACCGTGGTTCGCATGCTCTCCGACGAGTACTTCGTGGCTGTCACCCTCGAACCCGGGGGGAACGTCGGCAAAGCGCGCTACCTAATGCGCGTGAAGGCTCCTGAAATCGTCGACAACCTATAACCGACCGATGGCGCAATCGGATAAACGCGTATTGGTGCTGAACGGGCCCAACCTCAACCTGCTGGGGACGCGTGAGCCCGACGTTTACGGCTCGACGACGCTGCAAGACATCGAGCAAGCCCTGCAAAGCCTCGGGCAACAGCTGGGCGCAACGGTCGACTGTCGTCAGTCCAACGTCGAAGGCCAGCTGATCGACTGGCTTCACGAGGGGCGTGACACATTCGACGGGGTTGTAATCAACCCGGGCGGTCTCACGCATACCTCGGTTTCGCTCCGGGACGGCATCTCTGCGAGCGGCTTGCCGACCGTCGAGGTGCACATCTCGAACACGGCAGCGCGCGAATCGTTTCGCCACAAGTCGCTGGTCGCCGCTGTTTGTATCGGTTCAGTGATCGGGTTTGGAAAGCACAGCTACACCCTTGGCCTCCGCGCCCTGATCGACTATCTGAACGCGGCAGCGTAATGAAGGTGAACCTCAACCAACTGCGCGAACTAATCGCAATCCTCGAAGACTCGAACCTCACGGAGATCGAGGTCCAACACGACGAAGACCGGATTCGGCTGCGCCGAGAGCCCGCGGGGGTGGCTGCGCATGCCCCTGCGCCGCTTGCCGCCGCACCGAGCGCTGGAGAGCCCGCGGCCGCGGCCCCCGCGGACGAAGGGGCGTTCGTCACGTCTCCCTTCGTGGGCACATTCTATCGATCGCCCTCCCCCGAAGCCGCCGCGTTCGTCGAACTCGGCGACACCATCAGCCCGGGGCAGACGCTCTGCATCGTCGAGGCGATGAAGCTCATGAACGAAATCGAAGCCGAAGTCCCTGGGAAGATCGTCGAGATTCTAGTCGAGAGCGGCAAACCCGTGGAGTACGGCGACCGCCTCTTCCGGATCGAAACCTCCTGAGCCGTGTTCGAGAAGGTCCTCATCGCTAACCGGGGCGAGATCGCGTTGCGCGTGATCCGATCCTGCCGCGAGCGTGGCCTCAAGACGGTGGCGGTCCACAGCGAAGTCGACGCGGAAGCGCTCCATACACGACTTGCCGACGAGGCGATCTGCATCGGGCCCGCGGACCCGCGAAGAAGCTACCTTCATATGCCCGCAATCATCGCCGCCGCCGAGATCACGGGCGCGGATGCCGTTCACCCAGGCTACGGGTTCTTGTCGGAAAACCCCGAGTTCGCCGAGACGTGCGAGCAGTGCGGGCTGATCTTCATCGGCCCGAAGCCCGACCAAATGAGGCAGTGGGGAGACAAGGTCAGCTCACGCTCTCTCGCTAAGTCACTCGGTCTTCCAATCCTCGAAGGCACCGAGGTGGCGACGTCGGTCGAGGACGCAGTCGACAAAGCCAAGGCGCTTGGGTTCCCCGTGCTGCTGAAGGCCTCTGGCGGCGGCGGCGGGCGTGGGATGCACGTGCTCTACACAGAAGATGAACTGGTCTCGGCGTTCGAGACCGCACGAGCCGAGGCACGCGCCGCCTTCGGGAACGACGCCGTGTATTTCGAGAAGTTCATCGAACGACCGCGCCACATCGAGTTCCAGATCCTCGGCGACCAGCACGGCAACATTCACGTGCTCGGCGAACGAGAGTGCTCGATCCAGCGTCGCCATCAAAAGATCATCGAGGAGTCGCCGAGCGTCGCTGTGTCGAACGAACTCCGACAAGACATGTCGTCGACAATCGTGAGAGCGCTCAAACAAACCGGCTACCTGTCTGCAGGCACGCTGGAGTTCCTGATGGATGAGTCGGGGACGCTGACCTTCCTCGAGATGAACCCGCGCATTCAGGTCGAGCACCCCGTCACGGAGCTCGTCATGGGTATGGACCTGGTCGCGGAGCAGATCCGAATCGCCGAAGGCGAGGCCATCGAGCTTCCCGCACCCACGCTCACGCCGCGTGGGCATGCGATCGAATGCCGCATCAACGCCGAAGACCCCGAAACCTTCGCGCCTTGGCCCGGGCTCATCACCGAGTTCCACATGGCTGGCGGCGCTGGCGTCCGCGTGGATAGCGGCGTCTACGGCGGCTGGCGCGTTCCGCCGCACTACGACCCGCTCGTGGCGAAGCTCATCGTACATGGACCGACACGCGCCCACGCGATCCGGAAGATGCGTCGGTCGCTCTCCGAGACCATCATCGGCGGCATTCGTACCAACATTCCGCTCCATCGGCGGGTCCTCGATCACCCGGCGTTCGAGGAGGGGCGCACGTCAACCCGGTTCCTCGAAGAACTCAATCCGTAGCCTGTGTTGACCATGCGGGTGCGGCATTAGTAGACTTGTGTGGGGGTACTGAACGCATGGGGGCTAAGGGGCGTTGAGCATCAATCGAAACAAGGTTTTGGACGCGGCGCGGAAGTACCAGGCGCGCGGTCAATACGACAAGGCGATCGCGCAGTACGAGAAGCTCGTCGACGCGGATAAGCGCGACGTTCGATCGCTCCTGAAGATCGGCGACCTGTACGTCCGCAAGGGTGATCGGGGCTCGGCGATCGAGACCTACGAGAAGGTCGCCGAACACTACGCGGCGCAAGGCTTCTTCCTCAAAGCGATCGCCGTCTACAAACAGATCCTGAAGCTCGACCCTTCACAGCTCGACGTGCAGGTCCGCCTCGGGGAGATGTACGAGCAGCTCCAGCTCATCAGCGACGCCATGAGCGTGTTCGAGGACGTCGCCAACGGCTTCATGCGCGCCGGCGACACCGACCGCGCCCTCGAGATGCTCGGCAAGATGGTTGACCTCGACCCCGAACACATTCCGGTTCGAATCAAGTATGCCGAAGCCCTCTCTCGCGCGGGTCGCACCCAGGCCGCAGCCGACGAGTTCGAACAGGGCGCGTTCTTGCTTCGCGACCAGGGTCGTCTCGACGACTACATCAAGGTCGCCGAGCGGCTCCTCTACCATCGCGGCAACGACGTTCGCATCGCGAAGGAACTCGCGGAGACCTACATCGCACGACGCGACCCAAAGCGCGCCCTTGCGAAGCTTCAGATTTGCTTCAAAGCCGACCCGCGCGACGTGTCGACGCTTTCGCTTCTCGCCGAAGCGTTCTTGATGCTTCAGCAGACCGACAAAGCCATCAGCGTGTACCGCGAAATCGCGCGCATCCATCGCGAAGCGCAGCGCCCGCAGGAACGAATGAGTGCGCTCCGTCGGATCCTCGAGCTGAACCCCAACGACAAGGAAGCCCAGACGGCGCTCCAAAAGACCGCCGCTGCGTCGGGGCAACACTTCGTTCCGCCCACTCCCGCTTCCGCGCCGCAGCCCCAACCTGAGCCGACGGGCTCGGTCTCGGTGTCGATGTCCGGCCTTGGCGCGACGTCCGGCGTGAGTACGTCATCACAGCTCAGCGCGCCGGCGCACCTGAGCTCGCCTTCGCTTTCCGGAGCGTCCGGGCCCTCCGGGATCATGTACCTCGAGGAGGACATCGAGGAAGAGAGCTCGCTGGGCGAGGTTCCCGAGCCTCCGCCAGCCCCGCCGGCTGCGCCTCCGGTGCACCTTCCGCGTCCCGGCGGCGCACGTGTCATCCCGATGCCCCAGCTCGAGCCGATGACGTATGCGGCGTTCGATGCGCTGCCGCTGGTGGGCAACGCGACGACCCCAGCGGCCGCCGCGGTGGCCCCGAACCTCATGGAGCGGACGCTAGAGCTCGCCGACGGCTACCTCGTGGAAGGCCTGTTCGACCAGGCGCGCGCAGTGGTGAGCGAGCTTCAACTCACGCTCCCCGACCATCCGCTCGTGATCGACAAAGCGCGCGAGGTCGAAGAACTGGCCAACGCGTCCTCTGGCGTCTCCGTGGTCGCCCAGCCGATCCTCTCGTCGGTACCGGCAACTGCCGAAGCCGTGGCCGCGTCCGCGGATGACTTCGACGACGCACCGGAGTATGAGCTCGAGTACGAAGAACTCGAGCCCGGTGACGAAGACTTCGACTTCGCCGAGAAGCTTGCTGAAGAGCTGGCGGAAGTTGCGGACATTGCCCCGGTCGACGAAGGCGCCGAGATGATCGACGTCGAGACGGTCTTCGAGCAGTTCAAGAAGGGCGTCGCAGAACAGGTCGACGAGAACGACGCCGACACCCACTTCGACCTCGGCATCGCCTACAAAGAGATGGGCCTTCTACCGGACGCCCGCCGCGAGTTCCAAGTGGCGATGGGGGACCCGCGACGGCGCTGCCTGTGCTGGACGATGATCGGGCTGATCTACATGGAGGAGGGGCAGCCCCGCGACGCGATCGAAGCGTTTCAGTCAGGCCTCGAGAGCCCCGAGAAGACCCAGTCCGAAGCGGTCGGGCTGCACTACGAGCTCGGGCTCGCCTGCGAGGCGGCACAGCTCCCGGACCAGGCGCGGCTCCACTACGAGTACGTGTTCCAGCGAGAGCCGGGCTTCCGCGAGGTCGATCAGCGTCTTCAGCGGCTCGGCGGCCCGTCAGGCGATTCGAGCGAGCTCCTGCTCGAGTCGATGGACGACGTGAATCGCGCCTTCGACGAGTTGATTCACGAGGATTGAGCACTATACACTCTGTCAACTTGTGCAACGCCCGTTCGGTCGGGCGTCGAGGTACGGATGACTGAAACGAAGCAGACCTTCTGCCGAATCTGCGAGGCTCTGTGCGGCCTCGAAGTGACGGTCGACGGTGACCAGATCGTCGACATCAAGCCCGATTCGAGCCATGTCGCCACGCGGGGCTACGGCTGCCTAAAGGGGCTCAAGCAGCACAAGATGTACAATACGCCGGACCGACTGCTCTATCCGATGCAGCGCGTGAACGGCGAGTTTCAACGCGTGCGCTGGGACGACGCGCTCGGCGACATCGGAGGGAAGGTCCGGAACCTGATCGAGAGCTACGGACCCGACAGCATCGCGATGTACGTCGGAACGGCCGCCGGGTTCGGTGTTCTCCATCCCGTGTTTGCGGCCGGCTTCATGCAGGGCATCGGCTCCGTGAGCATGTTCGCATCAGCCACGCAGGACTGCGCCAACAAGTTCGCCGTCGCGCACCACGTCTACGGCTTTCCGTTCACGCAGCCCTTCCCGGATCTCGACAACCTCGAGTGCCTAATCATCGTGGGCGCCAACCCGGCCATCTCGAAATGGGCTTTCCTCCAAGTGTCGAACCCGATCCGACGGTTGAAGGAAATGGAAGCTCGCGGCGCCAAGCTCTTCGTCGTCGATCCGAGACGCACCGAAACCGCGAAGGTCGCCGGCGAGCACGTGTTCATCCGACCGAACACCGACGTGTTCTTCTACCTTTCGTTCCTTCACGAGCTGCTCGCGACCGCGAAGGTCGACCGCGCCCGCATCGACAGGTACATGAACGGCTTCGAGGAAGTCTGTCGTCTCGCCGAGGCGTGGTCACCGGAGCGCACGGCCGAGGTCACCCGGGTACCCGCTGCCACGCTTCGCAAGCTGGTGAAAGCCTACACCTCCGCTAACGGGGCTGCGCTCTACTGCTCGACCGGCGTGAACATGGGTACGAACGGGTCGCTCGCATTCTGGATTCAAGAGTGCATCAATGCGATCTCCGGGAACCTCGACCGTCAGGGCGGAACCCTGGTAAGCACCGGCGTCATCGATTTCGCGGCTTTCGGAAAGAAGACCGGAACACTCCTGAGCCAGAACGAGAGCCGGATCGGCGACTTCAAGAGTGTGAACGACGCCATGCCGGGGGGGATCCTCGCAGACGAGATCCTCACGCCCGGCGACCGGCAGATCAAGGCGCTCTTCGTCACCGGGGGCAACCCGCTGATCACCATGGCGAACTCCGAGCGACTGCGGGACGCCTTCAAGGAACTCGAACTACTCGTCGTGCTCGACATCCAGCCGAGTGAAACCGCATCGGTCGCGACCCACGTGCTTCCTTGCACGTCGCCCTTCCAGCGCCCTGACCTTCCGTTCGTGTTCCCGCTCATGCTCGGGCTGCAAACCAAGCCTTACATTCAGGCGACGAAGGCCATCGTGCCCCCCGAAGGCGAGCAGCGCGACGAGGCAACCATCTACGTGGACCTCGCCAAAGCAAGCGGCATCAACCTATGGGGTTCGGCCGTGGCGCAGCGGGCCATGGAGGTCGGAAAGTCTCTCCACTCGATGCGACGCCGGGACGAACAGCCGTCGATTCCGCAAGAGCTGCTGCTGTCGACGCTCCTGCGCGCGACCAAACAGGGAAGCTTCAAGAAACTCCTCAAGGAAACTCACGGGCGGCTTCGGCCGCAGCATGAGGCGGGGAGCTTCCTCGGCGAACGAATAGTCACTGACGACAAGAAAGTGCAGCTCGCGCCGCCCATCTTCCTCGAACAGGCCGAAAAACTCGAAAACGACTTCGCCGAAGAACTCGAACGAAAAGACGCTCTCAAGCTCATCACCAAGCGCGCAATCACCACGCACAACTCCTGGACGCACAACATCGAAGACTTCGTTTCTGGTGACCGCACCACCAACCACCTCTACGTGCATCCAGACGACGCTGCGCGGGTGGGCGTCGCGGACGGCGAGCTTGCCGACGTGTCGACCGAGACCGCGACCGTGCGAATTCCCGTGAGAATCCACGCCGAGCTGATGCCCGGTACGGTGGCGATGCCCCACGGCTGGGGGCACCAGGGGAGCGGGCTCGGCGTCGCGAAGAAGACCACCGGCGTCAACGTCAACCTGCTGGCTGCCGACGGGCCGGACCGACTCGAGAAGGTGTCGGGAATGGCTCACCTGACGGGCTTGATCGTGGACGTGAAGCCGGCGGCCGGGCCGCTCAACCCCGACCACTGGTCTGGGATCGGACGCGAGGCAACCAACCGGACGGCTCCCGTCGAAACGGCGCTCGCCGAGGACTGACCCTCAGAACTGAGCGCGAAACGAGAGGTTCGGGAACCAGATCGCCGTCGTGAACGCGATCCGGCACTTTTCGTCGGGGATACCTCCGCGAACCACACACTCGGGCGGCTGGTCGAAGTCCTCGGAGATCTCCTGGGCGTCGCGGGCCTGCGTGATGTTCACCCATTCGAGACCGATCCGCATGCGTCGACCAGGACGCGCCCACGTGTATGCGACCTGCGCATCGAGTCGAGTGAACCACGGGACGCGCTGGATGTACTGCTGGAGGCTGCCCGAGTCGTCGACAAACACCCAGCCCTCCGTGCGGCCCGAGCGTGTCGAAAGGCGGGCGCTCACCACGAGACCGAAGTCCGCGGCCCAAGAGAGAACCGCGTTGATGACGTGTCGCACGTCGTAAGACGGCGTGTAGTCGAAGTTCGGCCCAGGGCTTCCGTCAAAAAGGATCGAGCGCGCTTCGAGGTCGCTGTAGCCCAAGGTATACGACGCGAGCGCAGAGAAACCGAGCTGGAACGGTCGCTGAAGGAACAGCGTCATTCCGTAGCTCTTGCCGTTTGCGGTATCGTCAATCGCGCCAAAGGGAAACCCATTCTCGTCGTTGATCTCGGGGTTGGTGAATACGTCGACGAACCGAATGTCTCGAAAGATGTTCACGTATCCGCGAGCTTCAAAAAGAACGTCCTTGGGCAAGAAGAGGCGGACCCCGCCCTCCGTTTGGTTGGCGCGCTGGAGGCCTGGCTCGAGCGGGAGGTCGCCGATTGCAGGAAGCGGTATGGAGTACGTGGCAGGCATGAACCCGAAGCCCCATCCAGCGAAGACATCGACGTATTGGCCCGCGTGGAACGTGAGGCGAGCTCGCGGGCTGGCGGCCGCATCCCGTTCCCCCGAGGTCCCCCAAACATCGCCGCGAAGGCCGAGCGAAACGTCGAGCCACTTCACCGGGCCGTAGTTGGCATCTGCGTAGACACCCCCGATGACGCGGCGATCTTCGGCAGCGAACTCCGTATCGCAGGGCGTCGGGATGTCGGCGATGATATCCTCGACGCAGTTGATGGGCCCAAAGACGCCGACCACGTCGCCCCCGACCCTGAGCTGGAAGTCGCGCTTGGCGTAAGTGGCCCAAAACCTCGGGCCGAAGCGATGCGTCTTGGCGTCAATATTGGAGAGGTTCTGAAACGATCCGTCTTCGATGGCCGAAAAATCGTAGCCGTAGAGCAGCGTCCCAACGACCTCCCAGTTTTCGAGCTGACCTACGAATCGCGCTTCAAACCGATGATACTGGAGGCTGATACTCAGGCGCTGCGTCACATCGCTCTCGTCGAATACCGAGTTGTCGCGGCTTCCGATCGCTAGCACCTGGAAGCGAGACCGCGAGCTCATCGCGACATCGGTGCTGTACTGGTAGTCCCAGTAGTCGATCGTCGCGTCGACGTTGAGCGCTCCGAGGAGAAGGTTCGGAAAGCCGTAGCGGCCTGAAAACGTCATCGATCCGTCTTTTGGAAGCGGCACGTTGAGCATTCCTGAAACGTCGACGGCGCGGATCTCTGCCTCACCGTGCACCCGATCGTTCGGGATGCTTCGAGCGTCACCGGTAAGTACGCCCCCCGTGAGCCTTCCATACCGTGCGGGCGGAGCAGACTGAAAGAGCTTCACTTCCTTGACGATGGCCGGATGGATCGTGGATGCACCGATGGCCGAATGAAAGAGCTGCGGCACCCGAAGGTTGTCGTATAGATAGGCGGTTCCTGCGGGAGGTGCACCGCAGACGTACCCGTAGGGCTGTCCGTTGGTGATCGGTACGGTGCAGGGCAGAAGCAGTAGCACTCGGTACGGATCACCGAGCGTGCCCGGGATGTTGCGGATACCCTCGAGCTGAAGGTCTACGAAACTCAGGTTTCGCGCTTCGACCTCGGCCGTCTCGGAGAACGACAGCACGGTGTCGTCCGGCTCCAGCTCGGGCTCGGGCTCCGGTTCGGGCGGAACGACGACGTTGGATGCACGGACGACGACATCGACTTGGACGCGTGACCGCACGGGCACCCCGTCGCGTCTGGCGGGCTCGAACTCCGCTTGCTGGAACGCATCGATGACGACGTCACAAACGGCGCGCGCGGCATCGCACTGCTCGACGGTCGCCGAACCGTCGGTGCCTACCTGGACGACGGTTCTCACTTTGCCTTCGGGCGGCACCTCTACGCCCTCTGGCAACTCGACGCTCGCGAGCGACTTCAGCCTCGGCGGCGTTACGTCCTGTGCAGCGACGGCAGTCGCAACGACGCACAAGCCAAGAGCTAAGCAAGGCGCCAGGCGCCGAGGCCATCGCATGACCGGCATAGTAGTGGGGATCCGACGGTGCTTGGCCAAAATTGACGTGATGTAGACCACCGGAGCGTCGACGAGAGGCCGGGTGACACGGACTCTAGCTTCAGACACCCTTGCCGCGATGCACAAAGTCACCGCCCCGATGCAGAGCGTCGTCGTCCGAGTTGAAGTTGGCCCGAACGACCGCGTCAAGAAGGGCCAGACGCTGGTGATCCTCGAAGCGATGAAGATGGAACACGTCATCGCCGCAGACCGCAGCGGCGTGGTCAAATCGGTTTCCGCCAAAGAAGGCGCGACCGTCAAAAAGGGCGCAACGCTTTTGCGCATTGACGGACACGCCGCGGTCGAAGAAACGAGCGAGGAGGAAGTCGCTCAGGATCTGGACGCCGTTCGGGAGGACTTGGCGGCGCTTCGCGAGCGACTCGGCAAAGGCCTCGACGAAAACCGCCCCGAGGCGATTGCGAAGAGGCGCAAGACCGGTCAGCGGACGGCGAGGGAGAACGTCGCGGACCTCGTGGACGAAGGAACCTTCGTCGAATACGGCGCGCTCACGATCGCGGCGCAGCGGCAGAGACGATCCGTACCAGACCTGATCGCAAGGACGCCGGCAGACGGTTTGGTGGCCGGCCTGGGCGACGTGAACGGATCGTTTTTCGGGGGAGAGACGCGATGCGTCGTCATGTCCTACGACTACACGGTCCTCGCGGGCACTCAGGGTACGATGAACCACTACAAGAAGGACCGGATGTTCGAACTTGCCGAGACCCTGCGCGTCCCGGTCGTGCTCTTCTCGGAGGGCGGAGGCGGACGCCCGGGCGACACCGATGGGACACAGGTGGCTGGCCTCGATTGTCGAGCCTTTCAATACTTCGCCGAGCTGTCGGGCCTCGTTCCGCTCGTCGGTGTCAACTCGGGGCGCTGCTTCGCTGGCAACGCAGCACTCCTCGGATGCTGTGACGTGGTAATCGCAACCAGGAACTCCAACATCGGGATGGGCGGCCCAGCAATGATCGAGGGCGGTGGACTCGGCGTGTTCGCACCGGAGGACGTCGGCCCCTCCGACGTCCAAACCGCGAATGGCGTCATCGACGTATTGGTCGAGGATGAAGCCGAGGCAGTCGCGACCGCAAAGAAATACCTGTCGTACTTTCAAGGCACCAAAACCAACTGGGATTGCGCGGACCAGCGCCTGCTGAGGACGGCAATCCCCGAGAACCGACTTCGCGTTTACCACGTGCGGAGCGTCATCGACGCCATGGCCGATACCGACTCGATGCTCGAGCTCCGTGCTGGTTTTGGACGAGCGATGGTCACTGCCCTGGCGCGTGTCGAGGGCCGACCGCTCGGCATCATCGCCAACGACCCGGTACACCTTGGCGGCGCCATCGACGGAGACGCCGCCGACAAAGCCAGTCGGTTCATGCAGCTCTGCGACGCACACGACGTACCGATTCTGTTTCTCTGCGACACGCCTGGTTTCATGGTTGGCCCCGACATCGAGGCGACCGCCATGGTTCGTCGGGCCGCTCGCATGTTCGTCGTAGGCGCGAGCGTCACCGTACCGTTCTTCACGATTGTGCTTCGGAAGGGATACGGCCTGGGCGCGCAGTCGATGGCGGGTGGGAGCTTCAAGGCCTCGAACTTTACGGTCTCGTGGCCTACGGGCGAGTTCGGTGGGATGGGCCTCGAGGGAGCGGTCAAGCTCGGCTATCGAAAAGAGCTCGAAGCGATCGAAGATCCAGAGCAGCGCGAGCAGGCGTTCCAAAACATGGTCGCGATGGCCTACGATATGGGCAAAGCGACGAACATGGCGGCGCAGTTTGAAATCGATGCCGTGATCGACCCCGTCGATTCCAGGAAATGGATCACGAGCGCCCTGAACGCGGCGCCGACTCCTCCCGTGCGGGAAACGAAGAAGCGCCCGTGCATCCCGACTTGGTGAGCCAAGAGACGGCTCGCCTACTTGAGCGTGCGATGTAGCTTCTGCATGCGCGCAATGCGGTCCTTCAGCATGCTCTTGAGCGCTGCCCGCAGATAGGGCTCGATGTCCGCGTCGGTGCTCCCCGTGTTCGCGACGATCTCACGGTAGAGCGCCGTCGTCTCCTCGGAGACAGCCAGCGTGATCTTTCCCTCGCTCAGGTGGTCGTCGATGAGGCTCCGGATGAGGCCGCTCACGTTGATGCCGAGTGCCGCAAGCTGCTCGTGCTGATCCTCGCGGATCATCAAGCTGATTCGTCGAAACTGAGCCTCTGCCATCGAAGTCTCCATGGGTTTGTGACGTTATATACTATTTAGTATGATTTCACAAATGTATGCTTGTTTATATACTTTTGTGCCTTATGATATATGAATCAACAAAATCAAGAGGAGGCCGCCATGCGCAGCGCAATCATCGCCGCACTGGGGTTGGCCGCGACGTTCGCCCTGACCAGCGTCGCCGGTTGTACCAACCCCCACACCCCTGCCGGTCACGACGGCTACGTGTTCGAGGACCCACGCCTGCTCGGCGAGGGCGGTTTTCGTGGCGAGGTCCGTGGACCCGGCAACTACGGAACGAGCCCGTTCCGCAACCAGATCATCAACATCGACACGCGCCCGACCACCTACACCGAGGAGTTCCGAATCCTGGTCAAGGACGACCTCAACGTGGCCTTCCGAGTGCACGTCGTGATGCAGGTCGAGCAAGGAACGGTGCAGACGGTGGTGGAGGACTACGGCGCGACGGACTGGTACGCTCGATTCCTTCGCGACCCGTTTCGCACCATCGTACGCGAGTCAGTGCAAGAGTACACGAGCCGAGAGCTCAAGTCCGAGCGAGAAGCGATCACGACGACAATCTCGGAAGGCTTGGCGGGCTACCTGGCTGACGCACCGTTTCGCGTCGTGCGCCTGGCCGTAGGAAACATCGACTACCCGCCGGTCGTCTCGGAAGCGGTCGAGAAGAAGCTCGCGGCCAAGCAGCTCCTCGAAGAGAAGGCGACGCAGCGTGAGATCGCGCAAAGAGACGCGGAGATTCGAATCGAAGAGGCCAAAGGGATCGCCAAAGCGCAGCAGATCATCAACGAAACGCTGACGTCGAACTACCTTCAGCACGAGGCGATCGAGGCGCAGCGCTTGATGGCGGCTTCTCCGAACCACACCACCGTCTACATCCCGGTGGGGCCCAACGGGCTTCCGCTGGTCCACAACCGCTGAGCGATGCTACTCGGACGTGGCGTTCCGGTACTCGATTTGCTGAGCCGGAACGGTGATGACGATGCGTCGAGCCGTCGACTCGAACACGAACACTCCCAGCGCCACCGCGAACAAACACCAGACGCGGGACCGCAGGCGCTGGGAGCTTTCGCCACCATTCAATGAAGGCCTGGAAGCGGGTGTAGCCGAACAAGGGAAGCGCTACACCGCTTAGGGCCGAGAGAACGGCAAGGACCTGCAGCGCCGTGGGGGTCCGGGAGAGTGGCGCTGCAAACCAAAGCACGATGCCGAACGAGACGCGCAGGAGGACAGCCAGCCAGAGCCCCCCGGTAGAGCTCCAGGACTCGATGAACCCTACGATCGAGCGAGGTGCGAAACACCCCCACGCGCCGAGACAAATGATGAACGACGCGAAGCTGAGCGCGAGCAAGATCACCGCCTGTTCGGCCATGCGAAGAGATAAAGCAAGGGCCATGCCGGGCGCGCCGCGACGAGACTGCGCTACACCGCCGGCCGTATCGTGAAAAAGCTGCGCAGGGCGCCTGAGAAGCGTCGATTCTTGCGCCTGCGCACTCGGGCCGCCACGCTCCCGGCCAACCATGACCGACGCGTTGAAGAGCACGCTGGCGATCGAAGACCGCGTCGCCGAAGTCGACTGGAAGGCAGCCCGAGCCAGCCTCGACGGACAGGGCTACGCGGTGGTGGGGCCACTTCTCAGTCGACAAGAGTGCGGCGCGCTCGCGGCCACGTTCGACGAAGACCGCTTCCGAAAACACATCGTGATGGAGAAGCACACGTACGGCCGCGGAGACTACAAGTACTTCCGTTATCCGTTGCCGGACGTGGTCGAGGCGCTCCGTAGCTCGGTGTATCCACGCCTGGTCGATTGCGCGAACCGATGGGCGGACACGCTAGGCAGGTCCGTGCGATACCCCCCGAGCCTGCCGGGGTTCCTCGCGGAGTGCCACGCCATGGGGCAAGAACGCCCCACCCCGCTCATCCTTCGGTACGGTGCCGGCGGCTACAACCGATTGCACCAAGACCTTTACGGAGACCTTCACTTCCCCATTCAGCTTGCGCTGCTTCTGAGCGCGCCAGAGCGAGACTTCACCGGAGGCGAGTTCGTGCTGACCGAGCAGCGCGCTCGCGTTCAAGCGCGACCTCACATCGTGCCGCTCGACCAAGGGCAGGCCGTCCTCTTCGCGGTGCACCAGCGCCCCACACAGGGCGTGCGCGGCCCGGTGCGTGTGCAGATGCGACACGGCGTCGCCACCATTCGCTCCGGCGAACGGCTCACGCTAGGCGTCATCTTTCACGACGCGGAGTGAGACGCGCTAAACCTCACGGCTCGTAGGTGGCCTCGCACTCGGCGTAAGGCGAATCCGGGTCCGAATCCGAACCCTGAAGCGCGGTGAACGACGACGCGATCGCCACCTCTCCCGAGTCTTCGTCTTCGATCATCACCGGCGCCTCGAGCGCGAAGCCGCCGGCAATGCTGTCGTCGTCGACGGTCGTAATCTCGACGGTGCCACCGCAGTTCGGGCAGTCGAATCCCTCGACGCCGCGGATGTACTGGGCCGTCCAGTCGTCGGAGCCGCTGATTTCCCCTGCGACGATCGTGTACGTTCCGGGAACCAGGTTCTCGACCGATTCGGTTTCGACGTCGATCACGAACGGATCGGTGCCGTCGTTGATAAAGGCGCGGCTTCGGAGCGTGAGCTGAAGGTTGAAGTCGTCGCTGAGCTGCCATTCGGCGGCCCCATCGAACGATTCGGAGAACTCTCCGTCGACCGTCGCGTTGAAACGACAGGCGAGCGAACCTCCTCCGGCCCCTCCGCTTCCGCCTGAGCCACCGGTCCCGCTGCCGTCACCGCTGCACGCAATCAATGCGTGGGTGAACAATGCCGTGACGAACACCGAGGTGAAACAGCCCCGCATTCACGGGAACTAACGTAGCGAGAACGAAAGAGCAACAGGACCCCGATCGCGCACCAACTGCGCCACGAAGATGAATCGAGAATCAAGTTCCAATCGCGCTATTGACATCTTGGAGAGAGCCACAGAATCGCTGTATGTCGCGCTGTTCGGCTCGAGTTCGCCCTCTGCTGCTGAGCGTCGTACTGATTGCACTCACCGGCAGCGCCGGATGCAGTGACGACAGTACAGGCCAGTCCACAGGCGGCTCCGGTGGCGATGGCGGAACTGCCGGCGCGGGCGGCAGCACCGGCGGTGCGTCGGGCGAGGGAGGCGACGGCGGCGAAGTTCCTCTCACCGCCTTTCAGCTCGCTTGCCGGGATTGGTGCGACACGAGCCCAGCCGGCCCGCAGTGCTGGCTCGGAGACGGCGGCAGCGAGTGTCTCGACTTCTGCGAATCGGAAGAGGACGGACGCTGCGCACCGGAGTTCTTGGTCGTGCTCGAGTGTGACATCGAAAACGGGTGCCAAGACCTGCTCGCCTGTGACGCCGAGAACGCGGCGGCCGAGCTTTGCTTTATCTCTCCCGCCCCCGAGCTGACCTGCGATCTCGTATCCGAGTTCTGCGAGGTAGAGTTCGACGGTTGCGTGGACGCCTTCGAGAGCGCCTCGACCCCCTGCGTTCGGGATTGGGCGCGGTATGCGCGATGCGTCGAGAACGGTGACTCATGCGCCAACTGCGCATCCGAGATCGAAAACGGAACGCCGGGGTGCACCTTCCCTGAAGGAGCGGATCAGGACGACTTCGGGGGTGAGCCGCCCATGTGCTTGGAAATCGCGCCGGATCTGTTCGGGTGCGCAGACCGCTGCCCGTCAGGCGACGACTCGGAGTGCAATGCGCTGACGTTCTGCTCGAACGGACGATGCGACGCCGAGTGCATCAATGACACCCAGTGCGAGCCGGGCGACGAATGTGAACGCGGTCGCTGCGCGTTGGCGCCGCCAACGTGCGGCGAGGGCAACGCGACCGATCCGCTGCTCCCGAACGCCGACGCCGTCCTCGCGTGCGAGATCTTGGGTGGTGTTCCGGTGTCGGTCACGATGACACTCGCCGCGAACGTCCAGGCGCCGCTAGCGTCAGGCAGCACGGCAGTTCCGGTGCAGGTCGCCTTCTCGATCCCGTCCTCCACGGTCAACACGTTGATCACGCTCGCCGGCGAAGTCGACACGCTGACCTTCGAGGCAACGGTCGCGGGGCCGGTCGAAGAGCGAGTCGTCGCGTTAGCGCCGGTGCCTTGCGCCCTGCCCCTCGTAGAAGACGAGGCCCTCCAGGTCGCGACGGCCTTGATCGAGGAGCCGTTCAGCGTGTCACAGCCTGGGCCCTTCGAGCTGACCCTGCGGGATGTGACCCTGGTCGTCGACGGTAGCGGGACTCGGTTGAGCCTTTCCAGCGAGGGGCCCTCGTGCGAATGGGACAACGGCCAGCGAGCAACGCTCGCGCTCGACGTCGCCAATGCCGACTAGGCGCGCGGGGCGCCTGGCCCGTGACTCCTTCCCCTGCGCTTGACCGCCAAAATGAAGAACGCTAGGGATGCCCGCACTTGCGGGTGTAACTCAGCGGTAGAGTGCGACCTTCCCAAGGTCGAGGTCGAGAGTTCGAATCTCTTCACCCGCTCCACTCACGCGTACAGCTTTTCTTCTCGTTCACCGGGCAGCGAGGCGTCGCGTACACCGATCAGATCTCCGCCGAGGACGGCGCCGCCGCGCTCCAGACGGGCACGCAAGAGCTCGAGAGCGTCGCCGCCCCCCCTTGGAGGGTCGGCTTTCGTCGTTTGAGCGAGCCGACTACCAGGTCTCTTTGAAGGGCCGAACGTCCACCTCGAACGACCAGGCCGACCTCGGCTGCTTCGCGAGATGGTAGACCGTTTGCGCAATGTCGCTCGGTCGCAGATGCGAGCCGTCATCCTCCGACTCGTCGTCGCCGATCCCGCCGTCGACGATGACGAGGGCGACGTGAATGCCTTCAGGGCCGAGCTGTCGCGCGAACGACTGGGCAAGGCTCCGCTGGGCCGCCTTCGCCGAGGCGAACGCCGCGGTGAAGGGCTTTCCGCGAAGGGACGCTGTCGCCCCGGTCACGATGATCGCGCCGCTCCCACGCTCCCGCATCGAGCCCACGACCTGCCGTACGCTTTGCAGAAGCCCACGCACGTTGATCTGCCAGCCCTTTTCGAACTCGGCGTCCGGAACGTCGTCAAACGTGCCAAACATGCCCGAGCCGGCGTTGTAGAGCAGCACGTCGACCTCGCCTAGGTCACGGCGGACAGCGGTGAAGGCCTGCTCGATTGCCGCCGGGTCGGTGACGTCGCAGGCATACGCTTTTCCGCCAGTCTCGTCGGCGAGGCCGCTCGAGTAGTCCGTTGATCGAGACAGCAGCGCAACGGCGTATCCCTCGCTGGCGAAGCGGACCGCGAACGCACGACCGTTCTTCGGCCCAATCCCAATCACCACGCAAACCGGTTTGGTCATGACTACGCGCCTTTCCGTGGGAGAGTCTCCCGCTCTCGGTTCATGGGACCCGAGGCGACCGGTGTGAACCCCTCAAACGAAGGGCTGCCTGCTTTCTCTAGGCGCGCGCCTCGGGACGAGCGGTGCCGCCCGCGTAGAACTCGCCAATCTCTTTGGCGTACTTCTCGTTCACGACGTTGCGCTTCACCTTGAGCGTCGGGGTAAGCTCGCCGCCGTCGACACTAAACACGGTCGGAAGGACGTTGATCTTCTTGATGGTCTGGTATCGCGCGACCTTGCTGTTACAGACCTGTTCGATCTGCGCCTCGATGAATTTTCTCACTTCGGAACTCGCAGCGGCGGTAGCCACGTCACCGAGTCCGCCGACGCCTGACGCTTCCTCGAGCGCAGGAAGTGCCTCGGGGTCGAGTACGATCAGTGCACACAGAAACGGCTGACGATCGCCGACGACGACGGCCTGACCGACACCCGGGATGCTTTGAATGTAGCCTTCCAT
>JBCDFZ010000005.1:0-163261 GCA_039177115.1 Myxococcota bacterium
CGACGGAAAGCGCACGATCGGGGCGGCGATTCAGGCGCACAAGGGCGACCACGTCGAAGCGCTGCGAAAACTCGTCGACCTCTACTTCGAGGGAATCGTTCGGGAGGTCGGGGAGGTCAAGGACAGCATCCCGATTCTGGCTCAGGTTCAGATGCCGGTATCCTCGCCGCCGCCCAAGGTCCCGATCGACACGATTCCCGGGCCTGGGCCGGGCCCGAAGGCCTCGATGACGCCGCTCTCCGTTCCTTCGCTCGGGGCGCTCCCCGTCACTGAACTCGCGCCGTCGTCGAGTCCCGCCGAGGTCCCGGTCTCGGTGCCACCCGCGTCGGCTGTGCCCGAGGTTCAGGACGAGGTGACCAATCCGAGCGCCAGACCGGTTTCCGAGCTGGTGCCGACGCCGGAGTCGTTGCCGTCGCCCGAAGCGACCCGTCTGCCGCCGGCCTCCTATCCCGAATCGAGCGACCCCGAGCAGTGGGTTCCCGCTTCGCAGCCGCCCACGGTGATTGCCCCCGCGTCGGGATCGGAAGCCGCGGCGCTCGCCGGCTGGTCGCCCGCGCCGCCGCCGGCGACCGGTGAGCCCCCCAAAGTGTCACCCGAGGACGAGCTGCCCGCGCCGCCCTCGGGAATGGCAGGCGCGGCGGAACCGGCGAAGGACGAGCCGCGCGAGGAGCTCAAGTCACTGGCCGACGCCCTCGAACCCGAACCCAAACCGGAACCTCTGGCACCCGAGGCCGACTCGTCGCCGAACCCCGACGTCGAGGACAAACGAAAGCGGACCCCGGGCGGTTTCCAAGCGGTGCAGGGTGGCGGCACGATCCTCAACTGGGCCGGTCGCCTTCCGAAGGACGCGCCTCCGGAAGGGCGCGAAGCCCAGCCGCCGGAGCCACCGGGCGACTGGGACCAAACCCTCGAGCAGCTTCGGAGCGATCCCGACGTCGCCGAGGCGATCGCCGTCATCGATTCGGATCCTCCGCCGGGACCTTTCGTTCGTTCTTCGCCCCCGCCGGCGGCGCCTGCGGGCGACGGCGAGGCCTCCGATGCCTCAAAACCTGACGCTGTGCACGACCGAGAGACGATCGAGTATCGCGAGCCCCCCGAAGTCGATCCGCCGCCGCTCACCTACGGGCAGGTGTTTGAGGGCCAGCCGCCTTCCCTCAAACCGGCCACTCCGCCGACGATTCCGGTGGCGGCACGAAACCAAGCCTCATCCGAGGCGTCCTCCACCACCGACTCGACGCGGTTCATGTGGCTCGCGCTCTTTACTGGTTTCTTGGCAATCGTTGCCGTGGTGCTCTCGGGTCGCGAAGCCGAGGAGCAGATTGGCCGGGCGGCGCTCGAGGAGGCGAACATGTACGCCGAAGAGCCCGGGCAACCGGCCGAGCCAGACGCGCCCGCCGCCGCGCCCCGCTCCGGCGAACGTCCGTCCGAGGAGTCGAAGGGCGATCGGACACCGCAAGGAGAGGCTACCGCACCGGCCGCAGAACCTTCCCCCATCGGAGAGGTCGGTGTTCAGGCTGCGAGCCCGATGCTCACCGACTCGGGCGAGCCCGCCATTTATCCGAAGACGGGGGCGCTTGACACCTACGATGCTCAGCTCGCCCTTGCGCGCAAACTCAAGCGAGGATCGCGAGCGACGGCTGGGTACCGACGCGCGATCGAGCTGAACCCGGAGGGAAGCGCGGCGCTTGCCGAGCTTGCTAGGCTGCAGCTCGGCCGCGAGCATGCGCGTGAAGCCGCGGAGCTCTCTCAGCGCGCGACGGCCATCGACCCGAGCAACGCCCTCGCGTGGGTTGTCCTCGGCGCCGCTCGGCAAGCACGCGGCGACCGGCAGGGAGCGCGGCAGGCGTACCGAAACTGCGCGAAACTCGGCCGGGGACAGTACGTGTCCGAGTGCCGCGCGATGCTCCGCTGACCGTTTGGCGAGTAGTTTTCGGTCGTACTCGCTGGCCTGCTAAGCTGAGCCGATGAGACGGGGGGCCGCGTGAGCGGAAGCGACGAGATCGGCATTGCCGTGGTTGGCGCCGGAGGCTGGGGCAAAAACCACGTTCGAAACTACGCAGCGATCCCAGACGCGGACCTGCGCTACATCTGTGACCGGGATGACGGGATTCGTTCCGCGATGGCCGCGAACTATCCTGGCACAGCCGTGATCGCGGACGCGGACGCCGCCCTCGGGGACTCATCGGTTTCCGCGGTCGTCATCGCCACACATGCTCCATCACATTTCAAGCTGGCTGAGGCCGCGCTCGCAGGCGGCAAAGACGTTTTCGTCGAGAAGCCGCTTTGCTTGTCGAGTGAGGAAGCCGCTCAGCTTTGCCAACAAGCGGAGGCCCAGGGTCGTATCTTGATGGTGGGGCACCTCTTGCTCTACCACCCCGCGGTCGAAGAGCTGCGTTCGCTGGTTCAAAGCGGTGAACTCGGCGACGTGCTCTACATCTACGCGCAGCGCGTCAACCTCGGGGTGGTCCGCCAGGACGAAAACGCGTGGTGGTCGCTTGCTCCGCACGACATCTCCGTCGCCAACTATTTATTCGACGCATCGCCGATCGCGGTGAGCGCCACAGGGTCTTGCTACCTGCAACCGGAGCGAGCGGTCGAAGACGTCGTGTTTGCGACCCTTCACTATCCGGGAGGCCGCATGGCGCACGTTCACGTGAGCTGGCTCGACCCGCACAAGATTCGCAAGCTGACCGTGGTCGGCGACCGCAAGATGGCTGTCTTCAACGACACCTCTCCAGACCAGAAGCTCGCGGTGTTCGACAAGGGTGTGGAACCGCCCGAAACGCTCTCGTACGAGGAGGGCGTTCGCATTCGTACGGGCGACATCCGGATCCTGGCGCTCAAGATGGCAGAGCCGCTCCGTCGCGAGTGCATGGCGTTTCTCGAAGCGGTTCGCACGCGTCAGGCGCCGCTCGCGGACGGGCGGTCGGGACTCGACGTCGTTCGCGCACTGGAGGGTGGGGCGGCGTCCCTCGCTCGAGGTGGCGCTCGGATCGGGCTCAACGGAGCGAGCTGATGGCCGGCCCGTTCGTTCACGAAACCGCCGTAGTCGACGCGGGCGCGGAGCTCGGGAACGACGTTCGCGTGTGGCACTTCTGCCACGTGTCCGCCGAGGCGCGGATCGGCGCGGGCACGGTGCTCGGGCAAAACGTGTTCGTCGGCAAGGGCGTTCGTGTAGGCCGCGGCGTGAAGATCCAGAACAACGTATCGGTGTACGCCGGCGTCACCGTCGAAGATGACGCATTCCTCGGCCCTAGCTGCGTCTTTACGAACGTTCGAACGCCGAGAGGGCACGTCGAACGCAAAGACGAGTTCGCGCCGACGAAGGTGGGCCGAGGGGCCACCGTGGGCGCGAACGCTACCGTCGTCTGTGGGAACACCATCGGGCCCTACGCGCTCATCGGCGCCGGAAGCGTCGTGACCAAAGACGTGCCGCCCCACGCCGTCGTCCTCGGGAACCCGGCGCATCGCGCGGGCTGGGCGTGCCGGTGCGGAGAGATCCTACCCAAGAGCGGAAAATGCGCTCGCTGTGGCGACCGCTACGAGTTGACGGAGACGACATGCACGCGAGCAGAGTAATGGCCGACGACCCCATCCCGATGCTGGACGTCGCGGCGCAAAACGGGCCCCTGACGGACGCACTCGTCGCCAAGGCGGCCGAAGTCATTCGGTCGGGACGCTTCATCTTGGGACCCGAGGTCGAGGCGTTCGAGCGCGAGGTCGCCGACTACCTCGGAGTTGACCACGCCATCGGGGTGTCGAGTGGGACCGATGCCTTGATTGTTGCGCTCATGTCGCTCGGAATCGGACCCGGCGACGAGGTGATCACCACACCGTTTTCGTTCTTTGCGACCGCCGGATGCATTGCCCGTGTAGGCGCGACCCCCGTGTTCGTCGACATTCGTCCCGACACGTTCAACCTCGACGTCACGCAGATCGAAGCCGCGATAACCGAGAACACCAAGGCGATTCTACCGGTGCACCTTTTCGGGCAGTCGTGCGACATGACGACGCTCTGCGAGGTTGCGAATGCGCACTCGCTCTTCGTGATCGAGGATGCCGCCCAGGCTATCGGCACCGAGAGCCCGATCGGCCGTGTCGGTGGTCTCGGGCACTACGGTTGCTTTTCGTTCTTCCCCTCGAAGAATCTCGGCGGTTTTGGCGATGCAGGCCTGGTCACCACGCAGGACCCCGACCTTGCCGAGCGTGCCCGCGTGATGCGCGCCCACGGGAGCAAGCCCAAGTACTATCACAAAGTGGTCGGCGGGAACTTCCGGATCGATGCACTTCAAGCCGCGCTCCTTCGGATCAAGCTGCCCGAGCTCGCCGGATGGACCGAGGGGCGCCGGCAGAACGCGGACGCCTACGATTCGGCCTTCGCCGACGCGAAGCTCGATTCGGCCCTTCTCACCGCACCCTTCCGGCGTTTCGAGGGCCACATCTACAACCAGTACGTGATTCGAACATCGAGGCGCGACGCGCTTCAGCAGCATTTGAAGGGCGACCAGATCGCGACCACCATCTACTACCCCGTCCCGCTGCACCGTCAGGAGTGCTTTGCTGCGCTTGGGTACGAGGCGGGGTCGCTTCCCGTCGCGGAACGGGCCAGCGAGGAAGTCCTTGCCCTTCCGATCTTCGCCGGACTTGGCGAGGTGCGTCAGAACCGCATCATCGCGTCGGTGATCGACTTTCTTGGTCGCTAGTTGCTGGCCAGCGGGTACATCGCGCCCTAGAGTGCGCCTTCAGCTGATGGCAGGCCGCTACCATGCACCGTTCGGCGAAGGGGGGGATCACGCGATCGACGCCGACGTCGCTCAGCGCCTTCTTCGCGTCGCGCTCGAACACGGTGGCGACTACGCCGACCTGTTCTTCGAGTACGCGGTGAGCGGGAGCTACGTCTACGACGAGCAGATTCTGAAGTCTGCGCGTCGCGCGGTATCGATGGGCCTCGGTGTTCGCGTCATGAAGGGCGATGCGACGGGCTACGCCTACTGCGAAGACCTCGACTACGACGTCATGAAGCGAGCCGCCGAGACGGCCGCGCGCATCGCGTCGGGAGCGCGGTCCGTCGATCCCGTCGACGTCAGCGAGCGAGAGCTGCCGAGTCGCTACCGAGTTGACGAGGAGTCGCTCGACGTCGACGGCCTCACCAAGAAGGCCCTTCTGGAGCGAGCCGACCGTGCGGCGCGAGCCGCCGACCCACGCGTGGTGCGCGTCGACGCCTCGTTCAACGAGAGCGTCCGCGAGATCCTGATTGCCAACAGCCTCGGGCACATGGCTCGCGATCGTCAGCCGCTCATTCGCTTCGGCGTGCGCGTGATTGTCGAGGATGACGGGCAGCGTCAGTCGGGTTCTTCCGGTGGCGGAGGCCGGGTCGGACTCGCTTACTTTGATGAGCGAAGCCCGGAGTGGCATGCAGAGGAGGCGGTTCGCCAGGCGGTGACCATGCTCGACGCTCGCGAAGCGCCGGCGGGCGAGATGGACGTCGTCCTCGGCCCCGGCGACAGTGGTATTCTTCTGCACGAGGCGGTTGGCCACGGGCTCGAGGCCGACTTCAACCGCAAAAAGACGAGCAACTACAGCGACTGCGTGGGCGAGGAAGTGGCGAGTTCGCTCTGCACCGTGGTCGACGACGCCTCTCTCGAGGGCTCCCGCGGTTCGATCAACGTCGATGACGAGGGTCAGCTTCCCACGCGGTCGGTGCTCATCGAGGACGGCGTGCTCCGGGGATACATGCAAGACCGACACAGCGCCGACTTCTTCGGGACTAGCCCAGACGGTCACGGGCGACGGCAGAGCTTCCGCTCTCATCCGATGCCCAGGATGACCAACACCATGCTCTTGGCCGGTGAGGACTCTCCCGAGGACATCATTCGCAGCGTGAAGCGAGGCGTGTACGCCAAACGGTTTGGTGGAGGGCAAGTCGACATCTCGAACGGGGACTTCGTGTTCTCTTTGACCGAGGGGTACCTGATCGAGGACGGGAAACTCACCGCCCCGCTCAAGGGCGTCAATCTGATCGGCAACGGGCCGGACGCGATGCGCAAAGTCACCATGCTCGGCCACGACTTCTCGGTGTCCGACGGGATCTGGACCTGCGGCAAAGAGGGCCAGTCGGTTCCGGTGGGCGTCGGCTGTCCGACGATCAAGATCTCGCCGATGACGGTGGGCGGCACCCAGGTGGGTGGCGGATGAGCGCGACCAGCGACGACGAGCGAGAGCTTCTCGAGCTCGGGCAGACGGTCGTCGACCGTGCGGTGGAAGCCGGAGCCGACGTGGCTGAAGCCAGTGTTCACAGCGGCTCGCACCTGTCGGTCAAAGTTCGGATGCGCGAACCCGAGCTCGTGGAGGAGGCGGGCTCGAAAGCTCTCGGCCTCCGCGTGATGCTGGGGAAGCGGGTTGCGTCCACGTACACGAGCGACCTCAGCCCCCACGGGCAGCGTACTCTGATCGCGGACGCGCTCGAGCTCGCCCGCCTGAGCGAGCCCGACGAGTTTGCCGGGCCACCTGACTCGGCTGAGCTATCGCGAGCCTCCGACTGGACCGCGCTCGACACCTTCGATGCGACCGTGAGCCGCGTGGTCGCCGCCGAAGCGCTGGAGCGGTCGCTGTCTGGCGAAAAGGCTGCGTTCGAGCTGGACTCGCGGATCACCAACAGCGAGGGCTCTTCGTTCACGCGCGCGACCGGCGCCAGCGCCCTCGCCACGAGCGGCGGCTTTCACGGAAGCGACCGCGGTACCTACGCCTCGGTGGTGGTGAACCCCGTCGCCGACGATGAGGGCGGCAAGAAGCGAAGCGGCTACTACTGGTCGGCGGCGAGGCACTACGCCGACGTCGAGCCGAGCGACGAGGTCGGCCGCGAGGCAGCGCGCCGGACGGTCGCACAGCTCGGTGCGAGTAAACTCCCCACCCAGGAGCTGCCGGTGGTGTTCGACCGCGACGCCGCCCGCGCGATCGTCGGGCTCCTTGCGGGGTGCGTCCTCGGGGGATCGATCTGGCGAAAGAGCTCGTATCTGGTCGATCGCGTGGGCACCAAGGTGGCAAGCGACCTGATCGACATCGTCGATGACCCGCTCATTCCGCGCGCGCCGGGCTCGCGTGCGTTCGACGGCGAAGGGCTTCTGTCCCGTCGCAACGTGGTCGTCGAGGGCGGCGTGCTGAAGAGCTACCTCCTCGACACGTACAGCGCGCGCAAGCTCAGCCTCGCCAGTACCGCGAGTGCGTCTCGTTCTCCGGCCGGAGGTATCTCCGCATCGACGAGCAACTTGGTGCTCCGGTCGGGCACACAAACCCGAGACGAGCTCGTCGCTGACACGAAGCACGGGCTCTACGTCACCGGGATGATGGGTTTCGGCTTCAACGCGGTCACGGGGGATTTCAGTCGCGGGGCCTCGGGGTTTCTCATTCGCGACGGTGAGCTCGCCGAGCCCGTTTCCGAAGTGACGATCTCACTCAACCTCGATCAGCTTCTGCAACGAATCGACGCCGTGGCCGACGACCTCGAGTATCGAACCGCGATCGCGTCCCCGACCTTTCGCGTTTCGTCGATGACGCTCGCCGGCACCTAGGTCGCTCGGCGCTGTCGACGCGTGCCGTCTAGCGGTCGCGTCGCCGTCGAACTGCGAGCGGAAGGAGGAACATCGCAACCAGGATTGCCCAGGGTGCTCCGCGGCCAGGCGTCGCGTGACATCCGCCGCCGCTCGTCGTCTCCGGGGGGAGGGTGACCGTGCCGCCGCTGCCCGGGTTTCCGCCCGTTCCGTTCGACGAACCGCCCGTGCCACCCGTACCACCGGGGCCGGAGTCTACGACCTTGGCGACGCGAAGCGCCGGGTCGCCGAACACGTGGTACACCTGCGCCAGTTCGCGGGTGAGCTCTGCCCCGTCCGCGTCGAGCGTTCGGAACACGCGATTGACGATGGAACCGAGGCGCGCTTCGCGTCCTGCGCTCAGTTCGTCGAAGAAGGCCGTCGAGACGTCGATGACCCTCTGGTGCACCGACTCGCCCGACGAACCGATGACGGCCACGCCGACCGTCGGATCGAGCGCCAACGCTTCACCGAGCGACACCCCCTCCGTGAGGAGGCCCGATGGCACCGCAAAGCGGGAGAGGCCGCAGGTCATCATTGCAAAAATCGGAGGCGCACCGGTCGTGTCGAGCGTGTCGACGTCTTCGACGTCGAAGAGGTTCTCGGTAAGACCGAGGGCCGTCGTGCCTGAGTGCCCGAAGTAGTTCACGACGCGAGGCGCATCTTGGACCGCGTCGACGAACGCGCTCCGCGTGCTGGCCGCGTCCTCGAAGTCGGTCCGGTACACGGAGGTGGCACTCCACCCTTCGGGAAGGGCGATCGCGAGCGAGTCTTGAAGGCTCGCGAAGTCTCCTCCCTGTAGTTCGTCGGTGGCGTCGGCAAGCAGGAGCGCACGGTCGTCCAGGCTCTCGAACGCGCCCTCGTAGTCGATGATTCGGGCGATGGACGCTTCGAGCGCGGCCTCGCTCGAGACCGGCAGACGCCCAACGGCAATCTCCGCCAGGCCGTCGGAGCCGGCCACGTCTCCCAACAGCGAGTCGGAGGACAAGATCCCATCGAGCGACAGCGCCATCAGGGGCGGGATGAAGTTCCCGCCGAAGCCGTACACGTCGCGGAAGTCGAACGACCCGTCACCCGCGAGAACGACGAACTCGGGCGGTTCTTCCCAGTTGTCGTACGCGTACGCGAGGAATGCGCGGATGGCGTTCGGGTCGGGGGTCCCGAACGAGAACTCGTCGAAGATGTCCTGGAGCTCGACGACCTCCGAGGTGAGACCGTCTGCGCGACGGTACTCGGCAAGTGCCTCGGCTTCGTCGGTGAACGGAGCGGGCGCGATGATCACGTGCCGCGCGCGAATCGCGCCGTTCCTCCAGTTGGAAGCCACGTCGGCCCACGAAGAGGAGGGGGAAAGGGTGGCTTCCGCCGTGGCGATGAAGTACTCGCGGCCGCTCTCCACAGCGAGCGTCACGGCGCCGTCGTCGACAGCTACATCGACGAGCTCGATCGGTTGCGTGGGGTCGGTCACGTCGAAGACGCGCGGGGAGGTGCCGTCGATACCGTCGATCGACACCGACGCGTCTAGATCGGCGCCGAAGGGCAGGGCGGCGCGCGTGGTGGCGTAGTTGCGCGTGTAGCGGACGTCCGCCGAGTCGAGATACAGCATGCTGTCGCTCGGCTCTGGTGCTCGGATGACGAGCGTGTTGTCGCCCTCAGAGAAGACTCCGTCGGGAACCTCGAACTCGGCATCGTGCCGGGTGATGCCGTCGAACGCCGTGGTTCCGAGAAGTGTTCCGTTCAGCTCGACGTCGACCATGTGCGCCTCGTCGGAGATGCCGTGGAACCGAACCAAGAGCGTTCCGCCGCCCGCCACGCTTTCGAGCCCGAACGTCACCGACGCGTCGATCGGCATCACCTCGGTGGCCGTGACGAGCTGCCAGAACCAGTAATCGTCGTCGGGATCCTGCGACACCAAGATACCCGGGATGGCGTTGTCCTCGAGGTGCTCGCGCCCAACGAACGTCAGCCCGTCGGTCGCCGGCCCCGGCACCCCGGACTGCAGCGCGACGGAATCACCCGCGCCGACGCTCAGTCGGTAGAAGCGCTCCGTGGTGTAGAGGTTTTCGCGCACCTGCCCGAAGAATGCGATCGACGATCCGTCTTCCGCCGCGGACCATGCGATCCGCCTGTCGTCTTCCGTGAGAGACAGGTTCCCGGCTTCAATCCAGTCGCGGACGGTGTCCGAGGATACGGCAAGCCTGGCTGCGATGTCCTCCGCTGAAACCTCGTAGAGCCCCGTCTCCTCGACGCCGAAGTAGACTGCCACCGGGTCACCGGGGCTCTGCTTGTCGAAGTCTTCGCTCTTCTCGACGCGCGCCGATGATGGCGCGATGTGGGGGGAGCGTCCGTAGCCATGGCCCGCTGCGATGACGCTCTCCCCTTCGGAGGTCGGGCGCACGTCATACGGACCGTGCTGCGTTTCGAGGCCACCAACCTCCACTTCGATGAGCCAGTACCTCGCAGCTTCGCGGAGCGGGGTCCCGTCGTCTCGCAGGTCGTACACACCTCCCTGCGGCGCATCGAGCAGCCCAGGCAGCAAGCCGTCGTGCACGGGGATCTGCCGGCCGTCCTCTTCTCGCACCACGCGAAAACCTAGGGTTCCCGACTCCGAAGAAGTGGACCACCGAAGCACCCGCGTTCCGCGTTCGAGAAAAGCCGCGAACGAATCGACCGTCGCGCGGGTGAGGAGGTCACACGTGAGGTCTTCCATGGCGAAGTTGATGCACACGTCCGTGCCAGGGCCTCCGCTGACCGTGTCGATGCCGGCGCCCCCGTCGATGCGATCGTTCTCGCCCTCGCCGTTGAGATTGTCGTCTCCGTCGTCTCCATTAATGATGTCCGGGCCCTCGCCGCCCAAGACGAAATCGTCGTCAGGACCTCCGTTGATGACGTCGAGACCTGTGCCTCCGTTGATGATGTCGTTCCCAGCGTCGCCGTTGATCGTGTCCTCGCCGTCTTCGCCGTCGAGGGTGTCGATGCCCGGTCCGCCGCTGATGAAATCGTCCCCGTCGCCTCCCAAGATAACGTCTTCACCCTCGCCACCGCTGAGCGTGTCGTTCTCTGTGCCTCCGCGGAGCTCGTCGTTTCCAATGCCACCGTCGAGCTCGTCGGATCCCGCCTGTCCGAGGAGTAGGTCATCCCCGTCGTTGCCGAGCAGCGTGTCGTCGCCATCGCCTCCGTCTAGGAGATCGGCATCGTCGCCACCAATCAAGGTGTCGTTCTCTCCACCGCCTTCGAGTTCGTCGAGCCCTGGCCCGCCATCGAGCTCGTCCGGCCCATCTTGACCGAACAGTTCGTCGTTGCCCTCACCCCCACGCAGTGTGTCCGAGCCACCCTGTCCGCTGATGATGTCGTCGTCGGCGCCGCCCTCGAGAACGTCGTTGCCCTCGTCGCCGTTGATCGTGTCTTCCCCCGGCCCACCGGATACCGTGTCGTTTCCTATCCCTCCGAGGATGATGTCGTTGCCGTCGTCTCCGTTGAGGTTGTCGGCGCCTTCATCCCCTTGAATCAGGTCCGGATCGTCGCCTCCGTTGACGGTGTCGGTTCCCTCGCCGGCGAAGATCGTGTCGGTCCCCGCGTCGCCGTTGATGGTGTCGTCGCCCGCATCTCCACACACACAGTCGTTGCCCGCGCCAGCGAAAATGAAGTCCGCCGTCGGGGTTCCGAAGATGCAGTCGTCCCCGGGCGTCCCAAAGCAGAACCCGCCTCCCGGACATACGATCGTGCTTGGACACCCACCGGTGATCGCGATGCACTGCGTTTCGCATGCCGTCTGGGCGCTCGCTGGGCTCGCCGAGAGGGTGAGCGCGACTAAAGCCCCGTATGTCGCGAGGGCGTAAGCCCAGTGCGTTCTCATGGGTTCCCCAACGGCAAGGTAGTGACGAGCATGCCACGGTCCGCGGGCGTCGTCATGCGCCAAGCTGAAAGAAAGTCTTTTCACTTCGCGCGCCATTCGTCATAAACGCCGTTGTGTTGCCGATGATTCGCGCTGCGAGGCCCCCGAAGAGGTTCGAGGTCGCGCTCCTTTGGGCAGCTTTGGCCTTGGCGTGGGGGCCCGCCTCGAGTGCTGGAGCCCAGGCGCTCTACTACCGTTCCGTCCCCATTGGGGAGCGCGCGGTAGGCCTCGGCGGCGCGTTCACAGGGCTCGCGAACGATCCCTCCGCGACGTATTTCAATCCGGCCGGAATGACGAGCGGGGGGCGCTTCGAGCTTCTCGGGAGCTTCAGCTCGCTGCTTTTGTCGCGGACGAGGGTCGATGACGCGTTCGTTGCTCCCGCCGCGGAGACCAACTTCGTCAAGAAGACCACGGCGACGCTTCCGCGCTTCGTCGGCACCGTGGCCCGCTTCGGACGGGCGAAGCACGGCCGCGATCACCAGTTCGCGCTCGGCTACAGCACTGTCGAGGTCGCGAGGGAGAACTTCGGGGACTCCTTTTCCCAGCTCGACCAGCAGAACTCGAGCGATATTCGTATCGACAGTCGCTACCGCAACCGATGGTACGGCGTTTCCTTCGCCGCTCAGGTCACCCGGCTATCCTCGGTCGGCTTCACCATTTATCTCGCCGACCAGAGCCAGAGCTACAGGGAGGACATCGGACTCGCGCGAGGAGGCACCTTCAACGCGGACACCGGGCTTCGGCTGGGTGCGGAGTCCGTGACCGCGAGCGGCGATCTTCGCGCGAGGGCCTACCATTTCGTCCCCCGCTTCGGGTGGCTGCACGACGTCAACGACCAGTGGAAGGTGGGTGCGATGTTCCAGCCACCCGGCATCCCGCTGAGTCAGTCGGGTCGCTTCTTGCGGCGGACCACCACGACGTTCCCGGGTGAAGACGGCACGTTCCTTCTGTTCGACGAGAGCGGCGTCGGCGCGCGTCTTCCCATGCCGTTCGAGCTCACGGCGGGCTTCTCGTGGCGCTTCAACGAGAAGTCGCTGCTCTCGTTCGATGCCAGTGTCATCGGGCCCGTGAGGGCAGGTCGGTTGATCAAGGTCGATCCGCCCTCGACGGTTCGCCGTGCCGGCGTGTTCTTCAGTGGGGACACCAGGCGGCGGGCGGTTCCCAACTTTTCCGTGGGTGCGGAGCACCGCTTCGATAAAGTCGTGATCGCGGGCGGTGTCTTCAGCAACATCTCGGCGGCGCCCGGCGTGCCCGAACAGACCGACACCTTCACCCCCGACCAGGTCAACATTTGGGGCGCTTCGTTCGCCTTTGGGCTCGACTACAACGGCTACCGTTTCACCGTGGGCACCACGGCGATGTTCGGGTCGGGCGACGCGCTCTCCGCGACGGTGGACGAATCCGGCGAGGTGCTCTCCTACGATCGGACGAGCGCTCGCCGCACGATCGTCCTCCTCTACCTCGCGGGTGCGATCTCAGTTGCCACCAAGGCAAGCAAAGCGGTCGGCGACAAATACGAAACGTGGAAGAACGACCGTCAGTCCGAATCGGAACCCGACCCGATAGAGTCCGAGGACGACGACGGCCTCTAGGCGGCGTCGTTCGGGCCGCGCCGCGCCTGGTCGACCATCAGGTCGACGTAGGCTTCGAGGGGAGGGCACGCGATCCCGCTATCGGCCAAGATCTCGCGAGAGTTCCTGTCGTCGTACATCACGTCGGTCCTGAGGTGGTCGAGGAACGCTCGCGTGGTGTGGGTGAATCGCTGTAGGCCCGGCGCCCGAAGGAGCGCCGTGGCCAGGTTGAGTGGGTCGTGCTCTCGGGGAAGCGGCTTCCCGGTCGCCTCGGTAAACAGGTGGAGCGCGTGCTGCACCGTGACCGGCTTGGGATCGACCACATGAAACGTTCGGCCGAGCGCGCGGTCGTCGCCGGCAATGCGAAGGCCCGCGCGCGCAGCGTAGTCGACCGGAACGGCGCTGATCCGCACGCCAGTTCGTGAGGGGCTTGGCAACCGGTAGTCGTCCGGTGCACTCAGCAAGAACCGAATTAGCAGGTACATGCCGTTGAGTTCTTCGGCCTCGCCCGTGACGGAGTCGCCCACGAGGAGGGCGGGGCGCACGATGACTACTGGAAGCTCCTCCGACGCCTCCCTCATCATCTGCTCGACCTGATAGAGCGACTCCTCGATCGGGTTTCGGAAACCGTCGCGATCGTAAAGGTCGGACTCCATCACGAAGCCCTCTCGATTCCCGGATACGATCGCGCTCGACCAACACACCAGGCGCTCGAGCTTGGGCGCGCTCTCGGCCACTTCGAGGATCTCGACGGTGGCCTTCACGTTGCCGGTGCCTTCCTCCTTGGTCCCGGAGGGATCGGTGATGCACGCGCAGTGATGGATGACTTGGAGATCCTCGACGAGGCGAAGGAACTCTTCGCCGCTCAGCCCGAGGTCGAGGGACCGTGGATCGCCGACGAGCAGCGAAACATCGCTTCCCTCCTCCAACGAGAGCTCGGAGATCCACGCCTCGGCTCGCTCCCGCTGTGCCTCGGTTACCAAGAGACGCAGGGACGTGTCTCGGACCTGACCGAGCTCTCGCACGACTTGCGCCGCGAGCTGCCGGTTCGGAAACCCGGTCACCAGCACCGTGGTGGGCGAGTCGGTCACGGACCTTCCTCCGTAAAACGCTTGACCAGCGTCGCGTGCACCTCTTCGACCCGTGCGCGCGTCTGGCTCGTATCGCCGTCGTTCATCACCACGTAGTCGGCCACGGCGACCTTTTCGTCGAGCGGCCACTGGGAGGCCATACGCGCCTCGGCCTCTTCATCTGTGAGCCCATCCCGCGCCAAAAGCCTCGCTTTTTGGGCCTCGGGAGGCGCGCTGACCACCACCAGCGCGGTGAACGCCTTGTACGAGCCGGTTTCGACAAGCAGCGCCGCCTCATAGACGATGTAGGGGGCCGCGTGGCTTTGGAGCGAGGCGATGTGCTGCGCCCCTGCGGCGCCAATCAGCGGATGCAGGATCGCGTTGAGCTGCTGTCTCGCCGCTTCGTCTTCGAAGACGATGTCGGCGACGCGCTTTCGGTCGAGCCTGCCGTCGCCGTCGAGTACGTCGCTTCCGAACGTTTCGACGATCCGGGCGAGGCCGGGTGTGCCTGGCTCGACGACCTCTCTAGAGAGGTCGTCCGCGTCGATGATGGGGATGCCGAGCTCGCCAAACATTGCCGCGACTGTCGTCTTTCCGCATGCGATACCCCCCGTGAGTCCAACAACCGGCTTCATCTTCGCGTGAGTATTGAGCATCGACTCGACCGGGCAAGACGATTCGCAACGTGCTAGGAGACGCGCGTGCGTGCAGTCGTGCAGCGTGTCCACGAGGCCAGCGTGACCGTCGACGGAGAAGTCGTCGGTGCGATCGAGCGGGGGCTCTTGGTTTATCTCGGGGCCGCGGACGGTGACCAACCTTCAGACGTTCGGTACGCGGTCGACAAAATCGCCGGTCTTCGCGTTTTCCCAAACGACGAAGGACGCATGTCGCTGTCCGTCGCGGACGTCGGGGGTTCGGTACTGGTCGTATCGCAGTTCACTCTCTTCGGAGACGTTCGCCGCGGGCGACGTCCGTCGTTCGATGGCGCATCTCCTCCCGCGGAAGCCGAGCGCTTGTACTTGGAGGTCGTCGACGGACTTCGCGACAAGGAACTTGCGGTCGAGACCGGTAGGTTTCGGGCCATGATGCTGGTTCGATCGGTGGTCGACGGTCCCGTCACCATCCAGATCGACAGCACGAAGCTTTATTAGGATTCCAAAACCAGAACCGGCATAATCTTCTCCGCATGCTGCGATTCCTCAGCGACAGGCGTGCGGCGATCGCCGCGGTCTCGGTCGGGGTCGTGCTCGCGATTGCTTGGGCCTGGGCCGTTCGGCAAGCGCCCTCCGCGCTCGCGAGCCGTCTCGAAGCGCGGTTGGGGCTCGAGGCCCAAGTCGGCGCGGCCGATCTCGGCCTCCGGCACTCCGCGCTGCGAGAGGTCGTGCTCACGGACGAGAGCGGAGGCCTCACAATCAAGATCGAAAGAGCAGAGGCCTCGGTGTCGCCGCTTCGGGCGCTCTGGTCCGGCGCAGCAGCCGTCGACTCGATCGAGGCCGACGGTATCGACGTATCTGTGAACCTCGATCGTCCAGGGGTGGACGAGTCGATTGCGGCGCTGATGAAATCGATCAGGCCGAGCTCGAGGTCCGCCGGAACGCGCGATGTCGGGTCGGGCACGGGACGAACCTACGTGCTTCGCAACGCGGTCGTCGACGTTCGCGACGCTGACGGCCCGCTGCTTCGATTGAGCGACCTCGATCTCCGCAAGGAAGGCGATGTCGTCGAGGGTTCCGTGGCCCAGTCGCTGATCGGTGACGCGGACCGAGATCACGCACGCGTTGGTCGCGTGACCGGGAAGCTCTCTCGAAGTGAAGGTCGATGGAGGCTTGCTTCCTTCGGCATGGAACGCGGAAGCGTGCGCTGGCTCGACCGCGAAGAGGGGCAGGGCGACCCGCTTGCGATCCGACTGCGGCGCGCCGCGAGCAGCGTACTCGGCGAACGATCGACAAGCGCTCCTGCCACGGTAGACGAAGCTGGGGGCGACGATGAACCGGGCCGTCGCGCGTTTCTGTCCCGGCTGAGCTCGGATGCCCTCATTTCGGTATCGAACGTCGACGTAGAGAGCCGAACCCCGAGCGGTCAGGTCGAGCGGATCGAGGGGCTCGACCTCTCGGTGAAGGGGGTGGAAGCTGGCTGGTTTGCGGTCAAGACGTCGGGGCGCACCTCGACCGGCGGGAAGGTGGAAGTCGACCTGAAGCTTCAACCCGTCGAGGCACGGGCCGAGGGCAGCGTCATGATCCGCGATGTGTCGCTCGCACTGGTCGCCCCGTTCGTACCCGAAGTCCCCTTCTACGAACCGGAAACGGGCTCGGTGACCGCCGAGCTCGATCTCGACGCCGATGCGACGGGAGAGATTCGCCTCGACGGCGTGGTGTCGCTCCGCGATGCCTCGCTTTTTTCAGAGCGTCTTGCGCCCGAGCCGATTCAAGCGCTGAGCGTGGAAGTTCGCGGTCGGGGCGTGTGGCTTCCCGTAGACCGTCGCCTCACGGTCGACGAAGCCCAGGTGCGAATGAATGAGGCGCGGGTGCTGCTCACCGGCGAGCTCGAGCGAACGTCCGAGCACTATCGCGTCGATGTGACCGCGCGATTGCCGCCGACCCCCTGCAATCGCGTCGTCGGCGCGATCCCCGGCGACGTGATGGGATCGCTCCGGGGGTTTGCCTGGGCTGGGACCTGGGGCGGCATCGCGCACCTCGCCGTCGACTCCCGCGACCTCGAGTCGACGGAGCTATCGATTCGCGTGAGAAACCTCTGCGAGTTCGTACGCGCACCGCGATGGGTGCGCATCGAGCGATTCCAGGAGCCTTTTCGGCACACTGTCGTCGAGCCCGACGAGACGACCTTCCAGATGGTGACTGGCCCCGAGACCGACAACTGGGTGCCGCTCGCCGAAGTCAGCCCTTTCATGGTGGAAGCGGTTCTGAGTCACGAAGATGCTCGCTTCTACGATCACGGTGGGTTCGCGCCGTGGGCGATCCGCGACGCACTGGTGCGCAACCTAGAGGAGGGCCGCTACGTAGTCGGTGCGAGTACCATCTCGATGCAGCTTGCAAAGAACCTTTACCTCAAGCGGGAAAAAACGATCGCGCGGAAGGTGCAGGAGGTGATCCTCACCTGGTGGCTGGAAAGCATGCTCACCAAGGACGAGATGCTCGAGCTCTATCTCAACGTGATCGAGTATGGACCCGCCACCTATGGGCTTCTCAACGCGTCGGCGTACTACTTCGGACGACTACCCCGAGATCTGAGCCCGGCCGAAGCGGCTTTCCTCGCTTGCATCCTCCCGTCTCCAAAGCGCTATCACACCTCCTACGAGCGGGACGCGCTCACACGCGGGATGCGAGGAAAGATGACCCGCCTGCTCGAGCACATGGCGAAACGGGAGCGCATCGGCCCCGAGGCACTCGCCTACGGAATCGCCGAGATCGACCAGTTCGACTTTCAGCAAGAAGGCGATCCGGCACCGGTCGCTCGGGTGCTGCCTCCGCTCGGCGTAGAAGTCGAAACCTTCGAGGAGCCCGACCCCTTCGAGGCGCTCTTCGTGGCGCCCTGACTCCTTGGCTCGAAAATTCTTGCCTCATCGGAGACTCGGCCCGCGTGTCGGCCACTTTCTTAGTCCGGGCGCACGCGGAGGGTAAACACGGGCGAGGTGCGGGGCATCGGTGAATCCGCCCTATCGCGGCACGTCCGAGGAATTATGCAACGGTGTCTGAGGGTGAATCGGTGGATGAGGGTCGCGGGCATGGTGGTGGCGCTCGTCGTGACGCACGGCGCGTCCGCGCAGGACGCGCAGCCCGGCGTCGTGGTGATCACCGCGGGTGACGCGGCCACCACCGGAGCGGCCATTCGGATCGACGGGGAGCCTGCGGGCACGGTACCCCTTCGCACGACCCTGCCCGCAGGCCGCCACCTGGTTCAGGTCGGCAAACGTGGCTTCTTGACTTTCTCGAAGTGGGTCGATCTCGAGAGTGCCCAGGTTGAAACCATCCCGGTCACGCTCCAAGCGCAGCAGGCGAGGTCGGGGTCGCTCTTGGTGACGGCGGATGTAACCGGGATTCCGGTCTACATCGACGGCCAGCAGCGCGGGGCCACGCCGCTCGTGGTTGATGGCCTATCCGAGGGCGACCACCTCGTGGAGATCAAAAGCCCGGGCGACGGCTATGCTCCGTTTTCGAAGGTCGTCCGGGTGACCGCTGACGAGCGCGCGACGGTGGACGCTACCATTCGAATCGAGCCGGACCTCGGCAGCCTTCGCGTCATCACGAACGTTCCGGGAGCCATCGTCAGTCTGGACGGCGTCGACATCGGGGTTGCGCCCGCGGCGAAGGGCGGCCTTGCGCCCGGGGAGCACGTGGTGATGGCGCGTGCCACCGGATACGAGCCCGTGGAGCAGACCGTGACCGTGGTTGCCGGCCGCGAGCGTGTGGTGTCGGTCCGCTTCACGACAGCCAGCACGGACGCCTCTCGAATTCTGGTTCGGACCAACATCCCTGAAGCGACTATCTTCATCGACGGCGTCGACTACGGCACCCCGCCGGTGACCATCGAGCCCGCCGAGCTCGGAACTCACAGCGTGGTGGTGAAGGCGCCTGGGTATCGTGAAGTGCGGCGATCCTGTTCCGTCAGTCCTTCACGCAACTGCGATGTGTACGCCGAACTCTTCCCGCTTGGGGTGCCCCTTCGCGTCGAGGCGAACGTGTCCGACGCTCAGCTCTTCGTCGACGGGGAGCTCCGAGGACCGATGCCTTGGGAGGGGGACCTGCCTTCGGGACCGCATCGAATCGAGGTGAGGGCCGACGGGTTTCGAACTCATACCGAGGAGATTCGCCTCGATGAGGGCGACAGCGTACGCCTCATTCAGGTGATTCTCGTACCCGTGGTGACGGACGTGGACGATTCGGCCGCCGACAGGGACGCTCGGCGCTCCGACCCGCTACGCAACGCGGTCACGCACGCGGGGGCGCCGGTGCCCGTCGGTGTGTCCGCGCTCGATTTCTCCGCGGGATGGCCGTTCATCGCCTCGATCGACTTTCGCACGGGGCTCACGAAGTTCCTCGACGTCGGGCTTTGGGTAGGAACCTTCGGACGACTCACCGACGTTGCGGTGAGCACGAAAGCCGGGTGGCGGGTCAGCGACAACTTCTCGCTCGGCGGAGAGCTTGCGGTCGGCGGGGGTGCGGGGCCTTCACAGCGGGACGTCACGGGTGACAAGCACCCCACCAACAACTTCTTCGTCACGCTCGATGCGATCATGAGCCTTCATTTCCCGCCCCGCGGGGCGCTTTCAATCTGGATGGCGATGGACTTCAACAGCGATCGCTGGGATTTCGACGGTGCCAACAGCAACGTGGTCGTGGCAGACTCCCGGCAGAACATCGTCCGAGGTCGACTCGGGGGCTCACTGGAGATCGTCGTGACGCGGAAATGGAACGTATGGGTCGAGGTCGAGGGGATCGTCGCGGGTCAGGACCGACGAATCCTCGGCGACGTGTTTGGTGGCGGCCGTTCGGATACTCGGGTCTATGCCCAGGCGGGGGCGACTTTCAAGTTCGGCGAAGCGAGGGCGACGAGGCGATGATCGAGGGGCACTTCATCGTCCTCGAAGGAATCGACGGGTCCGGGACCACCACGCAGTGCGCGATGCTCGCGGAGCGACTCACCGACAGGGGGCTGCCGGTTCACATCACGCGAGAGCCGAGCGACGGACCGGTCGGTGTGCTGATCCGCCAGATCCTCACCGGTCGAGTCGTAGTCCCCGGACATCACGGCGCGCATCCTCCGAGCTGGGCGACGATGGCCGCGCTCTTCGCGGCCGATCGGCTCGACCACCTCGAGGCGGAGGTCATCCCCAACCTGATGGACGGGGTCTCGATCATCAGCGACCGCTACGACTACTCGTCCGTTGCGTACCAAACCGTGAGTAGCGGAGGCGGCCCCGACGCCGCGACGTGGGTGCGGGAACTCAACCGCAAGGCCCGCCGGCCCGATCTGACGTTGATCCTCGACGTCGACCCCGAGGCTGCAGCGTCCCGTAGAGGGTCCCGCTCAGGGAGCCCGGAGCTCTACGAGACCGATGCGATGCAGACCGAGCTGGCTGCGTTTTATTCGACGATCGACGAGCTTTTCCCCGATGATGCAATACGTCACATCGACGCCAACCGCGACATCGAGCACGTGGCCAACGCGATATGGGCGGAGGTCGCCGCGCTCCGAGGAGAGACGCCATGACCCGCTTCATTCTGCCCTTCCTGCTGATCGCGTTCGTCGCCAACGCAGCATGCGACGGAACGACCAAGCTGCAGCGAGAGATGTTGGACGACTCCACCTGGGAGACGTCCGGCGGAGAAGAGACTCCTTGGGAACCCGCCGAACGCCAGCCCAAGGTTGACGAGAAGTGGGAAGAAGAGAACGCCCCTCCGGGTTCGAGCAGCCTCATGACTCCGCGACGCACCAACGGTGTGATCAAGCGGTACGAGCTCGACGAGGTGCTCGACCGGGGCCTTGGCAGCTACCTGCAGAACATCGAAACCGAACCCGCGTTCGATCAGGGCCGCTTCGTCGGCTTTCGGATCGTGAAGCTGTTTCCGGGCGACCTCACCTACGCGTCGCTCGATCTCAGGCCGGGCGACGTGGTGACTCGCGTCAACGGGCGCTCGATCTCTCGGCCCGAGCAGGCCTCTGCGGTTTGGGAGGCGCTTCGCACGGCATCGGACTTGACCGTCGAGTACAAGCGCGGGGACACCGATCACACGATGCGTTTCGCCATCGTTGACGTCGGCTGAGTTCGACTCCATCGTCTCGCGGTGGGCGTTCACAAGCGTTTTGCCGTCGCCGCGACGGCCCTGCTCCCCTACACGGTCGTCGTGGTGCTGTGGGGCGCGTTCGTGCGAGCGTCGCTTTCGGGAGACGGCTGCGGAGACCATTGGCCGCTCTGTAACGGCGTAGTGCTTCCGGTCGAGCCGTCTCTGAAAACCGTCGTCGAGCTCACCCATCGGGTGACCTCGGGCCTCTGCTGGGTTTGGACGCTCGTGCTGTGGATCGTCGCGCGCAGGCTTTTCGACTCCGGCCATGCGACTCGCTCCGCCGCAGGCTGGAGTCTCTTCTTCATGACGACGGAGGCGCTGGTTGGCGCCGGCCTCGTCTTGTTCCGCATGGTGGCCGACAACCCTTCGACCGCACGGGCGGGCTGGATGTCTGCCCACTTGATCAATACCTTTCTGCTCCTCGCGTCGCTCACGTGGCTCGCCGTGAGCGCGTGGCGGGAGGCCGGCGTTCGGTGGCCCGCGGATTCCCGCACGCGGGTTCTGTTCGGTGGCGCCGCCGGGCTTCTTCTCCTCGCCGGTATCAGCGGCGCAGTGGCCGCTCTAGGCGACACGCTCTTTCCGTTCGAGACGCTCGAGGAGGCGCTAGCGGCAGACCTCTCCCCAACCTCTCATGCGTTTCTCCGCCTCCGGGTGTGGCACCCGGTCCTCGCGATCCTCGGTTCCGCGTACCTCCTCTGGCTCGCTGGAACCCTCTTTCGCAAGGGGCAGAGCCGGGACCAGCGCGTGCCCCTCGTGAGCCTCGCGTCGTTGGCCCTGATTCAACTCGCTGTGGGGTTCATCAACGTCGCATTGTTGGCGCCCGTCTGGCTCCAGCTTGTTCACCTGTTGATCGCCGACGGGATCTGGATCGCGCTCACGGTGCTTGCACTTTCCTCACCGGTCACGACTCCGGGTGCTAGTCTGACTGCGTGAGCGATTCGTACTTGGGCAAGGAGGTCGCCGGCCAGTTCCGCATCGTCGAGAAGATCGGCAAGGGCGGGATGGGTGCCGTTTACCGTGCCGAGCAGCCCGACATGAATCGCAACGTGGCGATCAAGATCCTACACGCCCGATACCTGTCCCGAAGCGACTTGGTGTCTCGGTTTCGTCGCGAGGCGCGCGCCATGAGCCAGCTCTCTCACCCCAACACGGCGCGGGTGTTTCTCTACGGTCAGCTCGACGACGGCGCGTGCTACTTCGTCATGGAGCACCTGGTCGGAAACAACCTCGCACAGCTGGTCCGGGCCGAGGGCGCGATGGACGCCGAGCGCGCGGTGCGAGTCATGGTGCAGGTTTGCGGCGCGCTCGAAGAAGCTCACCAGGTCGGCATCGTTCACCGCGATCTCAAACCGGAGAACATCTTCGTGACCACTCAGGGCGGGATCCGGGACTTTCCGAAGGTGCTCGACTTCGGGCTCGCCAAAGTGACCGAACGGCAGATGCGTCCCGGTTCGATGGTGCTCACGCAGCAGGGCATGGTGTTCGGCACCCCCGAGTTCATGAGCCCCGAGCAGGCGCACGGGAAGACGCTCGATGCGCGGTCCGACATCTACTCGCTTGGCGTCATTCTGTACGAGCTGCTCACCGGAAAGCTCCCGTTCGATGCCAAGCAGCCCATCGAATACATCGACCTGCACGTGAACGCGACGCCGATCCCACTTCGCGAGCGACGACCGGACCTGACGTACCCTGAAGGGCTCGAGTCCGTAGTGATGCGTGCCCTCGCGAAAGAGCCAAGCGAACGATTTTCGTCGGCCGCCGCGTTCGCCCTGGCGCTCGAGGGCGTGGTCCAGCCTCGAGAGAGCCACGAACCCCTCAGGACGCCGAGTTTGCCGACGCCGATCCCGACTCCGATCCCGACTCCGCCGACCGTGAGCTCGTTTGAGCCGCCGGCTCCGGTTGGCGATCGCGTGTCCACGACCCGGTCCCGCGGCTCTTGGCTCGTGCTCGGGGTGGGGATCGCCCTCGCCCTCGCGGGTGCGCTCGCGCTTTGGGCCTCGTTCGGCCGCGGTTCTTGACCCAAAAAGCGCCCAGCCCTACTTCCCTCAACAGGGCTTGACCTGCTTTGCGCGGAGCGTCAGAGTGGGCGCCCGTCCGAGGCCGACGCCCTTCATGACTACAGCTACCCAACAAGCCACCGCCTGGCTCACGGTGCGCGACGTCATCGCGCTTACCAAGCCCCGGATTACACTCATGGTATTGGTGACCGCGGCCGGCGGCATGTGGCTCGCACCAGGCACGCTCGGCCTCGGGTCCATGGCGGTCATGTTGCTCACCACCGGCATGGTCGTGGGCGCGGCGAACTCCCTCAACTGCTACCTCGAGCGCGACACCGATCGCCTGATGGCGCGAACGGCGAACCGCCCGCTTCCGGACGGACGCCTCCAGCCCGCCTGGGCGCTGGTGCTCGGCATCGCCTTGGGTCTCCTCTCGGTTCCCGTCCTTTGGCAGGCGGTCAACCCCATGACCGGGCTTCTCGGGCTGTTCGCGCTCCTCAGCTACGTCGCGATCTACACCCCGATGAAGCAGTGGACACCGGCGGCACTGTTCGTCGGGGCGATACCCGGTGCGCTCCCGCCGCTGATGGGCTGGACCGCCGTCACGGGCACGGTGAACGCGCCAGGCCTGGTGCTCTTCGGCATCCTGTTCTTCTGGCAGATCCCGCACTTCATCGCGATTTCGATCTTTCGGCAGGACGAGTACGAGCGCGCCGGCTTCAAGGTACTGCCCTCCGTCAGCGGCCTCCACAGTGCCAAGGTCCAGTCCGCCCTCTATAGTTTTGCGCTCTGGGCGGTGTCGCTGCTCTTGGTTCCCTACGGCCTTGCGGGCTGGCTCTACTTCGTCACGGCATTGGTCGCGGGAGCCATGTTCTTCGCGGAGTCGCTCCGCGGCTTCCGGGCCCCGGACGCGAAAATCTGGGCGAAGAAGTTCTTCGTCGCCTCTCTGCTCTACCTCACTGTGCTATTCGCCGCCGTCATTCTCGATGCGCTCTAACCTCGTCGCGCTCCCGCTCCTCGCCATAGCCCTCACGGTCAGCGCCGGCTGCACCAAGAAAACGGAGCCACCGCCGGTCTTGAGCCGCATTCAGGAGTTTTCCCTCACCGACCAGAACGGCGAGGCATTCGAGCGGTCAACCCTCGACGGAAGCGTCTGGGTTGCCGACTTCGTGTTCACGCACTGCAATTCCAGCTGCCCCCGGCTGACCGCCCACATGCAGGGGCTCCAGACGCGCGTCTCTGACGTGCCGAACGTCGAATTTCTCTCGGTAAGTGTCGATCCGATGAACGACACGCCGGAGGTCATCAAGGCCTACATGGCCGACAACGAGCTCCCGGAGGGCAACTGGCGGTTCGTGACTGGCGAAGAAGCCGTGATCGTCGACGTCGTCCGAAACGGATTCAAGGTAGGCCTCGCCGAGGGAGACACCTCGGCCGGCGCCGAAAAGGTGATGCACTCGAACCACTTCGTGCTCCTCGATAAACAGGGCCAGGTTCGCGGGTACTATCGCGCCAACAACGACGGCATCGCCGAGCTCGAGCGCGACCTTCGCTACGTCGCTGCGAACCCGATGCCCGTTCCGCCTCGTTGATGCCCTCGCGGTTCAGTGATATCTGCGCCGCATGAGTGAGAGCATCCCAGTCGCTCGGCGACTCAGTGTCGTCAAGCCGTCCGCTACCGTAGCCGTCGCGCAGCGCGCGCGCGAGCTCAAGGCACAGGGTATCGACGTGCTTTCTTTCAGCGTCGGTGAACCCGATTTCGACACGCCGGAACACATTCGCGAGGCCGCCAAGAAGTCGATCGACGAAGGAGCCACGCGCTACACGGCAGCGCGCGGAATCCTCGAGCTCCGAGAGGCGATTTGCGAAGCGTCCGCGAAGCGTCGAGGCGGCGTCTCGCACGACCCCTCCGACGTCGTCGTGTCCGTGGGCGCAAAGCACACGCTCTTCAATCTCGCGCTTGCGCTGTATGACGAGGGCGACGAAATCCTCATTCCCGCCCCGTACTGGGTCAGCTACCCGGAGCAGGTCCGCCTCGCCGGAGCGAACCCCGTGATCATCGAAACCAACGAGGCCGAGGGGTTTCGGGTGACGCCTGATGCGCTCCGCGCGGCCATCACTTCGAAGACCAAAGCGCTGCTGCTTTGCTCTCCGTCGAACCCCACCGGCGCCGCGTACTCGGCCGAGGATCTTCGAGCGCTGGCCGATGTCGCAGCCGACCACAACTTCTGGATCATCGTGGACGAGATCTACGGGCAGCTCGTCTACGAAGGCTTCGAGCAGAAGTCGATTCTCGAGGTCGCGCCGGAGCTCCGAGACCGAATCATCATCGTCGACGGCGTGAGCAAAACGTTTGCCATGACCGGTTGGCGCATCGGTTGGATGCTCGGACCGGAGTACGTCGCGAAGGCCTGTGACAAAATCCAGGGGCAGGCCACCACCAACCCTGCCGGCGTCTCGCAATACGCCGCCATCGGGGCACTCAAGGGCCCCTGGGAGCCCATCGAGGCGATGCGCAAGGCGTTCGAGGAGCGCCGCAGCATCATCCTCGACGGGGTCAACGCCATCGACGGGATGTCGTGCCGCGTTCCCGAGGGAGCGTTCTACGCGTTCACCAGCGTGCAGGGCCTGATCGGCAAACATGCGGGCGATCAGGCGCTCGAAACCGATCTCGACGTTGCAGGGTACCTGCTCGAGGAGGCGCGTTGCGCGGTCGTCCCCGGGACGGCGTTCGGAGCGCCTGGGTACGTTCGAATCTCGTACGCCGCGTCCAACGACATGATCCGCGAGGGGCTTTCGCGGATGGGCGAGGCGGTTTCAAAGCTCAAGTAGCCGCTTGGCGCCGTGCGTGCGCGAGAGCGAGCGCGACCCGCGACACGAGGGCCACAGCCAGGATCGACGTCAGGAGCGAAAGCGGCGTGCGGGGTGCATACCCCGTGCACAGGAGCAGCAGTACGGCGGCGCCGAGCTGGCGTTGTTCCGCCTGCGCAGAAAGCGACGCGGCCACGCCGACAGCGGCCATCACGCCGAGGGGAACGCCGTACCAGCCGATCGCGCCGTGCTCCGCGAAGAGATCGAGCCGGAACGCACCGTAGAAGAGATCGGGAAGGCTCTCGCCCACAGCGTTGCCCCACGCGTAGAGCGCGACGGCGACGCCGATCAACGCGGCCACGGATGCGACCAACGCCACCTGGCCACGTGGCTTTTTCCACGGCACCTGCAGCGAGAGACCCAGCACGAACGGCACTGCGAGGAAAGCCAGCTCGCCGGACCAGCGGAACGCGAACGACAGTCGCTCGGTGTGTTCCCAAAGCGACCTTCCGCCGGCGAGCGTGACGATGAGCGATGCAATGCCGCTGAGGTAGGCGACGAGAAGGAGCCCGAGCGCGATCGAAACGGGTTTTGCCGATCGCCAGTGAATGCCTGCGAGAATCAGTAGCAAGATCAGCGCGTGTGCGAGGCCTGCGACGACCAACACGAGTTCCACGCGGGTCCAGGCCAGGGGCAGAAACGTCATGAGCGTGACGATCGGAACGAAAGCCCACCCAAAACCGAGAATCCCGATTCGCGCCGACAGCGGCAGTCCGCTCTTGCGGGAGCCGTATGCCATCAGACAGAACACCAAGGCGACGATGGCGCTCACCGCGGCCAAGTTGCTGCTGAAGGCCGCCCACCGATCAAGCGCCAGGAAGGCCTCCCGCGACAGGGCGTGAGGCCAGGACCGGAGCACGACCCGGGTGATGATCAAATCGCCGGCGCAGCCAATTACGCTCAGCCAGGTCAGAGGCGGCACGTCGGAGAGGGAGAGCGATTGAACCCTCGCTGCGGGTGCCACCGACGTGACGGAGGGCAGGGCTGAATCGAGGCCTTCGGACAAGGTGCCCGCACCGTACGCGGCCGATCGTGGCGTTTCAAGGCGCTGATCGCGCGTCAACGGCCTCACCTTGCGCTGCCACGCGCGCAGAGGCTAAGAGATCGCCGACGATGACTGAAGTACGGAAGTGGACGCGCGCCGAGGCGCAGGAGCTCTACGATCTACCGCTCACGGAGCTGCTTTTTCGCGCACAGGAGGTCCACCGGGACCATCAGCCACGCGACGCGGTGCAGCTCTGCACGTTGCTTTCGATCAAGACCGGCGCGTGTCCCGAGGACTGCGCCTACTGCCCCCAGAGCGCCCGATACGATACGGGTGTCGAGGCCGAGCGCCTCATGGACGTCGAAGACGTTCTGTCTAAAGCGCGCCAGGCCAGGGAAGCGGGGGCGAGTCGGTTCTGTATGGGCGCAGCCTGGCGGAGCCCGAAGAAGGGCAGCCAACAGTTTGAGCGTGTTCTAGACATGGTGCGCGGGGTACGCGAGATCGGCCTCGAGGCCTGCGCCACGCTCGGGATGCTCGACGACGAGCAGACACAGCAGCTCAAGGATGCGGGCCTCACGGCCTATAACCACAACCTCGATACTTCCGAGGAGTACTACGGGGAAATTATCACTACGCGGACGTACGAAGATCGGCTTCAGACGATCCAGCGAGTCGCTGATGCGGGGATCTCGGTTTGTGCTGGCGGGATCATCGGGATGGGCGAAGGGATCCACGACCGCATTGGGATGCTCGTCACCTTGGCTAACCTGGCACCGCAACCCGAGAGTGTGCCGATCAACGCGCTGGTTCGCGTCGAGGGCACTCCGCTTGCCGACGAAGATCCGGTCAGCTCCCTCGAACTGGTGCGCCTTTGCGCGGTCGCGCGTTTGATGATCCCCAATGCGCGCGTGCGACTTTCGGCGGGGCGGAGTGCGCTCAACCGCGAGGCGCAGCTGCTCTGCTTCATGGCGGGCGCGAACAGCATCTTCTTCGGCGACAAGCTTCTCACCACCGGCAACCCCGATCACGAAGCCGACCTGTCGCTTCTTCGAGAAGCGGGGCTGTCCGCGCTCGACCCGGGCGACCTCGACACGGGGCGCGCCGCGGAGGCGGTCGAGCTTCCCGAGAACGCCGCCGAGTAGCGGGGCTGCGCGGCCGCCGCGGCCTGAATTCGCAGGATTTCCGCCCCCACCAATATTGAATTTGATTTTCAACTTCCGACGTATATAAGGGAAGTCATGCTCGTTTGTCACTGCTTGGCCGTCAATGACAGCACCATTCGTCGCTGCGTTGCCGAAGGCGCCCGAAGCGGAAGCGAAGTCGTAGATGCCTGCGGGGCAGGAAGCGCGTGCGGCGGATGTCGACCCGTGATCGACCGATTGATCCAGTTGCAAAGTAGCCCCGAAACGACCGCGCGAGCGCACTCGCGAACTTAAGTTGATATCGGATTTCAACTTCACGGATATTGTTTGCGAGGGCGGTAACGCGTCCTTATGTTCCCGGCGCCATGCAGGGACACAAAGACATTATCGAGTTGTTGAACGAGGTGCTCACCTCTGAGCTCACCGCGATCAACCAGTACTTCATTCACCACAAGATGTGCGAGGACTGGGGTTTCCAGAAGCTCGCCCAGAAGAAGCGCGAAGAGTCGATCGAGGAAATGAAGCACGCGGACAGCGTGATCGCTCGCATCCTCTATCTCGACGGCGTGCCCAACATGCAGCGCTACTTTCCCGTGAAGGTTGGGGAAGACCCGGTCGAACAGCACCGGCTCGACCTCGAGCTCGAATTCGATGCCGTCAAACGCCTCAACAGCGGGATCGCGCTGGCGCGTGAAGTCGGGGACAATGGGACGCGTGAGCTCCTCGAAGGGATCCTCATTCAAGAGGAAGAGGGGATCGATTGGCTCGAGGCGCAGCTCCACCTCGTCGACACCGTGGGCACGAAGGGCTATCTTGCAGAGCAGATGGGCAAGTAAGCCCACGTCTGCTCCATGTCACATCCGCTTGCCGGCCGCGCCGTGCCTCCCGAGATGCTCGTCGACATCGACAAGCTTCTCGCCGCGTACTTCGATGGAACTCCAGACCCTGGAGAGCCGTCCCATCGAGTCAGTTTCGGCACGTCAGGGCATCGGGGCTCAGCGTTTCGGCTGAGCTTCAACGAAGCGCACATCCTCGCCACCACGCAGGCGATCTGCGACTACCGCGTCGCCGAAGGCATCGATGGGCCCCTCTACATCGGGATCGACACCCACGCGCTCTCGGCGCCCGCCGCGCGCAGCGCCCTCGAGGTGCTGGCGGCCAACGATGTCGAGGTTTTTCGCGCGGCTGACGATCAGTTTACGCCGACACCGGTGGTGTCTTTCGCCATCCTCGAACACAATCGCCAGCACCCGCGAGAGGCCGACGGCATTGTGGTCACGCCGTCTCACAACCCGCCGGAGGACGGCGGGTTCAAGTACAACCCTCCCCAGGGCGGTCCCGCCGACACGGAGGTGACTGCGTGGATCGAGAAGCGCGCGAATCATCTTTTGGCGTCGCGCCTTCGAGACGTAAAGCGCATCTCCTACGACGAGGCGGTCGCCCGGTCTACGACGCACGTCTACGACTTCATGACGCCGTACGTCGATGCACTCGAGACCATACTCGATCTCGACGCCATCGCTGACGCGCGCTTACGCATCGGCGCCGATCCGATGGGGGGCGCGGGCATTGCGTACTGGCCGCGCATCGCCGAGCGCTATGGTCTCGACATCACGGTCGTCAACGACGCCATCGATCCGACCTTCGCGTTCATGCCGCTCGACCACGACGGCAAGATTCGCATGGACTGCTCGTCCCCTTACGCGATGGCCAAGCTGGTCGACCATCGCGACCAGTACGACATCTCCTTTGCGAACGACACCGACTTCGACCGGCACGGGATCGTCACGCAGAGTTGGGGGCTCCTGAACCCCAACCACTATTTGAGCGTCGCGATCGACTACCTGTTCGACAACCGCTCGTGGTCGTCCGAGGCTGCGGTGGGGAAAACCCTGGTCAGCAGCGCAATGATCGACCGCGTCGCGCGCGCTCTCGGGCGACCGCTCGCGGAAGTACCCGTCGGCTTCAAGTGGTTCGTCGATGGGCTCGTTGATGGCTCGTTCGGGTTTGGCGGCGAGGAGAGCGCGGGCGCTTCGTTCCTTCGCAAGAACGGGCGCGTCTGGACGACCGACAAAGACGGGATTCTACTCAACCTGCTCGCCGCCGAAATCATGGCTGTGACTGGGGTGGACCCGGGCGAACGCTACCAGGGTCTCACCAAGCGGTTCGGCAAGCCCGTCTACGAACGCATCGATGCGCCCGCAACGGCTTCCGAAAAGGCCGCGCTCAAGTCGATGGACGCGTCGATGCTCGAAACCCGGACGCTCGCCGGGGACTCGGTGTCCGAGGTGCTGACACGCGCTCCCTACAACGATGCGCCGATCGGGGGACTCAAGGTAACGACCGAGAACGGTTGGTTCGCGGCGAGGCCGTCGGGCACCGAGGAGGTCTACAAGATCTACGCCGAGAGCTTCGTGGGTCGAGAGCATCTCGCGTCCATTCAAGAGGAAGCGAAGCGACTGGTCGGACGCGTGTTTGCGTCTGCTGACACGGGTTGAGCGCGCCGGGCAAACGTGTTTCACTCCCGCGCGTGCTTGCGGTAGTGACCGGTGGGGGTGGACGTCTTGGGAACGTACTCGTTCGGCAGCTGCTCGATGGAGGGCATCGCGTTCGTGTGCTCGAACCCGGCGCGAAGCCAGGGTCACTCGACGGGCTCGACGTGGACTTCATCTCTGGTTCGGTACTCGATCGGAACGACCTCGCGACGGCGTTCGATGGGGCCGACTGCGTGTACCATCTTGCAGCGAAGATCGATCTGAGTCCCAAGAAGGACCCGATGATGTTCACGATCAACGTCAACGGGACGCGTAACGTGGTCGACGTGTGTCTCGCGCACGGCCTTCGACTGGTTCATACAAGCTCCCACCACGCCGTCGAGCGCGAGCCCCTCGAGGAACCACTGACTGAGGAACGGCCTTTAGCCCTCGACGAGAAGTGTGACTACCATCGCTCGAAGGCCGTCGGCGAAACCGTCGTACTCGACGCCTGCAAGCGAGGGCTCGACGCATGCATCATCAACCCGGGTTCGATGATTGGCCCGCATGACTACGAGCCGTCGATGATCGGGGCCGCGCTGATCGATATGTATTTCGGGCGCGTTCCGGTGCTTCTCGACATTTTGAGTGACTACGTCGACGTTCGGGACGTCGCCGCTGGCGCCATTGCGGCCGCCGAAAAAGGCAGAATAGGCGAACGCTACTTCCTCACGGGCGACGTCATTCCAATCCTCGAGATGGTGTCACTCTACGGTGAGCTGACGGGCAAGAAGATGCCGAGCCGCGCGCTCCCACTCTGGTTTGGCTGGGCGCTGCTTCCTCTGGCACTCGCGGGCAGTGCGATCACCAAGGCGGACCCGTTCATTACGGCCGACATGCTGCGCGCCAGCGTCTCCAACGCCGTGGTCTCGCGCGACAAGGCGGTGCGTGAGCTGGGCTACTCGATCCGTCCGCTCAGAGAATCGCTCACCGATGCCGTCGCGTTCTACGAGGGGCAAGGCTGGCTCACCGCTTAGCTCCTGATTTCGCGGTTGACGACGCTCGCATGCTACACATAGAGCAGGCATGACGGCACAGAAACCGAAGCGCCATCAGGATCTCGAGAACGTCATCGAGCTGATCGCGAAGTCGTACGACGGCGACGAGGAGATCAACAATCTCGACAGCGCCGCGCTGCCCAACAAGCGTGCCGTCATCACCGCCTTTCATCATATCAAGCCCGTGCTGTACATGGGATTCTACAGCACACGGGCGCTCAACCGGACCAACCTTCGGTACGCGATCAGCGAGCATGTGTACCCGGCGCAGGACATCCTCGTCGAGCAGATCGACCGCGCGGTTCGATACGAAGAGCGTACGGGACGACTGGGCGGCAAACGGCCCGAGGGCTGGAGTGAGGACGTCGTACTGCAGCTGTTTGCGAAACTCCCAGAGCTCCGGGCCGTGCTCGACAAAGACGTTCGCGCCGCGTTCGAGGGGGACCCTGCCGCGACGGGCATCGAAGAAGTCGTGTTCAGCTATCCGAGCATCGAGGCGATCACCGCATATCGCATTGCCCATGAGCTTCACCTCGCCGAGGTGCCGATGATCCCGCGCATCATCACCGAACATGCCCACAGCGAAACGGGTATCGACATCAACCCGGGCGCGCGCATCGGCGAGAGCTTCTTCATCGACCACGGCACAGGTGTCGTCATCGGTGCGACGGCCGTGATTGGCGACAACGTGAAGGTGTATCAGGGGGTTACCCTGGGTGCCTTGAGCGTGTCTCGCGAGGACCTCGACCCCGAGTCCGGTGAGAAGCGTCACCCGACCATCGAGGACAACGTGACGATCTACGCGGGCGCCTCCATCCACGGAGGCGACACCACGATCGGTCGAGGGTCGGTCATCGGCGGCAACGTTTGGTTGACGCGGTCGGTGCCGCCAGGCTCGAAGATCTTCGGCCGCGGCAAATAGCCCGTCAGCCGACTTTCTCTTTCACTTTGTCGTAAACGGCCTTGAGGTGGATCAGCTCCGGGAGCTCGTCTTCCTCGATCGTGACGTCGTAGTTCTTTTCGATGTCGGCCACGATCTCGATCGCCATCATGCTGTCGATTCCCAGATCCGCGAACGGCGTTTCCTCGGGGATCTCCTCCACTTCGGTCACTTCGATGATGATCTGCCGCAGTTCCTCTTTCAGCGTGTCAGACATGCCGCCCGTTTATGCTTGGCTTCCTCTGGAGGGTCAAGCATTTGAAAACTGGCCGGCCGACCTGTTTCGAATGTGGTATCTGCGCGGAACTACGGTACCTTGCACGAGTTCGAGCGCGCGCCATAAACGGCCGCGATAGCGCATGAGCTGGATTACCGAAAAGGCAGTCGCCGAGTTGGGGCGCGTACGAGACGCGCAGCGACAGCAGGTCTACCCGTACTTTCGGCCTTTCGAGTCGGGTGGTCTGCACACGACCATCGACGGCAAGCCGATCGTCAACTTCAGCTCGAACGACTACCTTGGTCTCACCAACGATCCCGGCGCCAAAGTCGCGGCGAAGAAAGCCGTCGACCAGTTCTCTTGCGGGCTCGGTTCATCCCGCGTCCAGGCGACGGCCACGATGCATCTGGAGCTCGAGGAACGCTTGGCCAAGTGGTACGGCTTTGAAAGCTGCTTGACCTTCACGACCGGCTACCAGGCGATGGTCGGCACGATCATGGCGCTCGCAGACAAGGACACGACGATCGTCCTCGACAACCTCAGCCACGCGTGCATTCTCGATGGCACGTTTTTGGCGGCCGGCACGCCCATGCGCGCCCCTGAAATTCGGTTCTTCAACCACAACAGCGCCAAGGCCCTCGACCGAGTCCTCCGTCGGCGCGATCGCAAAAACGCCCTCGTGATCATCGAAGGGATCTACTCGCTCGACGGCGATGAGGGCAAAGTCCAGGAATTCATCGACGTTTGCGCGCAGCACGAAAACACCGTCATCGTATGCGACGACGCGCACGGGACCGGCACGCTCGGCAAGGGCGGGCGCGGCATCATCGAGAAGTACGCCCTCGAGGGCAAGATCGACGTCGTCATCAGCACGTTCTCCAAGACCTTTGGCGGGATCGGCGGGATCCTCCTCGGGGAGCAGGACGTCGTCGATTTCATCAAGCACAACGCCCGCTCGTTCTTGTTCAGCGCCTCGCTGCCGGTACCGGTCGTGGCGACGGCCAGCACCATCCTCGACATGCTCGAGAAAGACGGCGAAGCCCTGGTCCAGGAGCTCCACGAAAAATCAGACTACATGCGCCGCGGGCTGGTCGACCTCGGTTTCGACCTCGGCGCCAGCGACACCCACATCATGCCGATCATGATTCGTGACGAGATGAAGGCGATGATGATGCACGTCGCGCTGCTCGAAAACGGCGTGCTCATGGTTCCGATTATGTATCCGGCCGTGAAGCAGGGAGAGGAGCGCCTCCGGCTGAACGTCACGCGAGGGCACACCTACGAGGACATCGATCGCGCGCTCTCGCTCCTCGAGGAGTACGGGAAACAGTTTCAGCTGATCGGTCCGCAGGCCGCGGCTGCCCACGCATAGGAACACCATGACCGTTACGTTCAAGTCCCCCCTCGACCTGAAGGACGCCGTCGGCCAGCACTTGGGTTACAGCGAATGGCTGACGATGGAGCAGGAGCGCGTCGACCAGTTTGCCGAGGCAACCGGCGACCATCAGTGGATTCACGTCGACGTCGAGCGCGCGAAGTCCGGCCCCTTCGGCGCCACCATCGCGCACGGCTATCTCACACTGTCCCTGGTGAGCTTCTTCGTGCCCCAGGTCATGCGGGTCGAGGGCTTCGAGTTTGCGGTCAACTACGGCACGGAGAAAGTTCGCTTCCCCGCTCCCGTTCGAGTGGGGGCGCGCGTCCGAGGCGGCGCAGAGCTGATCTCCGCCGACGACGCCAAAGGCGGAATCAAGGCCGTGGTTCGCGTCACCGTCGAAATCGAAGGCGAAGAACGGCCCGGCTGCATCGTGGATACGGTGAGCCTCTACTTTCCCAAGAAGTAGCGCTTCGGCCTGGTCTTGTTGGGGGAGGGCTTGGCTACATGTGAGCGAGAGGTTTGGTTACATCCGACCCGCCCACCCCCGCCCGTAATCCTCCCTGCGCGCCGTGGGCGTTGCCCCGGCTTGCCGGCGTGCGCTGCACGCCGAGGTTCGCCTTCGGCTCACTCGTGATGGGGGAGGGGCTTGACTACGGGTGAGCGAGAGGTTGAGTTATGTCCGACCCGCCCACCCCCGCCCCGTAATCCTCCCTGCGCGTCGGGGGCGTTGCCCCGTCTTGCCGGCGCGCCCGCGCGCCGGGGTTCGCTCCGCTCACCCTTGTTTGGGGAGCTCTTTGCGTCATGGAGCATGCTTTTTCTTAGCTCAGAGAGGGCGACCCCATCCAACGTACGGCGAAGGCGGGGGTCTGCACCCAGCCCGGTTCCAGCTTTCGCTCTCGAAGGCGCGCCGGGCCGGTTCCGTCTCTCTCGTAAACGCGTCTCTTCTCTTGAGAGAAAAAATATCTGCGGTATTCAAATTACATGACTCGCCCATCATTCAAAGGGCATCGGGCCGTGTCATCAGGTCGTAAGGTCACGAAACGCTCTCGTCGGCGGCGTCGTCCGGGTGCGCAGCTTCATCTCGATTCGCTACGCCACGGCGGTCGGCGTGAGGGGGCGGGGCGGCCGAAGTCGAGCGACAAGGTCGTACACGATACTCGGCCCGTGCTGCCGCACTACGTTCCCGTGCACGTCACCATGCGGCTCGATCGACGGCTGCGGCTTCGTTCAGGACGGCTCTACGGGGCCGTCTTACGGGCGATTTCGGACGCGCAGGGGCGCTTTGGAATGCGGGTACTTCATTGGTCGGTGCAGCATGGGCACATGCACATGATCGTCGAGGCTTCGAATCGTCGGTCGCTCTCGAGGGGAATGCGGGGACTCTCGATTCGGGTGAGCAAAGGGATCAACCGGGTCATGGGCAGACCGCGAGGGCGCGTCTTGACCGACCGCTATCACGCCAGCCAGCTCCGTACGCCACGCCAGGTGCGGCATGCGCTCTCGTACGTGCTCAACAACCGCAGGCGGCACCTGCGGAAGCTCGGCAAGGCGCAGCCCCGGCCCACATGGGTCGACCCCTTCTGTTCCGGAGTACGAGACGGACGCGTGTTTCGGGCTACGGGGCCGCCACCCTGCGCAGCCCCACGGACCTGGCTCGCGGCGGGCGGGTGGAAGCGGCATGGGCTCGTCCCGGTTGGTGAGGTGCCGGGGGAGCGCTGAGCAAGAGGCACGGCCTGGGGTCGGTTCAGCCTCCCCTCGTCTCTAGGGGCATCGCGCCTTTCCGCGGTTGCAAAGGGTGACCCTTCCCTCTCTGGGCGTAGCCTCGATCCGCCACGCAGTTTCTTCACGACGAGCTGCCGCGTTTCGTCTCTTGATGGCGTGGCCTCAAACGTTCACTCCCTTTCTTAGCCAAAAGAGAGCACCCGAACGGGAACGGATAGTTCCGGCCTTTCCAGGATTCTCATCTCGGCGTACGCGAGGGTGTTCCATGCGACGCGTACACTTCTAATGGGGGCGCATGTTGCATTGTCGTCGTATCGTACGGTCTCCTTCTTCCATGTGCTGTCGGTATCCGCGGTCTTTCGCAGTCGTACGACTGTTTCTCGTTTGACGGCGGCGACCGCGACCGCGTGCGGGGACTCGCAAGAAATCCCCGGAATCGTCTATCTCCGCGTCGGAGATACCGCTGTCGAGATCGATCTCGCTACGGCAGGCACTTCTGTCTACCGCTTCAGTCTCGTCGTGCTTCGAGAGCCCGAGCGGCTCGAAGGAGAGGTCGTCTTCGAATGGCTGCCCCCTGGCTTCGGCGCCGATGAAGAACCGCAAGTCCGAACGCTGAGAGACGATTTCGTCTTCGAGGTGTCGGAGGCCGCGGAGGTCTTCACACTACGACTCGAGCGCCTCAGCGCCCCTTTCCCGGCCGCTTGGCAGGTCGAGTTTCTGAGTGAGCGCGTCGACGACGGAAGGCGGGTTTTTCCGACCGTTGCCTGCGTCAACCGCTCCGATCTAGTCGCGTGAGGCCGATTCGTGCGTCGCTAGCCGTGCTCTGCGATCGTTTTCGCGGCGTGCATGGCGGTGACGCCGCCGGACATGATGAACGCCATGAACTCCGCGCCGTCGGCGTCTAGGGGGTGGACCTTGTCTCGCGGGACGACGATGAGGTTGCCGGCGAAGTTGTAGGACTCCGGGAGGTAGACCGAGACGTGGCCCCGGAGGCGGGGGTCGTCGAAGTGTTCGCTCGTGAGGAAGCCGAGAACCTTCACGCCGTGACGGTTGATCTCGACCGCAACGGGCTTGTCGAACTTTCGCTGGTTCCCAACGAAGGCGCCGAACAGGTCTCGAAGCGAGTTATATAAGAGCTTAATGATGGGTACCCGCTGAAGGCCCGCCTCCAGATACGAAACCAGGCGGCTTCCAAACACGTTTCCGGTGAGATAGCCGATGAGCGTGATTCCCGCGGCGGCGATCACGATGCCGAGCCCGGGGATGGGCGCGTTCAGCCATCGGTCGAGCCGCGTGACGATGAACACGACGACCCAAATGGTGATGGCCACCGGGGCGAGCACCAACAGTCCCTGCGCGAAGCTTCTCGTGAGTGTTCTCATATGCCGGGTGTTATCACCCGGGAGACGTGCGTGCATTGTCGCCCAGTCAGGAAAGGCAGTCCGCCCCACTGGAGGTCAGTTCGCGGTCTATTCCAGAACCCCGCAGCCGACGAAACACTCGCAGAAGCACTCTCCGTCAACAGGCTCGAAGGGGTCCGGGAACACGCACTCCCAGCCCTCCAGGTTGAACGCGCCGTCGACGCACACGGTTTGGCACTGCTCGAAGCACTCGGGTTGGCTATCGCAAAGCTCTGGCGCTTCACACAGAAACACATCGTCCTCGCATCCGAGGACGCCAAACGCGGCCACCAACAATACAACGAGCGGCAAAAACGTCTTGATCACGGGTCCCTCCTTTTCGTGACGCGGCGAGCTTACCCGCCCGCCGAGGATTTCGCGAGCGAGCCGCAAGCGGCTCAGTTCTGGAACAGGGGTGCAAACGTGGCGGCGTCCACGCCTTCGAGGCCTTCGAGGGTCTCCGCGCCGGCCACGTTGGTGAGGAACGTCAGCACTCGGCCCCCGGCCTCGTGCTCGGTCGCGATGAGCGCGCCCGTACTGAGCTTGATCCAGTTCTCCCAGGTCGTCGTGATGCCCCCGATCGGGATGATGCTCACCCACATTCGCCAGCGGATGGGCAGCCCATCGGGGTCGATGTTCCAAAGATAGGCATCGCCTGGGGTCACGCCGCCTGAGCCGTAGCTCACCAGGAGACCTTCCTGGCCGTCGTCTTCCGTGACGATGCTGAGCGTCACTCCTGGGTCTCGCAGCTTGGCCACGGGGTTGAGCCAGAACGAGTCGTTGATCCAGAACCCGTACGCGCGAGTCAGAGCCGACTCGGCGTCCGCGCCGGTGATCGCCCCGTCTTTGCCATAGACGAGCCCGGTCTTGTCGGCTGTCCGGAGCAGCACGCGCGTGTCGCCCCACTTGACTTCGACTACGTCTCGCGTGCGGTCCCATACGTAGTGGTGCTCTTCGAAGAACGACCACGTCACCGCGCCGGTTCGCTCCCACGCGTCTTTGTTGACGGCGGCTTCCATCTTCGCGGCCATCGCGTCTGCAGCCGGTCCTACCACGCCTTCCGGCCGCGGGTCGCTCGCATACCACGCGAGGCCCATCAGCAGGATGACGAGCCCGAACAGGATCGCTGCCAGTATCTTCAGAAAACGCATCCCTCTCCTTTGCGAGGCGCGAGACTACACTGTGCAGCGCCCCCACAAAAGCGCTATGAGGCAGGCATGAGCGATTCCGCTAGTCATCATGGTGGCGCAAAGCACGGCGCTGACGCGATCGACGTTCACGAGCGCGGCGCGCACCGTGACGGTGAACCCCAAGTCATGGACAGACGTTTGTTCATGCAGCTTTTGGTCTTTCAGATCCCAAACGGTGTTTCCGTCCTCGAGCACCAGGGCGCGCTGATCGCCGCAGTGGAGGGCGCTGGTTTACCAAGTGTCGTCTACGCCGACGCGAACGACCCCCGCGGCGTCGGGCTTCTCACGTTCAGCGAAGACCCTTCTCTGTTCGTCGACGAAGTGCGGCTGCTCTTCGAACAGGAGCTTCTCCGCGACTGGGTGCTTCGCCCGGAGCTCACCATGATTGGTCGCACGTACAGCAGCGGCTACGAGCAAGACCTTTCATTCTGGCTTCTCGATCGCCCACGCCAAACGGTTCTCAACACGGAGTGGCCTTGGGCGGTTTGGTATCCGCTCCGTCGGTCGGGTGCGTTCGCGCAGCTCGAGGGTCGCGAGAAGGGCGGCATCCTCCGCGAGCACGCAACCATCGGCCGTGCCTACGGGTCGCAGAACCTCGCTCACGACGTACGCCTCGCTTGCCACGGGCTCGACGCGAACGACAACGAGTTCGTCATTGGTTTGATCGGCGAGAACCTTCACCGCCTGTCGCACGTGGTTCAAGCGATGCGAGGCACCGTGCAGACCGCGCAGTACATTCAGCAGATGGGACCGTTCTTCGTAGGCCGCGCGATCGGGCGCCACGAGGGCAAGAAAGAGTGAGCCGAGATGGCCGGTAGTACCTTCGGCTCGGCGTTCCGTGTGACGAGCGCGGGAGAGAGCCACGGCCCGGGGAACGTCGTGATCATCGACGGCTGCCCGCCTGGGATTCCGCTCACCGAAGCCGACATCGCGTTCGATCTGGACCGGCGCCGCCCCGGCCAAAGCAAGATCGTCACTCAGCGAAAAGAGCCCGACACCCCCGAGATCCTCTCCGGTGTGTTCGAAGGCGAAACTACGGGGACTCCGATTGCGATTCTCGTTCGCAATCAAGATCAGCGCTCGCGCGACTACACCAAGATCAAGGACGTATATCGGCCGGGTCACGCCGACTACACGTTCGACGCGAAGTTCGGGCGAAGAGACTACCGAGGCGGGGGCCGAAGCAGTGCGCGGGAGACCGTGGCCCGTGTGGCCGCGGGCGTCGTCGCCAAGAAGCTCCTCGCGCAGGCGTTCGACGGCGAGGTCGTTGGGTACGTGGTCCGCATCGGCGACATCCAGGCCGAGGTGCCCGAAACCGTCACGCTCGACCAGGTTGAAACCCTGTCGTCCGGCGAGCCCAACATCGTGCGCTGCCCCGATGAAGCGGCCGGCGCCCGAATGGTCGAGCTGATCGGAAAGATGAGAAAGGCGCAGGACTCGATCGGCGGGGTCGCCGAGATCGTCGCAAGGAACGTCCCCGCCGGCCTAGGCGAGCCCGTGTTCGACAAACTGAAAGCCGACCTCGCCAAGGCACTTTTCAGCTTACCCGCGGTGATGGGCGTCGAGTACGGCGCCGGCTTCCGCGTAGCGACGCTCAAGGGGAGCGAGAACAACGACGTATTCGAGACCGACGCCGAAGGAAACGTGCTCACTCGGACCAACCGGCATGGAGGGATGCTCGGCGGGATTTCGAGCGGCATGCCGATCGTCATACGCGCCGCCGTGAAGCCCACCAGCAGTTTACCTCGCGCGCAGGACACCGTGAACAGCGAGGGTGAAGCCACCACGATTCGCACCACCGGGCGACACGATCCGTGCCTTCTTCCTCGGTTCGTGCCGATGGCCGAGGCGATGGTGGCGCTCGTTGTTGCCGACCACTGGCTTCGGTGGCGCGCGATTCGCAGCTAGTCGCCTAGCCTACTGCGCGAAGTTCCAAGCCACGACTGCGAGGACCACGGTCACGAGGACCGCCGTCCAGAGGAGGTTCGAGCCTTTGCTTTCGCTCTTGTTTTCTTCGGAACCGACCGCTCGCCGAAACCCATGCACCATGCCGCCCATGACGCCGGTGGTCTGACCGCCGACTGCGCTGCGGGACGGGCCGTGACCGCTCTTCTTGCGCTTCTTTCGGGTGGCGCTCTTCTTCTGATACTGCTTCGACATTTCCCCATCCTACCGAGAAATCGTCGCCGCGTGAATCGCCTTTCTGGGAGGGGAAACCAAGGAATATCGCGGGATCGGCTGTCGATCGGTTTGGCATCGCACATGTTTGCGTTCGCACGCGGCGAGGTTCGACGAGGACACGTCGGGCGACCGGTGACGCAGCCACGCCGCCTCGGCGATCTCTGCGTCGGGGTGGTCGAGCGAACGAAGCGCGAGCGCGCGTGAACGGAGGAGACTCTCGTCACGCGGTGCGAGGGCGAGCCCGGCATCAGCTGCGGCGAGAGCCTTGTCGTCCTCACCGAGGCTTCCGTATGCGCGCGCGAGGTCTCGCCAACCCGTTTCGCTTCCAGATGCTGCCGCGGTCACCTTTTCATACGCCGACGCCGCGTCTTGCCAGCGCCATACGCTCGCAAGCGCATCGCCGCGCACGCGATCGATGACCGGGCTCTCGCCGACGAGTGCCTCCACGCGATCGGCCGCTGCAAGGGCATCGTCTGCACGCCCCTGTCGCGCGAGCATCTTGGCTCTGAGCAGGAGCGCTCGGGCTCGCACGTCGGCCGTGGCGTTCGGGTCGTCGAGTACGCGCGCGAGACTCGCCTCGACCAGTGCGACACGTTCCTGCGTTTCCCCGAGGAGGCCTCGCGCCTGGGTGAGCCACCGCTGTCGGCTCGGGCGCGCGGCGCCACCCGTGCGTTCCGCGTCGGTCGGCGCTGCGCCGATCCAGTCCGTTGCCTCTGCGATCAGCGTCACGGGCTGTTCGAGACAAGGGTCGAGGGGTGTCTTGCCTCGCGACGCAGCGCCTTCGTTGAAGAGCCGACCACGCTCTCGTCGACTTGTCGTGCACACGAACTCCTGGAACGCGAGGCTGTGCTTGCGGTGCAGGAGGCGAACGTCGACTCGAAGTGGGCCGCGAGCCCCGACGGGAATCGCCATCGTGTAGCGAACCACCCGTGTCCCGTGTGTGGGCAGCGTTCTGTCGAACGCAGCGGTCGAGAACCGGTGCACGTGGTGTAGCTCTTCGGGGTCGCCGTCCTCGTCGAGGAGGGTCGAACGGAGAAGGTGCACGCCGTCCCGGTCCTCGCCGTCCGGCCGCGACTCGCCGAGCACCTGGCCCCGCGCATCTCGCACCTCGACTTCGAGCCAGGTGTCGTGCATGTCGCGGGTGCCCCCGGGAAACCTGTGGCCTACCGCTGCGTTTTCGATCAGCACGTCGAGCGTGATGCGGGAAGCGCCACGAACGACTGCTTCTTCCGCGAGGACATAGCGTTTCCGTCCGACCTGGACTGCGCCTACGTCGACCACGGCGGATCCTCTGAGCGACTTCACCGCACCGGCGAGTGCGGCTTCATCAAGCTGGGCTGCCATGGCCGTGTGGGACGCGGCCCACCGATGGCTTCGAACCGTCCCTTCGTCGCTCGCCATGTCCCCGAGCACGGCATCGACGGGGGCCATGTGACAGTCCTGACATCGCGCGGGCTCGACTTGGACGAGGTGCCCGGGGACCCCCTGCCCGTACGCCGAGTTCCGCCAGTGACCGAGGTCGTCGATCCCGGGGAGATGATGAGGACTGCCCATGGCCGGTCCCACGAACGACCGGTGACAGCTACCGCAGAGGGCTTCGGTTCGCAGCGGTGTGAGCGTCAGTCGTTTGCGGTGGGCCTCGATCTCCTGCGGCACGGCGGGGTCGGGCATCAGGATGGCTCGGTCGGTTAGCGCATAGCTTCCGTTCCCGTCCGCGGTTGCCGCCTCGACGCTGTGACAGGTGGTGCACGTGATGCCCGCATAGGCGAGGTCGTCGTCTGGGCTGACCTCCTGGTCGATGCCGCCCGTCGTCAAGAGCAGCGGGTCGTGGCAACCCGCACAGAACCGACTTGCGCGGTTGCCACGAGCGTCCCGGAACGAGTCGACACTCGCCCGGTACCACGGATTGTCGAACGACGAGCGTGCGTGCGCGCTCGATGCCCAATGCGAAGCGACGTCGGAATGGCAGCTCGCGCAGTCGCTGGTCGTCGCAAGCCGCTCCACGTCGGGCGTGGACGGCGTGGAGGCAAGTGACGGAACGGACACGCGGGCATCCCCCTCGCCGAAGGGGACCGGCGCCTCCATGCACCCGGCGAGGACGATCCCGAGAAGTCCCGCCACGCAGGTTCGAACGCAGCTCCTCATGTCTGGTTGGACGCACGAAGGTGCCGATCCGATCCAATTTCGTCGAAGACGCGACTCAGAGCGTGCCAAAACTCACGAAAATCTGGGTGAGTAGGGCGTCAGCCATGAGAATGCTGATCGACACGACCACGACGGCACGGGTGGTCGCGCGCCCGACACCCTCGGTGCCTCCGCGCGTCTGGAGGCCGAAGTAGCAGCCGAGCAGTGCGATGAGGAAACCGAAGAACGGTGTTTTGGAAACGCCGCTGGTGAAGTCCTGGATGCGGAGCGTGTCGAGTGCGGTCGAGTAGAAGAACTCCATCGGGATCCCGTACGAGAGCGCAGCCACGAGCATGGAGCTCACCATCCCGAGCACGAAAGCGATGAACGTGATCAGCGGCATGATGACGATGCCTGCCACCATGCGGGGAACGACGAGTTTCCGGATCGGATCGGCCCCGAGCGCCCGGATCGCATCGATTTGCTCGGTCACAGCCATCGAACCAATTTCCGCGGCCATCCCAGCAGCGATGCGGCTACCAACCACCAGGGCGGTCAACGAGGGGGCCAGTTCGCGCGCTTCGGACACCGCGATGACTCGGCCGAGCGTGTCTTTCGCGCCGAAGGCTTCCATCGAGACGGCGAACTGAATGGTCATGACGATCCCGACGAAGATCGCGGTGGCCGACGCGATGGCGATACTCCGGACACCGAGCTGCTCGATCTGGTAGATGAACTCCGAGGTGTCAAAACGCGTGGTGAACAGCGTGCGGAACGTTCGGCCGGCGAGCATCGTGGCGTCGCCGACCTCCTCGACGGCCGATCGCAGCCGACGGATCTGATAGTCGACCCAGACCGTGACGTTGCGTGGTCGATCGGAGGGCCTGGCGGAAGTCATGACTTTTCCGAGATCGTTTGAAACCCGTCGACGAAGGCGTCGAAGTCACCGACTGCGTCTTCGAAGGGTGGGCCGGTCGGAGTGATCAGCGCGAAGTCGTAGACGCAGCCGTCCTTCTTGAGGATCTGCATCACGATCTCTCTCGGCACGCCGTCGAGCTTCGCCGTGAAGTGAGTTCGGAGGGCTTCGCGCCCGTCCATTGGAACGGTTTGCTCCGAGATCACGTCCCGCTCGGTGAAGCCGATCATCTGGTGGGCTCGCAGGGCGGTGAGCGGGATGTCGAGTGAGGGGTCGCACAGGGAGTCGACGTGCATCACCGCCTCTTTGTCGGGGTTGTGGAAAGCCAGGTCGTTCTGGTCGTTGACCGACAGGCGCTCCCAGCCTGGGCCGAGCGGCCCGATCTCATAGGTGGTCTCCGGGCTCTTGTAGACTCGATTTTCGAGCGTTCCAGTGGTAGCGCACGCCCCGAGCGCCATCGCCGCCAGGGCCGACAAGGGCCTCATTCGGAGCCGCCACCTCACGGTGCCCGACTCTAGCAGGCCCCAGATTGTTGTCTATTTCGCCCTGACGGTGCGGAAGTGGGGCATCCCCGTTTTTCGTCCGTTAGACTGTGAAGAGAATGAGTCGGGGGGCTCAACATGAACAAGCGGCCCGGGTCCGCGGGGTGCAGATTCTCGATCGCCTCGTGGTGGATGGCCGAATTCCGCCCGAGCGGTACGACGAGGTGCTGATCCACGCGCAGCGGACGCAGTCGACCGCCGAAGAGGCCATGCTCCAGCTCGGCTACATCGAGGAGAATGCGCTCCTCAAGTACATCGCGACGCTCTATCAAACCCGCTACGTCAGCTCCGAGAAGCTCTCGAAGGCAGGGGTCGATGCGAGCCTGCTTCGGCAGGTCCCGAGAAAGCTCGCCAAACGGCTCACCGCGTGTCCGATCCTGTTCGACACGCGTTCCCGGGTTCTGTCCGTCGTGGCCGCCGACGTCACCGACGACGACGTCCGGCAGCAGATGCTCTTCGCGACCGGGGCCCGGGACGTGAAGATTTACGTGGCACGAGAGGCCGCGATTCGCGCGTTCATCTCGAAGCAGTACGACCAAGACAACCGTCCCTTCGAGATGCTGTTGAGCGGCGCTTCGTCACGGGCCGTCGAGCCGCGGAGAGAGTCCGAGCCCGTTCCTGGATGGGGTCAGGTCTTCGAGGAAGAAGATGGCCTCCTCGTCAGCAAGACGGGCGTCGGACGGGTGAACGCGGAGCCTGCGAACGATCCCACGCCCGAACCCGAGTCCATCGAGCCGGAGCCCCTGGAGACACACCCGCGTGCGGTGGCCAGCAAGGAGGCGGTCGACCCGCGTCCCGCGGAAGAACCGGAGCTGGCGATCGGCCCGGAGTCCTATCTCGAAACGCTGAACGTGCTCGTCACGCTCGTCGAACAGCTCAAGCAGAACCGGGGAGGGCACTCCACTCGAGTCGCCCGTCTTTGCACGCAGCTCGGCGAGCGGATTCGCCTCACCAAACCGCAGATTCAAGGAATTCTCACGGCTGCGTACCTGCACGATGTGGGCGTACCCACCGATTCGCATGTGACGCCTCTCGACGTCGCCACCGACGAGCGGAAGCGCGAGCTCGCGCGCCGCGTCTACATGGCGCCCCTTCGGCTGCTCGAGTCGGTGTCGCTTCCACCTGCGGCGCTCGAGGCGCTCCGACACCGCTACGAGTGCTTCGACGGCGGCGGTTTTCCCGAGCGGCAAAGTGGGAAGCAAGTTCCGCTGGGCGCGCGGGTGCTCGCTGTCGCAGAGAGCTACGTCGACCTCACGCAGAGTGACAAGAACGCAGCCGGTCGGCGCCTCTCGGCTGAAGACGCATGCAACATGCTCGACCGTCACAAGGGGCTCGCGTTCGACCCGGCGATCGTCGATTGGCTTCGGCACATCGTGCTCGACGACGGTCTCAAGAGCCAGCTGCTCGCTACGAATCATCGGGTCCTCATCGTCGATCCTGATCCCGAAGAAACCGCGGTGCTCGAGGTTCGGTTCGCGGAACAGGGCTACGAGGTGACGATCGAGCGAAATGCTGAGAGCGCGCTTCGACGAATCGACGCCGAGAACTTCGACGTCATCGTGAGCGAGGTCGCCCTCGGGAACGAGAGCGGCTTCGAGTTCCTCCAGCGGGCGCGCCAACGGGGTCACACCCGCGTACCCATCATGTTCCTCACCAGCCGGCGCGACCAGGTATCGGTCAACCGCGGCCTCGAGCTCGGCGCAGCTGACTACGTCGTGAAGCCCGCGTCGGCCGCGGTGGTGGCTGCGAAAGCAGGACGCATCATCGAGGAAGCGCGCAACCAGAAGTCTGGGCCGCGCGGCATCTCCGGGTCGCTTCAAGAAATGGGACTTCCGGACGTGATTCAGATCCTTGCCAATGGACGCAAGAGCGGGAAGCTTCAGGTGCGGAGCGGCACGCTCAAAGGCGACCTGATGTTCCAGGAGGGGTCGATCCACGACGCGAAGCTTGGCGACCTTTCCGGGGCCGAGGCCGTCTATGCAATCCTGCGCCTCACCGAGGGCGACTTCGCGCTCGATCCCGCGACGGACCCTGTCGAGGACCGGATCGGCGTCCCCACGCATCACCTCCTGCTCGAGGCGATGCGGCGAATGGACGAAGAAGCGCGCTGATCACCACTCAGGTGTTCAGCGAGACGCGCGAGTTTGAGCCGCGCAGGGGGTGGGATATGCTGACGAGGTGCACCTATGCCTCCATTGCGGCGCTGCAGTCGAGGATGACGCCCGTTTCTGCTCCGCGTGCGGAGCCCCAGCCGACGAAGGCCGGGGTTCTGGAGGCGCTGACCCGCTCATCGGTCGCGTCGTAGGTGGCACCTATGTTCTGCAGGAGGTCGTTGGCGTCGGCGGCATGGGGCGGGTCTACAAGGCCGAGCAGTCGACGCTCGGTCGTACCGTCGCTGTCAAGGTCATCCACCCGCATCTTCTCGGCGACGAGCAGACGGTTGCGCGTTTCTATCAGGAGGCTCGGGCATCGAGCCGGCTGAACCATCCAAACAGCGTCAGCATCATCGACTTCGGAAGAACCGACGACGGGATCCTCTATCTCGCGATGGAGTTCTTGAGCGGCAAAGACCTAGCGCTCGTGATGCACGAAGAGGGCCCGCTCGCGCCTGATCGGATCTGCAACATCCTCATCAACAGTCTCGATGCGCTCGGCGAGGCGCACGAGCTCGGGATCGTCCACCGCGACCTGAAACCCGAGAACATCATTCTGAGGCCTCTGCGTTCAGGCGAGGACCTCGTGAAGGTGGTGGATTTCGGCCTCGCCACCATCGTCGGTGGCGAGAGCTCGATCACCAAGCCAGGGCTGGTGTGCGGTACCCCGGACTACATGTCGCCGGAGCAGGGACGCGGCGACAGTGTCGACGGTCGCGGCGACCTCTACGCGCTTGGCGTGGTGCTGTTCGAGCTGATGGTCGGGTACCTTCCCTACATCGACGACACGCCGACCCGCGTCGTCCTCCGCCACCTGAACGACCCGATTCCAGATCCTCGGATCGCGAGCCCGAACCGCGAGATCCCGGACCGCCTCGCGGCCGTGACCATGAAGGCGCTCGCGAAGGATGCCGACGATCGCTACCAAACTGCGCGAGACATGCAGCAGGCGCTCCGCGAGGCGCTCGAAGAGCTTCGCGTTCAGCGGTCGTCGATCATTCCCTGCCCGAGCTGTGGGGCGCCCGTGACGCTATCCCAGAACTACTGCGGGGAATGCGGGGCGCGTCTCGGTAGCGCGCGGCCTTCGTACGCGAGCCACCACTCCCTCCGGCCGTCGTTCTATCCACCGCTTGGCTCGCAGCGCGATTTCGTCGGGCGAGAACACGAGCTCCAAGTGCTTCGCGAGGCGCGTCATGCCGCGTCGCAGGGCGCCCACTGGGTGCACATCTGGGGCGAGTCGGGAGTCGGCAAGACCCGGTTCCTCACCGAGATTGCCGAGATCGCCGCGGCCGAGGGCGACCTCGTCGTCGGTGCGGGGGCTCATCCGACGGGCGCGCCCGTTCCCTACACTTCGGTTCGTACGATTCTCGCCGAGCTTCTCGAGGTCGACGATTCCGAGCTGAAGCGGATGGCTGACCGCGGCGAGGAACTCGGCTCGGCGCTAGCCGGCGCTGGGGTCCAAGAGGTGATCGAGCCCGCGGGTTTGTTCGGTGGTGACGGGCGTTCGCGCACCGGGGCCGTTGCGGAGGCGCTCGCCTGCGGGGTTCGCCGGGCTCGCGGGCGTGCGTCGAGTGGACGCGTCATGCTGATCGTCGACGACCTCCCGTATTGCGATGGGCTTACCCAGCGTACCGTCATCGAGCTTTCTCGGGTCCTCGGCAACGAGCCCGTCCTGCTCGTGACTGCGGGAGACGACGACCGGGGCGTCCACGCAAACGAGGTGCTCGAGCTCGAAGGACTGAGTTCCGAAGACGCGCAGCGCTTTCTTGCGGGCTCTTTTCAGCTGCGGTTGGTGTCCGGGCTTCATCGGTTGACCGATGCGATTGGCCGCGTGCTGCCGCTCCATCTCGAACAGCTCGAGGCACTCGGTGTTTCGCCTGACGACGGCCCCCCTCCGCGTCTTGCCGATGCGATCTTGCAGCGGATTGAGCGCTTGGACGTCGGCGCCCAGCGCCTCTTGCAGGCCGCGGCCGTTCTCGGCCGAACCTGCGACCTCGATGCGCTCCGCCAGGTTTCCGGTGACGATCAGCTCGAGGGGCTCGATGAGCTCACGGGCAACTCGATTGTTCAGCTCAGCGGTTCGCGGGCTAGCATCGTGCACCCCTTCATCGCGGAGCTCGTGGAGGCATCGATTCCCGCGGAGGCGCGCCGCGACCTCCATCGGGAGGCCTACGCCGTACTGAGCGCGCTTCGGGCCCCCGAAGAAGTCCGAGCGCTCCACGCGTTTAGAGGGGTCGAGGCGGTGACCAGCCTGGTTGTGCTCGAGCGAACCGGGGATGCGGCGATGGCTCGCGGCGACCACCTCGGAGCGGTTGCGCAGTATCGGCGAGCGCTCGAGCTCGCGCGCAGGGAAACCCTCGAGAGCGGCGACACCGTGCTCGACCGGGCGATCTCCACCTTCAGCCGGAAGCTTGGTGAGGCGATGTCTCGTGCAGGCGACCCCGCCGGAGCGGACGGTGTTTTGCGAGAGGCGCTCGATCTCACGGCACCGAAGAGTGCGGACCGTGCTCGCATGCTTCTTTCTCTCGGTCGCATCGCTGCTCGTCGCGACCGACCTCGAGACGCCATGCGTCAGTTCGGGCAGGCGCTGGAGTTGGTGGCCGGTATCGAACCCGAGATCGAGTCTCACCTGCAGGTGGCCATTGGACGAATCCGGCGCATGGAGGGCGACCCTCAGCACGCAGCAAACGCCTACCGGCGCGCACTCGAGCTCTTCGCCGAGACGGGGCCACCCGAGGAAGTCATCACTCGCACCACGCTCGAGCTCGCTGACGCACTCACGGCTGCAGGCGAACACGAGGGTGCCGCCCGCGAGCTTTCACGGGTCGAGGAGCATGGGCGCCGTCGCGGCTCACTCAGTGTCGTCGCGCGCGCCGTGGGCATGCTCGGCTCGATCGACGAGCTGGCGGGTCGTGCTCGTGATGCCCAGCTTCGCTACGAAGACGCCGCCTCACTCGCGGCGCAGGCGGGAGACGCCCCGGGGTACCGTCGCTGGCTCTCCGCCAGCAAGACACTGCGCGCCAGCATATAGAACGAGGGCCGAGCGTGCTCTAGCGTGGCCCCCAGAGGCCGCGTCCCCTATGATCCGCTCCATGCGGCTCGGTGGGTGTGGTTTGGCGATCATCGCCGCTCTAGGGGGCATCCTGGGGTGCGACTCGCTCAGCGAATTCGAAACCGATGATGGAGAGATCTACACCGGCGCCGTCGCAGGCGTGAACGATCCAGAAGTCTGCCCTGCAGGCGTCGACTGCTCCTTCATTCGGCGCGGTTTTCCCTCGGGTACCGAGCTCGACCTGCAGTTCGACCCCTTCAGCGCGTTCGATCAGCCGGGCACCATCACCACTCGCGGCGAGACCTGTGAGACGACCTTTGAGGACACGCCGCTTCTTCCGATTCCGCCGCTCGCTCACGACCAGCTCGGGCTTTACGAAATCCCCGGCCGTGGGAGACTCCGAAACTACATCTTCGTGGCGCGGCCCGAGACGGGGCCCCTTGCAGGCCGCGATGCCATGGTGTTCGTTTCGCTCATCCGCGGGGGCGCCATCGAAGTTCGCGTGGTTGCGGGCTCAGGGCTGACCATCTGCGATCCAAACGACTGCGGCGAGGTGGACAGCGGCGCGTGTGACTTCTACGGGTTCTTTCCGCTAGGCAGGGAGGCGATCTGATGCGCGTCCTCGGGATCGAAAGCTCATGCGACGAGACCGCCGCGGCGGTGGTGGACGAACGAGGGCGAGTGCTTGCCGACGTCGTCGCGAGCCAGATCGCCACCCATGGACCGTACGGAGGGATTGTGCCGGAGCTCGCGTCGCGGGCGCACATGAAGGCCGTGATCCCCGTGCTTCGCGAGGCGCTCGAGGGCATTCCCGCCGGCCTCGAGGGTGTCGACGCAATCGCTGTAACGCAGGGCCCCGGCCTCGTCGGGTCGCTGCTCGTCGGCGTCCAGGTGGCGAAAGCCCTGGCTTGGAGCCTCGACAAGCCCCTCGTGGGCGTCAACCACCTCGACGGGCATTTGTTCGCCGTCTACCTGCAGCGCGCCGACCGTGACGCCGCCCCCACCCCAGACATGCCGTACGTCGCGCTCCTCGTGAGTGGCGGACACAGCGCACTCTACCGCGTGAATTCGTTCTCGGACATTGCGCTCTTGGCGCAGACACGCGATGACGCGGCAGGCGAGGCCTTCGACAAGGCCGCCAAACTTCTGGGCCTCGGCTACCCCGGTGGCCCGATCATCGACAGGCTGGGGGCTACTGGGCGTCCGGACGCAGTTCCTTTTCCAATGCCGATGCCTTCGAGGAAGACCCTCGAGTTCAGCTTCTCGGGTCTCAAGACGTCGCTTGCGCGCTACGTGCAGCAGCACGGCGTCCCCGAGGACGAGAGCACGCTGGCTGACATCTGCGCGTCGTTTCAACACGTGATCGTGGAGAGCCTCGTCCGCAAGTCCGTGCTCGCATGTCAGCGCGAAGGGCTCGACCGGCTCGTCATCACTGGCGGCGTTGCCGCCAATCGTGGTCTTCGCGCGCGGGCCACAGAGGTCTGCGAAGCGCAGGGAATTGGTTTGTTCGTCCCTCCACCGATCTCCTGCACCGACAACGCGGCGATGATTGCCATGGCTGGGGTCCATCGTCTCAACGCGGGGGAACGCGACGAACTCGACTTTGTCATCTACTCCCGCGACCCAGAGCGGCGCCGCGGTAAGTTTCGACCCGATGGAACTCTCGTCGCCCGAAAAGACAGCTAATCACGCGCGGTCGAGTCCGACCGAGCGCACGGATGCGCCTTTCGTCGAGGTCGCGCTTCCGGTACCGCTGCGTCAGTCGTTCACGTACCGCGTCCCCGAGTCGCTCCGCGACCGCTTGGCGCTCGGCTCGCGCGTGGCCGTGCCATTCAGTGGTCGAAAGCTCGCCGGGTTCGTCGTTGGCTTTGCTGACGCGATGCCAAGCGGTGTGAAGCGCGCACTGTCGGTGGCAGGCCTTCTCGAGGCCACGCCCGTCTTCACCGACGAGCTCTTCCAGTTCCTCGATCGCGCCGCCAAGTACTACATGCACCCCCTCGGCGAAGTGCTCCGAGCCGCGGCCCCCGCGCTCCCTTCTGGCGCCATGCGGCGCCTTCGCGACGACGGGTTTCTCGACGAGGCGGAGCACCTTCCGGGTCAACGAGTCGCGCGCCCAAAAACTTGGAAGGTCTCGCGGACGTCCGAGGCGATCGAGGGGCATCGGTTGGGCCCACGGCAAAAGCACGCGATCGATACGTTCGCCAACCGCCCCGTCGTAATGCTCGAAGAGCTTCGCCGGGAGGTCTCAGATCCGAGGGCCGTGGTTCGTTCGCTCGTCGACAAAGGGCTCGTCACCGTCGAGGAGGTGGATGCGCATCGGGATCCCTTCTTCCAAGTCGCGGTCGTGCGCGACCAGCCGCCCAAGCCTACCGCCGCTCAGCAGTTTGCGATCGACGCGATCACGTCGGCCGTCGATGGTCGAAGAGACAAGGCGTTCCTACTGCATGGCGTGACGGGCTCAGGGAAAACCGAGGTCTATCTTCGCACGATCGACGAGGCGAGGCGTCGAGGGCTCGGCGCACTTCTGCTCGTTCCAGAGATTGCTCTCACGCCACAGCTGGTTTCGCGGTTTCGAGCGAGGTTCGGCGACGAGATCGCAGTCCTCCACAGTGGGCTCACGACCCGTCAGCGCGACGACGCCTGGCAGGCGCTTCGACGTGGGGACCTGCGTGTCGCCATCGGTGCTAGGTCGGCTCTTTTTGCGCCGGTTGCGAAGCTTGGAATGGTCGTCGTCGACGAGGAACACGACCCCTCGTTCAAACAGGATGACGGGTTTCGCTACCATGCACGCGACATGGCGCTGCTTCGTGCCCAGGACGCGGGGGCGGTTTGCGTGCTCGGGAGTGCCACTCCAGCGGTCGAGACATACCATCGCGCCCTCGAGGGGAGGCTGAAGCTTCTCTCGCTTCCCGAGCGAGCCACCGGACAACGCCTCCCCGAGGTGGACATCGTGGATATGCGACGTCATCGGCAGGGACCCACGGGGGTTCGAGTGCTTTCTGGCCCCCTCCACGCGGCGATCGGCGAGTGCCTCGACGGAGGCTACCAGGCGATCTTGTTTCTCAACCGGCGAGGGTTCTCACCCAGTGTCCGCTGCGTGGCCTGCGGCACCATCGCCGAGTGCCCCGCTTGCAGCGTCGCGCTGACCGAGCACCGCGGCGCCCGCACGCTCCGGTGTCACTACTGCGACTTTCAGCGTCCCGCCGCGGCGCCATGCACGGCCTGCGGTGCGAAGGAGGTCGCCCGGCTCGGGATCGGTACCGAGCAACTCGAGGAGGCCATCGTGGACGCGTTCCCGAAGGCGCGCGTGGCTCGCCTCGATAGAGACACCGCGACCGGCGTCGGCGTGGAAGAGGTGCTCGACCAACTTCGTCGTGGCGACGTCGACGTGCTCGTCGGAACACAGATGGTCACCAAGGGCCACGACATCGCCCGCGTCACGCTGGTAGGCGTGGTCTCAGCCGACCAGAGCCTCGCCTTCCCCGACTTTCGCGCCTCGGAGCGTACCTTTCAGCTGCTCGCGCAGGTCGCTGGGCGGGCGGGGCGTGCAGAAACCCCGGGCAAAGTGATTCTCCAAACGTACCAACCCGACCATCCGGCGATCCGGTTCGCCGCGGCGCACGACTACGAGGGGTTCTACGGCGCAGAGGTCGAAACCCGCCAACAGGTTGGTTACCCGCCGTTCTGTCGGCTGATCACCGTCAGAGTGCATGCGGGCGCCGAGGGTGCAGCGCGCGTCGCGGCCGCGCATCTCGTCGACCTCGCCAAGAAGCACGAGGCCCTCCGTGACGGTCGCGTTCAGGTCCTCGGGCCTGCTCCGGCACCGCTCGCGCGACTACGCGGCCGATACCACTTTCGAATCCTGCTCAAGTCCGAGGATCGACGGAGCCTCCGCGCAGTCGCCGCTCAGCTGGCCGCGCGCATCGACGACGGGCTTTCGCCCGCGCGCGCATCGCTCGACATCGACCCCCTATGACAGCGTCGTGGGGTCGAGGGCGATGAGCGGGATGTGCCGCTTCACGTTCTTGCGGTAGTCGCGCCAATGTCCGTTGTAGGCCTCCGCGTGTGGCCAAACCAGGGCGTATTCGTCCTCAGGCAGAGCCCGCGCAGTGACGTCGTGAAAGGCGCGGCCGATCTGAACGCGGGCCTCTGGGCGAGATTGGAGGTTCAGCCACCAGGCAGGCGGAGACTCTTTGCCGCCGTTCGACGCGTACACGATGAACGAGCCCTCGTGTGGCATGTACACCAGTGGGGACGTGCGCTCGAGGCCGCTCTTGCGACCCAAGGTCGTCAGCAGGAGGACTTTGCGCCCACCCCCGACGCTTCCAACGAGCCGCCCACCGAGCATTCGGTAGAGCTTGGTGTGGAAGCGCCCGAACGAACGCCAATCTCGTCCGCTCATTCGGCGGCTTCCTGCTTGTGCGCACCGTCGGCTTCTTCGGCCGCGGCCTCCGCTGCAAGGAATCCGAACGTCATCGCCGGGCCGATCGTTCCTCCAGCGCCCGGGTAGGTTCGACCCATGACGGACGCTGTCGAGTTGCCTGCCGCGAAGAGACCCGCGATGGGTCGCCCTCGTTCGTTCAGCACCCGGCTGTGGTGATCGGTTTGAAGGCCACCCTTGGTCCCGAGGTCGCCCGGGTAGATGCGCACGGCGTAGAACGGGCCCGTCTCGACCGGGCCGAGGGCACAGTTCGGCTTGACCTGCGGATCTCCGTAGTAGCGATCCTGCGAGCTCCAGCCGCGGTTGTAGTCCGGGTCTTCGCCTTTCACGGAGAACTCGTTGAACCGCGCGATGGTGGCTTGGAGTTCATCCGCGGGGACCTGGATCTCCTCGGCGAGGGCCGCGAGCGAGTCGGCTTTGTAGAGGTAGTTGCCGTTCCGATAGCGTCGAGGAAGCTGGCTGTCCGGCATGACCTTGCCAGGGCCGACGGGGCCCGCGATCGAGGAGCGCCGATACGTCGCGTCGAATACGTGGTACCAGCGAGGATCGTCCGACTTCGATCGGGCTACGTCGTCGTACATTCCGTGAACGACGTCGATGTACGGAGCGGCTTCGTTGGTGAAGCGTCGACCGTCCTGGTTCACGAACAACCCGTGCGGGAGGCTCTTTTCGACCACCAGCACCCATGAGAACGGGGACTTCGGGACGAGCGACACGGGCGTCCACCAAGCTTCATCCATCAGCGCCAGGGTGCCCCCGGCGTCCTCGCCGAGCCGAATACCGTCTCCGGTGTTGGAGGGGGCCCCCGCGGTCCACTCCGTTTCGATGGGGTGCTGTTGGTACTTCTCCCGCATCGCTTGGTTGCGCGAGAACCCGCCAGCCGCGATGAGCACGCCGTGCCGCGCGCGGATCCGGAGGGTCTCTCCGTTCTTGTTCACGACCGCACCGACGACGCGGTCTCCGTCGAACACCAGCTCTTCGACACTGGTGTGGAGCCAAAGCGGGATATCCCGTTCGTTCGCAGAAAGCAGCAGCCGCCCTACCAACGAGTTCCCGGCGCAGAGCTTCGTGTCGCGCCCCCACCGCTTTCGCTTCCGATACCGAAGCAAATAGAGGAACATCTGCCAAGCCATGAAGAGCATCGTCCGGAACCCAACGCCGATGGCGGCGTGAGCTTCCCTCGCCGTGATTCCGAACTTGCCGAGTATCTGAGACTGAGGATGCGGGCGCCGAAGCTGCATGAGCTGGTCGCGCAGCAAGGACCCGTCGAACGGCACCGGGTCCATGGACCGCCCGCCAGGCCGTCCGCCAGGCGCTTCCGGATAGTAGTCGGTGTACTTCGCGAGAGGGACGTAGCGGACGTGGGTCTTCTTTTGAAGATACGCGAGGACCCGCTTGCTCTCCCGGACGTAGAGCCAAAGCCGCTCGTCCGGAACCTCACCGCGGGTGATGTGCTTCAGGTAGGTGAAGCCCTCGTCGTCCGAGTCGGCGATCCCTTCTCCGGCCATGCCCGGGTTGTTGGCGACCCAGCAGACGCCGCCCGACATCGCCGTGTTGCCGCCGAAGACTTCGCTCTTCTCGGCAACGACCACTTGGAGACCGAGGTCGTGGGCGCGGATCGCGCCCGCCATTCCGGCCGCGCCGCTTCCCATCACGAGCAAATCGATCGTTTGGTCCCATTCCGCCATAGCGGCTCCTTCAAGTGTCACGAAAGTAGAACATGTTCTACCGACGTCGGCGTGTCAACCGGCCCCGATGTTGCGACCCCAGGCACCGGGCGCTAGAAAAAGACGGTGATTCGACCGATTCTCGCCTACCCAGACAAGCGTCTTCGGAACCCCGGCCTCGAAGTAACCGAGTTCGACGAAGAACTGCAGACGCTGATCGAAGACATGGCTGAAACCATGTACGCGGCGCCCGGTGTCGGGCTCGCCGCAACGCAAATCGGTGTGCCGAAGCGCCTCTTCATCGTCGACGTGGCGAGCGGAGACGACGAGCCAAGCGACCTCCGGGTGTTCATCAACCCTGAGATTGTCGAAGCCGAAGGCGACACGACCTTCAACGAGGGCTGCCTCTCGTTCCCGGGTGTTCACGAGGAGATCGATCGGGCCGAGCGAGTCAAAGTCCGAGCCCTGGACCGCCACGGAGAGCCGTTCGAACTCGAGGCCGACGGGCTCTTGGCGATCGCCATCCAACACGAGAACGACCATCTCGAGGGCAAGCTGATGATCGACCGCTTGAGCGTTCTTCGTCGCCGACTCGTGCATCGCGCGATGACCAAGCGAGCAGCCAGCGCTGACGCCGCGCAGTGAGCCTCGCGTGCGCTCGATCTTCTTCGGCAGCCCGGAGTTCGCGGTGCCATGCCTCGATGCGCTCCATGATGTGAGCGAAGTCGTCGCGGTCGTGTCTCAACCCGACCGACCTGCCGGTCGTGGGCTCTCGGTCCGCGCCCCTGCAGTGAAGCAGCGCGCGCTCGAACTCGGCCTCGACGTTTGGCAGCCGACGAAGGTGCGCACTGCCGACTTTGCCAAGAGGCTGCGCGACCTTCGTGCGGACGTGGGCGTCGTGGTTGCATACGGTCGGATTCTGCCGCGCGCCGTGCTCGACGCGCCCGCAGCGGGCTGCGTGAACGTGCACGCCTCCCTCTTGCCCCGGTGGCGCGGCGCCGCGCCGATTCAGTGGGCGATCGTTCACGGCGACGACGAAACCGGGGTCACGCTGATGCAGATGGATGAGGGTATGGACACCGGCCCGATGTTGGCGACGAGCCGCACGCCCATCGAGTACCAGGACGACGCGGCGACGCTGAGCGCGAGGCTATCTCGGCTTGGCGCCGACCTTCTGCGGCGCGAGCTACCGAGGGTCGTGGCCGGGGAGATCGTCCCCGTGCTCCAGGACGACGCTGGGGCCACGATGGCGCCCTTGCTTCAGAAGTCGCACGGTCGCATCGACTGGAATAAGGCGGCGAAGGCCGTACACGACCAGATCCGCGGCATGAACCCGTGGCCTGGTGCGCACACCGCGCTCGAAGGGAGACGCATCAAGGTGCATCGTGCAGTGTCTTCGACACTCGACGCGGGCTCCGCGGAGCCGGGCGAGGTGACCGCTCTGGATCCGGAGGGCGTCTTGGTGGCTTGCGCGCCGGGCACGATCGAGCTTCAAGAGCTTCAAGAAAGCGGTCGCAAACGAGTTCCTGCCAGCGCGTTCATCTCGGGTCGTGGAGTTCGCGTTGGCGATCGGTTCTCGGGACCGGAGGACGAAGCATGAAGATCTATACCAAGACCGGTGACGCGGGACAGACCGGCCTCTTCGGGGGCGCTCGGGTATCGAAGTCATCCATACGCGTGTCGGCCTATGGCGAGGTCGACGAGCTCAACAGTGCGATCGGGTGGGCGCGCGTCGTCCTCGAGGACGAGAAGCTCGATGGCCTGCTTCACCAGATCCAGAACCGTCTGTTCGATGTCGGCGCCGAGCTTGCATCGACGCCAAGCCGAAGCGAGAAGGGTGGGCTGCCTACGATCGATCAGACCCACGTCGAAACCCTCGAGCAGGCGATCGACCACTACGAACAAGACCTCGCGCCGCTCACGAACTTCGTTCTTCCCGGGGGAACGGAGAGCGCTTCCCGATTTCACGTTTCTCGGACCGTCTGCCGTCGGGCAGAGCGCGCCGTAGTTGCGCTCGCTGCTGAAGAAGAGGTGAGAGACGAGGTCTTTCGGTACCTCAACCGGTTGAGCGATCTTCTCTTCGTGCTTGCTCGTTACGCCAACCACCGTGCCGGCGTCCCAGACATCCCCTGGAAAGGGCAGGGCGACTGAGCTCAGGGCATGTCGTCCGGGTCGAGCTCGAACGCCGGCGTGTTGCTTATGCGGCCATCGTCTCGAACACGGCCCGGGAGTTCGAGCCCTTCACTGAGCTCTTGAAGCGACTCGAACAAGGCCGCGCGCTCGGCGGAAAGACGCGCGATGATGGTGGCTCCCCATCGCCGCTTCAGTCGGATCTTGATCGAGCTCCACGTTCGCTGGACGAGCTCGATGTAGACCAGAGCGAGTGCGCCGCCGAAAGCGCCGATCAGGAACGTGGTCAAGCCAGCCGCCCACGGCGCGCGCGGGATGCCCGAAAACGACTCGTGGACTTCAAGCACGCCGAACGCCACGAGAAGAGCGGCAAGCAGCCAGGTCAGCGGGAAGAGGACCATTCCGGCGACGAGCTTGATGGTCGCTGCGTCTTTGTATTGCTTGGCGGCGAGCTTTGCGATGAAGTTCGAGAGAAAATACGGGCCGGCGTTGATCAGCGACCCAAGAACCAGAACGGGCGGGAAGACGAGAAACACGACCGCGGCCTGTACCGTGAGCAGCACCGGGAGCCATTTCGATTCGATGGGTGGCGGCTTGTCGAGATCGTTGTCGTCTAGCTTCACCTCGCGGAGCGCGGCGTCGTACGCACCGACGCGCGTGAGTAGGCCTTGAACGACCCCCGGGTTCATCACCGACCGAGCTTGATACGCCTTCCATACTCTCGCCATTCCGAGTGTACGCTCGGTCATGTCAGCTGATTTCAGGTTCGCACCTGCGCGCTTGGCGCGTTCGGCTCGCATGAGCGAGCGCACGCGCCCCATGAGGCGGTTGAGCTCCCAGCTCTCTGTTGCGTGCGTCACCTCCCGAAGCACGGGCTCGATGTGTGTCGTGAGTTTCGCGCTCCGGCCGCGAAGCGCTTCGTCGTCGTCTTCAGGGATCGGGGTGTCGAGATCGCGCGGAAGCGTCAGCGGGCGATGAAACTCCACGAGTGCGTCTGAGCGAAACGACGTCTTGTCGTCGTAGTGAAGCCCCACCGGAATGATCACGGGCGGTACGCCCTCGGATGAGCTGAGCTGCTTCGCCCGGTAGTAGAGTCGGGCGGCGCCCGTCTTTAGTTCTTGCAGAAACGGCTCGTCGTGACTGACGCCCTCCGGAAAAAGCGCCGCGAAACCGCCGTTGCAGATCGCCTGGGCGAGCTCGTCCAGACTTCTCCGGTTGGCCGCTCTGCGCTCTTCGTCGCTCGCGTTTTTCAGGTCGACGGCTCTGTAAATCGGGACCGTGCCGAGCGCCCGCATCACCTGCCCGATGATGGGCCACTTGAAGAGTCCGTGACGTGCTCCGAACACCACGCGCCGAGGGAAGCTGCTGATGATCAGCGCTGGGTCGACGAGACCGTTGGGGTGCCACGCGATCAGGATTCCCCCGCCCGTAGTGGGAATGTTCTCTGTCCCAGACACCTCGATGCGTCGAAAGAACAACCCCAGCAAGAAGCGCACGACACGCACCGCACTGCTGGTGGTCATTTCCATGACGCGATGATATCCCGAGAAAAAGAGGACAGTCCCCTTTTCCGTTCGTGGTTTCCGGGATATTGAGCCCGGTGATGCTTGGCGCGACAGTGGTGTTTGCGTGGGTCGTCCTCGCGACTTGTTGCCTTGCCTGTTCGGAGAAGCCGAAGACGGAGCCAGCCAAGCCTCGGGAGGAACTCGAGGCGCCGGTCCGCTACGTGGGAACCGAGACGTGTGCGACGTGCCACGGCGAGGCCCACGACGAATGGCTCGGTTCACATCACGAGTTGGCCATGCAGGAGGCCACACCCGAAACGGTGCTCGGGGACTTCGGGAACATCGAGACGAGGTACTTCTCCGAACGCGCGAGGTTCAGTCGTCGAGACGACTCGTTCTTCGTCTCGGCGCTCGGCGCGGACGGTCAGCCGGCTGAGTTTCCCGTTCGGTACACTTTCGGGGCGGTGCCCCTTCAGCAGTACCTCGTCGAGACCGAACCTGGAAGGCTCCAGGCGTTTCCCTTCGCCTGGGACACCCGCGACCGGAACGAGGGCGGTCAGCGATGGTTCCATCTGCAGCCCGATGAATACATCGAGCCTGGCGATCCGCTCCATTGGACCGGGATCCAGTTCAACTGGAACAACAACTGCGCGGACTGTCATTCCACCCGCCTGATCAAGAACTACGACCGCGCGACACGTCGGTACGACACGACGTTCGAAGAAACCAACGTGGGTTGCGAGGCGTGCCACGGGCCGGGGTCGGCGCACGTCGAGGCGGCGAAGGACAATGCGCTCTCGACCGGGAGCGGTTTCGACCTGCATCTTGCGACGCCGGAGGATCGTCATTGGGAGTTCGTCGCCGGTCGCGACATCGCGGTTCTGAAAGTGGCGGGCTCGACGGACGAAGTCACGACCTGTGCACCCTGTCACTCCCGGCGCGCCGACTTGGGCGATGCCGCACATGGCTTTCACAACCGGTACCGCCTCGCGACCCTCGACGAACGGCTCTACTTCGACGACGGCCAGATCAAGGACGAGGTGTTTGTCCTCGGGTCTTTCCTCCAAAGCAAGATGCACGCCGCGGGTGTCGTTTGCTCCGACTGCCATGAGTCGCACAGCACCAGCCTTCGCGCCGAGGGCAACGCCTTGTGCACCCGCTGCCACAAGGCCTCGGTGTACGACGAACCGTCGCACACGATGCACGCGGTAGGGACCGAGGGCTCGCGATGCGCCGACTGCCACATGCCCAAACGGACGTACATGGTGATCGACGACCGGGGCGACCACCGGTTCGACGTGCCCCGCCCGGCGCTGTCGGCACGGATTGGGTCGCCGGATCCGTGCACTGCGTGTCACACCGACAAAACCGCCGCATGGGCCGAGCGTCAGATCGAGCGTCGCTTCGATGAACGCTCCGAACACCCCTTTGCTGAGGCCCTCCACGCGGCACGGCGCCAGGAACCGGGCGCCGAGGCCCTTCTCGTCGCGCTCGTCACGAACGGGACCGCGCCCGACCTCGCGCGTGCGACCGCGCTGCTCGAACTTCGGAACATGGGCTCCCGTGCGCTGCCCGCGCTGCTCATGCGCGCGACCGACGACGCAAGTCCGGTCGTGCGGCGATCGGCGGCCGTGGCCTCTCGCGCGCTTCCCCCGGAGATTCGGCGGGAGGTCGTCGTTCCGCTCCTTTCGGACGGGGTGCTTTCGGTCCGGGTGGAAGCCGTGGCGAGCCTTCTGGGCGCCGGTTCAGGTTCAGTTCGGCCGGCCGACCGCGAAGCTTTTCAGAGGGCGGCGGCCGAGTACGGGGCGACGCGAGCATTCGTCGCGGATCGCGGGGAGGGCCTCGTCGACCTCGCGAACCTCGCGGCCGTTGCGGGCGACGTATCGAGAGCTGAGACGGTTCTTCGCGAGGCGCTCGAGGTCGATCCAACGTTCACCGCCGGTCATGTCAACCTTGCCGACCTCTACCGAGGGCTCGGCCGCCAGGAAGAATCCGAAAAGGTGCTCCGGCAGGCACTGAGCGTCGCCGCGGATCGCGCAACCGTCGAGCACGCACTCGGGTTGGCGCTGGTTCGCCTCGATCGCCACGATGAGGCCCTCGTTCATCTCAGTCGCGCGTATGCGCTTCGGCCCGAATACGAGCGCTTCGGGTACGTGTACGCGATCGCGGCGTTCGAGCGCGGGCGCACTGACGAATCGCTTCGTGTCCTAGAAACGCTCCATCGACGCTACCCGGCCAACGCCGACTTTCTGCAACTGTTGGTGACTTACAATCAACAGCTCGGGCGAGACCGGGCCGCGGCGCGCTACGCGGCCAAGCTTTCGGCGCTCCGCCCCGCACCCCCCTCGCGCGCCGAGCCTTGACAGAGGTCTGCTCCGCGGGTGAGCCTCGGCGACCGCGTCGTCATGGAACAATCTCCTCTCATCGAGTACGGCCTCCCGGCCTCCCTCATGATCATCATGGCCGGCATGGGCCTCGGACTCACGTTCGGAGAGTTCCGCCACGTATTCTTTCAGCCGCGCGCCCTGGTCGTCGGCACCATCGCGCAGATCTTCCTCATCCCGGTCATCGCATTCGGCATTGCCTCGTTGATGGGTCTCGGACCGGAGATCGCCGTCGGACTCGTCATCATCGCTGCGTGTCCGGGTGGGACCACATCCAACATTTTCACACTGCTGGCGCGTGGCAACGTCGCCCTGTCCATCACGCTCACGGTTCTCGCTAGCCTTCTGACCATCATCACGATTCCCCTCTTCACGAACTACGCGCTTGATTTCTACGCGGCGGGTGCTGGCGGCGCGGACGTGAAGCTTCCCGTCGGCAAGACGGTGGTGACTCTCACCGTCGTGATCGTCATTCCCGTGGTCGCTGGCATGCTGGTTCGTCGAATGTCGCTTTCGTTTGCGCAGAACGCCGAGCGATACGTGGGGAAGTTTGGTCTCTTGATACTGGTCGTGCTGATACTGGCGATCGTGTACGCGACTCGTCACGAGATTCTCACGCTCCTGGCGCAGGCGGGCCCCGCGGCCGCCGCCCTCAGCGTGGTTGGCATCGGCGCGGGTTTCGCGAGCAGCAAGCTACTTGGGGTGAGCCTCAAGGACGGACTCACGATCGCCATCGAAGTCGGAATCAAGAATGGGACTATCGGTCTGATGGTGACGTTGACGCTCCTACAGTCCGCGCAGATGGCGATTCCGTCTGCGGTCTACGGAGTGCAGATGTACATTTTCGGAGCCTTGCTCGTGCTCTGGGGCCGAAAGCGCTCCGAAGATGCCGTCCCGCTTCAGGCGGGGCAGGAACCTGGCTAGTTCCACGCTCGCAGCGTATACCGATCGATAGAGACCCTTTGCGCCTGAGGAGGCGAATCATGAAGAGGGCGATGGCGTGGTTGATCGCATTGGCATCGATCGGCACCGTGGGGTGTCAGCCGGCGACTCACGACGCCACACCGCGCGTCATCCGGCCTGAACCGTCGCGGGCGAAGGGACTCGAGGACGCGCGGCCTGCACCCGCGGTCCGTTCCTCCTGGCCGACGCGGCCGCGTATCACGCCGCAAAGCGTTCCGGTGCAGCGTACGAAACCCTCGGTAGAGCCAGGAGTTCCCGAGGCCGAGCCAAGATCGGCTCCCGCACCCAAACCCAAGCGGCAGCGTCCCCGCCGACTCGGTCGTTGCGGTCCGCCTCTGGTGGCCTAGCTTTCGACCGAACCTGACGATGATCGCCTCCGACCTAGCCTGGGTATCGCTTCGCGTCGTGTACGCGTGGATGTTTCTCTACCCCGCAATCGGACTGATCAAGAACTGGTCGGGCACCGTAGACACCACGGCGCTTCTCTTTCCTTGGAAACCGGAGCTTTTCGCGCTTGGGTCCGTCGCCGGAATGGTCATCGGTGGCGTGATGATCCTTCTCGGTGTCTATGGATGGATGGCTGGCGGTTACTTCTTTCTCTTCTCGCTCGGCGGGGCACGGATCCACTACCGGCTCGCATCACAGGCGAGCACGGCGCGACTCTCCGATGCGGCCTCAGACGCCGATCGACAAACGCTTTCGGGGCTCGCAGGTCTCGCATCGGTCGGTCACGTGACGTCGGCCCAGAAGAACTTCGTGCTCGCTGCGGTTGGGCTGTTCTTCTTTCTCATGGGCACCGGACCCCTCAGCATGACGAGCGCTACCCCCTTTTTTAGAGGTTGAGATGCCAAAAGAAAAAACCGGAGCCGAGTTGCTCGTCGAGTGTCTTCAGCGTCACGGGGTCGAGTACGTGTTCGGGATTCCTGGCGCGAAGATCGACGCCGTCTTCGATGCGCTCGAGGACCACGACACACCGCGACTCATCCTCTGTCGCCACGAGCAGAACGCCGCATTCATGGCGGCCTGCGTCGGGAAGTTGACGGGCACTCCGGGAGTTGCGCTCGTTACCTCGGGGCCGGGCGTATCGAACCTCGCAACAGGGATGGTGACCGCCACCACCGAGGGCGACCCCATGGTCGCCATCGGCGGAGCCGTACCGCGGGCGATGCAGCTGAAGCAGACGCACCAGAGCATGGACAACGTCGCCTTCGCGCGGCCGCTCACCAAGAGCAGTGTGGAAGTGCTGGTCCCAGAGAACATCCCGGAGGTACTCGCGAACGCATTTCGAACCGCGGTTGCACCGCGGGGAGGCGCTGTGTTTGTCAGCTTGCCCCAAGACGTTTCGAGCGCTCGCGTCGAGGACACGACTTGGGAGGAGCATGACGGTGTCGAACTCGGACCGGCTTCCGACTCCGTGGCGCGCGTGTGCGCAGAGCAACTGGAGGCTGCCAAGCTGCCGGTGCTGCTGCTCGGGCTCGAGGCGAGCCGGCCCGATAACGCTGCCGCCGTGCGAAGGCTGCTCGCTTGCTTCCCGATGGCCACGATCGAGACCTTCGAGGCTGCGGGTGCGCTCGACCGAGACTTGGCCAAGTACTTCGTCGGTCGCGTCGGGCTTTTTCGAAACCAGCCAGGCGACGAGCTTCTTCGGAATGCCGATCTCGTCCTGACCGTGGGCTTCAACCCGGTGGAGTACGATCCAGAAGCGTGGAACGCCGAGCGAAAGCTTGCGATCGTCCACATCGACGATGCGGAGATGGCGGTGGGCCACCATTACCAACCTCGACTCGAGCTTCGCGGCGACATTGCAAAAACGCTCGATGCGCTGGCGGATCGACTGAGTGCACGCGACGACGTCAGCGACCCTGCACTCGTGCTCCGTCTGAGGCAGGAACTCGATGAGGGGCTCGAGGCTTGCCTCGAGCGCCCGAGCGCGCCGATTCATCCCCTCCGATTCATCCGCGAGCTACAGGGCGCCATCGATGACGATACCACGGTCATCAGCGACGTAGGGTCCCACTACATGTGGCTTGCACGACATCTCTACAGCTATCGGCCACGCCACCTCTTGTTCAGCAACGGTCAGCAGACTCTCGGCGTGGCCTTGCCCTGGGCGATCGCCGCGACGCTCGTTCGGCCCGAAGAAAAGGTCATCTCGATATCCGGCGACGGCGGTTTCCTCTTCTCCGCAATGGAACTCGAGACGGCTGTCCGTGAGAGGCGTCGTTTCGTCCACTTCCTCTGGCGAGACGGGACTTACAACATGGTCGCGGCGCAGGAGCTCATGAAGTACGGACGAGCGTCGGGGGTGGAGTTCGGCCCGGTCGACCTCGTGAAGTTCGCTGAGAGCTTCGGTGCGAAGGGCATGGCCATCGAGACTGCCGAGGAGATCGTCCCCGCCTTGCGCGAAGCCCAAGGCCACGACGGCCCCGTGCTGATCGACGTCCCCATCGACTACTCCGACAACGCCCGCCTCTTCGCCCTGACCGATCCCTCTCAGGGACACTAGAACCAAGGAGCCAAGAACATGACGACTGAGCAATACAAGAAGGGAATGCGCGAGATGCGACGGCATCTCGGACCTGCGGCAGACACCTGGATCAAGAACATCCGAGAGATCTCGCCTGAATTTGCGAAGGTCAACGTCGAGTTCCCCTTTGGCGAACTCTACACGCGCAACGTCCTCGACGAGAAGACCCTCGAACTCTGCGTCATTGCAGCGCTGACGGTCCAGGGGTTCTCCCTGCCGGAGCTCAGGGTACATGTCACGGGCGCCCTCAACTGTGGGGCAACGCGAGAGGAGGTGGTCGAGGTGATCACCCAGATGCTTGCCTACTGTGGCTTTCCAGCTGCGACGAACGCGCTCCTGACGGCCAAGGAAGCCATCGACGAGTACGAGGCAGAATGATCGGGCAAAGCGAGTTGGTGTATCCTCCGGTCCGAGTATTCGAGAGGAGCTTCTGAGTGCGGGGCCTCATAGACGAGCACATTCAAGCGATCGTGACGGTTTTGTCGCTGATCAATCCCGCGGTCTGCGCGGGGATCTTCGCTCAGATCGAGTCGGGACGGTCCGCACCGGAGCGGCGAGCCGATGCTGCGAAGACCGCGCTCGCAGTGGCTGTCATCCTCGTGATCTCCGCTTTGGTCGGCACCCGCATCCTCAAGATCTTCGGGTTGTCTCTCGATGCGTTCATGGTCGCCGGCGGCGTCGTGCTCGGCTGGATGGGGTTTTCGATGCTCGGCGTGGGGAGCCGTTTGAACGCGGCTACGCAGCGAGCCGAATCGGGTAGCGCCGCTCTTACTCCACTCATCCTGTTTGCCGCGAGCCCCGGTACGATCACCGGGGTCATCACCGTGTCGGCGGCGCACTCGGTGTACGGCATTCCGGAAACGGCCTTGGTCGCAGTCGGCGTCGGAAGTTTGCTGCTTTGGGGAGTTCTTCTGCTCTCGAACCGCTTCGGGATGAAGCCGAACGGATCGACGGGGATCTTCTCCGAAACCGCCACGCGATTTATGGGGCTCATCGTACTCGCGATGGGCGTGCAGTTCGGTCTGCAAGGCTTTCGTTCGTTCATGAATGGAACGGGCACGGGGTAGCCGTGTTCGCGGCCCTGCTCGTCATCACGTTTCACGTGCTAGGCGCGATCTCTGCGATTCACGCGGTGATGAGCACGCGAACGTCGCAGGGTGCGATCGCCTGGGCGGTGTCTTTGGTCACGTTCCCCTACGTGGCCGTGCCAGCATACTGGGTCCTCGGTCGAACCAAGTTTCAAGGGTACGTTTCGGCACGCCGGGACACCGACGTGCGCAACCAGCACCTCGAGGAGGAAGCGGTCGAGCGCGTCCGGCGGTTTCGGGTGGAGCCACCCGACCGGCACGAATCGGCGCATGCCGCCGAGGCTTTGGCAGGCATGCCGATTCTCGGCGGTAACCACGTCGACTTGCTCGTGGACGGGAATGCAACGTTCGACAGTATCCTCGAGGGCATCGACGCGGCCGAGGAGTACGTGTTGTTCCAGTTCTTCATCGTGAAGGACGACGAGCTCGGAACACGCGTCAAGGAGCATCTCATCGCCAAGTCCCGCCAGGGGGTTCGCGTCTACTTTCTCTACGACGAGGTGGGGAGCCATGCGCTTTCCTCGAGCTACCTCAACGAGCTCCGCGAATCGGGCGTCCAGGTCAGCGAGTTCAATACGCGAAAGGGTCGCGGCAACCGCTTCCAGCTCAACTTCCGCAACCATCGAAAGGTCGTCGTCGTCGACGGAAAGTACGCCTGGATCGGGGGTCACAACGTCGGCGACGAATACGTCGGGAAGAGCGAGTTCGGCCATTGGCGAGACACCCACGTGCGCATCGAAGGCCCGGCCGTACTGAAGGCCCAGCTGTCGTTCTGTGAAGACTGGGCTTGGGCGACCGACGCGGTTCCTCCGCTCAACTGGCGTCCGCACGCCGCGAAGAACGGAGGCGACGCGGCCGTCCTCATCATTCCGACCGGGCCGGCGGACGACCTAGAAACTGCCAACCTCATGTTCGTCCATGCGATTCACTCGGCAACGTCGAGAATCTGGATCGCCAGCCCGTACTTCGTCCCCGACGAGGCGGTCATGGTAGCCCTACAGCTCGCAGGTCTTCGGGGAGTCGACGTGCGACTCTTGATTCCGGACAATCCCGATCATCTGCTCGTCTACCTGGCGGCGTTTTCGTACTTCGACCAAGCCGGTCAAACCGGGGTGAAGTTCTACCGGTATCTCGACGGATTCCTTCACCAGAAAGTGATGCTGATCGACGATGGCGTGGCTACCGTCGGTACGGCAAACTTCGACAACCGCTCTTTTCGCCTCAACTTCGAGATCACCGCGGCCGTGGCCAACGCAGCCTTCGTCACGCAGGTGGAGCGCATGTTCGAAGACGACTTGCAGCATGCTCGGCTGATGGAAGAGGGCGAGTACGACCGAAAGCCGTGGTGGTTTCGCCTGGGGGTGCGACTCGCGCGACTCACCTCCCCGATTCAGTAGCCTCTACTGCGTAGTCTCGTCGAACAGCTGCTGATCGAGACGCTCGAGGCGGTCGTTTCGCGCATGGGCGGTCTGCAGGACCTTGAGCACCTTCTCTGCATGTTCTCTCGGGATCAAGCCGGTGTCGGCCTTCTCCGAGAGCAGCGCCTCGAGCTCTTCCTGAGTCGCGTCGTCGGGGATCTGATCCTCGTGCCCGAGCTCCGCCAGCGCGCCACGGATGCGCTCTCTCGGGTCGTCCCTCGACACGTCCTCGGCATCGTATTCCACGAGGCCGCTCGGTTCCACGGTCGCGACCTCGACTACGTCTGCCGGCGCTGCGTTCGCTTCGCCACGGCTGCACCCTGCCAAGGCGAGTAGCCCTAGCGCCCAGCATGCCCCCATCTTCATCACAACAGCGTAGCGAGTCGGTTTGGGTCGGGCAAAACCGTCTCGCGCCGGAAAAAAAGAAAGGCCGACTCTTCCGAGTCGGCCCCCCATTGACAGTCCTGACCGTTGTGCCGTGGGATTATATTGAGTCGAATCCCTACTGTACTAGTAGGTGGGAACAGATACCGTGTGCTTTAGGCCCCCCGATGAAGCTAGCCGGGTCCGCACACCACACACGCTGAAGTTCCCGATTCGACCTAGTCAGGGATTCTCTACTCCTTCCTCACCTGCACAACAGAGGGACCAGAGAATAAGGTAGAGCCCGGGTTGCCGAGGGTCAACTCACCGTTTGACGGGGCTCGCCTTCAACGCGGCGCGGCCTTCCTTCACGTAGACCGTGAATCGGACTGAGGCGGCGTTGTGTCGCTTCATGACCTGATCGCGAGCGGCATGAAGTTTGCGTACGAACTTGTCGAACGTGAGTCCCGCGACGGAGGCGCCGCATTCTTTCTGTGTTGCCACGAACTGGTCGAACACCTCGCGGAAGTGCGCTTCTTCGCCTTCCTCTCCGGGGCTCGACTTCTCGAGCAGCTCTTGCGGGATGTGCGTGACCTGCGTCGACTCTTCTGTGAGCCCGTCGTCGTCTCCGAAACCGCCGTATTCGTCCACGATGGCGCGAGGGCGAGTCGGCGGATCGTCGGGCATCGGGGTTGGCTCACGCTCCGACCGTGCGGCAGGTGCGGCTCGATGTCGCGGCATGGGTGCCGGCGGACGCGACGATTTCGATTTCGACGGACGCGCCGTCGGAGTGTCCTTCGGCCGTGCCGTCGTCGAACCCGACGGGGGCTTTGTGGCCACTCCCTGGGTGACCGTCGCCACGCTCTGCTCTTCCACGGCGCCTCTGCGCGCGGTGGGCGCCTCCTGGCCGAAGCCGAAGTACCCGGTGTCCGCGCTGTCGCGCGTCGAGCTCAGCATGTCGTCGAGATCGACGCCCTGCCGAACCTCAGCATCCTTCTTGAACCCGATTCCTGCGCGTAGGGCCTGATTGATGTTCTCTGCGATCTTCCGGTAGTGCCGTCGGAGGTCGCCTGCCGGCAGGCCATCGAGCTCGCCCTTTGCGAGCGCAGCGCTGGAAGAACGAAGGATGCCGACCGCCTTGTCGTGTTCCTGATAGAGAACGAAGAGACCGAGAAAAAGCAGCACGAGCGGAATGCCGACCACGGCCCACCAAGGCAGCGACGCGACGTCCTCCGAGAACGTGTTGGCGAACAAGCCTCCGAGCCCCACTAGACTGCCGTTGCGGCCGACCATGTAACCGACGCCAGCATGGGCTGCGCCCCCGCGGATTGGCGCGGTGATCGCTCGCGTCCGTTCGCCGATCTCGACCGACCCCTCGGACCCCGCCGCGTTCGCCAGCGCGCTCGCGACGCCGTTCTTGATTTCACTTCGCGTCGGCGCATCGGCTCCGCCGGTGTGCGCCCCAATTACTTCGTCGCCGAAGAAGAAGACGACGGTGGCGTTCGGGAGTTTTTCTCCGAGGCGGCGCGCCAAGTCGTCGCCGACGCGCATACCGTGAATGATCGCTCCTACGTAGCGGCCTCCGTCGAAGACCGGCCTGGCGGCCATCCGATACACCGAGCCGTTGTAGACCCATACGTCGTCGCGCATGTAGCCGCGGAGCGCGTCCTTCACTAGCGGCATCTTGTCGAGCCGCTGGGCGTTCATGTCGCTCTTGTCGAGCGTGGCGACGACTTCGCCCTCCGCATCGACGGCAAACACCATGTCGCCCCTGCCCTCCTCGAGCTTCGCGTTGAGGGCATTGAGCTTGTTGCTCAGGCGCTTTCGAGTGCTGTTGCCGGGCGTACCGCGCTTGTTGCTCGAGTTCCGAAGCGTCTGCCGGACCTCGGGTTCGACCGCGAGCGCGGCCAACGCGTCCAAACGGAGTCGCGCATCGAGCCGCAGCCAAAGTTCGGCTTCGACACGGTCGCGTCGCAGCTGCTCTTCGAGCTGGAACTCGGCTTCACGGCTGGCCGCGGACTTGTTCAGAAACGCGCCTGCGAGTGCAACGCCCAGCGCGGTCGCGAGGACCAAATACCAGAGACGAGACAGCATGAGCTACTTCCTCCCGCTCTGGAGCGTCAACGCGTCCACTTGAATCGACTTGCCGGGCGGAACCGTGATGCGGCGTACGGCGACCTGCTTGGTTCCGCGAAGAATCCGCAGCGAGTAGGGGCCCGGCGGAACGTTCTCGAAGCGGAACTTCCCCGTCGCGCCGACGGCCGCGCAGGCGACCAGCTCACGGATCGAATGAAGATACCCCTCGACGTGGCCGTAGTACCCGTCGCCGAGCTTCCACGGTCCGCCTGCTGGGACGTTGATTGCGCGCACCGCGCCTGGGCCGGACTCGAGCGGAGTGAAGCCTGGGAGCCCCTCGACGTCGAGCTCGTGGGTGAACGCGTCCTTGTTCATGACGCGCACCGTGGTCCCAGAGCGCGCGGCGATGGTCGACGGATCGAGCGAGCCTCCGCGGAAGCTGAAGGTGCATCCGATCGGCGGGCCGGTGAATTTCCCTGTCAGCACCGCGAGCAGCTCGTCGCCTCCGGCCTTCGCGGGCTGCTCTGGGAGCGCGCCGTTCCAGACCTTCCAGTAGTAGTCGGTGCTCGCCTTCGACTCGGGCTTGGACGGCGGCGCGAGGCGTACCGAACCTTCCACGATCTCGGCCGAAGCATCCGAGTCAGCCATCAGCGAAGCGACCGTCACCACGGCCGCCAGCGTCATCCAAGTCCTCGTTCCCAGCATTGGTATGCCTGTATTATTACAGTTCTACTGAGAGAAAGGTAACAAAATTCACCGTGGCCAGGTCGAGTGTCCCAAACGGTGAAGATCGGTTCAGTCGCGACTGGGGTTCGCGAGGTCCTGATCGACCACTTTCACCGGTTCCGGGTAGAGGCGGGCGCGCATGGACTCGGTCTGGCCGCCTGGATCGCCGCCGATCTCGATCGGCGTCGGCTCCGGAAATTCGAACGACACGTCGTCCGCGTAGAAATCGAGGAGGTTGTCGTTGCGGTATGTGCCTTTCCATGCGCTGAGCATGTGTGCAGCGACGTGGAGCGGGTGAGCCGCGACGACACGGACACAGAACTGTCCGGGCGGAAGCGAGTCGACGAAAGGGAAGATGCGAAAGCCGAAGCCCCAGTACGGAATCGTCGACACCAGCGCGGCAATGCACTCCCCGTCGAACAGCGGCTCCCCTGCGTCGATCCGCCGGCCCGTCGGACGTCCGTGACGGTCGAGAACCGTCGCCGGTTCCCCGCGATTGACGATGCGAACCTTCAGCCGCGGCCTGAGCGCGAGCTCAGGGATCGTGAGTGTTGGAATCGAGATGGCGTACGATACGGCGCCCGTCGCGTGTCGCCCTACCCAGGGGAGACGACGCATGACCGCGCGAACGTCGTGAAAGTGCTTCAGCCCGAGGGCATCGAATCCCGCGCCCGCGAAAGGCGTGAGGAGCCCCTCGACCTCGATGAGCTGCAGCTCCTTGTGGGCGCAGTCGTGCCGGAGTGCCGCGACATCTGACAGCACGTTCCTCCGATGGGTGCCCGCACCAAGCGCCCATGCGAGCGAGTTCCCCGTGCCGAGCCGCAGGAGTCCGAATCGCGGAGGTTCTCGCCCGAGAGCCTTCGCATCGCGCGTGATGGACGTCACCATCCGAACGAACGTCCCGTCGCCGCCACCGGTCAGCACGACCGGGTAGCCCGCGCGAACGATTCGGCGTGCAATCGTCTCAGCCTCGTCGAGGCTCTTAGACATGAACAGGTCGCCTGCGCTGACTACCTGATCGAAGCTCTCGACGAGCGCGTCGGTAACCTGTCTTGCGTTGCCGTTGAGGACCACGGCGACGCGGTCTGCCTTGGGCAACGCAGGCTCTGTTGGCTCTTCCATCGCCTGCGATCGGCTTGATATTCAGAGGCGGACGAGCGCCGCGCCCCAGGTGAAACCCGACCCGAACGCGGGCATCAGCAGGAGGTCACCCTGCTTGACGCGTCCTTCTTGAATCGCCTCGCTCAGCGCGAGAGGAATCGATGCGGCGGTGGTGTTTCCGTACCGCTGAATGTTGTGGACGACCTTGTCGGGGTCGACTTCGAGCTTCTGCGCGACGAACTCGTTGATCCGTCGGTTCGCCTGATGGGGTACCACCCAGTCGAGGTCGTCGACGGTGGTGTCGTTTCGCCCGAGCACCGTCTTGCTCACCTCGGGCATCTTGGACGTTGCCCACCGAAAAACGTGACGGCCGTTCATGGACGGATAGATGGTCTTGTCGTCGATCATCTCGTGCGTGATCCGTGGGTTGTACGCACTGGCCGGCCCTTCCAGCCAGAGCTCCTTGGCTCCGCTGCCGTCGGCATGAACCTCGACGTCGATGACCCCGCGTCCTTCGTCTTCCGTCGGGCCGAGTATGGCGCACGCCGCGCCGTCACCGAACAGGACCGTCACGTCACGTCCCTCGTCGCTGAAGTCGAGCGCGGTGGAGTGCACCTCTGCACCCACGAGCGCGACCCGCTTGTACATCCCGCACCGAACCCAAGCGTCGGCGATCTGGAGGCCGTAGAGGAACCCGGTACACTGGTTTCGGATGTCGAGCGCAGGGACGCCGCCGATTCCGAGTTTGTCACCGAGAAAACAACCGCTCCCTGGGAAGAAGAAATCGGGCGAGAGGGTCGCGAAGATGATCGCATCGATGTCGGACACGTCGGTTTTGGCGTTCTCGCAGGCCATCTTCACGGCGGGCACGGCGAGGTCGCTCGCGCCGATGCCGCTTTCTTCGACGTAGCGCCGCTCTTTGATCCCCGTGCGCTGCTGGATCCATTCGTCGCTCGTGTCGAACATCTGCGCGAGGTCGTCGTTGGTGACGACCTTCGACGGCACGTAGTGTCCCAATCCGAGAAGTGCGGTCGTGGTCATGATGTAGCCTTTCCCCGTTTGGGCGAGCCTAGCCAACCCGAAGATCCTCGTAAAGCCGGCGACATGGCGGGTCGACGCCCATCGACGCCCTCCCTCACTGCGCGCATGCACGAGCAGACCGGGCTGCTATAGTCGCCGCCGCCTAGCGGCCGAGTGGCGGAATTGGCAGACGCGCCGGATTCAAAATCCGGTGTCCGCAAGGACGTGTCGGTTCGAACCCGACCTCGGCTACCGTTAGAAATCTCGGGGTTGCGCCCGGGTGCGCACTAGAGGCCGACTCGGTGCTGGCTCACCTTTCGGACTATCGCGCCACGCTCTTCGCGGGTTGAGTGCTTCGCTATGCCTCGTCATCGTGGATCGCACTCGAACTCGAGCGGCACGGTTGCGTACTCCACACCCGCGGGACGCGACCCCGTCCCTACGCACAACGAGTCCTCGTTTTGGATTCTGGCTTCGATATCGCAGTCGATGCTTTGGGGGAGATCAAGGAAGCTCTCCACCGTGGTCCCGGCCTCGATCGGCGGAGCATCTTCAGGGTAGAGGATCCGGTCGCCGATCCGGACATCGCAAGGCTCCGTGTCAGGACACACGACGTTCGTGCAAAGGTCCCATCGGACCGCACCTAATTGGTAGGTCACGGGGGCTTGGAAGGTCACAGCGGTGTTCCCGGCCGGCGCTTCTGCCGAGCTACCGCAGCCGGCAATGAGTAGCGAGACCGTGAGTATCGCGAGGGCGATTCTGCAGAATAGGTTCATGGTGACTCCTCGATACGGATCCAGGTCGCCGGCTTCGATGAGGCGTGGAGCGCGATCGTCCACCGCCTCCTCGGAGGCACTGCCGCATGCGACGATCAAGGTGAGAGCGAAACCCAGGATAAGAAGGGGCTGGGGGACTGCACGGTTGATCATCATACCCCAACCACCCTTCGCCAGCGACGGGGAGTCTCCAGCGTCCCGAGTTCGACGCGTTCCCAGCGATTCGACAGCCTCTACAATGGCCGGGCCCCTAGGATTCGATAGCCCCACCAGGAATCCAACAGCCGCAAGGACCAAGCTGACACCCCGCGGTCCCACCCGCCCGGCCGCGTGTCTGCGGCGGCCAACGTCCCTAAGGGCCACCCCATGGGCAATCGTATCGTTGCGATCACAGGCGCCACCGGGTTTGTCGGCAGGCACGTCGTGGAGCGGCTGCTTCGCGACCCCGACCTCGAAGTGCGCTGTCTCGCGCGGCCTTCGAGCTCGCTGTCTCCCCTAGCGCCCTATTTCGATCGGTTGGAGATCGTCCGCGGCGACGTCTGTCGTCCGACGACGCTGCCGCCGCTGGTGGAGGGCGCGTGGGGTGTCATCAATCTGGCGGGCTACCGCGATTTTTGGAGTAGGCGCCGGGCGCGGTTTTATGAGCTCAACGTTCGCGGTGCGGAGAACGTGTTTCGTGCCGCGCTCCGCGCCGACGTCTCGAAGGTCGTTCAGGTGAGTACTCCGCTCGCCTATGGAGTGCCAAAGACCATTCCTTTCGACGAAGAGACGAAGGCAGGTCCACATCCGAGCGACTACGCGCGCAGCAAGCACCTTGCGGACCTTCTCGCCTGGCGCATGCATCGGCACGACGGGCTTCCGCTCACCGCAGTTCACTTGGCTGCAGTGATCGGGGCAGGCGATCCGTGCCCGACCATGGAGGTCCGCCGGGCCGTCGAGAAGAAGCTTCCCGCTCTCGTCGGTGCGGACACGCAGTACACCTACGTCCATGTCCGCGACGCAGCCGAGGCCATCGTTCGCGCGCTCCTGAACGACGATACGGTGGGTCGCCGGTACTTGATCGGCACGGAGCGCGCATCCACTAGAGAGTATTTCGAGATCATCGGGGAGCTTGCCCACGTGCCGGTTCCCAAACTGAATCTTCCGGAGTCGGCGCTTCTTCCCATCGCGCGCGCGCTCGAAGAGGTCTCGAGAGTGACCGGGCAGCGGCCGGTGCTCCCGCTCGACATCCTGAAAACCACCGCAGCGGGTTCGCTCGTGTTCGACGGGACCCGCGCTGTGGATGAGCTCGGCATGACCTACACACCGCTTCGCGACGCGCTTCGGGAGGCCGTCGAAGAGATTCAGTCGTCGGCTGATTGAGTCGGTTTTCGTCGGTTTCTGGGGCGCTTCCGGCTCCCGTGTTTCTCGTAGACCCGGGCGCTCTCCGCTCGAGCCTCCGGCGTCTTTCGAGCTGCATAGATTCGCTTCCGTGCAGAGCCGTATGCCGTGGGGTGATCTACGATCGGGCTCGGGTAGTTCTTTCCGACGCGGCAGCCCGCCTGCCGCTGCTGTTCGGCGGTCATCTTGTGCGGCTCAGCGATGTGCTCGTCGGGCACCCCAACTAGCTCTGGGCAGTACTTCCGAATGAACGTCCCGTTCGGGTCCTGGTCGAGGACCTGCTTCACCGGCGAGTAGATCCGCACCGCGTTGATCCCCGTCACGCCGGACTGCATCTGAGCCTGGCTGAAGTGGATGCCGGGTTCGAAGTCCAGGAAGGTACTCGCGAGGTGCAACGAGGTTGGGCGCCACGGCAGCCAGAGATGGTAGCTCGCGAACGACATGAGCATCGCCCGCATTCGAAAGTTGATCCAACCACTCTCGTGGAGCGCTCTCATGCAGGCGTCGACGAGCGGGTAGCCCGTTTGGCCCTCGACCCACGCGTCGTAGTAGTCCTGACGAAAGTCCGCGTCGCGCAGCCCGTCAAGCGCCCGGTTGAGCGCATGAAACTCGAGCTCCGGCTCGTCTTCGAGCTTTTGCATGAAGTGACAGTGCCATCGCAGCCGCGACTGGAATGAGCTCAGCGATTGAAGCCATCGAGGGTCGAGCCCCGCTTTCGATTTTCGGGACGCTTTGACTTCAGCCGAACGCGCGCGTGTCGTTTGGTAAACCGTTCGTAGCGAGATGGTGCCGTAGGCCAGGTGCGGGCTAAGCCGGCTGCACCCCTCCCACGCGCGGCTCGGACTCGACATGTCGAACCGATAGCCCGCACCACGTTCGGCGAGAAACGAGTCCAGGGTGCGCTTCGCTTCGCACATCCCGCCCCGCTGTCGATCGGGGTGGTGCCCTGGCAGGCCGAGCTCGGCCGCCGTGCGAACGTGCCCCTCCGTAAACCCGGCTGGCGTCGACAGTGTTTCGGGCGCGGGGAGCCTCTCCCTGCTCATCCGACGGTTCCATCGCGCGGCCCAGCCGTCTCGCGTCTTGAGACGTCGTACGACGCCGAACTGGTCGTACTCATGCCAGGGGATACCGCGAGCTCGAACCCAGTCGGCTACCCGCAGGTCTCTTTCGTAGGTAGCCGCGTTGCCCGTTTCTCGATGGCTAAACAGCGCCGAGATCGGAACCTGTTCGTGAAGGGACTCCAGCACCTCGGTCATGCTTCCGACTCGCAGCGTGAGGTCTCCGCCCAACTCTCGCAGCGTGTCCCGGAGCTCCAGCAGCGATTCGTTGATGAACTCCGCGTGCATGGCACGCGTTTCGGCTGCTTCGAAGATTTCCGGCTCGTAGACGTAGAGACAAAGCACCTGTCCCTGCACTGCCGCTTCGACGAGCGGACGATGGTCTTCGACCCTCAGGTCGCGCTTGTACCAAACGACTTGCACGCTGGACGACTCTCCGAACGGTACCTAGGGTGGGCTCTAGTGAGGTCAACCGCCGTCAAAACCTGCCCGCGCTGCGGTCGCGACTTCGAATGGCGTGCAAAGTGGGCGAGTCACTGGGAAGACGTCCGGTACTGCAGCGAACGATGTCGACGTCGGCGTCTCGGCGAGACCGATCGGGCGCTCGAAGCCGCGATCTTGGAGCTCCTCGAGGCGAGACGCGGCAGCACCATTTGCCCGAGCGAAGCCGCGCGACGCGTCTCCCCCAACGACTGGCGAGGGTTGATGGGTCGCACTCGCGACGCTGCGCGGCGGCTCGTGTCGCGAGGACACGTCGAGATTCTGCAGCAAAACCGGGTCGTCGATCCGACAGCGGCCCGCGGCCCGATCCGGCTGCGACTCACCGCGAGACGCGACGCATGAAGCGACAGAAAGATCGACTGCTGGTTCTCCTCGGCAACCAGTTGTTTCCGAACCGCGAGATCGCAAAGAGTGGCGCAGGCTCGGTGTTCATGGCCGAGTCCGAGAAAATGTGCCGGCGGTACGCGGCGCACCAGCACAAGCTGGTTTTGGTGCTGAGCGCCATGCGTTCCAAAGCCGATGCGCTTCGGCGAGCGGGCTACGACGTTCACTACGTGCGCCTCGACGAGACCCGTAGTGAAGGGTTCGGGGAGCTGCTCCACCGCCACCTACTAGGTGCCTCTTACGCGAGCGTCGTGCGTTTCCGAACCGATTCGTTGGCGTTCAGTCGAGTGCTTTCGGACGAGATTTCGCGGTCGGGCCTCTTCGACGAAGTCCTCGACAATCCATCCTTCGTCACCACCCCCGCGGAGTTCGAGCAGTATCGCACCCAGCGTAAGCGGCTCTTCATGGCCGACTTCTACAAGTGGCAACGCCGACGCCTCGAGGTGCTGGTCGACGAACGAGGCCAGCCGTTGGGCAAAAGATGGAGCTTCGACGAGGACAACCGAAAGCCGCTTCCGAAGGGGCACGTGCCCCCGGCGCTCGGGCTCCCGAAGCACACGGCGCACACGCGCGAACTGATCGCCGAGGTGCAGTCTCGATTTCCGGATCATCCCGGGGACGCCGCGGCCTTCTGGCTGCCGACGACCGAGGCCCAGGCGCGCCGGGCTCTCGACGCGTTCCTGAGCGAACGCTTCGCGCTCTTCGGCGACTACGAGGATGCCCTCTCGAGCGAACATCCGTTCGTCTACCACTCGGTGTTGAGCCCGCTGATGAACCTCGGAATGTTGCTCCCGTCCGACGTGCTTCGACGGTCACTCGATTTCGCAGATGAGCACGACATCTCGATCAACTCGCTCGAAGGTTTCGTCCGTCAGGTGATCGGATGGCGCGAGTTCATTCGAGGCGTGTACGTTTCCGTTCCGACGAGCCATTGGGACCAGAACTTCTGGGGGCATGAGCGTCGACTGACCTCCGCCTGGTACGAGGGCACCACCGGTATTCCGCCACTGGATGACACGATCCGGGGCGCCGTCGAGAGGGGCTACAGCCACCACATCGAGCGCCTCATGGTCGTCGGGAACCTGATGCTGCTCTCGCGCATCGCTCCTACCGAAGCCTATCGTTGGTTCATGGAGATGTACGTCGACTCTGCGGACTGGGTCATGGCACCGAACGTCTACGGGATGGCGCTCTTTAGCGAGGGCGGCACCTTCACTACGAAACCCTACGTTTGTGGCTCGAACTATCTTCGCAAGATGAGCGACTATGGGAAGGGTCCCTGGTGTGATGTCGTCGATGGCCTCTACTGGTCGTTCGTCGACGACAACCAGGATTTCTTCAGTGGGAACCCGCGAAGCAAGATGGCCGTTCGGACGCTCGGGAAGATGGACCCCGCACGGAAGGAGCGCATCTACGCAGCCGCAAAGGGGTTTCTCTCAGACAAAACGCTCGCGCCCTGAAGCCCAAGTGGGCGACGTCCCGCGACGTTCAGCGCGCGGCGACGTGCTGTTCCATCAGCTCTTGAAGCTCGGATGGCTTGTCGTCCGGGTCCTGGCCTTGGCGACGCTTGTCGATGTCCTCGAGAAGCTCACGGCACTCCGCCTTGTCTCGAAGGTGGTCCAAGAGAAGGCTCGACGCGCTTCCAAACGACTTTTCGTAGTCGAGCGCTTCTCGCACCCGGTTCGCGATCCGTTCGCGGCCGGTTTGAAGGTCGTTTTCGAGCGCCTCGCTGTACCGCTTGAGCTGGGCACGAAGCTGCTCGATCTGCTTTCGACGTTCCGCTGCGGCCTCTTCCTTACCGCGCGCACGATGTTCGTAGTCACGGGCAACGCCGTCGAGCACCTGGATCTCGGCTCGTGCTGCCCCGAGCGCTTCGTGCGCACCGCGGACGCGATCGAGATCTTGGCCGGCGGCCTGCACCTCGGCCTGGGCGGCCCGCATCTCCCGCTGCGACTTCTTCTTTTTGAGCACGACATGGCTCAGCAGATCGCGTTCGGCCGACGCGTCTCGGAGAGCTCGTGACTCTTCGCCGGCCAGATCCTCGACCTTACGACCGATTTCTGCGCGTAGCCCCCGCCCGCGCTTCTCGATGCCCTCGAGCTTCTTCGAGTGACTCTCGAGCTCGCCCTCGAGGCGAGAGGCGCGGGAGGCCAGCTCCCAAATCTGATCGGCGGCGCTCTGCACGTCCGCGGGCGCGTCGCCGTCGGGGTAAGCGCGAGCCACCGCACGGAGGAAGTTCGCAGCAGTTCGACTCCACTCCACGACGCCAGGCGCTTTCGCAGGCGGCGGCGGTGGCGGTGCCTGTGGCGCGGTCTCCGTCGGAGAGTCCCAGGTTCGAGCGGGAAGGGCGCGCTGCATCTCCTTCAGCTCTTCCTTCAAATGATGCCCGTCGCGGAATCGATTCTCAGGATCTTTTTCGAGCAGCTTCATGATGATGCGCTCGGCGTGCTCCGGAACTTCGTCGCGGTACTTGCGCGGGCTCGGAGCTTTTGCCTTTCGCTGCATGTCGAGCAGCTCGTCGCGGTCTCCGGAACGGAACGGAAGCCTCCCCGTCAGCATCTCGAAGAACAAAATCCCGAGCGCGTAGAGATCGCTCGACGCGATGGCGTCTTCTCCTCGCGCCTGCTCCGGCGACATGTACTCAGGCGTGCCGAACACGGCGCCCTTTGGAGCGAGACGAGGGTCTCGCGTCAGTGCAGCGAGGCCGAAGTCGAGGATCTTCACGAAGTCCTTACGACCTCCTCGTGCCGTCACCATGATGTTGTCGCTCTTGAGATCGCGGTGCACGACGCCGAGGTCGTGCGCACGCGCAAGCGCAGCAGTCATCTGCTCCAAGATATCGACGGCGCGCGAAACGGGCATCGGGCCCTTTGCGATCTGCGACGACAGCGAGTCCCCGATCAGATACTCCATCACCAGATAGAGTTCCCCTTCTTCGGTCTCCCCGACGTCGTGAATGTCGACGATGTGCGCGTGGTCGACTCGGTTCGCAGCGCGCGCCTCGCGCACCATCCAAGCGCGCAGATGCGTTTCGCCGCGAAGATCCGGTCGAATCAATTTCAGCGCGACGACGCGATCGATGAGCACGTGTCTCGCGCGATAGACGACACCCATGCCGCCCTCGCCGAGCTGTGATTCGAGTCGATATCGCCCCGCAACGACCTTCCCGAGAAGCGGGTCGCTGGCCTTTTTTCCGCGCGCAGTTTTCCTAACAATCCCCATGGTTCCCCCGTACCGAGTGGACGTTCCTATGATAGACAGAGACCTAGGTGGGCCCCAAGTGTTCCGTTGTCGTTGGAACGGAGATCGAGGGATGGGACTAAACTGACAGCGGGGGTCTCACACGCGTATATTGATTCTGTCGGTCACCAACGGAGGGATGTGTGAGCGAAGAGCGGCCGCTACTCGGGCCGTACCACATCGAACGTCGCCTCGCGACGGGGGGAATGGCCGAGGTATTCGTTGCGCGTCGTGAGGGGCTTCACGGCTTCCAGAAGCGCGTGGCGCTCAAGCGAATTCTCCCGCAGTTTTCGAGCGATCCCGACTTCGTCGGGATGTTCATCGACGAGGCGCGGCTCGCCGCCCAGCTCGAGCACCCCAACATTGTTCAGGTGTTCGACTTCGGCACGCTCGGTGAAGACCTCGTGCTGGTCATGGAGCTCGTCGATGGGTCCAACGTCAGCCGGGTCTTGAGGACAGGGCCGCCAGAGACGCCGATCCCCTGGGATGTGGCGCTCCACATCGCTTATCAAACCGCCCAAGCGCTCGATTACGCCCACCACGCGGTGGACGATCAGGGTCAGTCACTCGAGTTCGTCCATCGAGATGTGAGCCCGGCGAACATCCTGCTGACGCGGACCGGACACGTGAAGCTCACCGACTTCGGCATCGCGACCGTGCGAAGCCGCGCGCCCACCACCGAGGACGGCCAGGTGCGCGGTAAACTCGGCTACATGTCGCCCGAGCAAGTGCTCGGCAAAGAGCTTACAGGCAAGAGCGACGTCTTTACCCTTTCGACCGTGCTGGCCGAGCAGCTGATCGGCGAGCCGCTCTTTCAGGGGGAGAGCGAGCTCAACGTGCTTCTCCAGATTCGCGACGCCGATCTTCGCGTGTTGGCCCGCTGCGAGCGGCGCATCCCGCAGGACATCCGGCAGCTGGTACTCCGAGGGCTTCAGAAAGACCCGGCCGAACGCCCCACCGCCGGCGCGTTTGCCGAGGCGTGCGCAGAAATCATGCGACGTCGAGGCATGGGTCACGGTCCGGACCGGCTCGCACGCCTCCTTTCCCAGCTCGGCCTCATCGAGGGGGAGGCGCCTGAAGTTCGAGAGCCGGGCGCCGAGGTTCCAGCGCTGGTCGACAGCGACTTGATGCACCACCCAGGCCAAGAGCTGATAGGCCCCCAGGCCACTACCTCGCCGACCATTTACCGCGTTTTGCTCCCCGACGGCAGCGAGATGGGACCCATGAGCTACCCGCGTTTGATCCAGCTACTGACGACCGGGGTGATCGACAGTCGGAGCAGCAAGATCGCGAAGAGCGACGGCACCTATCTCGACGCTACGCGCATTCCCGAGCTCACCCGATTCGTCACGTCGCCGGGGCTTCAGTGGAAGCTCGAAGAGCTCGCCCAGGCAGAGAAACAGGGGCAACTCCGGGCGGCGACGTTGCTCCCCGTGGTTTACGACATCGTGGCCCGCCAAGAGACCGGCGTTCTTCACCTCTGGCAGCGACATCGTCGCAAGAAGATCTACTTCGTGTCCGGTCGTCCTGAGTTCGTGGCCTCGACCGACAAGTCCGAGCTGCTCGGGGAGCACCTGGTCGCGACCGGCCGATGCCTCCGAATGGAGATCGAGATGGCCCTCGCGCTGCTACCGAAGTACGGCGGACGTCTCGGCGACGCGCTGGTCGGCCTCGGGATCCTCCGACCCGTCGAGCTCTTTCGGGCGATCACCGACCAGGTACGCGGTCGCTTGATGGAGTCGTTTCGGTGGCGTCGCGGGGAATGGGCTTTCGTCCGCGGCGCACGAAGTCACGAAGAGACCTTCCCGCTAGGCCAAGATCCGTACGAGCTGCTTCGCGACGCCGCGCGCGAGGCGCATCTCGAGGAAATCGAGTCTGTCCTGGACCCCCTTCGAGAGCGCGTCGTCGAGCGGTGCCACGACGGACCCCCGCTCGCCTCCTTTCGTCTGGATCCGGTCTGGGAGAGCGTCCTCGAGTCGGTCTCGGGCGATGCCACGCTTGGAGGCCTGGTGGCGCGCGAGGGCAACTCGGGTGCGGATCTCGAGCCGGTGTATCGTGCCCTATACCTTGGACTTGCGTGTGGGCTCGTTCGGACCAAGGTGAACCCCTCCGAAATGCCTTTCCGCGAATCGTTCAGCGCCTGAGCCCGTCGTGAGTTTCGTCGAACTGACACCCCCGAAGATCGAAGCGACGCCCGTGCTGGTCGAGGTGCCGCATTCCGGGCTTCAGATTCCTCCAGAAATCGACTCCCAGCTGGACGCTTCGCCGCTATCCGTTCTTCGCGATTCCGACATCTACGTCGACAAGCTCTATGCCGACGCACCGAGCTTCGGCGCTACTCTCCTGGTGGCCCGGGCGTCGCGCTACGTGGTCGACCTGAATCGCGGCCCCGAGGAGGTGGACTCTGCCGCGGTCCCGCGACACCCGAATGCGAGGCAGATTCCCGCCCGCGGCGTGGTGTGGCGAGCCAGCACCGACGGGAAGCCGCTCCTCCGTGCGCCGCTCACCGTGCAGCAGTTTCAGCAGCGCATCGAAAGCTACTATGAACCGTATCATCGAGCGCTTCGCGAAGTATCAGATGAGATCCGAGAGCGTCACGGGCACGTGGTCGTCGTCGCCGCCCATTCGATGCCGTCGCACGGACGTCGTTTGCTCGGCGGCAAGTCGGTTCGGCGACCCGACATCGTGCCGGGGACGCGTGGTCGATCGACAGCCGATGGCCGGATCATCGATCTGATTGACGCGCATTTCCGAGAAGCCGGGCTCACCGTGAAGCACGACGTTCCGTATCGCGGCGGCTGGACTACGGGGCACTACGGCGCACCGAAACAAGGACGACACGTGGTGCAGATCGAACTCAACCGCGGTCTCTACGTCGACGAAGAGACGAGCGAGATCAAAACGGACGACTTCGCCGGGCTCAAGGCGGTTCTCGACAAGCTCATCAGCAAGCTCGGTCAGTTGAAACTCAGCAGCACTCAGTTCGCGACGGGCTGATCGACAACGCCGGACTCGTCGTTGCGAACCTCGAGGCGGTAGCGGCTGTTGGCGGTCTGCAGGTAGTAGGTGTCTTGTCCGCAGAGCTGGAGCACGCGCTTCACCGGAGTGGTCACGTACTCGTGAAGCCCATCGGCAAACTCGATGACGACGACGGAGCCCTTGCGTGGCGGACGAAGCAGACGCCCGACGACGGCACGCCCGGGCTTGCGGCCAACTTTACGAAGCACAACGTCCACGAATCGAAAACTAGCATAACTGTCTCACCCGGCAAAGCTGACACGGAAAAATCCAGCCTTTTTGCGGGTCTCCTGACAATCGCAGCACCGCGGCGCGCGCGCAGCGTCGCGTGGCAAAACGCCGCGGCAAGGGCGATTGGCTCGACCGATTTCCGAGTGTTTCCGTTGAAGCGCAGGTCGGCACGCTTACTGCATCCTGCACGAGGTATGACTACGATGCCTACGCCCACTTCTCTCGACCGCTACCGCGCATCGCTGAAGCGCGTCGATGTCCTCGACGCGGGCACCGAGCGCGAGTTGGCGGAACGATGGTCCAATGGAGACGATGCCGCGGGCGCGCGACTCGTCGAGTCGAGTCTTCCATTCGTCATTTCGATCGCGCGCGAGTATCGCCGTTGGGGCGTACCGCTCGAGGACTTGATCCAGCAAGGCAATCTCGGCCTCCTCAAGGCTGCAGCGAAGTTCGATCCAGGCAAGCAGTGCCGGTTGATTACGTACGCCGCCTACTGGATCCGCGCAGAAATTCGCGACTACGTCGTCCGTTCGTACCGCATCGTGCGGCTCGGAACGACGAGGACCGAGCGACGCGCGATGCGAGCTTTTCGTCGACAGCCGGTCGAATCTCCCGAGGCTCTCGCCGAGCAGAGCGGGATGCCGCTCGCGCGAGCGCAGCAGCTCTGGCCGCTGCTCACTCGCGGCGACATGTCGCTCGATGCGTCTGTCTCGGACGCGCCAACGCCGCTCGACCGGCTCGGTGACGACCAAATGAGCCCAGAGGACGAAATGGCGCGTGCGGAGACGATTCGCCAGGTGCGTGAAGACCTAGATTCGGCACTCGAAACACTCACCGATCGTGAGCAGCGGATCGTGGCCGCCCGAATGATGGCGGAACAGCCCTGCACCTTGGAATCGCTGGGTCGCGAGATGGGCGTGAGTAAAGAGCGTGTGAGGCAGCTCGAAGTCCGGGCGCGTCAGAAGCTCCAGGAGCGGCTGAGTCATCTCCGCCCCGCAGCCTGAGCGCACAGACCACACTTGCTTGACTCCAGATCGCGGTCGACGCATTTTAGCGGCGGAAATGCGTGCGCGCGTCTTGCTTGGGGTTTCGTTGATCAGCCTACTCGGATGGGGATCCGCCGGATGCAACCGAGATCTCGGAGAATGCAATCTTGACGGGATGACCGAGGAGGGCGGGGTGATCCCTGGCCCTTCGGCACTGGACCTTGCGTACCGAGAGAGGGATGGCCTCCCCATGTACGAAGGTCAGGCAATCATTCAGAACAGCTGCGGGAATGGATCGCTCTGCCATGCGCCTGCGGCGGAGCGGGAGGCGCGCATCGGGGTGCCCGCTGGACTCAATTTCGACGTCAGCTTGGCGTGCACGCCATCGATGGAGGCGACCTGCACGGACCTCCAGCCCTGCGACGAGTCATCCGAAGACCCCTACTGCCAACGCCTCGATCGGCTCGACGGGAACCGAAGCAAACTACAGACCTGGGCCGGGCAGAGCATTCAAGAGGTCCGGGCCGGCACCATGCCGCCGGGTGAAGCCGGTCGCAACGCTCAGGCGACCGACGTCTGGCTTCGCGCTGACGGAACGCAGCTTCCGAGAATCGACAGCAGCGAAGCCAGAGATGTCGTTCGCAACTGGCTCGCCTGTGCCTCGCCCGTCGTCGCAAGAACCGAGTCGCCACCGACGGCGAACGATGAGCTCACGCCGTGCGACAGCATCGATGGCGAGACCTGCATTTTCGCTGGCCCCGGTGGCGGCAGCCTGCCCGACCCGACGTGGAGTTCGATCTACTTCTCGCTCATCTTCGAAAGCTGCCTCACCTGCCACGCGCCGACCCCAACGAACCAGGACCCCGATCCGAACCCCGCCAATCCGCTTGGCGGCATCATCCCAGGGGGTGCGAGTCCTGCTGGCCTCGCGGCGCTCGATTTGAGCGGCGCCGACCCCAACGACACCACGGACTGGGCGATGGAGTCGCACGCGGCAGTCTTCGAAGTTCCGGCCTCACCGCTCGGCGACTGCGAAGGTCAGGGTACGCTCGTAATTCCAGGCGATGCCGAAGGGTCACTGACGATCCAGAAACTGCGCGACGTACAGACCTGCGGCGATGTCATGCCTCCTCTCGGAAGCCAGACGATCTCCAATGACGTCATCGACGTCGTTGCCGATTGGATCAACATGGGCGCGGCCAACGACTAGTGAGCCGTTCGCTCTTCATTCTCGGATTCGTTGCTCTTTGGGGTGGCGCGCTCGGCTGCAGCTCCTCAGTCACTTGTCCGGCGCAGCCCCTCACCAATCCGGAAGACGCCCTTGCATCGATCGCTTCCGCGCGAGCGGGATGGTCGTCGTTGAAAGCGGAAGCGAGAGTCACGCAGTGGGCCGATCGCGGGCGAATCCGCGGGACCGTTCTCATGTTCTTCGAGCAGCCCGGCAAAGTCCGGTTCGACGTGATGTCGGCGCTCGGACCGGCGGCGGTGCTGACGAGTGACGGTGAGAATTTCCAGCTGAGCGATCTTCGCGCGAACACGTTCGTGCAGGGCCCTACGTGCCCGGACAACATCGCACGGCTGCTCGGTGTGGCGATCGAAGGTGAGAACGTCATGCGACTGCTTACGGGGGACACACCGATCATCGACGCGGCGAGCCGCGCGATGGAGTGCCGAAACGGGAGCTACACGCTGCTTCTGACCGGCGCGGACGGGACGTCACAGGAGATCGTCGTCGGCATCGACCCCGGCGACGCGACGCTGGCCGCGCCGTCTCAGCGGCTGAGCCTCGTCGAGTCGAGCGTCCTCGCGCCCGATGGCACCCTGCAATGGCGGGCCACGTGGGACGGCTACGACACCGTCGACGGAGTTCGGCTGCCCACCGAGGTGCGCTTGATCGACTACGTGAACGGCGCGGATACCGAGGTGCGGGTCAAGTCGTTCGACGTGAACCCCGACGTTCCCGCTGCAGCCTTCCAGCAGCTTCCGAGACCGGGAATGGCGACAGAGGTCGCTTCCTGCGCGGAATAGAGGTCAGGTGGCGCAGCCGGCCTCTTGACCGTCGCCTGCGCGATCGGTACACCCCCCTACGTGGTAGTACGGTGGGGTGTGAGGGTCCTGGGGTGGTTGGTTTGCACGGCCTTCCTCATGTCTGCGTGCGCGACGACGTCCACCGTCGGCACCCCCAACGGAGAGCGCTCTTACCGCGAATTCCAGCTCGCAGCGAGCCTGAGGGCCGAGGGTCAGACGGCCAGCGCCATTGAACACTTGCGCAAGGCTCTCGACCTCGATCCGACCAACGCCGAGGCCCATCTGCTTCTCGGCTTCATCCAGATGGAGCGACAGTCGTACCAAAACGCGGAGGAACATCTGCGCACCGCAATCGAATTGTTCGAGAAGCAGAAGCGCGATGGCGCAGCGCTTGCCGAGGCACGCAACATCTACGGTCTCTGCCTCATTCAACTCGAGCGCTACGACGACGCCGTCAAGGTTCTGCGCGAGTCCGCAAACGATGAACTGAACACAGCACCACATCTTGCGTGGGGAAATCTTGGTCTGGCACAGTTCGAGCTAGGAGAATACCAGGAGACCGTGAAGTCCACGATGGAAGCCGTTCGCATACAACCCCGCTTCTGCGTCGGGTACCTGACGATGGGGCGAGCACTCACGCGCATGGAGCTCTGGCCCGACGCGGAGCATGCTCTGGTTCGCGCCATCGAGGCCGACGAGAGCTGCACCAACAGCCCCGAGCTTCAGTCTGCATGGCGTCTACGAGGCGAAGTACGAGCGCACCTCGGTCACCATCGTGACGCGGTCGCCGATCTGGAACGGTGCGTAGAACTCGCGCCGTTCACGAACGACGGTCGCATGTGCCAGAGTATGTTGGAGGCGCCTCGATGAGCCGCGACTCCGTCGGCGCGCAGCTGAAGAGCCTTCGCGAGACCCGCGATCTCTCCCTGGAAGAGGTTTCGAGCACGACGCGCATCCCGCGCCGAACGCTCGAGTCGCTCGAAGAAAACCGCTTCGAGGATCTTCCGAGCGGCGTTTTCGTACGCGGCTTCATCAAAGCCTACGCGTCCGCCGTCGAGGTCGACCCCGACGAAGTTCTTGCACGGTTCGACGAGGAGCAGCCTCCCGACACGCTTCCGCCGCCACGCCTCGGCATTCGGAGTCCAGGCGGACATGGTCTCATCGTTGCGCTGACCACCGCCGCGCTCTTCCTCATCATCGTGGCCACCTTCGCGCTCGTGAGGCGGTCGCCTGCCCAGAACGATCCGATTGAGCTATCCTCCGCAGAACCGTGCCGAGCCGAACGAAACAGAGCCGAGCCTTGCTCCTTCGCTCCGTCGACTACCGCGACTCCGATCGCGTCGTCACGCTCCTGACCGAGGACCAAGGAAAGATCTCGGCGCTCGCCCGGGGAGCTCGGAGGAGCCAGAAGCGATTCGGCGGTGCGCTCCAGCCGTACGTGGTGATGCATGCGCATTACCGAGAGGGACGGGGCGAGCTCGCACACCTCGAACGAGTCACCGTCGATCGGTCGTTTCTCCGAATCTTACAGAGCCTCGAAGCGATTGGTGCCGCGGGCGCGGCGCTAGCGGTCATTCGCGAACGGGTTCCCGACCACGAGCCCGAACCGGGCGTCTTCGACCTGGCTGTGGGCTTCTTGTCGGCGCTCGACGAAGGAGCGCCGCCCGAGGAATCCCTTTTGGCGCTTCACATTCGAGTACTTGCGCTCCTCGGTTTCTCACCTGCGCTCGACCAGTGCGTTCACTGCGGCAAGACTCCGCCACCAGGCCGCGCGGCCTCGTTCGACCCCGTGCGTGGCGGTATCGTCTGCCGGTCGTGCGGTGGGGCGAGGCTCGTTCTCTCGGCGACTGCCCTTCGGCGCTGGGCGGTGGTCGAGGCGACGACCGAGTTTCCCGAGGAGACTTGGCCCGACAAAGAACGAGCTCAGATCCGAGACGCGCTTGCCTCCGTCGACGAGAGTCACGCGACTGCGAGCGTTCGGGAGCGCACTTCGGCAGCGCATCGTCTTTGGGAGGGACGCGCCTCATGAGTGCCGACATCACCCCGGTCGAGCTTCGCGCTCCGCGGGGCGCACGCGTCATGGAAATTGATTGGGCCGACGGGCACACCGGAACCTACCCCCACGAAGTGCTACGCGGTTTCTGCCCCTGCGCGCATTGTCAGGGACACGAAGGCCCCATTCGATTCGTCGACGGGGGGGACCTCAATCTCGAAGACGTACAGCCGGTAGGCAATTACGCTGTCCGCCTGGTGTGGGGTGATGGACACCAAACGGGGATCTACAGCTTCCGATACCTCCGAGCGCTGTCCGCCTGTTCATCGTCGGGCGACGGCGATCTGCGGGAACGCTCGTTTTCGAGGCAATAGGGCCGGTCGCCACCCCCTCGTCTCTGTTACGCTGGTGAGGGGGGGAACAATTGGCTTTTCAGGCTTTAATTGTCGACGACAGTGGGGCGGTGCGCGCTTTTGTTCGCGCAGCGCTCGAAAGCGCCGACTTCGCGCGCGTTGAAGAAGCCGCGACAGGCTTCGAGGCGCTCCGCGTCTTGGCGACACAGACGTTCGACGTCGTGATCGTCGACGTCAACATGCCAGACATCAATGGTCTCGAGCTTCTGGCCTTCATGAAGAAGAGCCCGAGGCAGCAGGGTGCCCGCCGGATCTTGATCAGCACGCAGGCGGAGGGTGCGGATTCGGCAAGGGGCGTCGAACTCGGCGCAGACGCTTTCCTCCAGAAGCCCTTCGAGGTGGAGGAGCTTCGAGCGCTGATCACCAGCCTCCTCGATCGGCGCGAGGAGGTCTCCGGATGAGTGACCCGCGCGACAACGTGCAGCAGGAATTCCTGGCGGAGGCGCAAGAGCTCGTCGAAGCGTTGTCACGTGATCTGCTCCTGGTGGACGAGGCTCATCATCGGGGCGAGCGGATCGAGCCGGCACTGATCAACGAGATCTTCAGGAGCGTCCACACGCTGAAGGGCATCGCCGGCATGTTCGGCTACAAGCACGTTGGGACGGTGGCACACGCACTCGAAGATCTGCTCGACGACCTCCGCCTCGAACGCATGCCGGTGAACCAGGGTCTGCTCGACGTTCTGTTCGATTCCGTCGAGCGATTCCAGCGCCTCTTGGCGCTCGAGGACCCGCAGTCTCCCCAGGAGGAAGCGGGAGTTCAGCAGTACATCGACGCGATCCGGGGTCTCGGCACCCAAGAGGTTCTCGACCCTGGGGATCCGCTCGAGCAGTACGCCATCGACCCCGACGTGCTCGGAGTGCTGACCGAGTACGAGGAGCACCGGCTTCGAGCGTGCATTCGCGAGGGGATGGTGCTCTACCGCCTGCGAGCTTCGTTCGACCTCGTTTCCATCGACGACTCCATCGAGGCCCTGCGGGAGGACACCCGAGACGAGGCCGAGATCATCACCTACCTGCCGAGCATGGAAGGCGGCAACGAGGACACCATCGAACTGGTCGTGCTCCTCGCGGCGAAGGTCGACGAAGCACGGCTCCGATCGCAGTTTGAGCCTCGGTACGGGTCGATCGACCCCATCGAGGAGCGGACCAACCTCGCGACGCTACCGCCGCGAGCGACCTCGATTCCGGTGCTCAGCATGGGCCCACCTACGGACGACAATGGTCAAGCGTCCCTCCGTTCCGTTGCCGATTCCGTACGGGTCGACATCCGAAAGCTCGATCATCTGATGAACGTCGTCGGGGAGCTCGCGCTCGTCCGAAGCGCGGTGAGCCGGATCGTCGACCAGTTCAAGACCGACCTCGTCTACCGACAGTCGATGATGGACCTCGACCGCATCGGTCGCGGGTTCGAGCGACAGCTTTCCGAGCTCCGAACCGGCATTCTGGACGTTCGGATGGTTCCCCTCGGTCAGGTGTTCAACAAGCTTGCGCGAATCGTTCGGCAGGCGGCCCGTGAGAACGACAAGCAGGTCAGGCTCGTCGTCACAGGCGCGAGCACGGAGGTCGACAAGCTCATCGTCGAGGAGCTCACCGATCCGCTCATGCATCTGGTGAGAAACGCGATCGACCACGGTATCGAGGCGTCTGACAAGCGCGAACGCGTTCACAAACGCGCCGAGGGGACGCTCGCACTCAACGCCTATCAAAAGGGAAGCAACGTCGTCATCGAAGTCGAGGACGACGGGGGCGGCATGGACGCCCATTCGCTTCGGGACAAGGCGATCGAACGAGGTCTGATCAGCCATGCCGCCGGGGAAGAGATGTCCCGGCAAGACATGCTCAACCTGGTGTTCTTGCCCGGGTTCAGCACCCGGTCCGAAGTCACCGACATGTCTGGGCGGGGCGTGGGGATGGACGTCGTAAAGACCAACATCCTCAGGCTCGGCGGGATGGTGTCGGTCGAGAGCGAACGGGGTACGGGGACCAAGATCACGGTGACGCTGCCCATCACGCTCGCGATCATTCGAGCACTCATCGTCACTGTGGCTGGACGTACGTTTGCGCTGCCCATCACGGCGGTGCGTGAGGCGATCCCGTACGTGCCGGACGAGGTCCGTACGATTCAGGGACGCGAGGTGATCACGCTGCGGGGCGAAACGCTCGCGATCTGCGATCTCGCGAGGCTCTTCAAGTTCAGGAAGGGGACGAGCCGCGACCCTCAGTTCGTGGTGGTTGGGTCGATGGGCAACCGCGAGCTCGGTTTCGTCGTCGATGAGCTGCTTGGTCAAGAGGACGTCATCATCAAGGCGCTCGGGCAGAGCCTTTCGTCCGTGAGAGGGTTTGCGGGAGCTACCGACCTCGGGGATCAGAAGGTGGCGCTCGTGCTCGATGCCCCGGCGCTGTTCACGGAGTTTTTCGACGGGCCGGACGCCTTCCGGGCTCTGGAGGGTAGGCCATGAGTGCCGCGCACAAGATCACGATGTCGCCGGAAGCAGAGTCGCATGGGACCGCGATCCCCGTGCTTGGCGTTCTCGCGGGAAATGAGGCCTATGGGGTTCCGCTCTCGGCGGTCCGCGAGATTTTGGTTCCGCCGCCACTCACGGAGGTCCCGCGTGCAGAGGAGCACTTTCTCGGTGTGGTCTCGGTTCGCGGCGACATCGTCACCGTGATCGATCTGCCCAAGCTGCTCGAGCTCGAGGTGACGCACCAAGAGCCCTACGGCCGTGTGCTGCTAGTCGACAACGGGCGTGAGCTGATCGGCGTCGCCGTCGACAGCGTGATCCAGGTCTACCGGCTCGAGCCGGAACAAATCGAGTACGCAACCTCGATGGGTACCGACCTTTCCGACTACGTGGTCGGGATTGGGCGAGTGAAGAGCGCCTCCGACGACTCGCCTGAGGAGATGTTGATTCTAATCGACCCCGTGTCGCTTCTTGGAGAATGAGATGAGTGCCGGGCGAGCATACAGTGGGACCCTTGCGAAAGACCTCATTCGGGTCGAAGTCGGGCCGGTGTTGTACGCGCTTCGCGTCTCTCAGATTCGGGAGATCGTGAACCCGCTTCCCATCATCGAACTTCCGCACGAGCGCGAGTTCGTACTCGGAGTTGCGGACTACCGAGAAGAGGTTGTAGTCGTCGTCGACTTGCGCAGCCTGTTCGGTCTTCCCCCGAAAGCCGTCGACCGACGCACCAAATGGATCATCGTAGAGAGCGATCAACGTCTGGTGGGCGTCGTGGTGGACTCGGTCTTGGACGTGTTCTCCTCCGCAGAGCATTCGCGTCGTGCCGTTCCGGCTCTCGACGAGCGACAGGCTCGCCAGGGAGTCGCTGGCGCTTACAAACACGAAGACCAGCTCGTGTTTCTCCTCGACATCGAACGCCTCGCGGAGCCCGCGATGGAGCTCGGCGAGGACGAGATCTCTCTTCTGCCATCGGGGGCGCCATGAAGGGCGACGACGTCGCGCACGCGCTCACGTCTGCAGATCCCGACGTCCGTCGGCAGGCTGTGCGCAACCTCAGCCTTCGACCTGTCGGGACACCGATTACTCAGATTCTCGAGGCACTCGGTGATTCGGACTGGCGCGTTCGGAGAGAGGCCATCTCGCTCGCGGCGGCCAGTGGACAGAAGGACCTGCTGATCGATGCGCTGCTCGAACGAGTGGCGGAGACGACGAACATCGGGCTCCGAAACGCCGCGATCGAGGTACTCGGCTTGGTCGGGCAGGGCGAGGCCGAGCGGTTCGAGGCGGCGTGCACGGCTGCGAGCGATTCGGCTCGAAAGTTCCTCATCGAGGCGATGGGCAAAACCCGGGATCCTCAGATGGTCGACGGGCTCGAGTCGATGCTCTCGGGCTCGGACACCAACACGGCCGCGGCCGCCGTCGAAGCGCTCGTCTGCATTGGCGGCCCGCGTGCAGAAGCGCTCCTTCAGGACCGTCTTGCTACAGCGGACCTGTTCCTGAGGATTTCGGTCGTCGAAGGCCTCACGCGCCTCGGAACCGCGGTGCCGTGGGAGAGTCTCCGGCCTGCGGTCGAAGACGCCATCGTCCGGCGTATCTCGGCCGAGCTACTCGGGCGGACACGTGACCCGCAGGCGCTCGAGTTTCTGTTGGAACTCGCCAACGACACGTCGCCCCAGACCTCGGGCGCAGCCATTCGCGCGATCGGGCACCTCGTGCACTCTGCAGACGACGACCAAGACGCGATGATCGACCGGCTCGCCGCCTCGAGCGACCCGTTCCGACACGCGCTTCGTGAAGGCCTGCTCCATGGGGACACCGGAACGCGACGTGCGTCCGCCTACCTTGCAGTGGTTTGCCGCGACGAGACCTCGCTCGAAGCCGTGCTTCAGGCCATCGCGGACGACGTAGCGTGCCCGGACACGGTGTTCGCGCTCCGAAAGCGGGGAGGGGCGCTCGTCGAGCCGCTTCTCATGCTCCGTCGCGCCGAGTCTCGCGTATGGGCGCTTGCGCTCGGGCTCGCGTCCGAGCTGAGCTACGCGCACCAGGACGCGGTAGCGCCCGAAACCCGAGACCGGGTTCGCTCGCTCATCGAGCGCGATCTCATCGAGGGTGCCGAGCCGGTTCGCGCGGCTGCCGCGGAGAGCCTGCGCTGGTGGGACGACCCGAGAGACTGCGAAGCGCTCGTCGAATGTCTCAACGCGCGCTCGCACTCCATCCGAGCCGCGGCGACGAATTCGCTCGAGATTCTTGCCGAGCGCGTCCCGGACGCCGTCGAGCGAGCACTTTCAAAGGCCGACCTCGAGGGGCCAGGCGGCGCGGACGTTGCACACGTTCTGTCACGGCTTGGTTCGGAGGGAGCGATCGACGTGCTGAAGCGAGGCCTCTACAGCGGTGATCCACGAACACGACGGGCGGCGGTACAGGCACTCGCCATGGCCAACGCCACCGACGTCGCCCAGCTAATCGGCTATGCCGTCGCCGACGAGGACATCGACGTGCAGATCGCGGCCGTTCGGACGCTCGGCCAGATGAGTACGAAAGAAGCCAACGCACCGCTTCGCACTGCACTCGACTCCCCGTTTCCACCGATTCGTGCCGAGGCCGCGCTCGCCCTCGGCCGCAGGGATGCGGGCGTCGCGATCCCACGCATTCGCGACCTTCTCGACGACGATGAACCGGTGGTCGTTGCCGCTGCGCTCGATGCGCTAGCGTGGCTCGGAGACTCGACCGTTGCCTCCGCGGTCGAGGCCGCTCTTGCGCAGGACGACGACGAAGTGTTCCAAGCCGGTCTCCGTGCGGCTCGCACGCTTCCTTCACGAGACGCAGAGCGTCAGCTCGGAAGAGGGCTAATCCACTCTGGCTGGCACGTTCGTATGCTTGCGATTCGACTGCTGCTCGAGCTCGAGACGCCGTCGAGCCGAGCCCTACTCACCGAGGCTCTCGATCGAGAGACCGACGCGATGGTTCGTCGGGCAATCGAGAGCGGGCTGCCTGCCGAGGAATGACGTGACGCTGCTTCACGACGCAGGGCCAACGCTCGACATTCGGGACTTTCGCCTCCTGCGGGACTACGTGAACCGTTTCTGTGGCATCTACTTCGCCGACGATTCCGCCTACATCGTCGAGCGACGATTGCGTGAACGCCTTCGTGAGCTCGGGATCTCCGACTTCCCCGAATACTACCGGTACATCAAGTACCACCCGAACGCCGAATCCGAGCTCGAGAGCGCGGCCGAGGTTCTCACCACGAACGAGACGTACTTCTTTCGAGAAGCGTATCAGCTCAGGGCGTTCACCGACGAGATCCTTCCCGTGGTGCGTGCGCGTGCTCTTGCGCGTAGGGCCAAGCGAATCGACGTGTGGAGTGCCGGCTGCTCGAGCGGCGAAGAGGTGTACACCATCGCGATGTTGATCGAAGCCTCAGGCCTTTTCGAAGGCTGGGACATACGCGTATTCGGCAACGATATCTCTCGGCGCGTGCTGCGTAAAGCGCGTGACGCCACCTATCAGTCGGCGAGCTTCCGGGCGATGATCCCGGAGTACGAGCGCTTCTTCATCACGACGGATCAGGGGCGACAGATTCACCCGCGTATTCGGTCGATGTGTCACTTCGGCCACCTCAACCTGATGAACGACAGACGCTCCGCCATCGTGGGTACCGTCGATGTCGCATTCTGTCGGAACGTGCTGATCTACTTCGACGACACTTCTCGTCAGAAAGTCCTCGATACGATCTATCAGCGACTGCACCGCGGCGGCTATCTGCTTCTCGGGCACAGCGAGTCCCTGCTCCAAACCAGCACCGCCTTCGAGATCGCGCAGCTCACCACCGACATCGTTTATCGCCGACCCATCCCGTACACGGAGCTGCCGCCCAAGGTGGTTGGCACATGAAGCAGCTCCACGCCCTGGTGGTCGACGATTCTTCGCTGAACCGCCGGACCATCGCAGCCATGCTCACCGAGATCGACGGCGTCTCTCACGTCGACGTTGCGCGCGACGGCGCCGAGGCGCTCAGGCTCGTCGAAGCCAACCCGCCCGACTTCATCGCCCTCGACCTCGAGATGCCGCGCGTCGACGGGTTCGAGTTTCTCCACCTCTTGATGGATCGTCATCCCGTTCCGGTCGTCGTGATTTCGGGTCAGTCGGGAAAGGAGAGCGTCTTTCGAGCTCTAGAGCTCGGGGCCATCGATTTCCTCGCAAAGCCTCAGGGGGAGCCTGCGCCCCTCGAGCGTCTCCGCGCGCAGCTCGAAGAGAAGGTCCGCGTGGTGCGCCAACTTTCTCCTCTGGCGCTGCGGCGAACCGCGGTCGGAGGGCTCGATCTCAAGCTCGAAGGAAGCAGTCCCCCGCGACGGACGCGCGAGCCGCCGACCGTTCGTCGCGTTCCGTCGAAGGTGATCGTCATCGGCGCGTCGACCGGCGGGCCGAAGGCGCTCATCACGCTCTTCCGGCAGCTCCACGAGGACGTCGACGCCGCGTTCGTCATCGCTCAGCACATGCCGCCTAGATTCACTGCAACCTTTGCGCAGCGACTCGATCGCACCGGCGTCGTGAAGGTGTCGGAGGCCAAGCAGTACGAGCGCCTTGCCCGAGGCCACGCCTACGTGTGCCCCGGAGGACAATGTATCGAGATTGTCCCGTCCGACCGCGGGCCGGCTCTGCGAGTGGCACCGCCGGGGCGTGGGGCGCGGTACGTACCCTCGGTCGACCAGCTGTTCGCATCGGCTGCGCGGGTGCTCGGCAACCAGGCGATCGCGGTGGTTCTCACTGGGATGGGCGATGACGGGGCGCTCGGCGTTCGAGATATCGGTAAGCGAGGTGGTCGCATTCTGATCGAGGCGCCCGAGACCGCCGTGGTTTCGGGGATGCCGCAGGCGGTGCAACGCTCGCGCGTGGTGCACCAATCCCTCGGAATCTGGGCCCTGGCGGACATGATCGCCGAGCTCTGCCGACCCGTGAGCCGGAGTAGCGCGAACTTTGAGTAGAACGAACCCTATCGTACGATGAGATCGTCATGAGTCAGTACCGCTGCCTAGTCGTCGAGGACTCCATTGCCATGCGCAACATGCTCACCGAGTCGTTGCTGCGCATCCCGGGCATGGAGGTGGTGACTGCCGAGAACGGACTTGCCGGCATCCGTGCGCTAGCGACGCAGAAGTTCGACCTCGTACTGACCGACGTGAACATGCCGGTGATGGACGGGCTCAAACTCGTGCGGCACGTGCGAGGTGACCCCAAGCACGCCGACACACCGGTGGTCGTCATCACGACCGAGAACGCACCCCACGATCGCGACCGGGCGATGTCCCTCGGCGCCAACGCGTACATCGAGAAGCCCATCCAAGCGCCGCGCGTCATTCGAGCTGTCAAACGACTCCTGGTAGAGCGTGGGGCGGGCTGACGACCGCGACCGGTCCGCTAAAGGCATCCTGCACCCCGAAGGGATGCAGGCCGCTCGCGAGCTTTCCGTGGGCGTCGCGCACGAAATCAACAACGTCCTCGGGGTCATCGTTGGGAACGCTCACCTAGCGATGAAGAACGTCGCCGACGCCCCCGCCCTCGAGCGCTATCTCGCAGAGATTCGAAACGCTGCCGAGGAGGGGCGCGAGGTCATGCGACAGCTCTCGACGATCGCGGGCGAGGACCGTGCGCGTCCGAGGCTGGTCTCGTTGAATGACCTAGCACATCAGCTCACGCAGGGGGTCGAGAAGGCCGTCGAGTTGACCCCTAGCGAAGTCGAGCCGCAGGTCGAGCTCGACCTTTGGCTCGCGCAAGATGCACTCGGTTCGGTCGCCAAGTTCATGGCTTCGGCCACGTCAGTCACGCGCCTGCGGGTCGCAACGCGAATTCTCGGCCACGCTGCGATGCTGACGCTCGAGGACGACGGTCCGAGTCCGAGCGATCCAGAGCTCGCCTCCGTGTTTTCGCCTTTCTCCCGCCTCGGCGGAAGGCCCAAGCATGGCCTCGACCTCACGAAGCTCGCCTACCTCGCCGAGCAGGCGCACGGGCACGTATCTGCGGGACGCGTGGAACCGAGCGGCCTTCGGCTCGTGCTTACGCTGCCGACGCGTGAGTAGATGTCAGGTGACGGTCCAGGTGTGCCCCTGCCGAAGCAGGGCTTCGAGGTCGGGCGCGCCGAAACGCTCTTCCGCGAGCGCGCGCTGTTTGCCGACGCTTTCGTCGTACACGGGGCCAGGCTCCCGGTAGAGCACGCCGAGCGCGACGACACCCGGCAAGTCGGTGAGCATCCAGGCGAGGGAGTGATTCGTCTCGTCGTGCACCACGATGTCGTCTTCGGTGATGCCGTTCTCGCCCACCGTCACGATCTCGAGCGTGAGGGAATCGGGGCTCATGCGAAGCCCCTTTTCTCCGTCCGTCCCAAAGCGCATGGGTTGGCCGTGCGCGAGCCAAAGCTGGTGCGCCGGGCCAGTCTTTCTGCCTGTGATGAGGTCGAACACACCGTCGTTGAACACGGGGCAGTTCTGCAGGATCTCGATGAACGCGGCGCCATCGTGCGTGCGCGCCGCGGAAAGTGCTTCGGGTAGCCGCTTCGAGATGTCGTAGCTCCGAGCCACGAAGGTCGCGCCAGCGCCAAGAGCGAAGCGCGTCGGAACGACGGGCTGGTCGACGGAACCGAGCGGGCTCGAGGGGCTGACCTTTCCAACCTGAGAAGTCGGCGAATATTGCCCCTTCGTCAGACCATAGATCTGGTTGTTGAAGAGCATGATCTGGAGATTCACGTTCCTTCGAAGCACGTGGAGCAGGTGATTCCCCCCGATGCTGAGTCCGTCGCCGTCGCCCGTAATGACCCAGACGTCGAGATCGGGGTTTGCGAGCTTGAGGCCGGTTGCAACGGCCGGTGCGCGTCCGTGAATGGTGTGAAACCCGTACGTATTCATATAGTACGGGAAGCGGCTCGAACAGCCGATGCCCGAGATGAAGACAGTGTTCTCCGGAGTGGCGCCGAGAGACGGCAACGTGCGTTGGACCGCCGCGAGAATCGCGTAGTCCCCGCATCCCGGACACCAGCGGACCTCCTGGTCTGAGGAGAAATCCTTGCGCGCGTACTGTTTCTTTGGAGGGTTCGGGCTCATTGTAGACTCCGGTTCAGCCGCTCTTGCACGGCCTCGACGAGTTCACTGATGCGGAAGGGCTGGCCGGCGATCTTCGTGAGGCTTTCCGCGTCTACCAGGTATTCTGATCGAAGAAGCTTGACCAGTTGGCCGTTGTTGAGCTCCGGTACGAGCACGCTTCCAAACGAACGGAGAAGCTCGCCGAGGCCCTCAGGCAATGGCCAGATGTTGCGAAGGTGCAGATGCGAAACCTTGCGACCCTGCTCTCGCAGCGTACGCACGGATTGGCTGATCGCGCCGTACGTCGAACCCCAGCCCACCACCAGCATGTCGCCTCGCGCGTCGCCCTGGTCGACCGACGCCGTCGGGAAGTCTTTTGCAACACGGTCGATCTTCGCCGCACGGATCTTGGTCATCATGTGGTGGTTGTCCGGGTCGTACGAGATGTGACCGACGCCTTCCTGCTTCTCGAGTCCGCCGATCCGGTGTTCGAGCCCAGGTGTTCCCGGAGTCGCCCAGGGTCGGGCGAGCGTCTCTTTGTCGCGGATGAACGGGTGAAAACCCTCGGGGTCGTTCCGGAAGGAAACCGGGAAAGGCGTGAAGGACTCGAGGTCGGGGATCTTCCAGGGCTCCGCCCCGTTGGCGAGGTAGCCGTCGGTCAGGAGCATCACTGGCGTCATGTACTTCACTGCGACGCGGACCGCCTCGACCGCCATGTAGAAACAGTCACCCGGAGTCGCCGCTGCGAGGACGACGAGGGGTGCATCGCCGTTCCGCCCCAGAACCGCTTGGAAGAGATCCGACTGCTCGGTCTTCGTGGGGAGGCCGGTCGATGGGCCGCCCCGTTGAACGTCGACGACGATCAGCGGGAGTTCCGTCGAGATGGCCAGGCCAATAGCCTCGGACTTGAGCGCCACACCGGGTCCCGAGGTTCCGGTCACGCCGAGCGACCCGCCGAAGCTCGCGCCGATCGCCGCGGCGACGGCCGCGATCTCGTCCTCGGCCTGGAAGGTCGTGACACCGTAGTGCTTGAGGCGCGAGAGGTCGTGGAGCAGGTTCGAGGCCGGCGTGATGGGGTAGGAGCCGTACATGATCTCGAGGTTCGCCAGCCGGGCTCCGGTGACCAGTCCCCAGGCGGTGGCCTGGTTGCCGCTCACGTTTCGGTACTCGCCGGGTTCGAGCTTCGCCGCGGGAACCCGATAGGCGCCTATGCCGTGCGGCAACTCGGCGTTCTCCCCGTAGATGTGTCCCGCGTTGAGCGCCGCGATGTTGGCCTGGGCGAGCAGCGGCCTCTTGGCAAACTTTCTATGCAGCCACTCGATGGTGGACTGACGTTCACGCCCGAAGAGCCAGTACATGAGGCCGAGGGTCCACATGTTCTTGCAGCGGTTTGCTTCCTTTGAACCGAGGCCGATGCCTTTGACCGACTGCAAGGTGAGCTTGGTGATGTCGAGAGCCAGCACGCGGAACCGATCGAGCGAACCGTCCTCGAGTGGGTTCACGTCGTAGCCGGCTTTCGCGAGGTTGTTCTTACCGAACGCGCCGGTGTTGACGACGAGCAGTCCGCCAGGCTTCAACACCTTGGTGTTCACCTTGAGCGCTGCCGGGTTCATCGCGACCAGCACGTCCGGCGCGTCGCCCGGCGTTCGGATGTCGTGCGCGGCGAGGTGAATCTGAAACCCAGAAACCCCGTAGGTGGTTCCGGCCGGCGCGCGAATCTCCGCGGGAAAGTCCGGGAATGTTGCGAGATCATTTCCGGCGTCCGCGGTCGCGGTCGTGAACTGGGAGCCGGTGAGTTGCATCCCGTCGCCCGAGTCACCTGCGAAGCGGATGACCACGGAGTCGAGGGTTTCACGCGGGCTTGGTTGCGCGCGCGAGGCGGCAGAAGTTTCCATGCTCAATCGTCGATTGTAATCCCGTAAAACCGCAAAAGCCCATGCTTTACGGCCCAATTGGGACGCGTCTTAGGTCGCGGTCCCGTCTGTTGCAAGCACTCCCTCGACCGTTGGACGGGTCGGCCGAGGCGGCGCATCGTTGGGAATGACCGATGTCAAAATCTGCGGTCTCAGGACTGTGAATGACGCACTGCATTGCGTTGCGGTAGGCGCCGACGCGATCGGTCTTAATTTCTGGACGCCTTCTCCGCGGTCGATCGACCGCGCGACCGCGCGCGCGATTGTCGAGGCCGTCGGGGACCGCGTCGAGACCGTCGGGGTGTTCGTCGACCACAGCGTCGCCGAGGTGGCTGAGATCATGAAAGAAACGGGCATCGAGTGGGCCCAGCTTCAGGGCGACGAAACCCCCGCGAACCTCGCGTCCCTGCTCCCGAACGCCTTCAAGGCGATCGGCGTGAAGGACGGCGGCGCCGTCGCGCTTTCGCGCACATTCGGCGGTGAGCACATCCTGCTCGACGCGAGCGTTCCTGGACAGCGCGGCGGGACCGGTCGGACTTTCGATTGGTCTATCGCCGCAGAGGTCGCGAAAGAGCGAAAGCTCACACTCGCTGGCGGTCTGAATCCAGCCAACGTGCAACGCGCCATCGAGACGGTGCGTCCTTTTCGCGTGGACGTTGCCTCCGGGGTCGAGTCTTCGCCCGGGCTCAAAGACGCGGCGCTCGTCGAAGAGTTCGTCCGGGTCGCCAAAGCCGATCGGTAGGCCCGGCGCCGCTCAGCCGCGGGCTCCGATGCCCTCGGACAGGTAGGTCGCCATCGCGTACACGGTCTCCTGCGGGTTCACCAAAAGGGTGGTGGGGAAGACGCTCGCATCCACGACGTACACGTTGTCGAGTCCGTGCACTTTGCCGTCGGGGCCGACCACGCTCGCCTTCGGGTTTTTGCCCATGCGCATCGTCCCCTGCGGATGATAGGAGGTGAGCTTGTAGAGGTGCTTTCCGTTCTCGAGGGAGTTGATCACGGAATCGACTTCGTCGGCGCGTTCGATCACCGTTCGACGCGTCGTCGGAAGGTAGACGCGCTTTGCGCCCGCTGCGAAGTAGATCTTGGCAGCGGCGCGAAACGCGGCCTGAAGGCTTGGGAAGTCTCGGTCGTCGAGGTTGTAGTCGATGCGCTTGCGCCCGTTATCCCAGTACACGCGCCCGACGTTGTGATCGTGGATCAGTGTGACGGCGCCGAGGTACTTCTTGCTCTTCTCGACGAACTCGACGTACTCCTTGCCGACGCCACCGTCGGAGGCCGTGCTCATCGAGAGCGGGCCCATGAACCCGGCTTCGAGCAGGTAGCTGCCCTCTTTCGGGTCCTCGATGTTCCCCGCATAAGTTGAGATCGTCGCGCCGAGCCAGCAGTACACGTCGTCCGGGTGTTCGCCGAGCATCGCCGTCGATGGATGACAGGCGAAGTTGGATCCGACGAGGCCGCTGCTGTTTCCGAGGCCGGCCTTCTGGAAGAGGAGGGGAGTTTGGATGGCGCCTGCCGCGACCACGACGAGCCCGGCTTTGACGTCGACCGCCTTCTGCACACCCTCGGCGTCGGTGGCTACCGCGTGCACCTCGGTGATGCGGCCGTTGTTGACCTCGAAGCTTTCCGCGCGAGTGCCGCTCAGAATCGTGGCTCCGAGCTCGCTTGCCCACGGGAGGTAGGTCACGAGCATCGATTGCTTGCGTTCGGTCTTGCACCCCGAGAGGCAGTGCCCCGTGAGTGCGCAGTGCTTGATGTTTCGCGACGCCGGTGCGGTGGGGATGTCGAGCCTCTTGGCGCCGTCGGAGATGAGCCGGCCGTTGAGGTTGAGCTCGTGTGGGCCGTTTGGGTGGATGTGGAGGTTTTTTTCCACCTTGTCGAAGTAGGGTGCCATCGCCGTAGGGGACAGATTGTCGAGCCCGAAGTTCTGCCCCCAGCTCTCGAGGACCGCGTCCGGCGCACGAAAGCAGACTGCCGCGTTGATCACCGTCGAGCCCCCGAGGCAGGATCCTTGAAGGACGACCATGTCGCCGCTCTTGTTGGTCTGCTTGCCGCCGTCTTCGTAGAGCTGGTCGAACGCACCCGCGAGTCGTTCCGTGAACCGCGACGATGGCACGTACGGGCCCGCCTCGAGCACCACGACTTTCGCGCCTCGTTGGCTCAGCTCGTATGCAGTGACCGCGCCGCTCGCTCCCGACCCGATGATCACCACGTCCGCGTCGAGCTTCAGCCCGGCGGCGGGTACTTCATCGGGCGTTTGCACTCGGAGGACAGGCTGCGCTGGCTCTTCGATCTGAGGCACGTCGGTCACGTGGGTGTCTCCGGCTGAGCTTGGTCCACCGGCATCGGGGCGTTTCCGAGGCTGACGATCTTGGCTTCGTCCGACACAGGGCCCTGGTAGCCGACCCGCTGTGCAGCTCCGACGTCCTGCCAGTAGCCGAAGGCTACGAAGCTCTTCAGCACCCCCGCGATCGCTCGCTGGGTTTCACCGCCGTGGGTCCAATCGATGATGTACTCGAGCCGGTCTTCGGGCGACAGGTTGCCGAACCGCGTGAGGTGAAACCCGAGCACGATCGACCCGTAGTCGAAAAGCTTGAGTCCGGTATGGACCTCGTCGAGCGTCGCGCCGTCGAGGCGCTCGAGGATCCGGTCGATGTTGTCGAGGTAGGGAACTTCAGCCAGCGGCTTGAGGTTGGTTCCCGCCGTGGGGATGTAGACCTCGGCGAATCGTTCGATCAGCACACGCTCGTCGGGGGTGAGCTTCGCGGCTTCTCCCATCGCGGGAGGCTCGCCCTGGCACGCCGGAAGAACCAACGCACCGGTGCCCGAGAGGATAGAGAGCTTCGTAAACGTGCGACGATAGAGCTTCACGGAACGGCTGCCGACGCGGAATATACCGACGAACGTCGCCGTGGGCTACCGAGCATCTTCGACTCGCAGGGGCAGTCCGTCGACCGGATGCGGAATAGGGACCACCTGAAACCGTGTCGGCCTCTCGGAGGCCGGCCGGACTCGATATCGGCGCACGAACTGATGGAGGAACGCCTTCGCCTGCATGGTGGCGAGGTGCACACCGAGACACATGTGCGCCCCGGCCCCGAAAGGATAGTACAGCCCCGGATGGCGCTTGTGCTCCGCACGCTCCGGAGAGAAACGCTCGGGGTCGAAACGCGTCGGCTCCGTCCACCAGTCGGGCAGGTAGTGCGTGATCAGCGAAGTGGGTCCGACTGCCAGGTTCTCGGGCAGCGCGTAGGGGCCGAGATGCGTGTCCCGGACGGCACGGCGCATCATGAACGGAACCGGAGGCTGCATTCGAATGGCTTCCTTGAACACGCGTTCGGTCTGCTCGAGCGTGTCGCGAGCGTCGTAGTCCATGAATGGGCTTCCCGACACCGAGACTTCTTCCCGGACCCGGTCCTGCCACTCGGGGTAGGTCGCGAGCGCCCAGATCGACGTGGTGATTGCGCTGGCGGTGGTATCGTGCGCGGCCAGCACCAGGAAGATCATGTGTTGCGCGATCTCGTCGTCGGTGAGCCGGTCGCCGTGGTCGTCGGTGGCGCGACAGAGCTGCGAGAACATGTCGCCCTTGTCGCTTCGGCGGCGCTCCGCGATCTGCGATTGGAAGTACTGCTTGAGAAAGGCGCGGCCACGCATGCCTCGCCAGTACTGGCCCGGGGGGACCGGGCGCCTGACGATGGCGATAGCCGCCTTCACCGCGTTGATGAACGCGCGGCTGATGCGTTTGCCGTCGCGCTCGTCGAACGACACGCCCAGGAGAAGCTCGGCCGCGATCCGAAGCCCGAGCTGCTTCGCCGTGGGGTAGAAGCGGTAGCTCGATCGACCGCGTCGGGCTTCCAGATCCTCCGAGACAATGGGATTGATGATGTCGAGGTAGCCTCGCATGGCCGCCGGCCTGAACGCCGACTGCATGATGTTCCGCTGCGCACGGTGGTCGTCGAAGTCGCGAAGCATCAGACCGCCTTCGAACAGCTCGCCGATGGAGAAGTCCCATCCCATACGGCTCGAGAAGCACCTCTCGCGATCGAGGAGGATCTCTCTAACCAGTTCGGGTTCGCCGATCGCAAACGGGACGAAGCCGAAGTATCCGTGTGTGAAGTTGGGCCCGTGCCGAGCACGCCGCCGCTGCATGAACCCATGCATGTCGCGCAGCTGCTCGATCGTGTCGCGGAGCTGATGGCGGCCCGCATCTCCTGGCAGGCCCTCGACCTTCTTCGCTGGAACCGGGGGCAGGTCCACCGCATCGGCAAGCGGTGTCTCTCGCAGTCGACGCGTCGATTGCGGCCTTGTCGGCGCGGGGGAGGCCTCCATCCCGGAGAGCCTAACCGCGTGCGTTTCTCGACGCTACTGTTGTCCTGGTCGGCCGGTCGACCTCGTGTGCGTCGGACTCCCCGTTGCGCTACGTTCAGCGCCTCATGGATAACCTCGAAACCGTCTCGGGTCGGTACGGGCCATACGGGGGCCGATACGTGGCCGAGACGCTGATGCCCGCACTCGACGAGCTCACCCGCGCATACCAGGCGGCTACGGCCGATCCCGACTTTCAGGCAGAGCTCGATTCACTTCTGCATCACTATGCCGGGCGCGCGACGCCGCTCTACTTCGCTGCACGGCTCACCGAGGAAGTGGGTCCACGCATCTGGCTCAAGCGAGAGGACCTCTGTCACACGGGCGCCCACAAGGTGAACAACACCATCGGGCAGATCCTGCTTGCCAAGCGGATGGGGAAAGCCCGGATCATTGCAGAGACCGGCGCCGGTCAACACGGCGTGGCCACGGCCACTGCGTGTGCACTCATGGGACTCCCGTGCGAAGTCTACATGGGAGCCGAAGACGTCAGGCGGCAGGCGCCGAACGTGCGCCGCATGGAGCTTCTTGGCGCGACCGTGCACGCGGTCACGTCGGGGTCTTCTACGCTAAAAGACGCAATGAACGAAGCGCTCCGCGACTGGGTCACCAACGTTCGAACGACGCACTATTGCGTTGGGTCCGTGGCAGGGCCGCATCCGTACCCGATGATCGTGCGTGATTTTCAGGCGGTCATCGGAAAGGAGTCACGCGCCCAGATGCTCGAACGGGCGGGTCGTCTTCCTGACGCCGTGGTTGCGTGCGTCGGCGGTGGGTCGAACGCGATGGGGATCTTTGCCGGGTTCGTCGACGACGAAGGTGTCGCGCTCATCGGCGTCGAAGCCGCTGGCAGTGGCATCCAAACGGGACAGCACGCAGCGCCGCTTTGTGCAGGGGGCGTAGGCGTTCTGCACGGTGCCAAGAGCTACGTGCTTCAAACCGACGACGGCCAGATCCTCGAGGCGCACTCGATCAGTGCGGGCCTCGACTACCCCGGCGTGGGGCCTGAGCACGCGTGGCTCAAGGATAAGGGCCGAGCCAGCTACGGTGCGGTCACTGACGACGAGGCGCTCAGCGCATTCCAACAGCTGTGTCGTACCGAGGGGATCATTCCCGCTCTCGAAACCAGCCACGCGTTTGCCTACCTACCGGAGGTTGCGAAGCAGGTCGGCCACGACGCCGACGTTCTCGTTTGCCTGTCCGGACGCGGGGACAAGGACCTCGACACGGTCCTCGCCCAGCTCAAGGAAAGGAACTGAGCGCGATGGGTCGCATCGCTGACGCGTTCGCGCGTGCGAAGGCCGAGAACCGCGCCGCGCTGGTGATCTACTTGTGCGCGGGCGATCCGGACCTCGAGACCACCGTAGACCTCGTCGTAGCCGCCGCCGACGCCGGTGCGGACGTGGTCGAGCTCGGGGTTCCGTTCAGCGACCCCACGGCCGACGGTCCTGCGATTCAGCGAGCGAGCGAGCGTGCTCTCGACGGCGGCACCACGCTTGGCAAAGTGCTCGAAACCGTCGGCGCGATCCGGAAGCGCAGCGACGTACCGCTCTTGCTGTTCGGTTACTACAACCCACTCCTCTCCTACGGCGAGTCGCGCGTGGTCGAGGATGCAGCAAGGCGCGGAGCGGATGGATTTCTCGTGGTGAATCTGCCTCCCGAAGAGAGCGACGGCCTTCGCTTGCCTGCCATCGAAGCCGGGCTCGACTTCGTTCCGCTCATTGCTCCCACGAGCGAGAGCGACCGCGTGGGCGGCGCCGCGAAGGCTGCCACCTCGTTTCTCTACTACGTCTCGATGACCGGGGTCACCGGGTCGCAGGCCTCGGATCTCCAGGCCGCGTCCGAACGAGCCGCTTCCCTTCAAACGGAGCTCGGGCTTCCGGTGGCGATCGGTTTCGGAATCAAGTCGCGTGAGGACGCGGCGACCGTCGCGCGGCATGCCGACGGCGTGGTGGTCGGAACTGCCGTCGTCCGCGCGATCGAAACCTCGGAGAGCCGGGCCGGGGCGATCGAGGCGGTACGTGCGCTGGTCAGCGACCTTGCCTCCGGCGTCATCCGACAATAGTGACCTTGTAGCGGCTCTCTGATGCCGGTACTGTCTGGTCATGGGCCGTATCGATGTCATCTCTGGGAACCTCCCGGTACTTCGCGAGCTTCGCGACCGGATGACGCAGCACGATCTCGCCGAGCGTGTCGGCGTGTCTCGCAGGACGATTGCGCGACTCGAAAGTGGCGAAGTGGCCGACCCGGGGGTGGATCTCATGCAGCGGATCGCGGCGGCGCTGGGCGTCAGCCTCACGCACCTCATCAGCTCTCCGCTTCGACCGGTCATCCTCCCGATCCCCACCGAACTCTGCGACCGCCTCGCCGATCCAGAAATCCTCGACGCGATCACGCGCGAGCTCAAGCGTTAGCGGCGAGGCGACGAACAGTCTCGACGTGGCGGAGTGGATCTCGGCTGTAACTTCGTGACGGACGACGACGAAACCAACACGACCCCAGAGTGCCGGGACGGGATCGACAACGATGGGGACGGTCTGGTTGACCACCCCGCCGACCCGGGTTGCTCGTTCCCCGACGACACGCGTGAGTTCCCAGAGCCTGCGTGCAGCGACGGCGTCGACAACGACGGCGACACCTTCACCGACTTCGGAGAAGACCCTCAGTGCGTTTCCGCAACGGATTCGCGCGAGGACGTCTGAGCCTCGGGGTCTGTCGGGACGACTGAGACCGGGAGGTAGCGGCACCGCGTCGACCGGGCGATCGAGGCCGGCGAGCCTCGTCCGGGGACTGAGCAGGAGAAGGCCCACGGCGGCCAAGGTGCGGTCGAGCACGGGCCTCGCGTCCTGCCGAAGCTCGAGGCCAGTTGCCCTGGTTCGAGTTGGTATCCTGTCTTCCTGGACACGACCTGTACAGCACATCGGTCTTTTCCAGCACTGAGCCACGTTTTCCTGGACAAACATCGGGAGGAATCGACTGCATAGCTGTCGAGATTTCGTCCATAAAAACCTTGACCAAATCTGGACAGTACCTAGGTCTGTCGTGGAGGCAAACCATGCAACACACCCCGACGACGTTAAACTCGAGTGCGCCCGAACCCCGAAACCTCTGGGCAATCCTAGGCACCTCGAAGGCGCTCTTCTTCCTCGCGGCCGGGCTCTCCTTTCTCCTGTCGATCTCACTCTGGTTCTCCGGTGACCGAGAGCGCGGACTGTTCGTCGGGCTCTGGGTCCCGTCGATCCTCTCCGCCGGCAACCTTCTGCTCGGAGGGCAGCGCGATGAATGACCTCGAACTCTTCATGTCGGGGGCGATGGTGTCGATGATCGCTTTTGCAGGCGCCTACATCAACGTGAGGCGCCGAGCCAACAGCGATCCGGTCGACTCCTACGTGCCTAACTCTCGAGTTCCCGCGCCGGAGCCAGTGACGCAGTCTCACCCACTCTCCATGAAGAGTTAGTCTCCTCGCTCCCCGGGTGGGGACGACTCGCAAGCCACACCCCCGGCATCCTGTGCAAAACGTCGAAACCCACTACTTCCGCGCAAGGGATGTCGTGGCTGCTTCGGTGACCGCGCGGCGAAGCTCGTCGTCTCGGATTCTGCCGAGCGCGCGACCGAGTTCCGCAGGTAGGGCTGCTAGGCGAACGGGTTCCGGCACCGAACGGACGCGCTTAATGGTTCGCTTGGGGAGATCGGGGAGGGGGCCCACCTTGAATCGGAGCTTCTGAACGCCGCTGTGAGGGGTGTGCTTTCGGAGCTCGACGAGAAGGTCTTCGCTCAGGTAGTGAAGCTCATTCGCCCAGACCGAGGAGCTGACGTGGACGATGAGCGTGCCGTGCACCAGCCGCACGGGACGTGCGTGCGCGACGATTCGCGCTGGCACCGAGCGGCTCCACCACGCGAAAGCCTTCGCCACGCCGAGCTGGCCCGGGGCCGGGTAGACGCCCTCGAGGACCTTGCCCACTGGTTCGAGCCTGCCCTTTTTGCGCTTAGGCATCGCCGAGGGACGCTTGGTAGAGGGAGAGTAAGTCAGCCTCGGTGCAGCTCCGAGGATTCAACTGGTGACAGGGGTCTGCGAAAGCGAGTGCGGCTAGCTTGGCAAGGTCCGCGTCCGTCACCCCCTGGGAACGAAGGTCGCCTGGGAGCCCCACCGAGTTTCGAAGGGACCGGACCGCGCCGGCACATTCGAACGAGAGCGTGCTCGCGTCGTCGCTCTTCACGCCGAGCTGTCGGGCGATCTCCGCGATTTGCTCCGGGATGGCACTTCGGTTGAAGTCGAGCACGGCGGGAAGGCAAATGGCGTTTGCAAGCCCATGGTGCATCCCGAACTCGGTGGACAGCGGGTGTGCGAGCGAGTGGCATGCGCCGAGGCCCTTTTGAAACGCGACGGCGCCCATCATGGCGGCCTTCAGCATGTCTCCGCGCGCCGCAAGATCGTTTCCGTCAGCTACGGCGGCGTGCAGCGAACGACGGCAGAGGCGCACCCCGCCGAGCGCTAGCGCGTCGGCCATCGGGTGGTCACCGATCGAGCAGAAAGCCTCGATGCAGTGTGTGAGCGCGTCCATCCCGGTCGCGGCGGTCATGTTCGGGGGCATCGTCTTCGTCATGACCGGATCGAGAATCGCTGCGTCTGGCATCAAAAGGGGCGAGAAGATCACCGTCTTGCGGTTGGTGGCTTCGAGCGTGACCACCCCGCTTCGGCCCACTTCGCTTCCCGTGCCTGCGGTCGTCGGGATCGCGATCATCGGTGGGAGCGGGCCGACGATGTTGTCTCCACCCCCGATCGCGTCGTCGTAGAGGGCGAGGGGCCCCGGGTGAGTGGCCGCGAGCCGAACGAGCTTGGCGACGTCGAGCACGCTACCCCCCCCGACCCCGACGATGACGTCGGCATCAAAGGCGTCGTAGGCGTGCGCCGCGTCGAGTACCTCGGCTTCCAGCGGGTTAGACGACACGTCGAGCACGGTTTCGTGGGCGATCGCGCTGGCGTCAAGCGAGTCGCGCACCGGTTCTAGAATCCCCGCCGCCTCGATTCCACGATCGGCGACGATGAGGGCCCGCTTCCCGTCGAGCCCCTTGGTTTCCGGACCGCACTGGCCCACGGCACCTCGTCCGAAAACGGTGCGTGTTGGAAAGCTCCACCACGTCAGATCCGCGCGTGCGCTCATTCCGTGCCCACGCGCCGCTGCATCAGCGCGATCTTCGCCTGTTCTGGCGACATCTTGCCCTTCGATACCGCGACGAACGCGTTTGAAATGGGGGTTTCGATGCCCAGTCGATGTGCGTGCGCGATCATGTGCTGTGCCACCTCGAACCCCTCGAAGTACCCCCCTGCCTGCTCACCGGCATGCCTCGGATCCGCCCCCTGTGCCATCGCTCGCCCAATCCGTGCCTCGAGGCGGTCGTCACCTGCGACGACAGCGAGCAGGTCGCCGAGGCCGGCCAGCCCGAGAAACGTTTGCTCTTTGGCGCCGAGCGTTGCGCCGATGCGCGCGGCCTCGACCATTCCGCGCGTGGCCATGACTGCGAGAGGTCCCGCATCGGCCCCGACGCCCTGGGCGTAGGCCAGAATCACGGTCAGAAAGCCGACGGTGGCGCTGGCCATCTGTACGCCGGTGACGTCCGTCGTATCGTAGACCCGCATTTCGGATCCGCCGATCGCCTCGCGCACCATGTCGGTGACCTCGGGAAACCGCGTGCCCAGCACCGCCCCGCTCGGCCTTCCGTCCGCCAGCGCGTCGGCGACAAGCGGCCCGGCAAGCGCGCCGAGCCGTCGTGCCGCGGTTTGTTCGCGCAGCACCGTGGTGATGGTCTTTAGATCCTCACCGATGAGGCCACGGCTCACGTGCACCACCAGGTGTCTTCCATCGACCACGCGGCCGAGCTGCTCTGCTGCGCTCGTGGCATGGCGAGCGGGCACCGCGAGGAAGATCAGGTCTCGGTCCCGCATCGCCTCGATGTCGCTCGAGACGGCGATTGTGTTTGGTAGATCTCGGCCGCCCCGACTCCATACGACCACGTCGTGTTGGTGGCGCGCGCTGGCCATGGCCAGTGCCCGCCCGAACCCGCCCGCTCCAAGGACGCCGACTCGCAGGGTCATCGGTGGACCCCCAAGGCTTCGATCTCACAGGCGGCCTTGTGTTGACCCGAGTCGGCGATGCGCTCCGCGAACGGGACCAAGCGATTCTGATAGTAGAGGAGTAGAGACGGATCTCCGACGACGATGTCGCTGTCTTGTGGGCTCGCGGCGGTAGCGTTGTGATAGCCGTTCCAGAAGGTCAAGGCTTGCTCGAGGAGCGCGTCCGGCGCTTCTTCTCGAACGACGTCGCTGATGTGTACCGCGCCGTTTCGTTCGAGCTCCATGAGGCGGTCGCGCGCTTCGCCGATGTCTTTGACGAGGAGCTTGCGGTTGATGCCGATCTCGTTTCGAAGACGAAGACGCGAGAAGAGATCCATGCCGGGTGTTTGCTGAACCAGGTTTCGAAAGAGGACGTGCCCCACGACCTGAGTGCTCATCAAGACCGTGTCACGCTCGTACCTGTCTGCCAGCACGTTGCCGAGCTCGCGCGTATAAGCCGCGTCGCGTGCCGCATCTACGGTGGGCGTTCCACGCCGTTCGACGTAGCCCCCCGGATCGAGGGTTTCGCCGGCCGGGCTGAGGGATGCTCCCTTGTCGTCGATGACGTTGCCAAACGGATCGATCGGCTCGCCAAAGCGAATGATGCACGCCGCCCGCATCCCGACCACTTTGCGAAAGAACGCGACCCATCGATCGATGCGTGAGAACTCGTCGTCCTCGATGATGTACCGCGCCTTCCCTTCTTCGGTGAGCCAGTCTCGGATGAGCGTTTCGGCCTCGAGCACGAGCGCGTAGTTGATGGTGGTGGGTACGAACCAGATCGGACGGTCGACTCGTCGCACCTGATTGGTGGTGAACGCTTCGACGGCGGATCCGAGTAGGCCCAGCTTCAGGCGACGCTCGATCATCCCGGAGCGGCTTCGCGTACCGCCCGGGAAGAAGAGCGAGTGGTAGCCCCGCTCGATCATGACCTGTGAGTAGAGCTTGAGCACCTCCTTGTAGAGCTGGACGCGGATTCGTCGGTCGACGCGATACGCACCGAGGTTGTGCATGAAGAAGCTGATGATCGGGTTAGTGAAGAGGTTCTTCCCGGCCCCGTAGATGACGGGTGGCAGCCCGCTCACCTCGAGCGCCTGCGCAAGGACGATCGAATCGAGGTTGGAGGAGTGAGTCGGGACGAAGACCAGGCTCCCCTCGGACTGAAGATGGTTCAAATGTTCGATGTCGCCCTGGACGCGTAGCACCCGACTCAACACCTCGGACTGAGGCATGGTGAAGCCTTTGGTAAAGCGTCGCGGCTCCATCAGGCCGGCAATCATTCGAGGGATGGCCTGGCGAGCGAAACCGTACACGCGAGGGTCGAAGTTGCCCGCGACGTCCTGAGCCATGGTCGTGACGATGCTGTTCAGGACACGCTTCTGCTCGGCGTCGTCCATCTTTCCGATGCGGCGGATCATCGAGCGCCAATACCCTAGGCGGTCGCGCGCCTCGTCGTCGCGCTGTTTCTCGAGCCGTCGAATCTCGTGGTAGGCGGCGTCGTTGAGCGCGATCTCGAGACGCCCGCGATCGGGCTCATGGGCGCCGCAGATGCGGTTCACGACGTCCGACACGATGTCGTTTCGCTCGCTGTTGAACCAGAAGATCGACGGGTCACTCGGCCGTGGAACGTACGGCTTGAGATGGGGTAGGCGAAGGGGTCTTTCTGAGAAAAGGCGCTTCAACATCCGTGACCTCGTTACGCAGACTCAAAGTACCGCCTGAGTTCCCACTCACTGACGGACTTGCGGTACTCGCGACACTCCCAGTCGCGCGTTCGAATGTAGTGGTCTACGAAGTCGTCGCCAAGCGCTGCCCGTGCAGCATCGCTTTGGCGCAACCGTTCGACGGCGGCTTCGAGCGTAGGCGGAAGGGCGAGCGACGGGTCGCCTTCGACGGTGGCGTCGCCCTGGGTCATGGGTGGGGGCTTGATCTGGTTGGCGATGCCGTGGAGCCCCGAGCCGAGGCAGGTAGCCATGGCGACGTAAGGATTGATGTCGGCGGCGGTCTGGCGGAACTCGACACGCGCCGCGTGGTCGCTCGGCCCCAAGATGACCCGTGCGCCGCAGGTTCGATTCTCGATCCCCCACGATGCGGTGAGCGGAGCCCAGAGACCCGGAACGTACCGCTTGTAGCTGTTGACGAAGGGCGCGTAGAGCGCTGTCAGCTCGGGAGCCAACGTGACGAGACCGCCTAGGTAGTGAAGCCCGCTCTCACTCAGCGTGTCGCTTCCAGCGGCGGCGAACAGATTGATCTGACCTCCGGCGTCCCAGAGGCTCTGATGAAGATGACCGCTCGACCCGGGAAGGTCGGCGTTCCACTTGGCCATGAACGTGACGCTGAGCCCGTGCCGGTCGCAGATTTGCTTGAGCGTCGCCTTGAAGAGCGCGGCTTTGTCGGCAGCGCTGACCGCGTCGTCGTAGACGATGGCCGCCTCCCACACCCCAGGGCCCGTTTCCGTATGCAGCCCCTCGATGTCGATCCCGTAGGCGCCGCAGGTGTCGAGGATGTCGTCCACCAGCGCCTGGTGTTGGCCCTCGCGAAGCCACGAGTAGCCGAACATCCCGGGGCTGAGCGGCTTGAGGTCGCGGAAGCCCTTTTCGTGGAGCGTATCCGGGGTTTCTTGGAATACCCAGAACTCGAACTCCCCCGAAAATTTCGCGAGAAACCCGGCGTCGAGCGCACGCTGATTGACGGACTTGAGCAGCCCACGCGGGCAACCCGGGTGCCGCGCACCGTCCTGTGTGTGAAAGTCGACCAGGAAGTGCGCAGTGTCCGGCGCGTAGGGCAGCACACGCATGGTGCTGACGTCGATCTTGGCAAGCGCGTCGGGATACCCCGTAGACCAACCGGTGACGGTGGCGTTGTCGTAGAGCTGATCGGCAATGTCCCAGCCGAAGATGACGTCGCAGAAGCCGAACCCCTTCTCGACCGCGGACCAGAACTTGTCGAGACTGATGTACTTTCCACGAAGGACGCCGTCGACGTCGAAGCCGCCGACCTTGACCTTTCGAATCCCCCTGTCGCTAAACTCGCGTCGTAACTGCTCGATCACCAATGTCTCCTCGGGCAGCGGAGCATAGCCTATTTTGCGTGCCGGATGGCGAGGAGTCGTACCTCGGTCATGTCCTGCATGGCGAACCGGATTCCCTCGCGGCCGATCCCGCTATCCTTCACGCCGCCGTAGGGCATGTGGTCGACCCGCCACGACGGCACGTCACCGACGATCACCGCACCGACCTCGAGCTCGTCCCAGGCTTGTTGGATCTTCTCGATGTCCCGTACGAAGACCCCGGCGTTGAGTCCGTAGTGGCTTTCGTTGACGAGCGCGATCGCATCGTCGAAGTCGTCGTAGGGTTCGAGAACGGCGACCGGGCCGAACGCCTCGTGTGCGTAAAGTGGTTCGGCGTGCGGAACGCCTTCGAGCAGCGTCGGCTCGACCATGCGTCCTTCGCGCTTGCCGCCGCAGAGAAGCGTAGCTCCCGCCTCGACGGCGCTGTCGACCCAAGAGCCGATTCGCTCGGCCTCCTTGTTCGAGATGATCGGGCCGACGAAGGTGTCCTCGTCGCGGGGATCGCCCATTTGCAGGCCCCGCGTGTCCTCCACGAGCTTGGCCTTGAGCTCGTCGTAGATCGACGCCTGAATGATGATCCGCTGGACTCCGATGCAGCTTTGGCCGGACTGGTAGAAGGCTCCGACTCGAATGCGTGCCACGACGTCGTCGAGGTCCGCATCCTGGTCGACGATTACTGCGGCGTTCCCGCCGAGTTCCAGCACTACGCGCTTTTTGCCCGCGTCTCGCTTCAGATCCCATCCAACCGCCGGCGATCCGGTGAAGCTCAGAAGTGCGAGGCGCGGATCGGTCGTGAACGACGCGGCCTCCTGGCGACGACAGGGCAGCACGGAGAACGCGCCCTCCGGAAGGTCGGTTTCGGCCAAGATCTCCCCGATGATTAGGGCGCCGATGGGAGTCAGGCTCGCCGGCTTGAGGACGAACGGGCACCCAGCGGCAATCGCGGGCGCCACCTTGTGAGCCACCAGGTTGAGCGGGAAGTTGAAGGGGGTAATGAACGAACATGCGCCGATCGGTACGCGCTTCCACATGCCGGTGTAGTTCGCGCCACGCGAACTGAGGTCCATCGGCATCACTTCGCCGTACTGCCGGCCGGCCTCTTCTGCAGCGATACGAAACGTGTCGATCAGGCGCTCGACCTCTCCCCGTGAATCTCGAATCGGCTTGCCGGCCTCGACGCAGAGGACGTGCGCAAGCTCCTCTGCCCGCTCGGCGAAGCGCCGAGTGCAGTGAAGGAGCGCGTCGCGGCGAGCGTAGGCTGGGAGCTTTGCCATGGCGGGTATGGCGTTCCGGGCCGCTTCGATTCCAGCATCGATGGCGGACTGGTCGGCCATGGCTACCCGAGTCACGACCTCCCCGCTGAACTTGTCGGTGACCTCGAGGTCGGCGTTCGGCTGCTCTGCGCGGCCGGCGAGGTGGTAGGGGTATTGAGCCGCCAGCATCTCCGTCTATTTAGACGGAATCAGACGGTGCACCAACCCCAAACCCACGACGAACAGAACGGCCACCGAGGCGTGACCGAGAAGGACGTGAGACGTGGTGTCGATGGCGCAATGGGCCTTGAGCAGCAGGTTGCCGGCGAGCCCCGCGGCCGCCGCGGCCACCAAGCTACCGAACGCGTTGCCCCGGTCGACCAGCCGAAGCACTGCGTAGACGGGTATGCCGAGAAGGATGCCAAAGCCCATGCAGATGCCGGCCATCACGCCAGACGCATGCTGATGCGTGGCGGCGTGCGCGGAGGAGCCGGGGATGAACGCTGCGATCACGGTGGCGCCGACCGCAAAGCAAACCAGGCAAACGATCTGCCAGCGCGGGAGCTCGGGCCGGTGCACGGGTCGCGTGACGACCATCATGGCGACGACGAGCAGCACCAAGAACGCGATGAGGGTGCCGACCCAGGACGTGTCGCGCATCGATTCTTCGACCATCGGCAGCTTCAGCAGGGCGAAGACCCCGAGACCGGTGAACACGATTAGGATGATCGCGCGCCGCGCCATGGTCGACCGGCTTCGTAGGTATCCGATGAGCGACTTGTCGCTCTTTTCGCACTCGGTCTTGAGCTCGGAGAACATCCGATCCATGAGCGCGCCGTCTGCAGGGAACTCTCCGGCTTCGAGCTCACGGAGGCGCTCGCCGAGGCCCGGATCCGGCCCGGCTATGTCTTCACCACTAGTCATTCTTCTCCACGTATTTCCGAAACCAACAATTGTTTCAAGGTTGCGTACGCTCGGTGTGCGCGCACACGCACAGCGCCCTCCGATGTGCCCACGATTTTCGCCACTTCCGCGTAGGGCCTCTCCTGGAACCAGTGCAGCTCCACCACCTCGCGCTGGCTCGTCGGTAACTTCTCGAGAGCCTCGTGAAGCAGTTGGGAACGCTGACGAATTTCGATGGGCATGAACTCGGCTTCGGGCGCGGCCTGGGTCTCCACCTCGAGCGTGGTGACCTTGCGCCGCTTCTTTCGTCGCCAATGCTCTCTCACGAGGTTCATGGCGATGGTCATGACCCACGGCCGTAGTTTCGACCCGCGGCGGAAGTCGTTGCGAGCGCCGTGAACCCGGAAGAAGGTCTGTTGCACGATCTCTTCGGCGAGCTCTTCGGAGCGAAGGTGTCTCCGGGTCAGTCGGAGCAAGATCGGCGCGTAGCGCTCGAACAAAAGGCGGAACGCGGCGTCGTCGCCATCGATGTAGGCGTCCATCAGCTCTTCGTCGGTTGCGCTGGCGTCTAAGCTAGTCGGCATGCTCGGGGGTCGGAGTCGACCCAGGCCTAGCGCCGACTTGCTGCGACCACCAGTGTCCAGTCATGACCAAACCGCCGAGCACCAGAAGAAGTAAACCGATCTGTAGCCAATACCGCGTCGCGCCGCGGCTCGGGCCCTCGATGACTAGCGGTGATTTCGGCGGTACAGGGCGCTCTCGTGCGCCCGACGTGCTTAGGACGGTCCCCACGGGATGGGCGCCGCTCACGTGCGTCGGAGGCCGCGAAGACGCCAGTGTGGGCACGGGCACCGACCCGACGTGCGAAGCCTCCATCCATGGTGCGATGTCTTGGGTTTGGGGATTGAGCTTCGACGACTCCACCTCCAACCACTCGAGTGCAGCCAGCATGGAAGCAGCGCTCGGGTACCGCGAGGAAGGCTGACGCGCCATCGCGCGTCGAACGATGTCGGGAAGCCCGGGGATGTCTTCGAAGCCCTCCTCTTCTTCTAGGACGACCGGTGGGGCGCCGCGCACCATGTGATGCAGGAGCACACCCGCCGCGTAGAGGTCGGCTGATGCCGGGAACGACCCGGTACCGATGAGCTCTGGCGCCATGTAGGCCACGGCGTGCCGCCCCGAACCCGTGTGGAGGGCCTGGGGGCACGCTTCGGGGTACGCGCGCAGGAGAGGAAGGATTCCCGTGCCGATGATTCGGGCGCTCGTCGTCCCGTTGCGTTCACGTGTGACGACGATGTTCTGGGGAGTGAGGTCTCCGTGCACCAGCCCCTGATCGTGTGCGGCGCCGAGCGCGCGAAGAACTCCCGTCGCGACACGCATGACAGTCGCGGACGGGAGGGCGTCGTCACGGAGCATGTCGGAGAGGAGAGGCCCGCGCGTGTCTTGGAAGGCGAGGTAAGGGACCCCGTCGATCGTTCCCGCGTCGAGAATCCTCGGCAGCGATCGTTCTCGCACCCGTCGAAGGTTGTCGACGAGGCGGGAGAACCCTGCCTCCGCGCGCGTTGAGCGCGTAACGTCCATCGGCAAGACGCAGATGATGAGTGGCGAACCCTCCGACGCTGCACGGTAGTACGAAGCCCGGCCGCCCCAGGGCAGCTGTCCGTCCACGGCATAGCGCCCTGCAAACAGTTCTTCCGGCGGGGGATGCGCGCCACCTTGCGTGGGAAACATCGCGCCCAGGATAAACGCAAAGCCCTACGATGACGAGGATCGATGTTGATGCGGCTAGCGACCGCGTACGTGGCCTCGAGCGTGAATCTCGCCCGTGGCCGGTTGGGAGAGCTCGAATGCGCGCGTCTTCTCTCCAGTGACCCACGTTTCCATGCGAACCGTCGCGCCCGCATGGGTTTCGCGGAGATACTCGACCGACAGCGCCGACAGTTCACCCGAAAGTCCTGCCGTTGCTCCGGCAAGTGCGCCGAGCTGGCGAGTGTCGTCGATGAAGTCGACGTAGCGGGCCTGGTTCACGTGCTTGAAGCTGTCTTGATCGCTCGGCCGGATGATCCATTCATGCGCCCAGAGCGATTGTCGCTCACCCGGGGTCCATCGCACCGGGTCGGGCACGGGGCGATCGATCACCGCGGCGGACAGGTCTTCGTCGAGGGGAGCCGGGCCGTCCGGCCCGAGGTGCACCACGGTGACCCGGCCGCTCGAGGCGAGCGCCCCGTCCGACAGCCGCGTCACGGCGTGGCCGAAGTCGTAGCTCGTGTGGCCTACGCGAGCCAGCCAGGTGGCGATCTCGATTTCGTCTTGGTAGCGAAGCGCCTCGCCGTACTCGAACGCGGCTGCACGAGCTACGCCTCCGACGATCCGATTTCGTAGAACGAAGGTTTCGCGTCCGAAGACGTCCCACCGGGCGGCTTCGAGCATCCGCGAGAGCCATCCCGGCGATACGGTGGCGCTGGCGTCGGTTTCGATCCCGCGCACGGTGTGGTGCGCCGTCACGACGCTTTCGACGACTTGGTTCATGGCGGCGCTGTTCTAGGCGAAGTTGTCTGGGCGTTCCACACAATAGATACCGCCCGGGGCCTCGATGAGCGTTGCGCACTGGTTGCAGTGGCTGCAGCCGTTCTTGTACTGCGGTCTGTTTTGAGCCTGTTTTGGAAAGTCCGGGTCGAAGATCAGCGCGCGACCGAGCTGGATGAAGTCGAACCCCGCACTCATCACGCGACGGATGCTGTCGTTGGTGCAGACCCCTCCGATGTAACAGACGCCGCACTGGACCCGATCGCGGATTCGCTGGGCCGGCTCGAGAAAATAGGTTTCTTCGTAGGGGTAGTTCTTGAAGAACGAGCGCGAAGCGAGCCTCATGCCCATCTTCACGAGCCGGCTCTTTTCGTGCTTGATCAGCCCGGGGGCGAGGCTGTCGCCGCGGAACAGGAGCATGGGGTTATGGCTGCTCGTCCCGCCGCTGCAGATGATTACATCGAGGCCTCCCGCTTCCAGCATCGCGGCGATCTCGACCGAGTCCTCGTACTGGATGCCGCCGGGGACACCATCGGTCATGCTGATCTTTCCGAGGAGCGGATAGTCGTCACCGACGGCTTCTCGGACAGCCTCGAGAACCTCGAGCCCAAATCGCATCCGGTTGGCGAGCGACCCACCGTATTCGTCGGTGCGCTTGTTGGTCTTCGGGCTGATGAACTGGCTGATCCCGTACCCGTGGCCGAAGTGAATCTCGATCGCATCGAACCCCGCCGACTTCATGAATCGCGCGGCGTCGGCGATGACTCGCACGCGGTCGTCGATTTGCGCCTTGTTCATGGCGCTGACCCACGGCATTCCGTAGCCGAGTCCGAGCGGGTTCACGCCTGCCGAGGGACCGAGCGGTCGCTTGCCTTCGAACTCTTGATTCTTCGTGAAGCCGCCCGCGTGTCCGAGCTGCCCGGAGACCTTCGCGCCGGTTGCATGCAGCGTGCGAACAAAGCGCTCGAGCTCTGGTCGAATGCCTTCGTGCATGTACATCATGTCTTCGTGAAGGCGCCCGTCCGACTCCGCAGCGCAGTACGCGATGGTGGTCATGCCGATACCGCCTTCGCCGAGGCGAGCGTGAAACCGGGTGAGCGCTTCGCCCGGAACCCCGCCCGGGCACTTCCCCTCGAACGTCGCAGCTTTGATGAGGCGGTTCCTCAGCGTGAGGCCTCGAATGATGGCGGGTTCGAAGCAACGGTCGAGCGCGTCGGGCATGAGACGTCGCGAGGGTATCATCTGGTGCGCGTTTGGCGAGTCTACGCCGGGAGCTGGAAGAGAACGCCTCCGAACGCAATCCAGGCGACCAGGAGCGTCAGCACGATGTTTACGGTTTGTCCCACCGCGTAGAGCACAATCGGCTTCCCCCCGCGGAGGTGGGTCGTGAGACGACGAAAATTCGATTCGAGCCCGATGGACACGAACGCCATGGCGAAGAGCCAGCCTCGAATGCCTTTGGTGACCTTGGTGATGGCTGCGGTTTCCTCCGGGCCCGTGACGGGAAGGAGGAAGAACGAGGCCACGAGCGACGCCAACAGGAATCCGAGCACGAACTTCGGAAATCGATCCCAGAGCATGCGAACGGACGGCTTTCCGCCGCGCGCGCCCTCGACTCGGGTCACCCAGTACACGGCGATCACGAAGGCGATGCCGCCGATCATCGTGTTCTGGATCATCTTCACGATGGCCGCGACCTGTTCGGCGTCGTCTCCGAGCATCGCGCCGGCGGCCACTACGGCGCCGGTCGAGTCGACCGTGCCACCGATCCAAGCGCCAGCGACCCAGGGGCTCAGCCCGAGTGCACCGCATAGGGCGGGCATCCCCACCATCATGGCGACGGTGAAGATCATCGTCAGACCAACACCAAGCGTCAGCTCTTCTTTCTTCGCCCGCACTGCTGCCGCGACCGCGACCGCCGCGCTCACGCCACACACCGACGTGGCGCACGCGATGATGATCGTCAGTGCCTTCGAGCGCATGCGAAGCACACGGGTACCGAAGAGCCACATGATGACGATGATCACGGGGGTCACGAGGTACGCGACCATGAGCCCAGGGCCTCCGAGTTCGATGATACGACTCACCAAGAGCTCGGCTCCGAGGAGTACGAGGCCGACTTTGATGAACAGCTCCGAACGGGCACCTGCCCTAAGCCAGGGGGGAGTGCCCATCGTGTTGGCGATCAGAAGCCCAAGGGCGAGGGCCCAAAGCGCGTAGCCCAGACCGTACTCGCGGAGCGTTTGCTGCGCTCCGATGGCCTGCGCCAGCGTCGCCAACACGAACACCGTGAAGGCACCGCCTGCATAGCGCTTCACAGGTTTGCCGGTGGCGCGCACGGTCAGCGCCGTCAGAGCGATCAGACCGACCGCCAGGAGGGCGAGCGAAAGACCCTGTCCCGCCCAGGCCCGTTGCGGCTCGACGACCCATGGGCTGACTTTGGGTACCGACGGGATTACGCCGACGGTCGCGAGTCCGAGAATCGCGAACCCCAGCCAGACCGACCACCAATCTTCGGACTGCCAGGCGCGCATGGGTGGCTACGGCCGACTGCCGAGATACGCCTGCACCGAGCGCGGCACGGGTTGGCGCCGGAGCGCCTGTGTGAGCGACCAGCGGTGCTCTTCGGGGTCTTCGAGGAAGTGGGTTTCGCTTCCTTCGCGGAACGCGATCGGAATCCCGTCTCGCAGTAGGATTCGGTTCTTCGGTGTGGCGGGGACGCGATGACCCGGGGTGAGAATCCCAACGAGGTTCAGCGGGTCCGCGGCGCTTATCGAGGTCAGCTCCCCGGTGCGTGGCTTTCGACGGGCTTTGCGAAGCGCCGTCACCGCTTCAGGTAGCGCGTACTGCTCGCCTGCGAACCCGGCAACGAATCGACCTCCGCGAATGCGGCCTTGCGCCTCGAGACGACGATACACGCGCAGAAGCTCGTACCAGGGGGGAAGGTCGCCTTCACGTTCGAGGACTCGCCGGAAGACGACGCCCCAGCGGCGAAGGAGCGTCCATGCCACCGTCTCGAGATCGTGTTCTTCGGGCGGCGCGGGCAGAAGAGTCCAGCGCCCCGCTGCCTCCATACTGTAAGCCGCGGCGGAGCGTCGCCCTCGGCGCTGACGCTTCGGGTCGGGGGCAAGCAGTGCGCGAAGCCCGGTGAAGCCATCCGCGGTCACGCGCCCAAGAGACACGAGCTCGCCGAGCGCCTCTTCGGTTTGCGTCGGCAGGAGATGAGCCTCGCGGACGATGTCGTCGAAGAAGCTCGCGCCCGCGCGCTGCATCATCTCGAGGACCGCCTCAGCGTTCGGCGACACGTCGACGTCGTTGCTCGGCCGAAACCGCCAAGTGCTCGCGTGCTCTCTTCGTGTGAAGGCGATCGGGCTCGTTCGGATCGGGCTCGACGCGCGCCCCGCAGGCTGCGTCCGCCGGCTCCACGTCACCCGGCCCGCCATACACAGGCTGTCGAGCCAGCTCGGGTCGTACCCTTCCATCCGGACGGGGAGGACGTCGGACTCCCAGGCCGCTGCGCCCGCCTCGAGCCCCTCCAGCTGCTCGATCAGCGCAGATACCCCCTCGGGCCCCTGAAGACGTGTCTCGGACGTGGCGTGTTGCCATCCGGTCAAGAACCGAAGGAAGTCCGCTGCGCTTACTGCCTCGATTTCCTTTCGAAGCCGGTTGAGCGTGTAGCGGTGAATTCGTGCCAGAAGCCCGCGCTCGCACCACTCGGTGGACCCGCCCTCCGGCGTAAACTGGCCGCGCAGCACGAAGCCTTCCCCCTCCAGCGTCCCGAGCGCAGCGTCCACCGCGGTGACGTCCAGGTCGAGCTGGTGACCGAGTGCCGAAGACTCGATGGGGCCGGAGGCCTGCAGTCGACCCCGAACCACTTCGAGGACGGCCGACTCGTGCGTCCACGCTTCGCGAAGGTGTCGCTCGGGGACCGCAATGTCTTTCGACACCTCGGCGTCGGGCCATGCCGCGCGGGCGAGAGGAAGGCGCTCGGCTGCGGTCCACATCGTCTTGTGCGGCGTGTCCAGTCGCGTGACGCGCCCCTGCGCTTCGAGCTCCACCAGCCACGCATCCCAGTCGCCGCCGGTGGCCTCTTCGCTCGTGAAGGCGTGGTGTAGAAGGAGCGCGTCGTGCATCTCTTCCGCGTCTCGCGGATCCGGCCACGCTTCGCCGCGCACGCGCGCGATCGCCTCCGCGTCGAGAGCACCAAGGTCGGATGCTTGGGTCGGATCGAGCCAGCGACGCTGCATGACCGCCTGGGTTCGTCTTTCTTCGAGCGGCGCGTCGTCGAGAAACGCATACGGTTTGGCGTTCAGGATCTCCTGGGCGAGCGGGGAGGGCTCGGTCAGGTCACGCGCGAGCAGTGTGAGTTCGCCAGCCTGGACCCTCTCGAGGAGCGCCTCGAGTCCCTCGATGTCCATTGCCTCGTGGAGGCAATCCTCGATGGTCTGCTCGACGAGCGGGTGGTCCGGGACTTCCCGATCCCCCGCGATGTTCTCGAGGCACGCGACTTGATCCGGAAAACACAGGCTGAGCAGGTCGTCTGCCTGCATTCGCTGAAACTGGGGTGGCACTTTCTTCCCGCCACGAAACCGCATCACGGCGAGCGCTCGGGTGGCGTTCCAGCGCCAACGGGTTTGAAACATGGGCGCGTCGAGCATCGCTTGAATCAGCACTTCGCGAACGTTTTCGGTTCGTAGGAAGCGGAACACGTCTTCGAGCGGGAAGCTGTGCGTGGGGCCAAGCGACAGTACGATCGCATCCTCCGTGGCGGCTGCCTGAAGCTCGACGTTGAAGCTTCTGCAAAACCGTTTGCGCAGAGCAAGCCCCCAGCCGCGGTTCACGCGGCTCCCGAACGGCGAATGGACGACGAGGTGCATGGCGCCCGTTTCATCGAAGAAGCGCTCGATGATGATCGTGTCCCGGGTCGGCATGGCGCCGAGCGCACCGCGTGACGCGACCAGATACTCCGCTAGCTGTCGCGCACCCAGCGCGCCGATGTCGGTCTCTTCGTTGATTCGCGTGACCACCCGCTCCAGGTCGTGGTGCCGGTCTTCCGCGTCGCGGCGAATCGCGTCGACAGACGTCGACAGCAAATCGGCGCGCGCGGGCGCTTCACCTAACCAGAAGGGGAGGCTCGGCGGCTTGCCCTGGGCGTCAGCCACGCGGACTACGCCCGGCTCCACGCGGAGGATCTCGTAAGAGATGTTGCCGAGCTGGAAGGTGTCGCCCGCCATGCTCTCGATTGCGAAGTCTTCGTTGACGGTTCCAACGCGGAGCCCTTCGGGTTCGAGGCGCACCTCGTAGTCGAAGTTGTCCGGGATGGCGCCTCCGTTGGTGATGGCCGTCAGCCGCGCGCTTCTTCGAGGGCGGACCTGCCGATTGACCTCGTCGTAGTGAAGAAACGCCCCGCGCCGGCCCCGACTCGTGGCGTAGCCCTCGGACAGAATGCGGAGGACCTTCCCGAAACGTTCCTCACTCAGACCTCGGTACGGCCACGCGCGCTTCGCCATGTCGAAGAGTTCGGTCTCGCTCCATTCACCCCTCCCGGCCGCGCTCGCCACCACCTGCTGGGCGAGGACGTCGAGGGGTCCTTCCGGGATTTCGATCCGGTCGAGCTCTCCCCGCTTCACGCAGCGCATGAGCCCCGCGCATTCCACCAAGTCGTCGCGGCTCAGGGGAAAGAGGCGGCCTTTTGGCGTGCCGCCGTGCCAATGGCCCGAGCGACCGACGCGCTGAAGGAACGTGGCGACGGAGTGCGGCGACCCCATCTGGCACACGAGGTCGACGTCGCCCACGTCGATGCCGAGCTCGAGTGACGCCGTGGCCACGACCGCTCGGAGGTCGCCCGATTTGAGCCTGCGCTCGGCGTCGAGCCGATGTTTGCGGGCGAGGCTTCCATGGTGGGACGTCACCGCTTCTTCACCGAGGAGCTCCGCGAGGTGACGGGTCACGCGCTCGGCGAGGCGCCGGGTATTGACGAAGACCAGCGTGGTGGTGTGTGCGGCCACCAATTCTGCCAGCCGTTGGTACACCTCGTCCCAGACCTCGAGCGACATGACCGACTCGAGGGGAGAACCGGGAAGCTCGACGGCGAGGTCCATCTCTCGCTGGTGACCCACGTCGACGATTCGGCAGCGTGACGCCGAGACGACGTCGTCTTCAGGCGACGCGCCGACGAGGAACTGGGCCACTCGCTCGATAGGGTTCTGCGTGGCGGACAGCCCAATCCGGGTGATGTCGCGCTCCACCAGCGCGGACAGCCGCTCGAGGGACAGCGAAAGGTGGGCACCGCGCTTGTTCGTGACGACGGCGTGGATCTCGTCGACGATCACGGTCTTGACGTCCGAGAGCATCCGCCGACCGCCTTCGCTCGTCAGCAAGATGTACAGCGACTCGGGCGTGGTGACGAAGATGTGGGGTGGTGTCTTCACCATCTTCGTTCGAAGGTGCGACGGTGTGTCACCCGTCCGCACCGCCGTTCGAATGTCGACGTCACCGTAGTCGCCGGCTTCGAGCGACTCCCGGATGCCTTCGAGCGGCACCTGCAGGTTGCGCTCGACGTCGTTGCTCAGCGCCTTGAGCGGCGAGATGTAGAGGACCTGCACCCGATCCGGGAGTCCTTCCGAGAGGCCCCTCCGAACGAGGTCGTCGATCGCGCAGAGAAACGCGGCCAGCGTTTTACCGGACCCCGTTGGCGACGCGATGAGCGTGTGCTCTCCCTCGCGGATCGCAGGCCAGCCCTCGAGCTGGGGTGGGGTGGGTTCGCCGAACTTTCGGCGGAACCAGGAGGCGACTGCCGGGTGAAAGCCATCGAGCGCCATGAGCCTGTCCTCTAGCACCGCGGACTTGCCGCGGGAACCCCCCCTACGAAGTCGACTTCCGTGGTGTACTCTTCGCAGCCTGATGATCGACCCAGTCGTCTCGGTTTCTTTTCGCTGCGCGCTAGCGGCTCTGTTCGCAGCTGCGGCGTGGCACAAAGCTTCCGACCTGCCGAGGTTTCGGGCGACGCTCCTCGACTATCGGCTGCTGCCGCTCTCGGTCGGACGCGCTTTCGCGGCTCTCGTGCCCGGGATGGAGATCGCGATCGCGACCGCACTGCTCCTGCCCGCCTATCGATGGGCGGCATACGCCGGGCTCACGCTGCTCGTCGTGTATACGGTCGCCATGGCCGTCAATCTCGCGCGGGGGCGAAGGGAGATCGACTGCGGGTGTCTCGGCCCGGCGTCGCGGTCGCCACTTCGGGGCGGCCTCCTGGTTCGAAACACGATTCTCATGGCCGGGGCGGTCGGCGTCGCAATGCCGCTTCGCGAGCGATCGCTCGTTTGGCTCGATGCGTTCACGGTGGCCGTGGTGGTCGCCGTCACGGCGCTCCTCTGGACGTCGTTCTGGAAGCTCCGCGCCCTTGATCTCGCCGAGGAGAGCGCTCGATGATCGACGCGCTGGTCGTCTCCAACATCGTGCTCTGGCTCCTGGTGCTCGGCCTCGCAGTCACCGTTTTCGCGCTCACTCGCCAGATCGGTGTCCTTCGCGAACGCCTCGCGTCCCGGCGAACCCTCCCAACGAGGCCCAAAGTCGGCGTTGGTTCGCAGTCCCCCGAACTCGTTCTCACCGATCTTCAGAACCGGCTCGTGCGAATCGGCGGCAAAGCGGCGGAAGACTCGCAGACGCTGCTCTTTTTTCTTTCGCCGACCTGCTCGGACTGCAGAGACCTCCTGCCGACGCTCGAACGCGTGGCTCGTGCCGAGGTTCCCCGGGTGAAGGTGATTCTGGCGAGCGAAGGAGACCTCGAGGAGCACCTCGCGTTCTTCGAGCGCGACGTGCCGTCGGCGCTTCCCTACGTGCTTTCTGCGGAGCTCGGGTTGGCGTTCGGGGTTGGGAAGCTTCCGTTTGCGGTCCTCATCAACGCGGAGGGCCTCGTGACGGCCCAAGGCCTCGTGAATACCCGGGAACACTTGGAGAGCCTTTTCGAAGTGCAGCGCCACGGCGTCGCCTCCATCGAGGACTTCTCCGAGAAAACGCGATGACCTCACTCGAGGCCGCGAGGTTCACTGCGGCAGCGTGATTTCGAACTCGTCGTCGAACTCGCCGATGGTAGGCCCGCGAAGGATGTTCTCCCACTCGGACTCGCCGAGGATGTGGAGGCGGGCGAACCCGAGGACGTAGGCGGCGAGGATCGGAACGACCTCGTCAGTCGGCGGCGAGAGCTCGAAGTCGCAGCCGTCCTCGAAGGCGTCGGGCTGGACGACGTTGATGAGCGCGTCGCTGAGGTCGTGACAGATCGTGATGAACGTGAAGTGGGCGCCGCGCGGCATGTCGACCCAGATGTCGTCCGGGCCGTCGAGGGCTTCCCAGGCGGGTACGGCGGTGACCGCGTGCGGAGTCGTCCGGTCGAGGAGGCCGCTCATCAGCATCGTCGGGACGTCGAGGCCGGCCAGGTCGCCTCCTGGCGGAACGCCTGGTGCCTGCGGCGCGATGGCTGCGACCCGTGGATCGCTCAGACCGGCACGGAAGGCGGCTTCGACCTCGGGATCTGCGTAGATCTGACAGCTCTCAGACGGGTTCTCGTCGTCGCAGTTCTCGGTGAGGGTGTCGTAGTCTGGCGTGGCGCCCCCCGCGGTAAACGCGGTGTACGCGCCGAAGCTGTGACCGATGACGAACACGCTCGACGTGTCGGCTTTACCAGACAGGTCGTCCTCGACGAGTCCCGACTCGAGCCAGTCGATGAGGGCCGTCACGTCCGACGGACGGTTCAGTCGAGTGCGGGCGCTAGGCGCCGAGTTTCCGGAGAGGTCGTCGAGCGCGGTGTTGCCCGCGTGGTTGGCGGACGCCAGGATCCAGCCGTGGGAGGCCATCAGCTCGCCGTAGGGGTAGCCGAGCAGCGCTTGGCCTCCCGAGCCGTGCGAGTATAAGGCGAGCGGGAAGCCCGTGCCGTCGGCGATCGGCGGCGCATCGAGCGCAACGTCCGTCGGTACGGCGACGACGCCAACGACTTCGTAGACGGCCTGCTCGGCGCCCGAGTCTGGCGCCGCCGGGTACCAGATGCGCAAAGAGAGCTCGCGGACCTCGTCCGAGGCAGGCGGGGTGTAGCTCAACGACATCTCGCGAAAGCCGACGTCGAACGGGCCGAGGTTGAGAAGCTCGTCTTCCGATACGGTCGGGGCGCCCCCCGCACCCGAGCCTCCACCCATTGCCCCGCTGCCGCCGGAGCCCGCGGTTCCGCCCGCACCCGCGGTTTCGTCGTTGGAGCCGTCGTCCGAGCATCCGGCGCCGCCGAACGCCATGAGGCCAAGGGTCAGGGTCAAGTGCGTAAGAAAGCGTACTGCATTGGTCATCGGGCAACCGTACACCGAGCAATGCCTCGCTTCTAGTCGTATTGGTGACCTTCCGCAGACTAGCGCCACTTCGGCCTGCGGTACGGACGAATCGCCGCGCCCAGGACAATCGCCTCGGTGATCGCCGATGGGTTTCGGAGCGAGCCTTTGAGTGAACCCGCGATCGACCTGGCCGCCCGCTCGGGAAGCACTGATACGGGGAGCGTCTCTGCGCCAACGCCGACGATCGCCTGCTGCGCAACGGCGAGGATGTCGTCGTGCCGATTGGGGTCTCGCGCCACCAGGAGCACCGCCGCAGCCATGATCCACCGAACCGCCTCGCCGCGCGCGTCGCCCTTTTGGAGGGCGGCCATCACGCGTCGCGTCTCGGCGTGTTCGGCGTGAAGGTAGGCAAACCCGGGGATCTTGGTGAGCGCAAATTCGTTGAGCTCCGGCCATGGTTCGTCGAGCAGCGCGTCGACGACGGTGTCGGCGGTGGCGTGGAGCGTGTCCTCGTTGAGGCCCACCCAGCGGCCTCCGAGAGGAAGGAAGTAGAGGTCGACTCCCTCGTGGTCCGCCTGCCAGCGCGACCAGATCGAATCGGCTTCGTCGTGTCTCCCCAGCTTTCGAAGGACGCGCGCAGCCATGTAGACGCGAAGCCGAGCAGGCGGGTGTTCGTCGATGAACCCCTGCGACTGGAAGATCGCCCCTGTTTGGTGGGCCGCGTCGGGGTCTCGGAACGCGTGTCGCATCGTTTCGACGTACGCCGGGCCGAGGGTGAGCGTTCCGATCGTGTCGGCGAACACCTCGGAGAGCCATGCACCAAACAGGCCGCGAAGAAGCGATCGATTGACGTCCTGCTCGTCGGTTGGCGTGGCGACGTCGTGCGGTAGGTCGAGCCGTCGGTGGAGGTCGTCTTCGAGGCCGTCGACGCTGTAGTAGAGGTCGTGCGCCACCTCGTGGGCGAGCGCTGGCCACAGCCAGATGCTCCGCGAGAACCCTCGTGGAACCCGCAGTGGCGCGACGCGCGTCGAAGCAAAGCGAGGAATGATCGACAGCTGCCAATCTCCGGTGACCACGATCGGCGTGCTGGTCTGGAGGTCGAGCCCCTGCGCCTTGGCGAAGTCGAGCATGGGCGCGTAGCAGGCGTCGGCCATTCGGTCGGCGTCCCCGAGCGCGGCGGGCGAACGCTGCATGCGCTGTCGAGCGATGCGCTCGAGATAGCCTAGTAGGTCGACGAGACCGTTGAGCGTCTGCGTGTCTCGAAGGAGCGTGTCCATCGTCGGGCGGCTCCGAAGCGACGCCTGGATCGCGCGCACCCGTGCTAGGAGGTCTCGCTCGAGCGCAGGAACGAGGCGAACAAGCTGTGGCTGGGCTTTCGCCTCCGACAGCAGCTTCTGCGCCCGGTCGGCGATCCCATCCGCCTGCCTCTCGAGCCTCGGAAGCAGCCGATCCTCCGGAGACTCGGGCGTCGCCGTCGAAGGCGGAGGCAGCGGGCCGGCCGCCGTGGAGGGCGCGTCTTGGGGTGATGCGTCGGGCGTCGAGGCCTGCTCCCGCGGCGAGGCCGTCTGCTCCGTTTTGGCCTTCTTCTGTCGGCGACGGTCGAGCCATCGCTTGAAGATCGGGTAGAGGATGTAGATCAAGACCGCGATCGTACCGAGCGAGTCTTTGAGCAGTTCCTCCATGCGCTAGGTCGGCCGGCGCCGGATGTATTTCAGCGTTTTCCGCTCGAGCGGACCGGTTCCACGTTTTGCGAGCAGCTCCGCCAGAATCAGCCGCGCCACGAATACGTTCGGGTTCGCGAGGCGCCGCTTGAGTGAGAGCGCGGACTCAGGATTGGTTTTCATCGTCCGGCCCGCCCGTCGCCTTGCTGATCGCGTCCCTCATGTCCGTGTCTGCCGCAACGTTCCGCAAGTTGTAGTAGTCCATGACCCCGAGGTTGCCTTCGCGAAGCGCCTCGGCCATCGCCTCAGGGATCCTGGCCTCCGCCTCGACGAGCCGGGCCCGCATCTCCTCGACCTTCGCGCGCATCTCCTGCTCGTTGGCGACGGCTAGTGCGCGACGGCCTTCTGCGCGCGCCTGTGCGACCTGCTTGTCCGCTTCGGCTTGCTCGGTCATCAGCTTGGCGCCGATGTTGGTCCCGACGTCAACGTCCGCGATGTCGATCGACAGAATGTTGAAGGCGGTTCCGCTATCGAGGCCACGCGCCAAGACGTTTTTCGAGATCGAGTCGGGGTTCTCGAGCACCTCGGCGTAGTTTTCGGAACTACCGATTGTGGAGACGATGCCCTCGCCCACGCGCGCGATGACGGTTTCCTCGGTGGCACCGCCGACCAGCCTGTCGATGTTCGATCGCACGGTGATCCGAGTGACGACCAGCAGCTGAATGCCGTCCTTTGCGACCGCCGTGATCTTCGGCGTGGTGATCACGCGCGGGTTGACGCTCGTTTGGACGGCGTCGAGGACGTCGCGACCGGCGAGGTCGATCGCGGCGGCCTGCTGGAAGTCGAGCGTGATACCTGCCTTGTCGGCGCTGATGAGCGCGTTGACGACCCGCTCGACGTTGCCGCCTGCGAGGTAGTGCGATTCAAGCGTGTTCGTAGGCAAGCTCAGGCCGGCTTTGACCGCGGCGATTCGAGGGTTGACCACCTTGCCAGGCGAGACCCGCCGAAGTCGCATCCCGATCAGCTCGCCGATTCCGACCCCTGCACCGCTCGACCATGCCGCGATCAAAAGTCGGATCGGGATCGCCCAGACGAACAAGAAGAACAGGACGATGATGAGAACGAAACCGAGGCCGATGGCCGTGAACGAGAACATGGAGCTTCCTTCCTACGATGGGACCCTGACGACGACGCGCGGGCCCTCGACGGTCATGACTTCAACTTCTGTATCGGGGTCGATGTATTCGCCTTCGGTGACCACGTCGACTTCGATTTTTCCGAAACGCACGCGGCCCGTCGGTCGGAGCGGGGTCACGGTGACCCCGCGTCGTCCAAGCAGGTCGGACCGATCGCGCTGGGACACGGCTTCGGCTTGGTCGTGCTCTAGGACCATCTTCTTTCCCGCTTTGCTCTTCGGGACCACGTACAGCATCAGCCCCGCGACCAGGAGCGAAACGGTCGCAGTGACACCACCCCAAAAAGGCCCGAGCTCCGCCCAAGCCCCCGAAGCGCCGGCGACGAGAGCGAGCAGTCCGAGCACTCCCGCCACGCCGAAGCCGGGAACGACCGCAACCTCGACGAAGATCAGGAGGAGTCCGAGCACCAGCACGGCGAGGATGAAGGGGAAACTCAATTTTCGTCCTCTGGTCTCACCACGAGGGCCGGGCCGTCCTTCCCGATGACACGGATTTTCGCTCCTCGCGCGACGAACTCCCGCTCGCTCGTGGCCTCATGGCGTTGGCCGTCGATGGTGACTTTCCCCGCGGGTCGAAGATCGGTGAGGGCCTCTCCGATTCGGCCGACCATGTCAGATGCGGTGGGTGCCGAGAGGAAGCCGGTTTCCGCTTCTTGGAGCACGAGAGCCTGCCCCATCGCGGACTTGGTGAGCAGGCGTCCGAGCACGAGTGCGAGCACGAAGGCGCCGAGGAGCGACAGCATCACGCGGGTCATCGCTTCGGTGAGTAGGCCCGTTTCGAACGAGACATCCAGCGGCATGCCGATCAGCGCAAGCACGAGGGCGGAGATTACGAACACCAAGCCGAGCACCCCGGGAACCCCGAGACCCGGCACGAAGAAGATCTCCACGACAACGAGAGCGACTCCCGTCAGGAAGAGCAGCGCCTCCTCCCAGCCCACCAGATGAACCACCGCGTGGCCGCCGAAGAACAGGGCGAGCGAACAGAACCCGGCCACGGTGAACGGCCCGACGCTCCGTGTGTAGAAGGCGATCATCAGGCCGAGCATCCCTACCGAAAGGAGAAGCCCGCTGACCGTGGGTTCGGTGAGCCAGCGTGCGACCTCCTCGCCCCAGTTGAGCTCGACGCGCTCGACCTTCGGATCTTTCAGAGTGAGGTCTGCGAGCACGGCGTCGAGGTCGGGAGCCTCCCCGTCGGCGATGCCGAGCTTGATGGCTCGGTCAGTGTCGAGCGTGAGCAGCTTGCCGCTCTTTACGACGCCCTTAATCGACACCTCCCGGTCGACCATCGCTTCGGCGATGTCTCCTCGTCGGCCGTTGGCCTCGGCCGTCGCGCGCATTTCTGCGCGCATGTACGACACCATCTTTTCGCCTGCGGCCTCCATCTGCCCGCCACTCGACTGCACCGGGGTGGCGGCTCCGATGGTGGCCCCGCTGGTCATCAGGACGTTGTCGCAGGCGAGGGCGATGAGCGCGCCTGCGCTGATTGCGCGCGGGTCGATGTAGGCAACGGTCCGCGGCTTGGCATCGAGCACGGCGTCTCGGATCTGAATGGCTGCGTCGACTCGGCCCCCGAGCGTGTTGATGTCGAGGATGATGGCGACGGCATCGGGATGGGCCTCGATCGCGCGTCGAACGAACGCGGCGAGGCCGAGCTCGACGGTGCGGTCGATGCCGATGACGACCACCTTGCTGTCAGGTGGCGCATCGAGCGGCAGCGGCTGCACGTCGTCGGGCTGGCTCGCGCTGGGAGCCGGCTTGTACTTGGTGGTTCTCTGTCCGAGCGCCACCTGCGCGACGGACAAGAGCAGGCAGCCGACGACGAGGCCTCTAAAGCGCAAGCGGGGAAACCGAACCCACCTCACGCCGAGACCGTAGCTCCCTTGTGTGCCGGGCTCAACGCGTGATTTCGCATGGGAGCCCAGGGGTGATTGTTGAACCGGGCGCCTCGGACGGCTGCCGAACGTGATAGGCTTTCCACCCCGCTGAGTGAGGAACGATGCCGCCGACCGCCCCCGACAACACCGGACCTGTACGAGATGCCCACCGTTTCGATGAGGCTTCGCTCGACGCCTGGCTGGGCGACAACGTCGAGGGGTACAGCGGCGGCCTCGTCGTCCGCCAGTTCAAGGGCGGCCAGTCCAACCCGACCTTCTGGCTCAGCGATCGAGAGCGCGCATACGTGCTCCGAAAGAAGCCCCCAGGCGAGCTGCTTCAATCCGCTCACGCGGTCGACCGCGAATACACCGTCATGCGCGCTTTGAACCCCACCGACGTCCCCACTGCGCGGATGTACGCGCTCTGCGAGGACGATGCCGTGATCGGAACCTCGTTCTTCGTGATGGAATACGTCAGCGGCCGAATCTTCTGGGAGGCTAAACTCGAACAAAGCGAACCGACAGAGCGCGCGGCCATCTACGAAGAGCTCATTCGCGTGCTCGCGGCCATTCACAACGTAAACCTAGGGTCGGTGGGGCTTGATGGCTACGGGCGGCACGGGGGGTACGTCGAGCGGCAGGTCAAACGGTGGACCAAGCAGTACGTCGCATCGCAGACCGCCGACGTGGCGTCGATGAACCGGCTCATCGAGTGGCTGTCCGCCAACGTCCCGTCCGACGGTCAGACGACGCTCGTGCACGGCGACTATCGCCTCGACAACATGATCTTTCATCCGAACGAGCCTCGCGCGCTCGCCGTGATCGACTGGGAGCTGTCGACCCTCGGGCATCCTCTGTCGGACCTCGCCTACATCTGCATGCTCTACGACGTCTCGCTCCCGAAGATCGGGGGCCTGCTCGGGGTGGACTTCGGTCAGAGCGGTATCCCGAGCGAGGCCGACTTCGTCGCTCGGTACTGCGAGCTCACGGGTAGAGACGGGGTCCCCGACCTCGGGTACTACAAGGCCTTCTCACTCTTCCGGCTCGCGGCGATCGCCCAGGGCGTCTACAAACGAAGCCTGCAGGGGAACGCAAGCTCCGAGAACGCGTCTATGTTTGGCGCGGCGGTGCCCCACCTTGCGGGGATCGCCTGTCGCACCGTCGGGATCCAGGATTCGCCATGATCGAACGCATCGTTCTCTTCAAACTCAAGGACGAGTACTCCAACGACCAAGCCAGGGCCGAGATCGCCGAGAAGTCTCGGCGCGACCTGAGCGCGCTCTCGCAGGTGGTGAGCGTATCGGTGGGCGTGCCGGCAGATGAGCACGCGCTCGAAGGGTGGGACCTGAGCCTCGTAGTCCGCTTCAACTCCATGGAAGACGTGAAGGCTTACATCGTCGACCCCGACCACCGCGCGTACGTCGACGGCTACATGACCGAACGCATCGAAGTCCGGAAGGCGTGGAACTTCCGGATCGACTGACCGAACCGTCCCCCGAAGCGCGTTCTAGCCGGTCGCACGGGGCCGACGCGTCTGCTAGCTTCGCCGCGCAGCCATGATTCCCCGCTATACCCCCGCCGAATTCCTCGATCTCTGGTCTCCGAAACGCAAGTACGAGGCCTGGTTCGACGTGGAGCTCGCCGCGTGCCGGGCGATGGAGGGAGCGGGCATCGTACCCTCGGGCACCGCGGATGCGGTCGTCGGTTTCCGGGACCAGCTCGACGCCGATGCCATCGACGAGATCGAGAAGGTTACCCGGCACGACGTCATTGCTTTTCTGACGCACGTAGAGGGCCTCGCGGGAGAGCCGGCGCGCTGGCTTCACCGGGGCATGACCTCATCGGACGTGCTCGACTCGTCCCTCGCGCTTCTGCTCGTCGAAGCGACCGACAAGCTGCTCGATCGGATGGACGCCGTTCTCGCCGCGCTCCGAACGCGCATCGAGGAGCATCGCAAGACCCCCGCGATCGGCCGATCGCACGGTATTCACGCCGAGCCCGTGACCTTCGGGCTGATTCTCGCCGGGCACTACGCGGAGATGGCGAGGGGCAGGGCGAGGCTATGCGTCGCTCGCGAGGAGATCGCCGTCGGGAAGATCGCCGGGGCGGTCGGCACGTACGCCCATCTCACGCCGGCCATCGAGGCCGAGGCTCTTGGCTCGCTCGGACTGCGACCGGAGACGGCGTCCACCCAGGTGGTCGCGCGCGACCGTCACGCGGCCTACGTCGCGGCGCTTGGTGTCGTTGCCGCCGGTATCGAGCGCTTCGCGACCAACGTCCGGCACTGGCAGCGCACCGAAGTCGGAGAAGCGGAGGAGCACTTCAAGAAGGGCCAAAAGGGCTCGAGCGCGATGCCGCACAAGCGCAACCCCGTGCTCACGGAGAACCTGTCGGGGCTCGGCCGTGTCGTGCGCGCCGCAGTTATTCCGGGGCTCGAGAACGTAGCCCTCTGGCACGAACGAGACATCAGCCATTCGTCGGTGGAACGCATGACGCTGCCGGATGCCACGGCGACGCTCGCGTTCATGCTCGATCGCGTCCGCGGTGTGATTGCCGACCTGGTCGTCTATCCCGAGCGGCTCCACCGGAACCTCGACCAAACCGGCGGGCTCTGGGCGAGCGAAGGGATTCTGCTCGCGCTCGTGGGCAAGGGACTCGGACGCCAAGAGGCGTACGTACTCGTACAGCGCAACGCGATGAAGGCGTTCGAAGGGGAGGGCGACTTCAAGGCGCTTCTCGCCGCCGACCCCGACATCACCCAGCACCTCGGCGCTGCCGATATCGAGCGCGAGTTTGATCTCGATCACGCGTTCGCGCATGTCGATACCATCATCGACCGCGTGCTCGGGAGAGCATGACGTGACGGTCTCCGCCGAAACGTTGACGACGGGCCTCACGAAAACCCTCGACGGAACCCGCTTCCAGGGTTTAGGCGAGTACTACGAAGGGAAGGTCCGCGACAACTACACCAGCGGCGGCAAACGAACGATCGTCGTCACCGACAGGATCAGCGCGTTCGACCGTGTGCTCGGAACGCTTCCGTACAAGGGTCAGGTGCTCAACTCGCTCGCGGCATGGTGGTTCGGCGAGACCTCGTCCGTGGTGCCGAATCACCTGCTCGACGTCCCGGATCCCAACGTCATGGTGTGCGTCGAGTGCGAGCCGCTTCCAGTCGAGATGGTGGTTCGCGCCTACATCACAGGCGTGACGTCCACCAGCATCTGGACGCACTACAGCAACGGCGAACGCGTGTTCTGCGGGCACACGCTCCCCGAAGGGCTCGAGAAACACCAGAGGCTCCCCGAACCGATCCTCACGCCGAGCACCAAGGCAGCCAAAGGAGACCACGACGTCTCGGCGTCACGCGAGGAGATCCTCGCCATGGGGCGCATCACAGAGACTGACTTCGACGCGGCCGCCGAGTACGCCATGGCGCTCTTTGCGCACGGGCAGAAAGTGTGCGCAGAGCGCGGACTCATCCTGGTCGACACGAAGTACGAGTTCGGCAGAGCGCCTGACGGCACCATCGTGGTCATCGACGAGATCCATACCCCCGACTCGTCGCGCTACTGGTATGCGAAGAGCTACGCGGCCCGTTTCGAAGCCGGCGAGGATCCGGAGAGCTTCGACAAGGAGTACGTCCGTCGATGGCTTGCGGGACAGGGCTACCGAGGAGACGGCCCGCCGCCGGTCATTCCGAACGACGTCCGCGTCGAGGCCTCACGCAGATACATTCAAGCGTGCGACGAAATCAGGGGCACGAACTTCGAGCCGAATACCGAGGCCCCGCTCGAGCGCATCGCGCGAAACCTGGGGTTGGAGACGACATGAGAGCAAACATCTACGTCACGTTGAAGCGAGAGGTCCTCGATCCGCAGGGCGACGCCGTCCGCCGCTCCCTGAGTTCGATGGGGTTCGAGGAGGTCAAGTCGGCGCGAGTCGGGAAGCTCATCGAGCTCGAACTCGACGGCAACGACCGTGCTGCGGCCGAGGCGCACATCCAATCCATGTGCGAGAAGCTTCTCGCCAATCCCGTCATCGAGGACTTCCGCTACGACCTCCTCGACTGATCGAGGTGCCCGCCCCCTCCTTGCTTTGCGGTTTGACGGGGAGCGGGGGCGGCGTTAGCGATGGGGGGTGACCGAACCTGGGTTGCTTGATGTGCGGCGGGTTCTGGGGGACCGACCGCCAAAAGAGTTGCCGGACCACGATCAGTGGGCTGCAGTGGCGATGCTGCTGCGCGACATGGGTTCGGGGCCGGAGGTGTTCTTCATCCGGCGCGCCGAGCATCCTCGGGACCCGTGGTCAGGCCACATGGCGTTTCCGGGCGGACGCCAGCAAACCGACGATGCCTCTTTGCTTGCAACGGCGGTGCGCGAGACCCGCGAGGAAGTCGGGTTCGATCTTTCGTCCGACGCGGAACCCATCGGCCAGCTCGACGACCTCCAGGCGATCGCACGAGGGAAGCCTCAGGAAACCGTCATCCGCCCATTCGTGTTCGACGTACGCCACTCGCCCCCCGTGCGGGTGGATCATCGAGAGGTTGCCGAGGCGCTTTGGACACCGCTCCTTCCGCTTTACCGGGGCGAGGTCGACACGGTTCGTCCCTATGACTGGCGCGGGAAGCGCATCGACTTTCCCGCCTACGACGTTGGGGGACGCGTCGTCTGGGGCCTGACCTACCAGATGCTTCGCTCGTTCTTCCGGATTCTGGGGTAGCCAGAGCGCGACCGGGTGCTACGTTCTCGCCCACGTCATGCCTGAAGCGGATCCCAATCGCATGGTCCAGTGCATCAAGCTCGAGCGCGAGCTGCCCGGCCTCGCACGTGTCCCGTTCCCGAACGAGTTCGGCCAGCTCATCTTCGAGAAGGTCTCGAAGGAGGCGTGGGACCTGTGGCTTCAAGAGAGCGTTCGGTTCATCAACACCTACCGAGTCGACCTCTCATCCCGCGAGGGCACGGAGTTCATGCTCAAGCAGCTTCGTATCTGGCTCGGCCTCGACGACGAGGAGCAGGCTGCCACCGCCTGGACTCCGCCGTCCGAGTAGCCCGCTCAGTCGAAGTTCTGGACGCCCCAGACGTCGCCGCTCGGCGTCTCGTAGAACCCGCAGGCCACGCGCGTGTACACGTCGGAGGCCATGGTTTCGTAGTGCCCGTTGACCGTGTTGGGATCGCCGTCTTCGGGTCCTTCGTCCCACATCGCCTGAAGACAGCCCGAGACGACGTCCTCGCTTGAATTCCATCCCGGGCATTCGTTCTGTGCGCGCGCCCCGCTGCCACACGGCTGAGCCGAGAAGCTCGCGTGCGCTCCGTTGACGCTGTCGTACTCGGCGTTGTCGTCGGTGCACGCTTCTCCGTCGATCCAGCGCTCGAGCGGCGGAAGGCACTGGCACTCCCAGCGGAACTGATTGATGCGGGCGACGCAGTCTGCATAGAGGTCGCCCGTATCGGGGACCGGCACCGGGGTGCAGTTGGGGATCGGCTCGGCCAGGGGTCCGCCGTCGCACGGCCCACCGACCGGCGGGAGGTCTCCGCCACTGCCGCCGGAGCCGTTCGTGTCGCCCGTGCCGCCGGCCCCTCCATCCCCGCCGACTCCCCCGTCACCGGTGTCACCGCCTCCGCCCGACGGAGGCGGTTCGGGTATCATCATCGGGGGATCGTCGTCCGATCGGCCCCCTGGGCTCGGATCCTTGTGGCCGATGCTCCCATCGCAGCCCCATCCGAGCGCCAGCAGCGCGAAAAGCCAAGGTCGCCAAGCCCCCATAGGCCTGACAGCGTAGCAATCGTGCTCCTTACACCCAAATGGGTAAATTCTGGAACTTCGGTTCCCCCTTACGGCAGGAACCGAGAGCGGTGTTCGACAGGCGGGAGGGGACAGACGTCGTAGCGCCCGAATACGCGGTATCGCACCGCCGCCAGCAGTCGGTAGAACGGGTCGGTGAGCCATACGGGAAGTACCCGAAACCAGGAGATCGCCTTCCATGGGTAGTCGAGCTCACGCATGGCCTCGAACGCGCCCCGCGACCGAAGGAACACCTCGCCGTCTCGGAGGTAGACCATGGTTTCGATGTCGTTTGGGATCATGGGGAAGCGCGCCCTTGCGGCTCCGGCGGTCTCGCTTTCGAGCGCGGCAAACGAAAACACGCCTCGCCGATCCAAGCGTAGCAGCCACTTGACGATGCCGTTGCACATCGCGCAGACGCCGTCGTAGAAAATCACCCTGGTAGGAAGCTCGCTCATCTCGGCCTCAGGATGAGCAGGCCGGCTTTCGGCGGTCCGGCGACTTGGAGGTGATCGGGCAGGATAGGGTTCATGCGGTGGTAGAAGATCGACGTGATGGCGCCCGACGTGGTGATGGCGGCCCGCCCGTTCGTCAACGGCGTCACGAAGCCCTCGCTCGTCTCGGGTAGCGGAACCGGCTGACCGAGCACGTTGCCGTGCTCCAGGCTGAAGGTCACGAACAGGGACTCTTGCGGGATCGGTACTCGCGTTCGGTCGCTCTTCGAGAGCCACTTGGGCAGATGGTACCCGCACACCACGTTCATCCATCCGCTCCGAGGCCCCACCGTGAGGATGCTGTCGATGAATGCGACCGGCTTCGAGAGAATGAAGCCCCAAAGGCCCGTCACCTGCGGAAGCCTGCCTCGACAGAGGTCGTCGTAGCTTTTCTCCCAGAGCACGGTTCCATCGGATCGGTAGGCGATGATGTGGTCCTGAAACGGCGTGAAGATCGTTTCGTCCGCGCCGACGCTCGGTGATGCGGAGCCGCCGCCGCCCTCTGCGCTCTGCCACCGGCGCGCTCCCGTATGGGCATCGACGGCGGTCATTCGACCTCGCTCGTCGACCGCGTACACGGTGTTTCCGTCCTGCGAGATGGCCGGGCTCGTTCCGCTGCCACCGCCCATGGGCGCTTCGAATGCGATGGTGAGCGCGTCGTCCGTGATGTCGATCCCATAAAGCACCCCGGTACCGGGCTTCCGCCCTGCAGCAGTAATGTAGAGCCGTCCGGTCTCGGGGTGAAGGGCCGGGGTGTTGGCGACCTCGAGCGCCCACCCCTGAATCAGGTTGAAGAGGAACGGGATGATCTTGTCGTCCATCAAGCCCTTCCAAAGTCCCTCGGGCGGCTCGTCCTCGGGTTCCGGGCCCGCGCCCCCCGGGAGATCGAGCGGGGGCATCGCCAGCTTGCCGTCGTGAGACCAAAAGAAGAGCACCTTTCCATTCGTGGAGACGCCCCCGACGTAGTTCTGACGGCTGATGACGACCGTCATGAAGCCCCAGTCGACGCCGTACGGCTCGAGGTCGACCACCCATTTCACGCTTCCCTCGGGGCGAAACGCCCACAGCTGGTTGCGATCGCCCACGTAGATGTCTCCGCCGCGATCGATGGTCGGAGCGTTCATGATCGCAAACGAGTCGAGATCTTCGAGCGACTCTTCGGGCGGCGCCGACCACACGATCTCTCCGTCTGGCGTGATCGCGAAGAGGTGGCTCCGACCCTCCGGTGCGCCTGTGGTCACGTAGGAGACGCCCTCGAGGCCGATGGTTGGCGGCCAGAACATCGGGTGCCCTTGGAGGACGTGGGCTTCCAGCTCGTACGCGCTTCGCAGCGTAGTCGGAACATAGTCGGTGTTCGCGCTGTCGCGATGTCCAGCTGGCCACATGCTCTGCATGTATTGCGGGCTCAGGTTCAGCTCGGTTTTCGACTGGCGAAAAGCGGGCGGGCCCTTCGCGAGCTTGGCGGGAGGCAGTGGGACGTCGCGGCGTGCGCCCCATCCATCGCCGATGACCACGATGACGATCGCGGCGACCGCAAGCGGAATCGCCCACCGGAGCCAACGTCCCTTTTTCGCACTCATGATCGCGTGCTACCACGCCCGCGCGCCAAGGAGTCAAGCGAACGTCATGCCTTTGCCACTTCCCCACCGTCCTTGGGGCATCCGTGCACTCAATCGTGTCGGAGGCTTGACGCGATCGGTCGGCCTCGACTGGCCGTCCCTCGACGAGGGGAACCTCGTCCGCACCGCGATCCGGAGGGCGGGTTCGTCTGACTTCGGCGGCGAAGACTTTCGCGAAGGCATGGGGGTTCTGCTCGACTCGCTCGAGGGCGAGGCGGGCCTCACGACGCTCGGGCGACTCAGCTGCCGAGAGACGATAGTCGGCTACCTAGAGAACCGCCTGCGTCTCCAGCAATACCGAGACGCGCATCCGGAGCTCGAACACGAGCAGATTCGACGCCCGGTGTTCATCGTCGGGCTTCCGCGCACGGGCACCACCATCCTATTCAACCTGATTTCGCAGGATGAGCGAAACCGCCCGCCCATGAGCTGGGAGGTGCAGTGGCCCGTGCCCCCCCCGGAGCCCGACACGTACGACACCGACCCCCGAATCGGTGACGCAGTGAAGCTCTTCGCGAACTTGGACCGCCTGCTTCCCACGCTTCCGGCCATCCACGAGTTTGGTGCGCTGCTGCCGCAGGAGTGCGTTCCAATTCGCGCGCACGAGTTCTTGAGCGTTCAGTTTCAGACGACGTTCAACGTCCCGAGCTACCAAGCGTGGCTCGAAAAGCAGGACCTCCTTCCCGCGTATGCGTTCCACAAGCGCTTTCTCCAGCACCTCCAGAGCAAACACATGAGGGATCGCTGGGTTCTGAAGAGCCCGGCGCATCTCGCGGCGATCGACGAGATCCTCGAGACCTATCCCGACGCTCAGATCATCCACACGCATCGAGACCCCGCGAAGGTCGTCCCCTCGCTGGCAAGCCTGCTCTACACATTTCGTTCGATGAACTCGGATTCGCTCGATCCGCAGCGCATCGGCAAACAGGTGCTCGACATGTGGACGCTATCCCTCGACCGTGCGACCGCCGCGCGTCGCCGTCATCGCGACAAACCAAGCCAGTTTTTCGACGCCTACTTCGAGGACACGCTGGCCGACCCGGTCGACCTCCTCCGGCGGGCGTACGAACGTTTCGGTCTTCGTTTTACGCGCGAAACGCGAGACCGCATGGCGGCGTTCCTAGCCGCGAACCCACGCGGGAGCCGCGGAGTTCACAAGTACACCCGGCAAGATTTCGGTCTGAACCTCGACGAGATACGCGAACGCTTCGACGACTACTGCCGCGAGTTCGACGTGCCGCTCTCAGCGTGATTGTCGTCCACCGGCCCAACGAGGTAAGGTCGTGCGCCCGACGATGTACAAGTCGATCACTTCTCAGACGATTCACTACTTTTCGCGGCCGCACACCCGTGTGCTCATGGAACCGCTCGAATCACCGAGCGCGTGGCGAGGTGCCGATCTCGCAGAGCGCGGCGGCTGGTCCGAGGCGCTGACGAAGGAGCAAGCCGACGAGCTCGATGCCGCGGTCACGGTCGCGATGGGAACGGCGAAGCCGACCAAAGCTCTATCAGCCGCTGACTTTCCGCTCCCGACCCTCGGTCCCCTCATCGTGCGATGGCGAAATGAGCTCGCTACCGGCCGCGGCTTTCAAGTGGTGACCGGGGTTCCCGTGGAGCGTTGGACCGAGGCTCAAGCGGAAACGTTCTTCTGGTGTTTCGGGCTGCACCTCGGCATCCCCGGCGCGCAGAACCCCGAGGGACATCTTCTCGGCCACGTGCGGGACACCGGTGAAAGTCCCGACGAGGTCCGTCACTATCGAACGCGGGTGAACATCAATTTTCATTGCGACGCAGCCGACGTGGTGGGGCTTCTGTGCTTGAAGCGGGCCAAGTCGGGAGGCCTGAGCCGCATCGTGAGTTCCGTGTCGGTCTACAACGAGTTTCTCCGGAGGCGCCCGGACCTCGTCCGCCGGCTTTATGAGCCTTACCGCATGGACACCAAGGGAGAAGGCGGGGTGCAATACCTCCCCGTTCGCCCTTGCCGCTACGACGGCGCTCGGCTTCGCACCTTCTATCACACCGACTACTTTCGTTCGGCGGTGGGGTTTCAGGGCGAGTCCCTGCTCTCACGACGCGATCGCGTCGTGCTCGACCTCTACAACGAAATCGCCGACTCCCCTGACCTCTACCTCGACATGGAGCTCCGCCCCGGCACGGTTCAGCTCTTGTCGAACCACACCAACCTGCACGCGCGGACCGGGTACGAAGACTTCGACGAACCCGAACGTAAGCGCCATCTGCTCCGGCTGTGGATCTCGCTTCCAGGCCAGCCCGATTTCAGGAACCGCGTTCTCACGGAGCGAAGTCGGCTCGGCATCGTTGCTTCCACCGCCGGACTGAAGCTCGGCCACGCGGTGCGGCGCGCGTCACGTCGTTCCCCGAACTAGCGAACGAAGCCGCGCACGGCGTACTGGTAGGGTAGGTTTTCGACGATCCGCGCCACGGCAAATCCAGCCGCCTCGAGCTCGTCGGCCACCACCGTCGGCTCGAGGCGATGCGCGGGAGGTGGCCCTTTCGGGCTACTCATGTCGAAATCGACGATCAGGATCTCGCCGTGGGTCCGAAGCGCCGAAAAGAGCTTCTCCGCGTACTCCACCCGGTTCTCGAGGTGGTGCCAGGTATTGACCACCAGAATGCGATCGGCCGACCTCGGAGTGAGCGACGGATCGTCCACCGCCACGATCACAGGCGTCACGTTGTGCATCCGGTCGCGCGCGACGCGTTCGTAAAGGCGCTCCACCATCCCGCGGTCCACGTCGAGAGCGAACACCCGCCCTTCGCGGCCGACCGCGCGCGACAGGTACGGGATGAAGTACCCCGTGCCGGAACCGAGGTCGACCACCGTCATGCCTCGCTTACAGCGGAGCATCTCGACCACGTCCTCCGGCTGCTGCCACCAGTAGCGCTCCCTCGAGTCGAGCTTGGCCGCGTAGTCTTCGGGTTCAGGAAGCGGCGGCACGTCGCCAACCGCCCCGTCTTCCGTGGAGCGGGGTTCCGACGCGGTCGGCTCGGGTGCTTGCCTCCCTCCGCACCCAGCGAGCAGGGCGGCGAAGAAGGCGATGGTCTGAAGGGGGCGATTGGGTTTCACGGGCGACTCACGGAAGACCTTACAATTAGCGACATCTTTGACCCCGGCAAATGACTTCGCGTATTTAGGTATGCGAACAGTGAGCTGTTTAACCTCGCGCAGTCACTGAAAATTGCGCGGTTTTGACCGGGGGCTAGACTGGCGGTCGTAACCTCTGCGTGCAGAGGGAAGGGGAAGAAACTCCATGAAGAGACAACTGAATCCATCTCTGACGGCACTCTTGTGCGTCACGCTTTTCGCCGTCGTTCTCGTCGGCTGCAAAGATGACCCCGAACCGGTCGTCGAAGACACCACGGGCTCCGAGATTCCCGAGCCCGAGCCCGAAGTCGAGGTCACGCCAATGGAAGAGCCTTGCGTGGTCGAGACCGTGTACTTCGAGTTCAACTCGTCGGACCTCGACAGCAGCTCGCGTACCGCGCTTCAAGAAGCCGTGGAGTGTTTCCGAGGTCAGCCCGACCCGAACATGAACCTGCTTCTGACCGGTGCTGCCGACCCGCGCGGTACCGAAGAGTACAACATCGCGCTCGGCGAACGGCGCGGCCAGGCCGTACGGAGCTACTTGGTTTCTCTCGGGCTCGACGGGAACCGGATCTCGGTGACGTCCGTCGGCGAAGAGATGGCGACCGGCACGGACGAAGCCGGGTGGGCGCGCGACCGAAACGTCAGCGCCTCGGCGAACTGACGCGAGTCGCTGGGCTCGTGGGGGGTAACCACTGATGCTATCCGTGACGCTGCAGACGAGCTCGCCGTCGGCCCTCAACCCGTGGCAGCTCGTCATCGGCGCTTCGCCGGTGGTGCAGCTCGTCATGCTCATCCTGCTCTTCATGGGCGTCATGTGCCTGTACATCATCGGCGCCAAGTGGATCCGGCTGAAGCAGGTCACCGATCAGAGCCGCACGTTCCTCGAACTCTTCTGGTCCGAGGAGAAGGCGCGGAACTGGAGCGCGAAGGCGCTCAACGACATCCACGGTCGCTCGACGGAATACACCCGGTCCCCGATCGCCACGGTGTTCCGAGCGGGCTACCGTGAGCTCGCACGCATTGCTCGCACAGGCAAGCCTGGCAAGGCCGACGTCGACAACGTCGAGCGAGCGCTTCGCCGTGCGCAAAGCGCCGAGCTCACTCGTCTCGAGAACAAGGTATCGTTTCTTGCGACCACGGCATCCACCGCGCCGTTCATCGGTCTTTTCGGGACGGTTTGGGGCGTCATGAACTCGTTCATCGCCATCCACGGTGAGAAGAGCGCAGGGCTCGACGTGGTGGCGCCCGGCATCGCGGAAGCGTTGATCGCAACGGCACTGGGGCTTGCCGCCGCGATTCCCGCGGTGATGGCCTACAACTACTTCGTCCGGAGGATTCGCGTCGTCGACAGCGAGACTGCCGCGTTTGCCAGCGATTACCTGAACATCATCCGTCGGCACCTGCTGGTGGAGTAGCCGTGTCTTTCTCGAACAACGATGGCTCGGGGAGCGCGCTCAGCGAAATCAACGTAACGCCGCTCGTCGACGTCATGCTCGTCTTGCTGATCATCTTCATGATCGCCGCGCCGATGCTCACCACCGGCGTGGATGTCGAGCTTCCGAAGGCCGATGCGCCTCGCATGGACATCGACGAGGAGGTTCCGATCGTGACGGTCCAGCGCGATCAGCGCATCTTCCTCTTCGACGAGGAGGTGTCGCTCGACGTGCTCAAGGAGCGGCTCGCCAACGACGAGCGCGTGCGCGGGGCGAATGAGGTGTTCGTCCAGGCCGACGAACAGGTGCCTTATGGTGCCGTGGCCCAGGTGCTCGCGCTCATCCGGCAGGCCGGGATCGGGAGAATGGGTCTGGTTACCGATCCCGTCACCCGAAAGTCCCGGTAACATGACCGACCCCAAGACCGCGGACTGGCGCGCCCTGAGTCTTCTCGAAAAAGAGGAGCCGACGACGATCGAGATCCTGGGCGGGGTTGGTTTCGCGTTCGGCGCGTTTCTCGCGCTTCCGCTTCTTGCAGCGCTGAGCGCACTACTTCTCGGGGTCATGCAGTCGGTATTTGGCACGTCGACGGCCGAGCTGCCGCCGCCGCCCATCGAGGTAGTGGAAGCGCACTTCGTTCGACTCGGTAAGAAGCGCCCGCCGCGCGCGCTGCCAAGCAAAGAGGTTCCCGCCGCCCCGCAGAAGGCGCCCACGCCAGAAACTCCCGACGCGGCGGCGATGGCGGTACCGACCAGCAAGGCCGAGAGGGGACCCAAGAAGCCGGACAAGAAGCGCGAACGACGCGACGACGACCTGCTTTCCGCGCTCGGCGAACGTGCCGGCGAAATCTCCGATCTCTCCAAGGGTCCTGAGCTCGAAGGAGACCCAGACGGAATTGCCGAAGGCACGAAGGCCACTGGCACCGACCGAGAGATTTACATCGGAAAGCTCTATTCGTACTTTCGAAAAGGCTTCCGCACGCCGAGTAGCATTCCGGAGGAAGAGCTCGTGAAGCTCACCTGCGTGCTCGAGCTGTCGATCACGGGCGACGGACGCGTGGAAGGCTACGAGATTACCCGGTCCAGCGGGAATGAATCGTTCGACGCGGCCGTTCGTCGGAGGGTGGATCAAGCCGAAGGGGCGGCGCTTCCGCCCCCTCCCGCCTCGATCGAGAACCAGGTGCTCGGCAACACGATTTCGTTGCGCTTCTTCGGGCGCCATTTCCAGTGAGGAGCAGTATGGGTGGGACATCAATCGGTTGGCGAGGAGTTCGGTGGGCAGCGATGGTTTGCGTCGTCGCTGCACCGGTCGTGCTGGCCGCTTTGCCGGCCGCGAGCGAGGAAGACGCGCCTCCACTCCCCGGAGACAAGATCGTGGTCGACATCGACGCGGCCGACGAGGAGGTCTATCGGATCGGCATCCCCGACCTGATCGGGAGTCCGGCGAAAGAGGCGGTCGGCGGCGCCGACATTCTCCGGAACGACTTTCGGCTGATGCCGGGTTTTCGCGTGATCGGTCCGAACGCGATCCGTCACGACGTGTCGGGCCCGAGCATCGACCTCGCTTCATGGTCGGTCCTCGGCGCCAACGGGGTCATCAAGGGGTCGGTCTCTGGGTCGGCTTCAAACCTGAACGTCGAGCTTCGGTTCTTCGAATCGAGTGGGGCCGGGGTTGCCACGTTGACCAAAACGTACCGTGGAAGCGCCGAGCAGCTTCGTGGGTGGATGCACGACTTTGCGAATCGAGTCATCGCGATCGTCACGGGGACCCCGGGGCCCTTCGGCACGGAGGTCGCGTTCGCGCGGAAACTCGGGCCCGGCCGGAAGGCCGTCTACGCAGGGCAGATGGACGGCTACGGCGTGCGGCGCGTTTCAAGCGGGGGCGGGGTCTCGATGCTGCCGTCGTTCGGCGCAGGCGCGATCTGGTACACGCGAATGACGCCCAAGGGGATGTTCATCACCAATACGCGCGTGGGTGGGCGACGTGTGGTGGGCGGTAAAGGGATCACGATGGCGCCCGCCGTTTGCGGCGACAAGCTGTTCTTCTCGTCGTCACGTTCCGGGAACGCCGAGATCTACAGCGCCAGCCTCAACGGCAAGAACGTTCGCAGGCTAACCAACAGTCGCGGTATCGACGTAAGTCCGACATGCGGCCCTGGAGGAAAGCTCGCGTTCGTGTCGAACCGTCATCGAAGTCCGCAGGTGTTCACGATGAACCAAGACGGGAGCGACGTGAAGCGGGTCACCTTCCGGGGCAGCCACAACCAAACTCCGGTTTGGTGCATGGATCCGGCGAACCCGCTCATCGCGTTTAGCGGTCGCGACTCGAACTTCGACATCTTTACGGTGAACATCGAGACACAGGAGTACCAGCGGCTCACGCAGGGCCAGGGCGACAACAAAGACCCTGCATTCTCTCCCGACTGCCGGATCATCGCGTTTTCGTCCAATCGTCGGGGCTCGCCCGGAGTCTACCTGTCCGGCGTAGATGGCCTGGATCAGAACCAAGTGATCAAAGGCGCGGCCGAGACCGTACGCTGGCAGCGCTAGCAAGACCAGGCTTCCCCTCAGTGAATGGGCCGACTAAGGTCGGCAACGATGGGTGTGCTCAAGCGCGTGGTGTTGTGGCTCGCCTTGCTGCTCGGTCTACTGGTGTTCGTCTTGTGGTTCGTCCTCGGTCGCGGCAACCCCCAGGTGGACGGCACGGTCACTGCTCAGCCACTGAGCGCAGAGATCGTCGAGGCGCGGGATCGCAACACCCAGACCGACGAAGGTCGGGTTCTCTTCGGCGACCTTCACGTGCACACGACGCTTTCGGTGGATGCTTTTCAGTGGAGCTTGCCGCTCATGGGAGGCGAGGGGGTCCACCCTCCAGCCGATGCGTGCGACTTTGCCCGCTTTTGTTCTCAGCTCGATTTCTACGCACTCACCGACCATGCCGAGGCTCTCACCCCGCGCACGTGGGAGATGGTTCGAGAGTCGATCCGGCAGTGCAACGCGGTCGACCCGAGTCCGCAGCCAGACCTCGTCGCGTTTACCGGGTTCGAATGGACTCAGATCGGACTCACGCCAGAAACCCACTACGGCCACAAGAACGTCATCTTCAAAGGGACGGCCGACGACGAGCTGCCGGTACGCCAGATCGCAGCGCCCGGTCTCGCGTCGCGCGCTTTCACGGATCTCAAGACGCTGTTAGTGAACGCCAGGATCCCGTTCAAGGCGTTTCCCGAGCAGCAGCCCTACAACGACGTCACCGTTCACGTGCGTGAGATCGCGCGCGTTCCGGAATGCCCAGAGGGCGTCCCTTCCCCCGAACTTCCGCCTGACTGTCGCGAGTTCGCCAAAACGCCTGAGGCTCTCTTCCGGAAGCTGTCCGAGTGGGATCTCGACGCCATGGTGATTCCCCATGGAACCACGTGGGGGTTTTATACGCCGCGCGGCTACCTTTGGGACAAGCAGCTGTCGGCCGCGTTGAACGACCGGCGCTGGCAGCGGAACGTCGAGGTGTTCTCAGGGCATGGAAACTCGGAGGAGTATCGATCGTACCGTGCAGTCGCCGACACCCCCAACGGCCCGAGGTGCCCCGAGCCCACCGACACGTACGAAGCCTGCTGCTGGCGAGCGGGCGAGATCGTGCGCGGTCGTTGCGAGGACCCCGGCTCCGAGTCGTGTGCGAGCAAGGTCGAGGCCGCGCGCGCCAACTATCTCGGCGCCGGCACCGCGGGCCATCTCACCATTCCGGATGCAACTCTCGACGACTGGGGTAACTGCGGGCAGTGCACCGATTGCTTCGAGCCGGCCTTTCTCACTCGCCCGGGAGGTTCAGTTCAGTACATCATGGCCCGCGGAAACTTCGACGACCCCGATCAGCCGCGGTACGCCACCTACGGATTCTTCGCGTCGAGTGACAACCACTCCGCGCGCCCTGGGACGGGATACAAGGAGGTCGATCGTCGCAAGATGACCGACGCGCGCGGTCCGGTAAACGAGGAGTGGGAGCGGCTTCTTTTTGGGATCCCCGAGAAGTCACTCGAGTCGGTAAAGCTCACGCCAGAAGACGTGCAAAACAAGCCCCCGTTTCAAACCGTCTGGCTCGAGCGCCAAGCGTCCTTCTTCCTCACGGGCGGCCTCGTGGCCGTGCATGCACCGGACCGTACGAGGGAGTCCATCTGGCAGGCGATCCAGGATCGGAAAGTCTACGGGACGTCGGGCGACCGGATCCTGCTTTGGTTCGACATGGTCAACGCCGGAGCGAGTTCGCTCCCCATGGGGAGCGAGCTACCGTTCGCCGATGTGCCGAAGTTCCGCGTTCGTGCCGCAGGTTCCTTCGCGCAGCAGCCGGGCTGCCCGAAACAGGTTGTCGACGCGCTCGGAGCCGAGCGGGTCGAGCACGTCTGTGCCGGGGAGTGCTACTTCCCGTCCGACGAGCGTCGCCGAATCACGCGTATCGAGGTGATCCGCATCCGTCGTCAGCTCTCGCAGGCCGAATCGGTGGGCGATCTAATCGACGACCCGTGGCAGACGATTCCCTGCTCCGAGGGCAGCAACGTATGCGAGGTGGAGTTCGAGGATCCCGACTATCCCGCAGAGGGGCGTGCGCAGCTCTATTACGTTCGCGCCATTCAGGAGCCGACGCCAGGCGTCAACGCCGGCGGTCTCCGATGTGACGCTCAGGGCAAGTGCGAACCCTGCTTCGGCGGCTACCAAACCGATTGGGCCGACGACTGCCTCACAGTGGCCGAGCAGCGGGCCTGGTCTTCGCCAATTTACCTGACCGGGCGCGCCGACACAGTTTCCGACTAGAGCGGTTCAGCGCGTGTGACTTGTCGAGAACCCCGCTCTGGACCTCAACGGTCCGCGCACTCGGCCTTGCCCATCGTGCGGATGGCGCGGAGTTTCTTTTTGGCCTTGGGGGCGAGCGGCGACTTCTTGTGGTTCTTTAGAAGCGCCTTGAGGGCCGCTTCTGCGTCATCGCACGCCTTCACTTGGAGGAACGCGCGGGACATGTCGTAGAGCGTGTCGTCGAGCGCGTCGCCCTTCCGGTAGTTCGCAATGACCTTGCGGAACTCGCCGAGTGCCGCCGCGGGCTGGCCTTGGCGAAGATAGCTCGAGCCCACCATGTACTGAGCGTCGTCCGCTTTGTCGTCGTTCGGGTAGCGTTCGACGTAGGCGCGCAAGAGAGCGCGCGCGTACGAATGATCGTTGATGCGGTAGGCCTTCACCGCGGCTTCGTAGTGCTTCTTCTTGCCGTCTGGGATCTGGCTCGACTCGATGGCGACATCCATGCCGGCTGCTCGAGCGACTTCGCTCAGCTGTCGCTGAAGCTCGGCGTTCTTGGCGAGCTGTTCTTGGGAAAGGCCGCTGCTGGCCATCTTGATCTCGGCGATCTGCCCCTCCATCTCGGCGAGGCGATCGATGATCTCTTCAATCTGAAGGCCCTGGTCGGCGCTGTTCCGACGGAGGATTCGGCTCGCTTCTGCGAGTGCCTCTTCGAGCTCTTTTCGTTTGGCCTCGAGGTCTGCCTCCAGCTCGTCCAGTCGCTGCTGATTCGCGGCGATGTCGGCCTTCATCTGGCTGATGCAGCCGGGAGCCGCGGCAGCCAACAGCGTCAGCGTCAATCCCGAGACGCCCAACCCCCGGCGCCAACGGCACGTACTTCGATGCTTCCCCATCTTCGTTGCGCTAAGTATAGCGGGCCCAAGCTCGCGAGCTAGGAATCCGCACTCCGTTCGGTTTCTCGGCTCCGAGAGTCAGAGATTCGGCTGCTGGACACCGCTACTGATACGCTGAGTCCGTGGAAGACTTCCTGACCGACGGGCGGACCTGGCTCGGGATGCAGCCCGGTACGCAGTTGAAGCTGCTGCGGTCGCTGCTGGTCATTCTGCTCTTCTTGCTGATGCGCTCGGTCGTTCAACGGGTCATCCGACGCAACATCACCGACGTGGCGCAACGCTACCGCTGGAGTCGCGGATTCAACACCGTGACCGGCGTCCTGATCGTGCTCTTCTTGGTGCCCACCTGGTTTTCTGGGCTCCAGTCTCTCGCCACGTTTGCCGGCATTCTCGGCGCGGGGCTGGCTGTTGCGCTCCACGACACCGTCGCCAACATCGCGGGCTTTTTGTTCATCGTGTTCCGTCGACCCTTCGAGGTCGGCGACCGTATCGAGATCGATGGCGCCGCGGGTGACGTCATCGACGTCCGACTCTTCCAGTTCAGCCTGCTCGAGATCGGAAACTGGGTGGACGCCGACCAGAGCACGGGCCGGATCATGCACGTCCCCAACGGCAAGGTTCTCAGGGAACGCACGGCTAGCTTCACACGCGGGTTCGAGTACATCTGGCATGAAATCCCGGTCCTCGTCACGTTCGAAAGCGATTGGAAGGCCGCGAAAGCGATTCTCGAGGAGATCATCGGCGCCGAATCGTTCATGGTCGGCGACGAGGCCGCGCGACAGGTGCGCCAGGCTGCGTCGCGCTATCTCATCTACGCCGGTAAGATGACGCCCATCGTTTACACCTCTGTCCGAGATAGCGGGGTCCTACTGACGATTCGCTACATGACGAAGCCCAAGACTCGGCGAGGCACAGAACAGCAGGTTTGGGAGCAGATCCTCGAACGTTTCGAGGCGCACCCCCAGATCGACCTGGCGTATCCGACGATCCGGTACTACGACCCCTAGCGTGAGCCGGGCCGTGCATTCTGCGGATGCCTCGAGCACTCGCTTGGCGGGTGCCGTCCATCTGTCCGCGATGACCGCGACCGAGCCGCGGCTTGCCTACCGCGTGTTCGGCACCCGCGGAGAGCCCGTGCTGTTCATCATGGGGTTTTCGATGCCCGGTGGGGTGTGGTCGCCGCAGGTGGAGGCTCTCCAGGACGAGTTTCGCTGCTGTCACTACGATCACCTCGGGCTCGGGGACAGCGAGCATGGCCAGGCCCTGCCGAGCATTCCGTCGATGGCCGCAGATGCCGTCCGAATCATGGACGACCTCAAGTGGGCGCGCGTGCACGTCGTCGGCGTGTCGATGGGCGGAATGATCGCGCAGGAGTTGGCGCTCCGATACCCCGATCGATGCTCGACGCTCACGCTCATCGCGACCCACGGAGGCGCGTTTTCCGCGCCGATTCCCACGGCTCGAGGGACTTACTACTTTCTGAAAGGCTTGCTTGGCGGTTCGAAGGTGCGGCTTCGGTCGCTCCCGAAGCTCCTCTACCCGCAGGCCTATCTCGATCAGATCGACCGTACCGTGTTCAACCGACACATGCGAACGCGGGTAGGCCGCAAACCCCCACCGCGCACCGTGGCCGGCCAGTTCTTCGCGATCTCCAAACACCGGACCGAACGCAGACTCGGCCAGCTTCGTATGCCGGTGCTCCTGGTGCGTCCTGGCAAAGACATTCTCATTCGACCGAAACAAACCGATCGACTCGCCGCAAGGATCCGCGGCGCGCGCGTCATCCGCTACGAAGACGCGGGACACGGAGTGACGTTTCAGAAGCGCGTCGAGCTGAACGAGGCTCTTCGCGAACACTTCAGAGGCGCTACACCGTCAGCGAAGGCCTAGCGACGCTCATCGTGACTGCGCTGCGCGCGGTGACCCACGTTAGTCTTCGCTCGACGCGTCTTCGGCCCACTCGAACACTTGGGCTGCCCAGATTCGCTCGAACGGAAGCTTGCCCGTCCGCTGAACGATACGAACCGACTCCGCGTCCGGCGCCTCGTACTCGCAGATCATGGTCTTCTTGTCGCTCGAGAAGTAGCTTCGGATGAACTCGACTCGATGTTCTTCGAGGCACCACGCAACGGCGTCTTCCATCGCTTGAACGGTTTCGAAGTCGGGTGCGTCAGCAAGGCTTCGTTCGACGATGATCCGGCTCATGATCGAGTCTCCTTTTCCGCGTCGACGGATTGCTCATCCTCGAGCAGACGATCGACCGTACCACGTACGTGGTGCGCTACCGGTTCCACGACGGCGAGGCATCGCGCTTGTTCTGCTGCCGAGGCTTCGTCCCCGGTGGTACGAGCGACACGCAGTAAGACCGTCCGCGCGCGTGCACCGTTGCTCGGATGTCGAAGCACTTCCGCTAGCGCGAGGGCCTCTTCCGCTCGAGCCTTCGCACTCGCATACTCGCCTCGCTCGTACTCGACGAGAGCGGTCTCGATCAGCATCGACGAAAGCCGCTGTTTCGCGTCGACCTGTCGGAGCTGGTTGATGGCCTCTTCAAGCGCACTTCGCTGGGCTTCGTCCCCGGCGCGAAACGCGCATAGGGCGACCATGGCACGGCCGAGGGGCCGTTCGCTTCCCTCTCGAAGCTTGTCACCAATCGCGGCGAGGGTTTCTGCGTAGCCGCACGCCGCGCTAGCGTCGCCCTGCTGGTGCGCCACCAGCACCAACTGCTCGAGCGTCATGAACTCGTTGATGCGGTCGCCGCTCTCCTTTGCTGCTGCCCAGGCGTGTTCGAACGCGGCCCGCGCCTCGTCGAGCTCTCCGCCATAGAAGCGCAGGAGCCCGAGCCCATCGGATACGGCCCACGCCGACTCACCCGAGCGTTCCGTCAGTGCCCGGGCTTCGAGCAGCAGCGCTTCGGCCTGCGGCACGTCTCTTTCGAGCGTAACGAGGCACCGTGCGGCTTCGGCCATGCCCACGATGCGGTCGCTGTCGTCCGCCCCGCGGCTCGCGAACTCGGCTCGCAGTGAGAGCCGGGCTGCGTCTCCGGTCGCTCCCGCCTGCCAACGCAGGTAGCTGACTATGGTGAAGCCGCGTCGAGCATGCTGTGCCTCGCCCGCATCGAGCGCCTCCTCTGCCAATGCCTCGAGTCGACGAGATTCCTCTTCGATGTTGTCCGGGGTTCTCGCGGCGGCGCTCACTTCCTCGAGCTCGATCTTTCTTCGCAACCCTTCCCCGTGGGGGAGCGCGTCTGCGTATCGAATCCCGCGACGGGCGTGCGCGTAGGCCTCCGCGTTCGCGAACATACGGAGGCAGCGGTTGCCCGCAACGACGCACGCACCGGCTGCCAATGCGTGGTCTCCGCCAACGCCTGCGTGGTGTGCGAGCTCCATCGCGATCTCTCCGTCCGGATCGGTTCGGCCTTCGAGCAGCTTCGCGACGCGAAGGTGCATGAGTTTTCTCCGGGGCTCAGAGATCTCCGAATAGACGACGCTGTGAACCAACCCGTGGTGGAATTCGTAGTTCCCGTCTCCACCCGATTCGTGGTCGAGGAGCGAGTGGCGCTCCAAGCTGGCGAGCGCGTTCATCAAACCATCGAAGTCGACGGACACCAGCTCCGTGAGTCGCGCCACGTCGATCGACGGGCCGAGGATCGCAGCCCACCGGAGGAGGTCTCCCGTTTCGGGCGACAGGCGGTTGATTCGATCGAGGATGAGCTCCTTCAGAGATCGCGGGACCCCCCCGGCCGCCTCTCGCGCCTGCGCGAGCTCGTGAGCCAGCAGCGCGTTGCCCCCACTCTGAGCGAAGACCTGCGCCGCGTCCGCGCCGCTTCCGAGCTGTTCGACGAGGTCGGCTACGTCGCCTTCCGTCAGCGGGAGGAGCAGATGCTCGTCGATCAGTCCTTCGCGACGGAAGCTTCGCAGCATCCTCATGGATGATTCGTTGTCGACCAGCTCTCCGTCGCGAGCCCCCAGTACCATCGCAACCGGGCGTTCGCGACTCATCCGAGCCACGTAGTGAAGCAGTTCCGTGCTTGCGTCGTCGCACCAGTGAACGTCGTCGAACAGAAGTAGTGTAGGGGTCTTTTTGGTCGTCCCCCGGAGCACCGTATCGACGATTGCCGCGAACAGCCGGTCCCGGCTTCCCTGTTGCTCATCTGGGGTCCCGAGCTCTGGGAGGATTCGTGCGAGCGTGCTTCGGTGCTCACTCGCGAACGCGTTTTCCGGCAGCCGTCGAAGTGCGTCGATCCAGGGGCCATACGGCCGACCGGCCTCGGCTTCGTAGGCAGCGCCTTCGAACGTGGCGCAGCCCCTCGACTGCGCTTCACGGCTCAGCTCGGAGAGCAGCGTGGTCTTACCGACGCCGGACTCGCCTTTAAGCAAGAATACCTGAAGCCGTCCCTCCGATACGGTGCGGTCCAAAACGGCGTTGAGTCGCGATCGTTCTTCGCCCCGACCGACGAGAAGGCCTTGGCGCGTGGGCTCGGTTCCGACTTCCGTGCGGACGTCTTCCGGCAGAGCCTCCTCGCGGGAAGGTGCCCGTTGGGGTTCGGCCTCGCCTACCGTTCGAATGTCGTGCCACGCGGCGACGAGAGGCCCGGCTCTCCGTGCTCCGAGCTCTTCGAGCAAACGACTCGCGCTCTCATACTGCGCTTGCGCTTCGTTGCGTCGACCGGCGGCCGCCAGCATTCGAATGAGCCCTGCGCGTGCTTCCTGGTTGAGCGGATCGATTCGCACGACCTCGCGCGCATGCGGAAGCGCTTTGTCCGGCTCGTCGACGTACCGCTCGACCAGCGCGCGGAGAATCATCGCGTGCGACGATCGTGCGTGCTCGCGCTCTGCCGCGCACCACGCGGTGAACTCGTCGAAATCCATGAGGTCGAGGCCCTCGAGAAGCTCTCCTTGGAAACCTTCTACCAGGGCTTCCAGGCGTTCGGTCGTCAGCGATTCGACGCCTCCACTCAGCTCCTGGCGCGCGAGGTGCCAGTCCAGACTCTCGGTTTCGAGTTGGAGTTCGACGTGCTCCCTGTCGGCCAGGAGAGTCCGCTTGTCATCACTGTCGACGAGAGGCCGGATCTTCGAAAGGCTCCAACGAAGCGCGCCGCGCGGGTCGTCGGCCACGTCCCAAAGGAGTGAGCACAGGCGATCTCGTCGGTGGGCCCGGCCCGTGATGGCGAGGTACCCGAGCAGCCCGCGCGTCTTCTTCGATTGCGGTAGCCGAATCGGTTCGCCGTTTCGGAACACGGCGATGGGTCCGAGAACCCGAAGCTCGACGGCAGACGACACGAAGGAACCGTGCCTAAGGCGCGGCCCACCGTCAACGCCAACGATCGCGAGCCGACGAGGGTTGTGATAGGGTCAACCCATGGAATGCGTGGTCATGGAGCGCGAGTTCGACATCGAGCTGACGACCGAGATGGTCTTGGCCATGGCGAAGATGGGCGCCGGCTGCGAAACGCTCTACGGGGTCGAGCCGATCCGTAGCTACCTCTCGCCGGACGGTCGAAGAATGATCTGTGTGTTCCGTGCCCCGGACGCCGAGGCCGTGAGAATCATGGCCCGAAACGCGGGTTCTCCCCCAGCGAAGGTCTGGAAGGGCAGCGAGCACACCGGCTGATCGCCGACGGTTCGGCGTGCCGGGGATGCGATGCTCGTCGTTGCGCAAATCCTGGCAGTCCTCTACCGTCGCCGGTCATGCCCGAGACAACGAGGTTCCTGATGCGGCGCAGCGCGTGGCTGATCGCGCTCGTCGTTCTGGTGTCGTGCAGCAGCGGAGAGGAGATCGCTCCGGTCGACCTCCTCGTGTTCAGCAAGACGGCATCGTTTCGCCACGCATCGATCGACGATGCCGTGGCGTGGTTCCAAAGCCTCGAGCCCGAAGAGAAGATGACGATCACGTTCAGTGAGGACGCGAGCATCTTTAACGACGGCGCGCTCGCGGAGTTCGACGCGGTGGCTTTCATTCACACCACGGGCGACTTTCTCAACGACTCTCAGCAGGCTGCGTTTGAGCGGTTCATCCAGTCTGGGCGCGGGTACGTCGGCATTCACGCTGCAGCAGACGCCGAGTACGAATGGCCCTGGTACGAGGACCTAGTAGGCGCGCTGTTCCGCACGCATCAGGTGTACAACCCGATCGCCGAGCCGATCGAGTATGGCGGACCGTTTTCGTTTCGAGTCGAGGACAAAGAGCATCCTTCGACGAGCTTTTTCGAGGAAGACACGTTCGAGCTCGACGAAGAGATATACAGCTATCGACGGAACCCTCGCTGGCAGGCCCAAGTGCTCATCAACATCGAGCCGAGCGGGCTTCAAGACATCCCCACGCTCGACGGGATGCCGCCGATGGCCGAAGAGACCGGCGGGGACCATCCCGTATCTTGGTACAAGGAGTTCGACGGGGGCCGCTCCTGGTACACCAGCTTCGGACACGACCCTGGCACATGGTCGCTTCCCTGGTTCCAGCAGCACGTTCTGGCGGGGATCCGCTGGGCCGCCAACGGAACGCAGACCTTCAGCAAGTTCACGATCACCGACCAGACCGCCAGCCCGACCTCTCTTGCCGTGCTGCCCGACGGGAAGGTCTACTACCTGGAGCGCACCGGCGACGTTCGGCTTTGGGATCCCGAAACCGGGAGGGTCACCGTCGCGGCGACGCTCGAGGTCAGCCTCCAGGGGGAAAACGGGCTCCTCGGCATCGTGCTCGATCCCGACTTCGAGCAGAACCGCTTCGTATACCTCTACTACTCGCTCGCGCTGACGGACGAGAATGTCCTCTCCCGATTCCGCGCCGAAGCCGACGGCACGATCCTCGTGCTCGACGAGACCGAGCTCCTCAGGGTACCGAGCAACCGCGAACAGCATGAGGGGGGCGACCTCGAGTTTGGGCCCGACGGCACGCTCTACCTGTCCGTCGGCGACAACACCGTCCCGTTTGGCGACTCGAGCGGCTATGCCCCGCTCGACGAGCGCCCCGGCCAGGAGAGCTTCAATGCGCAGTTGACGGCTGGCAATCCCTTCGACCTGCGCGGAAAGATCCTACGCATCAACACGGACGGCACGATTCCGGACGGCAACCTCTACGACGCCTCCGGCGAGGAGGGACGCCCGGAGGTCTTCGTGACGGGCACACGAAACCCGTTCCGCTTCGCCATCGACCCAAACACGGGTCGCGTGATCTGGGGCGACGTCGGGCCGGATGCCAACGAGGACACCGACGACCGTGGTCCGCGCGGCTACGACGAGGTCAACTTCGCCGACGTGCCAGGGGACTATGGCTGGCCGCTCTGCATCGCCGAGAACCTCCCTTACGTCGACTACGATTTCGAAAGTGGCGCCTCAGGCGAACCGTTCGACTGTCGCGAGAAGGTGCCGTCGGCGCTCGCCTACGACTACGATACCGTGTCCTATCTGCCGCTTGGGGCTCGACTCACCGCCAACGCGCCTCTCGAGGCGATCCCGGGGCGTACCGCACTCGTTCCCACGATGGTTCCCGTCGTCGACGACCCCGACGACCAGCCGTTTGCGCTCCCCGAGCGGTTCCAGGGGAAGGCCGTTTTGGCCGAGTGGACGCGCGCGATGGTCCTCGCGATTCAGATCTCCGAGGAGGGCCAGGTCACGGACCTCCGACCCCTGATGCCCTGGGATCGTTTCATTCGTCCGATCGACGCGGCGGTCGGCCCCGACGGCGCACTCTACGTGCTCGAGTTCGGTACCGGGTTTTTCGGAGGGAACGACGACGCCGGTGTGGTTCGCGTAGAGCACTCGGCCGAGGGGAATCTGAGCCCGGTCGCGTTCTTCACCGTGACGGGCCAGGAGGATGCAGTCGGATCCACGGTCGAGTTCGTCGCCACAGGGTCTCGGGCTCCGGCGCGCGGAGCCTCGATCGACCGGTACGAGTGGGATGCGGACGGCGACGGCGAGGTCGACGGCACGGGGCGCACCCTCGATTTCGCTTACGATGCCTCAGGCCCCGTGACCGCGTCGCTGACCGTAGTCGACAGCGAAGGTCGGCGAAGCTTCCCGTTCGTGCGCGAGCTCGTCGTCGGGAATACGCCGCCTACGGTGACGATCGCCGACACGGACGACCCTGAGAGAGCGCTCGGTGACGAAGTCACCGTAGCCTCCGGTATTCCCCTCACGCTGATCGCGACTCCGGCCGATCTCGAGGACGAGTCCGTCGACTGCGCCACCGTCCAGTGGAGCCTGGCCCTCGGCCACGACTCTCACGCTCATCCCGAGAGCACGGTCACCGGCTGCAACTTCACCCTCGACGACACCACGCTGCCTCCCCACACCGACGACCCCAACGATCTGGTCTTTTGGGCCATCGAAGCGCGCTACACCGACGGTGGCGGGGCCGACGGGCAGGGGCAGCTGACGGGCAGTCGAGGAATCGTCATCCTCGTCGAGTGATTTTTTCGCAGTAATTTCAAGCTGTTGAAACAAACCGTGTGATGCGCGGTTTTTTCCACGGTCCCTCACACGGAGGCTCACACGGGCCCTCCGTAGGTTGATTGGCGTGGACGGGAAACACCCCGGCCACCCCAACCCAAAACCACGAGGAAGACCATGGAAAACGCAACCGCTACGCAAGACACCAAGCCCGCTCGCAAGGAAAAGCGCCCGATGAACGGCGTGGACGTGCCGACCCTGTTCGCCACGATCAACGCGGTGGGTGAGCAGCCCGAGCTCGCCAGGTTCCAGTTCCGCGCGTCCAACACCTGGGTTCGAGGCACGCACAGCCGCTCGAGCATCGATGGCTTCTACGGTGCAGGCGGCGAGCACGCCCAGACGCACGACTTCACCTATGACGGAGACCACCCGCCCGTACTCTGCGGTGTCGGCAATGCCCCGACTCCAGTCGAGTTTCTGCTTCACGCCCTCGCAGCCTGCATCACCGCCGGCATCGGCAACATCGCGGCCGCTCGCGGTATCGAGCTCGAGAGCGTGGAGTCGACCGTGGAGGCCGACCTCGACGCCCGCGGCTTGCTCGGTCTCGCTGAGGACGTGCGCAACGGGTACGAGGCGATTCGCATGAGCTTCAAGATCAAGGGCGATGCGTCCGACGAGAAGCTCGCCCAGGTCATCGAGCAGTCCAAGGCTCGCTCCGCCGTCTACGACGTTCTCACCAACGGCTGCCCGGTTTCGATCGAGGTCGAAGCCTGATGATGGGCCGTCGGTCGGACCTCGCCGGCTGACCTGAGCAATCAGGTTAGTCGGCGCGACCCCGCCGACGAAAGGAGAAGTGACCATGAAACGGACAGACACCATCATCATCGGCGGCGGACAGGCCGGACTCGCGATGAGTCGCTGTCTGTCCGACTACGGAATCGATCACGTGGTCCTCGAGCGAGGCCGCGTGGCGGAGCGGTGGCGGAGTGAACGATGGGACTCGCTTCGGCTCTTGAGCCCGCGCTGGCAGATGCGGCTTCCTGGTTTTCACTACCAGGGACCCGACCGGCACGGCTTCATGACGATGCCTGAGGTCGTCTCCTACTTCGAGCGCTACGCCAAGTCGTTCAGCGCGCCGGTCCAGGGCGAGACGACGGTCCTGTCGGTCACGAAGAACGAGCACGGCTACCGGGTCGAGACCGACCGGGGCCCGTGGGAAGCGCCGACCGTGGTGATCGCCACGGGGCACTGCGACACCCCGTTCGTTCCCGAGATGGCTGGCCGCCTTCCGGGCGCGGTTCATCAGCTCGTCCCATCCGAGTACAGGAACCCCGATCAGCTTCCGAACGGCGGGGTCGTCGTCGTAGGGGCTTCGGCATCCGGAATTCAACTCGCGCTCGAGATTCAGCGATCGGGGCGACCTGTGACGCTCGCCGTCGGACGGCACACTCGAATGCCGAGGCGCTACCGTGGGCGCGACATCACCCACTGGCTCGAGTGTGCAGGGTTTCTCGGGGAACGAGCCGAGGACGCATTCAACCTCGAGTCGGCCCGCCGACAGCCTTCACTACAGCTCGTCGGCACGCCCGACCACCAAACGATCGACCTCGGTGTTCTTCAGAGCGAAGGTGTACGCCTCGCCGGCCGCGCCCGAGGCGCCGAGGAGGGAGTCCTCCACTTCCGCGACGATCTTGCCGACACCATGGCGAGCGCCGAACGGAAGCTCGACCGTGTGCTGGGCCGTATCGACGCGCATATCGACGACACCTCCGCGCCGGCCGCGAGCCCCGATCGCCGAGCCGCCATTCCGGTGGGAAGCGCACCGACTCGACTCCACTTCGAATCCGAGGGTGTGAAGACCGTCCTCTGGGCCACGGGATACAAGCGGCGCTACCCCTGGCTACACGTCCCTGTCCGTGACGCCCGCGGTGAACTGGTTCACCGCGGCGGCGTCACGCCCTCCGCGGGGCTCTACGCGCTCGGCCTCAACTTCCTGCGGCAGCGAAAGTCGAGCTTCATCGATGGGGTCGGCAACGACGCCCGCGCGCTGTCCGCCCACATTGCGCTTCAGTTCGCCAACTCTTCCCTGGCCGCCTGAGATTCGAGGAGATTGATCATGAGTCAGAAACAAAACGAAACGCGCTACGACGTCGTGATCGTCGGTGCACGAGTGGCCGGCGCGTCGACCGCGCTTCGCCTGGCTCAGGCGGGACTTCGAGTGCTCGTCGTCGACAAGGGTCGGTATGGGAGCGACACGCTCTCGACCCACGCGCTGATGAGGCCTGCCGTGCTCTTACTCCACCGCTGGGGTGTGCTCGACGCGCTCGTCGCGGCGGGTACGCCTTCCGTCCGGAAGACGACGTTTTGGTACAGCGACGATGTGTCTCAGAGCGTTGCGGAGGTCGACATCAAGTCGCGGCACGGCGTTGACGCGCTCTTCGCACCGAGGCGGTACGTGCTCGACGCTGCGCTCGTCGACGCCGCGCGTGCGGCCGGAGCCGAGTTTCGCTTCTCGACCCGACTCGTCGAGCTGCTTCGGGACGAAGCGGGCCGCATCACCGGCGTGGAGCTCGAGGACAGCGCACGAACGGAGAGTCGCGTCGAGGCCGACCTCGTGATCGGGGCCGACGGAAGGAACTCGCACGTGGCTCGGCTCGTCGGCGCCGCCAAGTACGCCACAGGCCGCTACGCCTCTGCGACGGCCTACGGCTACTTCCGCGATCTCCCGATTGACGGCTACCGGTGGTACTACCGCCCTGGAACCGGTGCCGGCGCCCTCCCGACGAACGGTGGAGAGACGCTGGTGTTCGTCGCGGTCGAGCGAAACAGGCTGTCGTCGTCGCCAGGCGCCCTCCGTGAAGCCTTCGCGGCGTCGATTCGAGCCTCCGCACCCGACATCGGTCGAGGACTCGAAGAAGCAACCTTGAGCGGGAAGATGTGGTTATTCCCGGGCATGGAGGGGTTTCTTCGTCAGCCATGGGGCGAGGGCTGGGCACTGGTGGGAGATGCGGGATACATGAGCGATCCGATCACGGCGCACGGGATCACCAACGCGCTTCGGGACGCCGAGATCCTCAGCCGGACGATCATCGAGGGACGTCACCTCGGAAGCTACCAGCTCACTCGGGACGATCTCTCGAATGCGTTCTTTGAAGTGTCGGACCGGGTCGCTTCCTACGACTGGGACATTCCGACAGTACAGCAGTACCATCGGATCATGAGCCGCGAGATGGGCCGAGAGGAAACGATGCTCGCGCAGACCGTCCCCGCCCGAACCGAATTCCGCGCGGCCTAGCGCCGCTTGGGCGTCCAGGCCCAGGTCATCTCGCACAGGATCGGTTCGATCCCGTTCTCGTCGGTAACTTCGCAGGCTACGAGCACGTCTCCTTTGGGCTCGCTCATGATTCGACGGCGCTGGTCTTCGGAGAGCGTAGCGACCGCGCGCATGTCGCCCTTTGCCCGCTTCACGTAGTCGATCTTGATCGTCTTGATGACGGGAACCGCCGCATCCGGCAGGTTCATGCCGACGACGAAGCCGGTAGCCGTCTCGGCGACCAGGGCCATCGCGCAGGCGTGGACGCTCCCAATGTGGTTCTGAACTTTCTTCCGATTCTTCACCACGACCACCGCGCGCTCCGGCGTGAGCTCCTCTACGACGAGGCCCGCGGTCCCTACGAATTTCACGGTTCGGCCGAGCACAAAGCTCAGCGCCTGGGACTGAAGCGGACCGGACACCTGGCCGAGCTTGCCCACGACCCGATTGAGTCGATTTTCCGTGGTTTCCATGGCTCCGGGGCTACGACGATCCACCCGTACCTTCAAACCGGGCTCGCCTGCGTGGATGCCCGCGGCGGGGAGACTCTCCGGCGGCTCCCGCGCTGGCGCATGGAATGCCTTGCGGCTAACCGAGGTTGAGCATGACCGAGATGCCTCGCTTTGCGACAATCGAGCACGGAGGGCCGGACTATGCCGAAGCCATCCGGCTCCGCGACGACCTGCTGATTAATCCGGCGGGCCGCGTGACGACGCCGGAAGAAGTCGAGGCGGAGAGAGCGCTGACCCATGTGGCGGGGTTCGTCGGCGACTGGCTGTGCGCCACTTGCCTCCTGGTGTTCGAGCCGGGTCGGGTCCGTATGAAGCGGGTGGCGGTCGATCCGTCCGTTCAAGCGCAGGGGATTGGGACTGGAATGCTCAAGTTCTGCGAGCGTCACGCCGAGGTGAACGGAGTTCGCGAGCTCTACGCGCATGCTCGGGACAACGCGGTTCGATTCTACGAGAAGAACGGATACGCGACCGAAGGAGACTACTTCGACGAAGTGGGAATCCCGCACATCGTGGTCCGAAAGCGCTGGTAGACGACAC
>JBCDFZ010000006.1:0-126212 GCA_039177115.1 Myxococcota bacterium
CCGTAATCCTCCCTGCGCGGCACGGGCGTTGCCGTGCCTTGCCGGCGCGCTTGGCGCGCCGAGGTTCGCCTGCGGCTCACTCGTTACTGGGGGAGGGCTCTTCCCATCGCTGGGTGGCTCGGCGGAGGGCGCGGAGGCCGCTGAAGCCGGCGCGTGCGGCGATCTGTTCTTCGCTCAGGCCTTCGCGGCGTGACTTCTTGACGATGAAGCGGCGGACGGAGTCGACGAGCTCCCGAAAGCTGGTTCCTTCCTCTTGGAGGCGTCGCTGAAGCGTGCGTTCGCTCGTTCCGAGCTTCTTCGCGACGGTGGCCATCTCGCATTCGCCCCGAGGGAGGAGGTTCATGGTGACGTGGCGTACGGCGCTGACGAAGCCCGGCGCCTCGAGTCGTTCCGCCAGCACGGCGGCAAACGACTCGAGCCGACTCATCCAGACCGGGTCCCAGTTTGGGAGCGGGGTATTCCACGTTTCGTCTGAGAGCACGAACGCGGTGCAATCGCTGTCGAAGACCACCGGGCAGTGGAAAATCCGCTGATACTCCTCGAGGCGGCCGCGGAAGGGGTGGGCGAAGCGGACCTCCTTGGCGGTGAACTCGCTGTCCATCATCGTGAAGATGCGCTGCCCCGTCGCCATGATGAACTCCGAGTGGTGGGGCGCGAGCAGTCCCTCGTCGAGCCCGGGGAAAAGCAGCCAGGTGTCCAGGCCTTGGTGCTCGATCCCGTACCACGGCCCGTCTGCGATGATGTTCGAGAACCGTTCGACCAGATTGACGCCGTCGCCCAGGGTCTTCGCGCTCACCATCAGCGACACCATGATGTGGTTGGGCGGAGAGAGCGTCTTCTCGCCCGCATGCAGACCGAAGAGCGGGTCGTCACTCAGTTCGGCAGCGGCGCTCCAAAAACGCGCGAGGTCGGGTCGCGGGATCCGCGCGGTGCTGTCACTCATCACCGAATGGTCGAGGCCGGCACGGGCACAAACCTGCGCGCCATCAATGCCGACGTTCTCGAGTGTCGACATGATGGTCCGCGTCCATGAGCCCGAAACCCGGTACGCTGCACCTTCGCTCGACATGCCGAGACGGTACCACGAGAACGGTCCCTCGCCTGACCCCAACACCCCCGAAACCTCGAGTTAACAATAGGTAGAGCCCAAGAGTGAGCGCAGCGAACCTCGGCGCGCTAAGCGCGCCGGCAAGCCGAGACAGCGTCTCGGTGCGCAGGGAGGATTACGGGTGGGGCGGTCGGGTCGGATAGAACAAAACCCTCTCGCCAACCCCCCAAAACAAGCCCGCCCCAAAACACCCCAGCCCATGCAGCAACGAGTGAGCCGCAGGCGAACCTCGGCGCGCTAAGCGCGCCGGCAAGCCGAGACAGCGTCTCGGCGCGCAGGGAGGATTACGGGTGGGGGTGGGCGGGTCGGATGTAACAAAACCTCTCGCCACCCCTCCAGGCAAGCCCGCCCCCTACGAAGCCACCCGCCCAATGAACCCAGCCACCGCTTCCCCGATCTCCTTCGGCGAGTCTTCCTGAATGAAATGGAGCCCCTTCACGGTGACCTCTTCCTGGTTCGGGAACTTCCGGCAGAACTCGCGGATATCGCCGCTCAAGATCATGCCGGGCTCGGCGTTGATGAAGAGCTTGGGCACGTCGGAAGTGGAGAGCCAGTCGGCATAGGCCTGTACGATCTCGTGGACGTCGGCCGGTTCGCCCGCGATCGGAATCTCCCGGGGCCACGTGAGCGTGGGGCGTCGCGACTCACCTTCTTCGAGGAACGGTGCCTTGTAGCGGGCCATCTCTTCCTCGCTCATCGGACGGATGATCGAGGCCGGTAGGATGCGTTCGACAAAGAGGTTCTTCTTGAGGACGATGTCTTCGCCCGCGGGCGAGCGCATGGCTTGGAAGATCTGGACGGCGCTTTCGGGCCACGCGTCCCAGCTCGGGACCGGATGAAGGATGGCCTCCATGTAGGCGATGCCGCGGACCTGTTCCGCGTGACGGTGCGCCCAATGGAAACCGAGCCCGGAACCCCAGTCGTGGATGACCAAGAAGACCGGCTCGTCACCGACGACCGCATCGAACCAGGCGTCGAGGTACCGGCGATGGTCCACGTAGCGATAGCCGCTCGAGCTCTTCCCGGAATCCCCCATGCCGATCAGGTCGGGCGCGAGACATCGCACCCCAGACGGCATCTCGGAAATGATGTTGCGCCAGAGATACGAGGACGTGGGGTTCCCATGGAGAAACACCGCCGTGATGGGTCCCTCGCCAGTGTCGACATACGACATCTCGCTGTCTTCGACTGCGATTCGTTTACGGGGATGCGGGTCTTCGGCCGAGATGGAGGTCATAGACGCCCTTGGTACCTCACGGCGCTAGGGCAATCAACAGTGCCATCGTATAGTCGCGCGATGAGCAAGAAGTCGCCGTGGACCGCCGTCGAGAGCCGCTACCTCGTTCCGGATGACGGCAGGTTCAGGATTGAGGACGCCCCGACGGAGCCGGAGAAGCGACTCGACAAGGACGAACTCAAAGCCAAGCTCGAGCAGCGCGTCGACGGAGTCCGGCAGCTGCAAAAGAGGCTCTATGCAGACGACTCGTACTCGGTGCTCTTCGTGTTTCAGGCTATGGACGCGGCCGGCAAGGACGGCACCATACGTGCCGTGTTCACCGGGGTGAACCCCGCGGGCTTTCAGGTCTTCAGCTTCAAGGTCCCGTCACACGAAGAAGTCGACCACGACTTTCTCTGGCGCATCGCCGAGCGCCTGCCCGAGCGGGGCCGGATCGGCGTATTCAATCGGAGTCACTACGAAGAGGTCATCATCACGCGCGTCCATCCAGAAATCCTCGAGAACCAGCGGCTCCCCCGGCTAGACGAGAAGCACGTCTGGGAAGAACGCTTCGACTCGATCCGAGGCTTCGAGCGCCATCTCGCACAAAACGGCACCATCATCGTGAAGTTCTTTTTGAACGTGTCTCTCGAACAGCAGAAGCGGCGACTTCTCCGTCGCATCGACGACCCGAGCCGCAACTGGAAGTTCAACGTGAGCGACATCGACGAGCGCGAGCTTTGGCCCGACTACATGAAGGCCTACGAAGAGGCTATCAACGAGACGTCGAAGTCGTGGGCACCGTGGTACGTCATCCCTGCCGACGACAAGCCGTACATGCGTGCCGAGGTGGCCAAGATCATCAAAAAGACGCTCGAGAGCCTCAACCTCGAGTATCCGACCATCGACGATGAGGCGCGCGCATCCCTCGCCGCTTGCCGCGTTCGTCTCGAGGAGCAGTAGCGTCAGGTGACCCCGGTCGTGCTCACCGTTGCAGGGTCCGATCCGTCCGGAGGGGCAGGGGTTCAGGGCGACCTCAAGACCATCCACCAGCACGGTGCGTACGGTGCGGCGGTCGTGTCGCTTCTGACGGTGCAGGACACTCGCGGTGTGTCCGAGGCCCAAGTGCTCGACCCGGCGATCGTCGAGGCGCAGCTCGACGGTGTGCTTCGTGACCTTCAGCCGGCTGCGGCCAAGACCGGCGCCCTCGGGTCGCCCGAGATCGTCTCCAGGGTCGGCCGCCGCATTGCGGCGAGCGGGATTCCCTGGGTGATCGATCCCGTTTCCGTTCCCTCCCACGGGGCCAGACTCGCCACGGCCGACCTGACGGAAGCTTTTCTAGAGCACCTGTTGCCGTGTGCCTCGCTGGTCACGCCAAACGTTCCCGAGGCGGAAGGGCTCTCCGGCGTTCCGGTTCGCACGCTTGCCGACGCGGCGAAGGCGGCTGAGCGGCTCGTAGGTTTCGGGGCCAAGGCGGTCCTCGTCACGGGCGGCCACCTGGACCCACCGGAGCGCGGGACCGACGTTCTCTCCTACGAAGGGTCGGTCATCGAGTTTCCGCCTACGCGTGTGCTCGGCGGCTCGTTCCACGGGACGGGCTGTGCGCTCTCGGCCGCGATCGCCACCCACCTGGCGTTCGGACGCGCCGTTCCCGACGCCGTGGCGCGAGGCAAGGCGTGGCTCGAAGCGTCGCTCGCCCACGCGTTCGCCGTCGGAGCCGGTGCGGTGCCTGTCAATCATCTCTGGCCCGTGGACGACGAACCTTAGCGGCTCTCGAAGTTTGCGTGACGCTTTAGTTGCCCCGCCTTTTGGGGTGCTGCTACATGCGAGCAGGTTCAAGACGAGGGGTTGAGCGAACCGGATGGCGCGTCGTCGCAAGAAGAAGGCCACACCACAAATCGAGCTTCCGATGGACCAGTTCGAGGATGCCTCGCTGGTCGACGAGACCCGCCGCCGGTACTTGAACTACGCGTTGAGCGTCATCACGGCGCGCGCGCTCCCGGACGTCCGTGACGGTTTGAAGCCGGTGCAGCGGCGGATCCTCTACGACATGTATAACGAGCTCCGGCTTCGGAGCGACGCCAAACACCGGAAGTCCGCGGCCATCGTCGGTGACGTGATGGGCAAGTTCCACCCCCACGGGGACACCGCCATCTACGACGCCCTGGTACGGATGGCGCAGCCCTTCACCATGCGGGCGCCTCTGGTCGACGGCCGAGGAAACTTCGGCTCGCCCGACGGCGATTCGGCTGCGGCCATGCGCTACACCGAGGCGCGGCTTCATCGCCTGGCTGACGAGCTGCTCGTCGAACTCGCCAAGAAAACGGTCGCTTACAGGCCAAACTACGACGGCCGTTTGTTTGAGCCGGTGGTGCTTCCGGCCCGGTTCCCGAACCTCTTGGTCAACGGGTCGCAGGGCATCGCCGTTGGCATGGCGACGTCGATTCCGCCCCACAACCTGACCGAGGTAGTGAACGCCTCCATCGCGCTGATCGACGGCGACCTGACGACCAAGCAGCTCATGAAGTTCGTGAAGGGGCCGGACTTCCCGACGGGGGGCGAGCTGGTGAGCACACGCCAAGAGCTCGCGTCGGCCTATGAGAGCGGGCACGGCTCGCTCAAGCTTCGGGGCGAGTGGAAAACCGAGAAACCCCGCACCGGCAACCCGCTCATCGTGATTCACTCGATTCCGTACACGGTGGAGCGCCGCGCGGTGGTCGAGAAAATCGCCGAGGTGATCATTCAGAAGAAGCTCCCCCTGCTGCTCGACGTAAGGGACGAGAGCACCGACGACTGCCGCATCGTCTGCGAGATGAAGAAGGACGCCGACCCGGCGCTCATCATGGCGTACATCAACAAGCACACGCCGCTTCAGACCAACGTGCAGGTGAACCTCACGTGCCTCGTGCCCACGTCGAACCCCGAGGTGGCCGCGCCTCAGCGAATCGGACTCAAAGAGATCCTTCGACACTTCCTCGATTTTCGGATGGAGGTGGTCACCAAGCGCCTCGAGTTCGAGCTCGAGCAGCTCGAGAAGCGCATCCACATCCTTCGCGGGTTCGTGACGATTTTCGACTCGCTCGACGAAGCGATTCGGATCATTCGGCGGTCGGAGGGGAAGCAGGACGCGGCGGTCAAGCTGATGAAGCGCTTCAAGCTCGACGAGGTTCAGGCCGATGCCATCCTCGAGCTGAAGCTCTACCGGCTCGCCAAGCTCCAAATGCTCGAGATTCGTAGCGAGCTCGAGGCCAAGCTGAAGGAGGCCAAGCGGGTGCAGCGCCTCCTGAAGAGCCCGGCCGCGCGGTGGAAACTGATCAAGGCCGAGCTTCAGGAGCTCGCCACCACCTACGCCGACCCGCGGCGCACCAGAATCACCGCGAAGCTCGACGAGCCCGAGTTCGACGCGGAGGCCTTCATCGTGGACGAGGACGCGATGGTGGTGGTGACCGAGCAGGGGTGGGTGAAGCGCCAGCAGCGCGTGAAAGACGTCCGGTCGACGCGCGTCCGCAAGGGCGATCGGGTGCTCGCGGTCTTGGCGGGGTCCACCAAGAGCACGGTCGCGTTCTTCAGCAGCCACGGCTTTTGCTACGTGACGCGCATCGTCGACGTCCCTGCATCGACCGGGCACGGCACTCCCCTTCAAACGCTGTTCAAGATGGCCGACGGGGAGCGGATCGTCGGGGCCATCGGGTTTGATCCCCGCTTCATCGACATCCCGGAGGACGAGGGATCGGACGAGCCGGAACCCCCGTACGCCATCGCGGTCACGAAGGGCGGGCTCGCGCTTCGATTCTCGCTCCGGTCGCACCTCGAGCCATCGACGCGGTCCGGGCGAAAGTTCACACGGCCGAAGCAGGGCGACGAGGTGATCTACGTGGCCCTGGTCGACGGCGAAGACTGCATCACCTGCGTGACGCGGCAGCGGCGTGCGCTCGTGTGCGAGGCCGAAGACGTGTCGCTTCTGGCCGGCGCGGGTCGGGGCGTGATGCTCATCAAGCTCCAAAAAGACGACTACGTGATGTCGGCGCGCGTGCTCTCCTATGATGACGACGTGCTGATCGCCAAGCGCGAGGGCGGAAGTGAGTACCGAATCACGCTCCGCAAGTACGAAATCGTGTCGCGCGGCGGGAAGGGCTTTCAGCTGTTCACGCGCGGCGCGGTGGAGGGCGAAGTGTACCAAGAACCCGAGATCCCGATGTTCCCGGAGGAGTAGTGGCGTACACCGCGAAAGACATCGACGTTCTCGAGGGGCTCGAACCGGTACGGAAGCGCCCCGCGATGTACATCGGTGGCACCGACGTTCACGGGTACCATCACCTTCTTTGGGAGATCCTCGACAACTCCGTCGATGAGGCCATCAACGGACACGCGTCGCGGATCGAGGTCGTGCTCGACGCCGACCATCGCGGGGTGACCGTGACCGACAATGGGCGCGGGATTCCGGTCGACACCCACCCCAAGTTCAAACGGTCGGCGCTCGAGCTGATCCTCACGACGCTTCACGCCGGTGGCAAGTTCGAAGGGCAGAACTATCAAGTCGCCGGCGGCCTTCACGGCGTGGGGTCGTCGGTGGTGAATGCGCTTTCTTCCGAGATGAACGCGACCGTGTGGCGCGGGGGCAAAACGTACTCGCAGAGCTACAGACGAGGAAAGCCGACCGCCAAGCTCAAGCGTGGAGGCAAAACCAGCAAGCGCGGCACGTCAATCCACTTTCGACCCGACACCGACATCTTCGTGAAGCGCGCCGTGTTCGACGCGAAGAAGGTGGCCGAGCGCCTCGAGGCCAAAACGTACCTCCACCGCGGTCTCAAAATCTCCTTCGTCGACGAGAAGTCGGGCGAGCGCCATGAGTTTGAGCATCCGGGCGGTATCGTCGACTACCTCGAGAAGCTGGTGGCCGAACGCGGCAAGCCATCTGTGCATTCGGAGGCGTTCACGTTCGAGCACGACGAGGAGCCGCGTATCGAAGTGTCGATGCGGTGGACCGAGGCCACCGACGAGGTGATTCGCTCGTACGCAAACGGGATTCCCACCGGGTCCGGCGGCACGCATGAAAACGGGTTCAAGCAGGGCATCGCCAAGGCGCTCCGCGGCCACATGGACAGCCACAAGCTGACGCCGAAGGGCGTGAAGGTCACCGCGGACGACATCCGAGAGGGGCTGGTCGCGCTCGTGAGCGTGTACGTGCACGAACCGCAGTTCCAAGGGCAGACCAAAGACCGGCTCAACAACCCCGAAGTGACCGCGCAGATCGAAAGCTCAGTCCGAACGGCTTTCGAGCAGTGGCTGCTCAACAACAAGACGTCGGCGGAGTCGATCGTCGCTCGCGTGATCATCTCGGCGCGGGCGAGGGCGGCGAGCCGCGCGGCAAGCCAGCAGGTGTCACGCAAAACCGCGGTGAGCCATCGGCTGAACCTTCCAGGCAAACTGGCCGACTGCTCGAGCACCAACCCAGGCGAGAGTGAGCTGTTTCTGGTCGAGGGCGACAGCGCCGGGGGCAACGCGAAGATCGGACGCGACAGAAAGACGCAGGCCATCCTTCCGCTGCGGGGCAAAGTGCTCAACGCGGAGCGCGCTTCGCAGGCCCAGATCCTCGGAAACCGAGAGCTTCAAGACATCGTCAGTGCGCTCGGATGCGGTATCGGTAAAGACTTCGACATCTCGAAGCTTCGCTACGGGCGCGTCTTCCTGCTGATGGATGCCGACAGTGATGGGCACCACATCGCCACTCTGCTGCTCACGTTCTTTTTTCGGATGCTTCCGGGGCTCGTTCGCGGAGGCCACGTGTTCTTGGCGCAGCCGCCGCTTTATCGGCTCGACATCGGGAAGCAGGTGCACTGGGCGCTCGACGACGACGAGCGCGACCGCATCATTTCGGAGGCGCCCGGCAACGCCAAGGTCGACATCAGCCGCTTCAAGGGGCTCGGCGAAATGACCGCCGAAGAGCTACGCGAAACCACGCTCGACAAGAGCCGCCGCCGTGCGCTCCGGGTGATGGTCGACGGCGAGCTCGAGGCCGACCGCGTCTTCAGCGAGCTCATGGGGAAGGACCCCGCCGCCCGCTTTCAGTTCATCATGGAATCGGCGCCGCAGGCTGACGCCGTCGAGCTCGACGTCTGAGCGCACGCTTTTTTTGACCAGACGATCGGTTCGGGTGAAACCCGCTTACGGAAGCACTTCAATAACTCCGGGAGCGGTGATGCCATCCACTTGTCACGTGTGCCAAAAGTCGTTCGAGCCACGATTCCGATACCAGGTTCGCGAGGAGAACGGAAAGTACGTCTATGTCTGTTCGACTGCGTGTCAGCAGAGCCTGCTACTCGGCGATGACGCGATGGCCAAATGCGATGTCTGCGGCACGAAGTTCGAGGTCGAGTATCCGTACCAAGTCAGTGTTCGCGACGGACAGCGACAGTACTTCTGTTCGACCGGCTGCCGCGACCATGCCCAAGATCGGCAAAGCGCGGTGCAGTTGATTCGCCCAACGCCGAAACGAATTGCGGTGTTCAATCACAAAGGCGGAACCGGCAAGACCACGACGTCCATCAACCTGGCTGCAGGTCTTGCGGAAGCCGGCCGGCGCGTGCTTCTCATCGACGCCGACGGTCAGGGCAACGTAGGCGCGTCGCTCGGGATTGCCGGGCAGCGAAGCCTTTATCACGTGCTCGTCAACGGTGCGAAGGCGTCCGACGTGGCGGTGCCTGTGCGTGACGGACTCGACGTGTTGACGTCCAACGAATCGCTTGCTGCCGCAGAACTGTTTTTGGCGGAGCGTCCCAACCGCGATCGCATCATGCGTGAACGGCTCGGCGACGCGTGTCGTGCGTACGACACCGTCGTCATCGACTGCGCGCCTGCGCTTTCTTTGATGAACCAGAACGCGATGGTGTACGCGGATAGCGTCGTGGTTCCGGTTGCGTGTGACTACCTTTCGCTCGTCGGCGTGAAGCAGGTGCTTCGTACGATTCGGAACGTGCGCGACTTGCTTCAGCACGACGTGCAGCTCCTCGGTGTCCTGCCCACGTTCTTCGACGTCCGAAATCGAATTTCCCGTGATGCGATTCTCACGCTCCGGAAACACTTCCAGGGACGTTGCTACGATCCCATTCGAATCAACACCAAGCTCCGAGAGGCGCCGAGCGCGAAGCAGACGATCTTCGAATACGCGCCGAAGAGCCACGGAGCCGAAGACTACATGCGCCTCGTGCAGAGGGTGACCGCGGTGGCGGCACGGGATTCCGCAGTCACGCAGGAGAGGGCGCTACCAGCAGCGTAGGGGGAACGATGAAACGGCGAGGTGGGTCACGGGTCAACGAGGTTCTCGAGGAGGACGAGGTCAACGCAGTACTTCGTGAAACTTTTTACGGCGGCGGCAGCAAGAAGCGAAGCACCGCGAAGTCCAAAACCAAGAAGAGCAAGAAGCCCGATCACTACGACGTGATCTGCATCTCGCTCTACAAGGAGGACCTGGCGCGTCTCGACGCCATGGTCGACAAGCTCAAGAAGCGCGGGCATCGGCGGGTGAGCCGCAGTGCGCTGATTCGGTTTGCCCTCGATCAGGTGGATCCCAAGGACTTTCCCCGCGCCTACTAGCGTGTCGGGGCCTTGGCGCTATACTCGCCGCCAAATTTTTACGGTCCTTGGGAGGTTCCGGTGAAAGAAAGCACTCTGCGGGAGGCGCTCACTTTTGACGACGTATTGCTCCTGCCGGGGTACGCCGATTTTCTGCCCTCCGACGCCGACGTCTCGACGCGGTTCACGAGGGAGTTGGAGCTGCGTATCCCCTTTGCCTCGAGCGCAATGGACACGGTCACCGAATGGCGGACCGCGGTCACGATGGCGCGTGAGGGTGGGATTGGAATCATCCACAAGAACATGAGCCCCGACCATCAGGCCCTCGAGGTTCTGAAGGTAAAGCGGGCCGAGACGGGGATGATCGTCGACCCGGTCACCGTCGGCCCCGGGGAGTCGCTCCACGACGCGCTCGAGCTGATGCGGCGGCATGAGATCTCCGGCCTGCCGGTGGTCGAGGGCGAGAAGCCGGTCGGGATCCTGACCAGTCGGGACATTCGGTTCGAGCAGAACCTCAACCAAAAGGTGGCCCAGCTCATGACCCAAGAGCTGATCACCGTGCCGCCTGGGGTCGAGCAGAGCAAGGCGCGCGAGCTCCTCCACAAGCACCGGATCGAGAAGCTCTTGGTGGTGGGGGAGACGGGCGAGCTCGTAGGGCTCATCACCATCAAAGACCTCATGCAGGCCGACCGGTACCCGGATTCCGTCAAGGACTCCCGAGGGCGCCTGTGTGTAGGGGCCGCGCTCGGGGTAGGTCCCGACATGGGGATTCGAACCCAGGCGCTCGTGCAGGCTGGGGTCGACGTGATCGTCATCGACACGGCCCATGGCCACACCAAGGGCGTCATCGAGGCGGTGCGGGCAACGAAGAGCGACCACCCGAACGTCCAGATCGTCGCCGGCAATGTGGCCACGGCGGAGGGCACTCGGGCGCTGATCGACGCCGGTGCGGACGCCGTGAAGGTCGGCATGGGCCCAGGCTCGATCTGCACCACGCGCGTCGTGGCAGGCATCGGGGTCCCTCAGGTTACCGCGGTGATGGACTGCGCGAGGGTGGGGCGCGAACACGACGTACCTATCATCGCCGACGGGGGCGTGAAGTACTCGGGTGATGCGGTGAAGGCGATCGCCGCCGGAGCCAACAGCGTGATGATCGGGTCGCTTTTCGCCGGAACCGACGAGGCGCCCGGCGAGCTGGTCCTGTACCAGGGCCGGACGTACAAGTCGTACCGCGGAATGGGCTCGCTCGGCGCCATGAAGGAGGGTTCGTCCGACCGCTACGCGCAGTCCGACGTGTCCGACGTTGGCAAGTACGTGCCGGAGGGCATCGAAGGCCGCGTGCCTTACCGCGGCCCGCTTTCCTCAGTGGTGTATCAGCTGGTCGGCGGCCTCCGTGCTGGCATGGGCTACACGGGCTGCCCCTCGGTGACGAAGCTCCAGCAAGACAGCAAGTTCGTCCGCATCAGTTCGGCCGGCCTCCACGAAAGCCACGTCCACGACGTCATGGTCACCAAAGAAGCCCCCAACTACCGCATCAACAACTAGGGGACACGCTCCCCCCTCCCAACCCCGCCAACCTACGCGCCTTTTCAGCAAAAGATCGCCACTACCGGGCGTCGTGCGAAGCCCCGTTTGTGGGCGGTGCTGGCTTCGTTGTTGCGATCTTCGTCTGAAGAGGCGTTGGATCACGGGGGGTTGGTTGGGGGGAGCGTGTCCCTCGACCCGGATAGGTCGGCGTGTTAGACCGACGCATGATTGCGGATGGGGTTCTCATCCTCGACTTTGGGTCGCAGTACACGCAACTCATCGCTCGAAGGATTCGTGAGCAGCATGTGTACTGCGAGATTCAGCCGTGCACGTATCCGCTGGAATCGGTTCGGGAAACGGCCCCTCGCGCGATCATTTTGAGCGGCGGGCCGGCCAGCGTGTTCGCGGATGGCGCCCCGACGGTAGACCCGGGCGTGTTCGACCTCGGAGTGCCGGTTCTAGGGATCTGCTACGGCATGCAGCTTCTGAGTCACCTGCTCGGCGGCAACGTGGAGCGGGCCGACGAGCGTGAGTATGGGCCCGCGCGCCTCGAGGTCTTGAAGCCGGAGGGTCTGCTCCACGGGTTCAATCACGGCACGCACCTCGATGTCTGGATGAGCCATGGCGATCGCGTCGAGCGCCTCCCAGAGGGCTTCGAAGCCATCGCGAGAACCTCGAACAGCCCCTTTGCGGCCGTCGCCAACCTCGACCGCAACGTGTTCGGGGTGCAGTTCCACCCGGAAGTGGCGCACACCCCTCGTGGCGTCGAGATGCTCCGCGCATTCTTGTTCGAGGTCGCCGGGTGTCAGGCCAATTGGACCCCGGGCTCGTTCGTCGAGCAGACCGTCGAGTCCATTCGGCGCCAGGTGGGGAGCCGACAGGTGGTTTGCGGGCTGTCTGGCGGCGTCGACTCGTCGGTGGCGGCCATGCTGGTCTCGAAGGCCATCGGAGATCGGCTCACCTGCATCTTCGTCGACAACGGCCTCCTGCGAAAAGACGAGGCGGAGTCGGTCGTGCACACGTTCCGCGACCACTTCGGCCTGAAGCTCCTGCACATCGACGCCGCCGACGAGTTTCTCGAGGCGCTCGCCGGCGTCGCCGACCCGGAGAAGAAGCGCAAGATCATCGGCAAGGTGTTCATCGACGTGTTCCAGCGCGAAGCCGAAAAGCTCGACGACGTGGGCTTCCTCGTGCAAGGCACCCTCTACCCGGACGTCATCGAGAGCCTTTCCTTCAAAGGCCCGAGCGCCGTCATCAAGAGCCACCACAACGTGGGCGGGCTTCCCGACACGCTTCACCTCGAGCTCATCGAACCGCTTCGGCTCCTCTTCAAGGACGAGGTTCGCGAGGTGGGCGAGGCGATGGGCATGCCGCACGACATTCTCTGGCGCCACCCTTTCCCAGGACCTGGGCTCGCCGTTCGGTGCCCGGGCGCCATCGAGCGCGAGAAGCTCGACATCCTCCGGGAGGCCGACGCAATTTTCGACCAGGAGCTTCGAGCGTCCAACCTCTACGATCAGATCTGGCAGGCATTCTGCGTCATCCTCCCGGTCCGTACGGTCGGCGTCATGGGCGACGAGCGTACCTACGACTACGTGATCGCGGTCCGCGCCGTGGACTCGCGTGACGGAATGACGGCCGACTGGTCTCGCATCCCGCACGAGGTGCTCGCAAAGATCTCGACGCGAATCATCAACGAGGTCCGTGGATGCAATCGGGTTTGCTACGACATCTCGTCCAAACCGCCGTCCACCATCGAATGGGAATGAGGGTCGGCGCCGCGCTCGTCGCGGTCATGGTGCTCGGCTGCGCAAAAAAGGACGTCACGCGGCCTGAGCCGGCGCGTCTCAAGGTCGTGGCCTCACCGGACAACGCGTCGGTGTATGTCGATGGCCATTACTTTGGGCGGGCTAGGGTGCTCGCCATCGAGCCCAAGGCCCTGGTGCCGGGGGTCCACTTGATGACGGTTCGTGCGGAGGACTACTTCCCGCACGATCTGGAGCTAGACCTGCCGCCTGGGACCACCACCGTCGACATCGCGCTGCGCCCCGTTCCGCCGTAGGCCAGCGGAGCAAGAGGCGGAGCCAAACACGCCCCCGAGAAGCAGGGTCCCTGTCCGTCTCTACCTTCCGACGGCCGACTTGATCTGCTGGGAGGTCGTGTACTCCTCCTCGATGATTGGACCCGCGAGCCGCACGACGATGTGGTTCGGACTCATCGCCTTGAGCTTTTGGAGCTGCGCGTACTTCTCCTCGATGTTTCGGTCCACCAGTACCAAGTTGGCCTGTGCGCGAACGAAATCGGGGCGCTGTGCCAGCGTTTCTTCGAGCAGCTCTTTCGCGGCAGTCTGGTCGACGTAGCGCTCCATCGCCTCCATCGCGCGAAGGTACGTTTTCACGGGGGGGTTCTGCCCAGTTTCGGTGTCTTCTGCATATCGCATCATGCGGTCGAACTCGAGCCACGTTTCGCGTAGGCGGTAGTAGTTCGCGTTGGCGAGGTACGCGAGCTGGGCCCGTGGGTCTTGTCGAATCGCCTGCTCTGCCAAGTCCGAACCGGACTCGAGCGGCTCCTCCGAGAGCACCTTCAGTGCGCGCACCACTTTTCGCAGGTCTTCGGTCTTCGTCTTGAGTTGCGCGGCGCGCTGCTGGTCTTCGGTCCGGTCGGCGTCATCTTCGAGCGGCCGAGTCTGCGAGGCCTGCCGTAGCTCGGTCATATCTTGGCGACGTTCCTCCTCGAGGATCGCGGCAGCGAGCAGTAGCGCACCCGCAAACGAAGTCTCGAGGTAAGACCGAATCGTGAGCGCCTCGGGCCCTTGCTTACCTGCCGTGAACTCACGGGCCTCTTCGAAGTCTCGGAGCTTGTCGCCGCGGATGATCTCGAGGACCTGAGCCATCGACGTGATCTGCACGTCAGGCGCAGCGACCGGAGGAATACCGTACTTCACTTGGAACTCCTCGACGATCTGCGCCGCCTCCTGCGGACGCATCGTTTCGAGGGAGATGCCGCTTCCGATGGTCGAGTCGTCGACCGTTGCCGTGGAGGAAGAACACGCTTGTAGGATGAGCAAAGCGCAGAAGAACAGGGCAGCTCGTTTCATGGCGCGGAGGCTAGCACAGGCCTGCCAGGGCCAAAAAATCCGTCGCCGAGGGTGTTCGATGCGTTCAGAATCGAACGAACACGTCGAACTCTGCGGCGATGTTCTTCACCAGAGAGCCTGGGATCACGAGACCCACGCTCTCCACGAAGAAATCCCCGTAGCCGATGCCGAGGCGGAGATTCGCTCGCTTCCACGAGAACACGGCACCTGGGATCACCGCAAAGGCGTTCTTCAGATCGAACACCTCAACCTCGATCTCGATGATGGCGCCGGTGGCATCGTCCACTCGAACCTCGGCGCGTGCGATGGTGTCGCTGACGTAGGGGAGCCACCGCCCCGTGAGTGTGAGAGCAACAACCGGCGAGATGCGCCACTCGAGCATCCCGTAGATTTGAAGCATGTTCACGACCGCGACGCCGCGGATCTCGTCGCCGGTCGGCTCCGAGTCGCCGACTACGTCGGTGGCCGTAAACTGCCCGCCGAGGTGTGTGCTGATCTGCGAGTTGTAGCGAATCGAAGACGCAAATCCCGTCACGAAGACGAGATAGTTCACGCTGGTTTCGACCAGCATGCCGTCTTGGACCTCGCTCGTGTCGCCACCGCCCTCCGCGAACTCGAACGACAGGCTGAGTGCCAGGCGTCGCCTATTATAGAACGTCGACTTGAACTCGATGTTGGGGGCCACCTCCTCGAGTGCGGCGCCGAGAATCCACGGGAGCGTGTAGGTTGAAATCTGAAGCCAATTCGCGATTCCGTAGCTGAGCTTTGCGAAGCCAATTCGAAACTGCCGGCGGTAGAGGCTGTAGGCGGTGGTATCGAGCAGCCGAACCTTGTAGGTGTGGTCGGCCCTCGCCTCCGAGGGTGCTGTGGCGAGCGCACTCACACACGTGGTGGCGAGCACGACTACCAAGAGAAGCCGTCGGAACCTTTGTCGCATGTGCGGTCTTCCAGAATGCAGCCGAAGGTTCCAGTCACGTCTCGAATGCCTTGCGGGAATCGGTCGGCTTCGAAGAAGTAGATAAACGTGCCGAGGTCGGTGCCGTTGAACAGGATCTCGAGGCGCTCGTCGGCTGTGATCCGAAAGCTCTGAAGCAGTGGAACACGCCGGTCTTCGATTTGAAGCACACCGTCGATCACGAAGGTGATCGTCTCGTTTCGTAGGTCGGTCAGCTCGTCGATCAGCTCACCAAAATGGAGTGAGACGTCTCCGTCGTAGCCCAGTTCCTCGCCGAGGACTTCGTACAGGCAAGCGTCGGCGGTACCCCAGACCTGCGGGCCCACCATCCCGTCGGTGAGCGGCATGAAGAGCTGGATGGTCCCGTTCATGTCTGGGTCGACCACACCGGATTCGGGGTCATGCCCTCGGCATACCCGGTTGATGGTGATGAGCCCGTTCGGCGATTCGAAGCTTTGTCCGTCGACCACGAGATTTCCGTCTTCGTCGGTGTTCTCGGCAATGCCTTCGCGGACGCTCTGTACCAGCTCAAGTAGTTCCTCGAGCAAAGTCGAGCTACGGATGTCCGCTTCGAGCTGCATGATCTCCGCCTCTGAAGCCGACATGATGGCCGCGCCGACGTCGGCCGTAGGGCGTTCGAACGCGTTGAGAGCGGGCTGCACGTCGGGGGCGGGAGGCACGTTGATCGAGGGGGCGCAAGACCCACTCAATGCGCTTGCAAACAGCACGCTAGCGAAGAAACCAAAGCGGCTCACAAGGGCGCGACGATAGCAGAAAAGGTCTGGCCTTGCTTGCGTCGGGAGGGCATAAGGGGGGACATGACGCGGCAACTGCTGTGCTTGATCCTGATGCTTTCGTTCGTTGCTGCCTGTGCGCACAACAAGCGCGCAAACCGCACGGTGCTCGCGCGCTCTTCGTTCGACTTTCAATGCCCCGAGGGTGACATCGAACTGACCGTGTTAGACGACGAGGGAGCTAGAGACCTCGCGTCGCAGATCGCGGCGCGCGGGTGCGGGTCTCAGGCGGTGTACGTCTACGTCCCCGACACGAACACCTGGGTCCTCAACGGTCCCGTACGGCCTACGGATGCAGAGGTCGATGACGCAGAAGACGCGGCGGCAGTACAGACGTTGGTGACCGAGGCGGTCAAGCTCGTCTCGGAGATCGTTCGGCAGGAGCAGGCGCCGGCCGAGCCCGAGCGGCCCTCTCCGGAACCACAGAACTAGCTGGTCCAAAAACCGGCGATTCGGTCGAACATCCAATAGGACGCAAGTATGCCGACCGCGTAGGCGGCCGGTACGTCGAGCCTTCGCAGGTCTTCGAGCTGAAGCGGACGACCCCGAACCACAGACGAGGCGCGCGAGACGAGCCAGAAGGCGAAGAGGACGGCCCCGATGAACGCAAGCTGTCCCACTTCGACGCCGAGGTTGAAGAACAGGAGGGCGGCTCGGACCTCGGTTTGCGGCAGGCCGGTTTCGCCCAGCACTGCGGCAAAGCCGAAACCGTGCAGCAGACCGAACGAGGACGCGACGGTAATCGGATAGCGAAACGCGAGACTCTCTCTGTCATCCCGCGCGATCTCGACCGCCAGAAAGACGATGCTCAGAGCAATGGCGGCCTCCACGGGCGGGAGGGGGATGCTGACTTTGCCGAGCGCGGACAAGGCGAGCGTGATCGAGTGGGCTACCGTGAAGCCAGTGACCGTAACGAGAATGCGTCGGCCGGTGCCCGCGATGATGAGCAGGCAAACCAGAAACAGGAGATGGTCGTAGCCCTCGAGGATGTGCCGAAAGCCGAGCACGGAGTATTCGCGCGCCACGCTTCCGAACCCCTCCCGCTTAGGGAGGGTCACGGTCGCTTACTTCGGGGTCTCCAGCGTGGTGTGCGTGGCTCCAGATAGCCATTTCACGCGCACCAGCGTGGAGACCGACGGATTGAACAGCCGGTAGTCCACGTCGATCGTCCGCCCGGCGAGGTCGAAGTCGCACCGAAAGCGCCCCTTGGTCGATCGCGACCGCGGTCGCGCCGCGGAGCCGGAGAGCGCCGTGCAGTCGTTTGGAAGCGACACGGTCGGCAAGTTGTCCACGCCCACCGAGGTCGGGGCTTTGGAGCGGATCTCGAAAGTAAAGGGTTCGGTTTCCTCGATCTCGACGTAGAGCGGACGGCTTTCATGAGCGGACGCAGTGCGCGGCACGCCTCCGAGTGTGCAGAGGACGAGGAACAGGGCGCGAATCATTCGCGACCCGTCTCGTCGACCGGGGTCGGCGCGAGTTCTTCTCGAAGCGCGTTGTCGATCCGAACGTCATATTCCTCGACGATCGATTCAATGGCTTCCTGCGTTTGAGAGCGGATTGTCGCCGCGCGCGCATCTTCGACGACGCGTTCGCGAACCTCTTCTAACGCTGGGGTGCGTCCGTCCTCGTGCGTCGTGACCATCACGAGATGGACGCCGTAAGGAGAATCGAAGGGACCAGCCCACGTCGACGTATCCGGCGGTAGTGCAAAAACCGCTTCCGACATCTCTTGGCCAAAGTGACTTGCAACGAACTCGGACGTTCGTTCGACGTAGTTGCGGTGGTAGGGGAAGCGCTCGCCGTGCTCTGGAGCCGCGCTGAAAGACACCCTCTTTCGGTTGAGCTCCGCCAGCTTGTTTTCTGCAAGCTCATGGGCGCTTTCGCGCGGGCGCGTTCCGGTTTCGAAAAAGACGTGGGTGAAAGTCACATAGGGCTCGACGTAGTAGTCGTCGGCGTGTGTATCGAAGAAGCGCTGGAGCGCCGCTTCGTCGGTTTGCACGGCGCCTGCCGTGAATCCCTCGGTGATGAACTCGAGCTTCTGAACGAGTCGCCGACGGATGATGTAGTCCTGGCGATCGAGTCCGAGTGCGAGCGCCTCTCGGTGGAGGACCTCCTCCCGGACGTACTCCTCGACCAGTCGGTCGAGCTCCTGGTCGGACAAAGCGTCGAGCCGCGCCGCCGCGACCGCCGGCTGGAAGGCTTTGGTTCGGTACTGGATGAAGGTGAGCAGGGCGTCTCTGTCGACGACGATGACACTTTCGTCGTCTTCCACGGACCCGCTGCCGACGACGCCGTACAGGAGGAACAGAAGCGCCCCTGCGAGCAGGAAGTGCACGAGGGGATCTCGAAGTAGCTTCGTCACGCTCGGCCCTATAACAGATTCGTGGTCGAACTTCTTTCTGGGCTTCGACGAAGGCGCGGCACGTCAGTGGCGGGTGCCCGCAAGTGCCTCCCGAACGCAGCTCAGGAGGACCCGTGAGGAAAAGGGTTTTGGCACGAACATCACGTCGTCCGGCAGCTCGCCCCCGTCGCTCGAGGAGTAGCCGCTGACGACCACCACGGGCAGATCGGGATGACGGTTTGCCAGGTCGTCGATGAGGGCCTCCCCGCCCCCTTTGGGCATGTTCAGATCCGTGATGACGAGGTCGACGATGTCGGCGTGGGACTTCACGACGTCGAGAGCTTCTTCGCCATCGGCGGCACGCAGTACGGTGTAGCCGCCGCTCTCGAGCGCCAGCACGACAGCGTCGCGGACGTCGTCGTCGTCGTCCACGACCAGGATGGTCTCCGACGCCGGCGTGAGCACCTCGGAGCTCGACTCGAGGGCGATGGCAGGGGCTTCGGTCGAAGGGAGGTACAAGCGAAACGTGGTTCCGCGCCCTACGTTCGAGTCGACTTCGATTCGGCCGCCGAGCCCTTCGATGATTCTCTGCACCGAGGGGAGACCGAGACCGGTGCCGCGTCCGTCGACCTTGGTAGTGAAGAACGGTTCGAAGATACGGTCGAGCACTTCGGCGTCCATGCCTTCGCCCTCGTCGCGCACGGTGATGCAGACGCTCGACCCGCGGCCTTGATCGCCTGCGATGCTCGCCACGCGGCTTGCACGAACCGAGAGGGCGCCTCCATTCGGCATGGCGTCGCGCGCGTTGATCGCGAGGTTCAGCAGCACCTGTTCCAACTGGTGGGGATCCGCACGGACGTAGCCGACGTCGGGGTCCGCAGTGACTTCGAGTCGACGAGAGCCGTGAAAAAGCGGCCTGAGAAGGTTCTGCCACGCTGGCGTAAGCTCGACGACGGCTACGGTTTGCTTGGGCCCGGGCGGGGTTCGCCCGAACGAAAGCAGCTGACTCGTGATCGACGCGGCGCGCTGTGCTGCACGCGAGATCTGGGAGACCGCGCGATTGACGTCGGGATTATCGCCGGCGGCACTCTCTAAATAGTCGGCCCAGCTCATCATGATGGTGAGGTCGTTGTTGAAGTCGTGGGCCACCGAACCCGCGAGGCGCGCGACGAGTTCGAGCTTTTGCCCCTCGGCAACCTGAGCCCGAAGCACTGCACGCTCCTCCGCGGCTCGCCGACGATCGGCGAGTGCGGCCGAGAGAAAGAGCGCCGACAGGACGCTCGTTGCGATGAACGCCTGGATCGCCAAGATGTTCGCCTGCGGGGTTTCCGCAATGATCATCATGAAGGGCCCTCGCTGCATCACGGTGGCGTTCCATACCGTGAAGAACGCGACCAGCATCGAAGCCGCGGTGACGACGCGAATGTCGAAGCGGAGTGTGGCCCAGATCAGGAGAGGAAACGCCACGAACGGGAAGTCGAGAATGGACTTGAACGGCTGCGGTGCCGCACCGAGCACCCATGAGCCGACGGCAACGATGCCGAGGAGGAGCACCACCAGCTCGACGAGCTGCTTCTTCGGCACGAGTTCGGTGCCCCACTTGTCGGCCCACGCCACAACGACCGGAGCGATCACCGTGACCCCGAGAGCGCTCCCAAACCACCAAACCTGCCAGACCGTGAGGAAGTCGGCGTCCGGTTCACGAAGCGTGACCTGGTAGGCTCCTGCCAGCGCAATGAGTGCGGGGCCGATGAGGGCGGCGAGCAAAACGAGCCCGACTGCGTGTCTGAAGCGCGAAACGTCGATTCGCGGCCCAAGTGCCCATCGCAGTAGCAACGCGCCGAGAATCGGTTCGGCGACGTTCGACGGACTCACGAAGCTCAGAACCTCCGCGTCTGACAGCAGCTGCGGGACCGTCATCTCGATTAGCACGAGCACCACGACCACCGGCGGCCACGTACGGTACGGGGTCAGCGCCAGCGTGGCGAGCGCCACGCCGCTCGCTGGCCAGAGCGCGGAGATACTGTCTGGCGTGAGGTAGAACGCGTACCCAACCAGAATCGCGACCATGTACACAGGCGCAAACACCAGCGTGACCACCCACCACGGTGCGTCTGCCCAAGCGGGCATGGGCTCTCCCGCCACCTTCGGCCCCAACTGCACTGGCCCTGGTCGATCCATGCTTGCTCTGGAGCCGATTCCTCTCTAGAAGAGAGCCCGGAGTATAGGGGAGTTCTCGACGATGAAGCCGAACAAAATCTTCGCGTGGGCCTTCGTCTTGGTCCTCGTGGGCGCGGTGGGATGCAAGAAAGACAAGCCAAAACCCCCCCCACCAGAGCTTTCGGTCACCCTGGTGGACCCCGGCGAGGAACCCCGCGCCGCCCTTCGCTACTCGGTCGCCCCCGACACCGTGGTTCAGAGCTTCCTCGAGGTGAGGACGGCGGCAGCGACCACGGAAGACGTGCAGGACACGTTTGGCTTCCTGCCTGGACTCAAGCTCGATCTCCACGCCGGCCCCACCGTAGCGCTCCCCAAGGGTGGCACGCGCTATGTGCTTCGGATCTCGCGAGCGTATCCGGTCATTCCGAAAGACGCGCACATCGATCACGTGCGCGAGGTCGAAGCGGGTGTTCTCGCTTTGAACGATACCCGCGGCCGGTTCGATGTCAGCGACCGCGGCATCGTCATCGACTCCGACATTCCATGGACGCAGGGCCAAGAGCGAATCAACCCTCGCACCACCATCATGCTGGCCAACGTACGCTCTGCCATCGCGATGGTCCCGCTGCCGGCGGAGCCGATTGGCGTCGGTGCCGTGTGGGAGGTGCGTCGCCTGCTACGGATCTGGAGTGCTCGGGTCAACCAGGTCACCCGGTATCAACTCGTCGACCGAGATGGGGATCGCATCCGCGTTCACGTGTCGGTTCAGCAGTCAGCCCCCAAACAGATCGCGGACCTCAACCCGAAGCTCGAGCTCCACGTTCGAACGTATGAGATGACGGCCGAAGGACAGGTTCTCGTCGACCTCGACCTGCCAGTTGCTCTCGAAGCGGCGCTCGAGTCGGAGTCCGAAGCAGACATCGCGCTCGTTTCGCCCGAGCAGACTGAACCCGTTCAGGCCGCGCGGCGTTCCGTGCTTCGGCTGACCACAGAGAGCGAAAGGTGAACTTGATGCGTCTTCTCGTGTTGACCCTTGGCTTGGCGGCGACGGTCGCTGCCTGCGCGCCCAAGTACCAGCCTCAAACCGCTCTGGTCGACCCCGGCCCGCCGCAGCGGGTCCCTCCCGAGATCCGGGTGCTCGACCCGGGGGTCACGCCTCGTGCGCCTCTGCGGTATCGGGTCCCCTCGGGGCAGGTCGAAACGCTCTACGTCGAGCTCGCGATGGTCCGTGCCGTGGAGTCGCACGGGGAGGGCGCGACCGGTGGCCTTCCACCGATTCAGATCGAGGTGCAGATGGGGCCGGCGTCCCAAACGCCGGAGGGGTTCATCCGACATCCGGTCGCCATCACGCAGATCCGGCTCGCGAAAGACGCCGATCGAATGCAACCCGTCGCACGCGAGCAGCTCGAAAAATCGCTCGAGCCCCTTCTTCAGGTGCGCGGCTGGTCCGAGATGGACGCCCAGGGCCGCATTCGACGTTCACAGTTCACCGGGCTCGAAAACGTGCAGCCGCGGCTCGCGTCGATGCTCGGCAACATCCGCGCGGCGCTGCTCACCGTGGCGCTTCCCGCAGAGCCTGTGGGTGCGCGCGCTCGCTGGGAGGTGGACCGCCGCATCCAGCTGTCCGGCGCATGGATCGACCAGGCCGTCCGGTACGACCTCATGGAGCGCAAGGGAGAGACGCTCAAGCTGCAGATCTCCGCGACTCAAACTGGCGACTCGCAGCCGATGGGAGACGTCAAGCTCGAGGCCTACCAGGCGTCGATCCTCGGTTCGGCAGTCGTTCGACTGGACCACTTCACTCCGTTTTCTGAGGCCGACTCCACCTCGCAGATGCGTATCGAGATGCCGATCGAGGGTCGCCTCGAACAGGTCCGCATTGAAACCAAGACGGCGGTACGGCTTTACCCTGCAGACGCGGCGGACGAGTTCGAGACGGCCTCGGGTGTCGATGAGGAGCCGGAACCTGCAGAGGATCCCCGAAAGATCACCGACCCAGGGAAGCAGGAGCTTCGCTGGCTTCGTTAGCCGCGTCCGCGCCAGACGAGGAGCAGCCTAGGGCTCGCGCCGCACGAACTGCGCTTCGTCGATTGCATCGACCAGGGCGTCGGCCGCTTTGGTCGCTGCCTCTGAATCGCCACTGTCGAACGTGACCTTAGTTCGGTAGTCCTCTGCGGCCCACTTGACGTAGCTGCCCACCATGACCGTCGGAAACTCCTTCGCGATTCGTTCGAGTAACTCCGCGATCTCGCCTTCTCCGCTTTGCGTATAGACCGCGTGGGAATGAAACTCGTGGCCTTGATCGAGTCGCTTTCGAAGGTCCTGAAACTTGAGCTCGAAGATCTCGGGAACCCCCGGCAACACGTAGACGTTTTCGATGACGACCGTTGGCCAGGGGGCTTCGGCGCTTCGAAGCATCTCGCTTCCCTCCGGCATGTTCGCCATGCGAAGATGGGCTTCGGTCGCTCGGTCGCCGTAGTAGTGTCGAATCAGCTTTGCGACGGCCTCCGACCGTACCACCGCCCTGTCGAAGGCGGCCGCCACGCCCTCGATCGTCACGTCGTCGTGGGTGGGCCCTACGCCACCGCTGGTGAACACGAGGTCGTGCGAATCGCGAAGCGTGGCGAGCTCGTCCCGAATCGTGGGAACGTCATCGCTGCAGACGACCACGCGGCGAAGCTCGATGCCGAGTTCGAACAGGCCGCGTGCAAGGTACGCCGTATTGGTGTCGGTGATCTTGCCAGAGAGGATCTCGTTCCCGATGACGAGTGCCGCCGCGGTTCGCGTCATGTCACTCGCTCCCTACTTCGATACCCATCGCGCGTGCGACCATCACGAGTTCGCCGTCTGGCGGCACGCGTTTGAGGTTGGCCACCGCAGCTTCGAGCGGCACTGCGACGATGTCCTGACCTCGAAGGGCCACCACGTGCCCGACTTGATCGCTGTAGCAGAGGTTCGCGGCGTGAACGCCGAAACGGGTCCCAAGAACCCGATCGAACGACGAGGGCGAGCCTCCGCGTTGGAGATGCCCAAGCACCGTGACTCGAACGTCGTGTTCGACCCGGCCGTCGAGGAGCCGGGCGAGCTGCGCGCCGGGGCCCTCGGCGCGCTGCGAGATGCTCTCGTGCACTTCGTTGATGTTGGACACGGTTCCACCCATTGGCTTTGCGCCTTCGCCAACGACGATGATGCTGAAGGAGTGCCCGTTTGCCGAACGAGCCTCGATCTGGTTGACGATGCGGTCGACGTCGTAGTGAATCTCCGGAATCAGAATCACGTCGGCGCCACCGGCGATCCCCGCGAGCAGGGCGATCCACCCTGCGTCACGCCCCATCACCTCGAGGATCATCACGCGGTCGTGAGCTTCGGCGGTGGAGTGGAGCGCATCGATGGCCCACGTGGCCGTGCTCACGGCGGTGTCGAGCCCGAAGGTGAGGTCGGTTGCGGCAAGGTCGTTGTCGATGGTCTTGGGAACACCCACCACGGAAACGCCCAGCTTCGCGAAGCGCATTCCGATATCCATGGTTCCGTCACCGCCGACGAGCACCAGAATGTCGATTTCGAGTTCCTCTAGCCGCTGGAGCACCTGTTCCGATACGTCTCGGGTTCGCTCGACGCCGTCAGCGTCACGGTCGACGAACCGGAACGGGTGGGCGCGGTTGGAGCATCCGAGGATGCTTCCCCCTTTGGGAAGGATGCCGCGGACGTCCTTTCTGGTGAGCGACCGAACTCGCGCTGGCTCATCGATGAGTCCGGCGAATCCGTCTTCGGACCCGAGCACTTCGAGCCCGAGATCGGTGGCGGTTTTCACGAACGCTCGCAGTACTGGGTTCAGGCCAGGCGCATCACCGCCGCCGGTCAGGATCAGCACGCGCCGGACGGATTCTTCGTCGGTGTCGAGTGCGAGATTGTCATCCGTCATTGCGGGTTCCTTCGTGCTTGCCCACCACCTCGTGCATGGCGATGGCTGCCGCGACGGAAGCGTTTAGCGAGTCCATCGGGCCTTTCTGAGGGATCTGAACCACGATATCGCAGCGTTGTCGAACCATCCGACGGAGCCCCTTTCCCTCGGATCCAACCACCAGCACGCGCGTGCCGTGGCTCGGCGGAAGCTCACGAATGTCGATATCGGCGTTGGCATCGAGGCCGACGACTTCCGCTCCGTCTTTTTGGAGGGCGAGGAGCGACCTCTGGAGGTTCGTGACTCGAGCGACCGAAGCGTGTTCGGTGGCTCCCGCGGATGCGCGAACGACGGCGGGCGTAATCCCCGCAGCGCGATGCTTCGGGACGATGACGCCATCGAGGCCGAGCGTCACCGCAGTTCGCACGATTGCGCCGAGGTTCTGCGGATCGGTGATCTCGTCGAGTGCGACGAAGATCGCACCGTCGCCCGCGGTTGTCGTAAGCTCCTCGAGTTCGAGGAACGGGTAGGGCTCCGCCATAGCCACGACTCCCTGGTGACGCGTTCCCTCGCTCATTCGATCGAGATCGACGCGCTCCTTCTTGGAAACGCGTACGCCCTGGCGCTCGGCTTCTTCCTGGATGTCCCGGAAGCGATCTTCCGAGTCGACGAAGACGCGTCGCACCTGCGTTCGTCCGCGAAGGGCCTCGAGCACAGGACGATGGCCTGCAAGAACCCGGCTCATCGCGCAAGCACTGCGGACACTTCGTCCGCCAGCCGGGCGGCGGCCGCTGAAGGATCGTCGGCGTCGCGAATGGGTCGGCCCACGACGAGAAGGTTGGATCCCGACTGCAGAGCGTCGGTCGGCGTCATCACGCGCTTTTGGTCGCCCTTGGCGCCGTCCTTGGGTCGGATTCCCGGCGTGACCAGGAACGCCTCGGTTCCGAGCTTCGCACGGAGGGCTTCACATTCGTGCGCCGAGCTCACGAACCCTTGCACACCGGCCTCCCACGCGAGCGAAGCGAGCCGGATTGCCGACTCGGCTGGACTCTCGCGGAACCCGACGGCGCTGAGCGAAGCTGAGTTGAAGCTGGTGAGGACCGTCACCGCCAGGAGCCTCGTGGCTCCGGCGGCCTCGCTGGCCGCGGCGAGCGCCTCGGCGCCGGCCGACGCGTGAACGGTGAGAAAATCGGCGCCCATGTCCCGAGCGCGAGAGACGGCGCGCGCCATCGTGGCGGGAATGTCGTGTATCTTGAGGTCGAGGAAGCACCGCGCATTGGCCTCGCGTACCGCGATGACGGCCTCCGGCCCGACCGCCGTGAACAGTTCGAGCCCGACCTTGTAGACCCCAAAGGACCCGTGCGTCTGCGCGATCAGGCGCTTGGCGTCGTCGAGGTTCGGTACGTCGAGCGCAAGTGCCAGATGCGACCGCGCGTCGTGTTCATCCATCGCTCACCGCGGCTAACGCTACGGTGCGGACTACAGGCTGTCCAGCCCCGCCAACGGATCGTCGGTATCCGCTTTTCGGGGTCGCGATCCGCGTCGTCGGCCGGACGACTTCGTCTTGGCGGGCGTCGCAGCGCGTCGAGCGGCCGCGGCCGCCTGAGCATCGCGCTTGGCCTTCTCAGCAAGTCGTGCTTTCTCGGCCTCCGCCTCGGCGCGCTTCTGTGCTTCGAGCTCGGCTGCCTGGCGCGCCTCTTCTGCTTCGCGTGCGGCGCGTTCCGCTTCCATTTTGGCAGCGAGCGCCTCGGCTTCGCGTTGTTCGACCGCCGGGCGGTAGACACCGAAGTACGAGCCGCCGATGGCCGCCACGATCAAGACGACGGCTGCGGCGAGCACGCCGGGGTGAACCCCTTTTCGTTGCTGCGCACTGATCGTTGCAAGCTGTTTTTCGTGGTCGAGCATTCGCTTGTGCTCGTCAGCTTTTGCCCGCGCTTCCTCTTCCAACCGAACGCGGAGCTCAGCTTCTTGGCGCTCTCGGACCACTCTCTCTTCTTCGTCGCGAACGCGGCGCTCTTGCGCGAGACGCGCCTCTTCTTCTGCATGGCGTGCGGCCTCTTCGGCTTCGCGGCGCTGGCGTGCCTCTTCGGCGATCCGTTCGCGCTCCGCGGCCTCGGCGCGCATTTGTTCTTCCTCTTCTTCGCGCACACGATCTTCTTCGATGTGCATCAGCTCGCGAAGATTGAAGAGAACGGAAGACTCTTTTTCCTCGGACATGATACTTATATTACACTTTTCCGTTGTGTACGGACAAGGGCTGAGGACCCTTTTTGATAGGAAAACGCTAGCAACGCCCGCCGCACCGTGTCAAACGAACGGATTTGGTCGGATTTTCGCGCTGCTTTTCGGGGGTCGAATCGACTCGAAAGAGCGCGCCGCCGGCATTGGCTCACAGTATATTTTGCCGTTATTATTGTAACCGTGCCGGGACTCGAAAACTTTCTCCGCTACCTCGATCGCGAGGATGTCAGCGAAATCGTCTTCCAGAGTGGCGCAACCGCGTCGGCCAAGCGCAAGGGACGCCTGCAGCCGGTGACGCGCGAGCCGCTGACGGCTCAGCACATTCTGAAGCTGGTTCACAGCACGCCGCTCGAGGACCTCGTTCCTCGGGAGGACGGTGCTTCGCCGCCCACCGCGGCGCACATCAACGGTCACAAGTACGTGGCCACCGTCGCGCGCTCCGGCCCCATGCTCCTGCTACGGGTGTGGCGTCCCGATTCGGGCGCGGAAGCTCCTCCCAAGGGAGACCGGCCGGTCGGCGTGGCCATTGGGGGGATTCGACCTGCCCCGGCCAATCAGCAGGAGCGTCGCGAGCCGGTGCACCACGACGTTCCGCCCGCGCCGGCGGCGCCGAATGTCCCGCCGGTGGAACGAGCCGAGCCGACCGTGTCGCATCGGCCGCCGCCCGTTGCCGTGAAGTACCCAGACGCGAGGAAGGTCGTTCCACGCAACAGCTACCACCCGCCTCCCGAGGCGTCGCCCCTGGCCGCGTTCGTCGCGCCCGGTACGGCCAAGCACGGTGCTCCGCGGTTGGCGGGGATCCTTCAGGACGCTCGGGCTCAGTCGGCGAGCGATGTGCACATCGTGTCCGGCGAGCCAGTTCGCTTTCGCTGCAACGGATACCTCGTGCCGCAGGGTGAACCGCTCTCCGACGAGGAAGCTCGCGCGTTGTTGATGCCGCTCCTCGACGAGCGGACCGAGCAACAGTTCGAGGAGCTCGGCTATGCGGATTTCTCGTGCGAAATCGAGGGAGCCGGACGGCTGCGCGTCAACGCCAACAAGCAGCGGACTGGGGTCAAAGGGTGTTTCAGGCTCGCGATGCAAGAGCCGCCCACGCTGGAGTCGCTTGGCCTGCCGGAAGAGCTTCGCCAACTGCTCGACTATCACCAAGGTCTCGTCGTCGTGTCCGGACCAAGTGGCGCCGGGAAAACCACCACCCTCGCCGCGCTGGTGGATCTGTTCAACGCGGAACGTGCGGTGCACATCATCACCGTCGAAGACCCAGTCGAGATCCTTCATCCGATCAAGAAGGCGATCGTGAGCCAGAGGCAGATTGGCGCGCACACGAAGAGCTTCCAGAGCGCGCTCAAGGGATCGCTCCGCGAAGACCCGGACGTCATCGCCATCGGCGAGCTCCGGGACCGCGAAACGGTCGAAAAAGCGCTCGAGGCCGCAGAGACCGGTCACCTGGTGTTTGCGACGATGAGCACGCCATCGGGCGCAACCACGATCGACCGGCTGATCGACATGTTTCCGCCTGACGACCAGTCCCAGGTGCGTGCGACACTGGCCGGCGCGCTCAAGTTCGTGATCAGCCAGCGCCTCGTACCGCGACAGGGTGAACACGGCAGTGTCGCGGCCGTCGAGCTCCTCACGGGCAACATGGCGCTCTGGTCGCTCATTCGTGACGACAAGCTCTTCCAGCTGCCGAGTCTGCTCCAGCGCGGCCGAGGCTTCGGCATGATCCGAATCGAAGATTCGTTGAACGCGCTCCTCGCTGCAGGTCAGATCACGGAGAAGGTGGCCAAGCGGTACGCCGACGACCCTCGACTCATTCAAGGGAGCCCCGCTGCGCCGATGGGTCGCGTCGCCGACGAAGCTCCAGAGGCCGGTGCACGTCGCAAGTTCTTTGGGAAGAAGGGGAAGTAGGGGATGCCCGCACTCGATCGATACTTCGACGTTCTTTTGCAGCGCGGAGGCTCAGACCTCCACCTCTCCGTCGGCTACCCGGCCACCATCCGATTGAAGGGTGAGCTCGTGCCCATCGAGGACCGCCCGCTCGAGCGTGAGCGACTCAGCGAGATCATGGATGAGCTTCTCGACCGTGACCGTCGGGAGTACTTCCACGCGTATCACGACCTCGACTTCGCGCACGACTACGAGGACAAGGCGCGCTTTCGTGCCAACTACCTCTACAAGACGACGGGGCCCGGAGCCGTGTTCCGGACGATCCCTGCAGAGATCCTCAGTGCCGTGCAGCTCGGACTGCCGAGTTCCGTCGTACGGCTCGCCGACCAGCGTTCGGGGCTGGTCCTCGTCACGGGGCCGACCGGCAGTGGTAAGAGCACGACGCTCGCCGCGATGCTCGATCACATCAACCGAACTCGAGAGGGGCATATCCTGACCATCGAGGACCCGATCGAGTTCGTGCACAAGCCGCGCAAGTGTCAGATCACGCATCGCGAGGTCGGGGTGCACACGCCAAGCTTTGCGGACGCCATTCGAAGCGCGGGCCGGGAGAATGCCGACGTCATCCTCGTAGGCGAGCTTCGTGGACGCGAAACGATGAAGATGGCGCTTCAGCTCGCGAGCTTCGGCATCCTGATTTTCGCCACCGTGCACACCAACTCGGCGCCCGCCACCATCGACCGGTTCGTCAACGCTTTCCCGGCGAGCCAACAGCCTCAGATTCGTGGCATGCTCGCGGAATCGCTTGCGGGAATCGTGGCGCAGCAGCTGCTGCGAAAGGCAGACGGGAGCGGCCGCGTGGCCGCACAGGAGATCTTGGTAGGCACGTCGGGCGTAGCCTCGGCCATTCGCGAGGCGAAGACGTCGATGCTGCAGAGCCTCATCCAAAGCGGCGGCAGTCAAGGCATGCAGAGCATGGACTCGGTACTCGCCGTGCTCGTCGCAGACGGCGTGATTACGGCACAGGACGGGCTCGAGAAAGCGGCCGACAAGGAGAGCTTCGCAAAGCTGCCGGCGGTCGCCAAAGGCCTCGCTAGCTGATCAACGGGTGTCGAAGCTGTAGCGCGCGCCCATTCGAGGTGCGCCGAACGACGGGAACCGTACGCTGGCGATCTCGCGTCCCATGCACGCCTTGAAGCCGCTGCTTCCCGCGTGCACCGAGGCACCGAGGACCGAACCGCTGCCTGCAATGGCAAGGTCCACTTTGACCTTACCGAGCTGGGCGCCCGACTTCAGCTCCGGGATCACGCACTTCCCGTAGAAGCGGTTGAGGTTCCGGTTCATCACGCTCGCGACCTGCGATCCGGTCAGGCGGCCCTCGCCGCCGCCTTGAGACGCGTCGCCGATCTCCACTGCGCGGCTCATCGCGTCCTCGTAGGTCGCGAAGCCACCGCCCCTGCGTGGGCGCGGCGCCGACCCCGCGGGACCGCGACGCTTGCGCTTGCGAACCGGACGGTCTGGCAAGAGCCCCGCCTCTCCGGTCGGCATGTCTCCGAGCTTGAAGAGATCGTCGAGCGCCGTCGAACCGAAGTCCCGGACATCGCTCGAGCGTGACAGCAAGAAGCCCCCCACGGAGATCCCGATGATCGCAACCAGAGAAACCGCGATGGTCCACTTCATGGCGGACGAGCGTTTCTCTGCTTTCTGTGCATTCACCCGGGCGCTCTGCTCGGCCGTGATCGCGTCTTGGTGCTCCCGCTGCAGGATGAACTCACGGAACTCCGTCCACTCCCGCAGCGGCTTCCGCTCTCCAGTATCGGTGTTGAACGTTTCGTCGTCGCCGCTGAAGCCTCCAACGTTCAGGCGTTCGATGAGCTCGCGCGCGTTGAACGGGCCGTGGTCCATGCGGTCGCGTGCGACCATCCATCGTTGTTTGTTGTCTTTCGACAGCTCGTCGAGAAGGCTGTGAAGGTTTCTGCGTTTGGGTGCGGACGGCGCCTCCCGGGCCTTCGGAGGCACGGCTTTTGGCTGACCGGGCGGCGCGAACGCTCGTGGCGGGGCCGGGACGGGGATCTGCGGGATCTCCATGTCCGGCGGCGGCAGCACGGATGCGAGGTCCACGTCGAACCCAGTCGCATCTTCGGGCGGCGGGGCAGGAATCGAGTTGGCTTCCTGGACGAACGGCGTCAGCGCCGTGCGCACCGCCTCAGGTGATTCGAATCGGTCCTTCGGTTCGGGTGCCAGGCATCGAAACAGGATTGCGTCGAGCTCGGGCGGGATGTCTTCCCGCACGTGCGAAGGTGCGACGAAGCCCTTTCCCGGCGAGCGCATCGTGAGAAGCTCGTAGAGGATCGCACCGATCCCGAATACATCGCTTTGTGCGGTTGCCGGCTTGCCATCCTTGACCTCAGGCGCCAGGCAGGCGTGGTCGCTGTCGCGGAAGGCGTTCGGTCCGACCTTCTCGAGGAGAACCTGGCCGACGCCGAAGTCGCGAATTTTCACCCGCCCTCCGCGGGTGACCCACACCGCGCTCGGTCGAAGAGCCCCGTGGGGGCCTTTTTCGTGCGCGTAGGTGAGGGCGCTGCAAAGGTGCGCAATCACGTTGTAGATTCCGCGAAGCGAGAGCGGCTCGCCTTCCTCGTCGCGTTCGCGGATGTACTCGGACAGCCGGGTGCCATCGATCCACTCTCCCGCGATGAAGTGCTCGCCCTTGTCGGTTCGACCCACGCCGAACATGCGGGCGATGTTTCGGTGAGAGAGCGTCGCGGCGGTTCGACAGGCCTCTCGAAACTCGGGCGCCGATTGAGGCGGAAGAAGGTCCGGTCGGAGTACCCGAACGAGGATGGCTTTTTTGGTTTGGCGGTCGGTCGCAGACCAGACCACGGCCTGCGGGTCCTCGTCGATTCGATCGACGACCTCGAATCTTCCCCCTACCAAAGCTCCCGGATGCAACCCCGAGACCTCAGGTGCTGACGACGCAACCCCCTCCGGCATCTACTCGATCAAGATAGACGACCGGCGGACCGGGATTCAACTTCGTCGGGTAGACTCTTGACTGTCCGCGAGCTCGAGCGAGAGCTCTCGCTCGCCTAGGAGCGCGCCGGCCATCGAGGCGATTACGTCTTGAGCGCGGTCCTCGGGAACGTCCACCAGGGAGTGTTTGTCGCGCACGCGTATGCGCCCGATATCTCTGCGTTTCAGGCCCGTTCTCTCCCGAAGGAGACGGCCAAGCTCGGAGGCCTTGAGGTCGTCTTTTCGTCCCACGTTGACGTACAGCGTGGTGGTGGGCGGCCTTTCTGGGCGGGAGGGCTTCGGAGGCTCTTCCTCGCTCGGCTCAGCCTGGGCCTCGCCATCGTCGGGAAGCGCGCTCGGCCTCGCGCCGCGTCGGCGTCGTGACGCTGCCTCTTCGTCGGGGTCCTCGGATCCCGAGTCGAAAAACGCGGAGAGGAGGCCACTGAGCATTCGTTCCGCGTCGGGATGTGTCAGGAAGCGTCGTGCGAGCGCGAGAGCTTGCTCCGATGGCTGGTCGGGGTAGGCGAGGTCGATCATGGCGATACGGTCCGCCTCGCGTCGCGTTTTGGCTTCACCCTCGCTCGGGAGCGTCCGCTCGACCGGGAAGATCCGATACTGAAGCCGTAGGTAGTACAGGATGCCGAGCTCGTTCGGGCCCACGAGCGAAATCGCGGTGCCCGTTCGTCCGGCCCGTCCGGTTCGTCCGGTTCGGTGAACGTACTGCTCGACGTTCTCGGGTAGATGAAAGTTGATGACGTGCGTGAGATGCGACACGTCGATCCCTCGCGCCGCGACGTCGGTCGCCACGAGGAAGCGGACCTCGCTCTTTCGTGTTCGCGCCAGCACCTGCTCGCGCTCGCGCTGCGGCCGGTCTCCGTTCAGCCACTCGGCGTTGAAGCCGCCTCGCTTAAGTGCAGCCGAGACTTCTTCGGTCTCGGCCTTGGTATTGCAGAAGATGAGGGCACTCTCTGGGTCTTCGATCTCCAGGATGGAGATGAGGTTCCCGACGCGACCCATGCCGCTCAGCATGTAGACGAAGTGCTCGATGCCGAGGGCACCCACGTGGTCGCCAGAGAGGCCGAGAAACACCGGGTCGCGCATGTGGCGTTCGGCCACTCGCTTGATCGCGCGGTCGACTGTGGCCGAAAAAAGCAGGGTTTGACGATCGGACGGAAGCCGTTCGATGATCGCGTTGAGCTCTTTCGCAAAACCCATCGACAGCATTTCGTCGGCCTCGTCGAGTACCAGAACGCGAAGGCGCGAAGCGTCGATGGTGCCGCGCTTGAGGTGGTCGAGCACGCGTCCGGGCGTGCCGCTTATGACCCGTGCGCCCTTGTCGAGAGCCGCGACCTGCCGCTCCATTGAAGCGCCGCCATAGACGGCGACGGTCTGAACACCGCGGCGCGCGCCGAGCTTTTCGATCTCGCGCGCGCTTTGAAGTGCGAGCTCTCGGGTTGGGGCGAGGATCAGTGCCTGCTGATCGCCGTCCGCGGGAATCAGTCGGTCGACGAGCGGAATCCCAAAAGCACCCGTCTTGCCGGTTCCGGTGCGAGACTGGACGATGAGGTCGCTGCCGTCGACCGCGATCGGGTAGGCGTCTCGTTGAACGGGGGTTGGGGTCTCCCATCCGAGTTCAGCAATCGCTTCGAGTACGTCATCGTGCAGTCCAAGGTCTGCGAAAGTTTGGGGGGTGGGCTCTTCGGCCAGGGCCTCGGTCATGGAGTAGGTTCCGTGGGGTTGGAAGGTGTGGTCGGCGGGGTCGTCGCGTCCAGGGTTTCGGCGACACGGTTTGCCAAGGGCGCGTCCTCTCGCATGTACCGCTGGAGGTTGAGTTCGACCCGATATCGGTACTTGTCGAGGAGGTCGACCTTGTCCTCGTCGCAGCGGCCTCGAAGCGCGTTGATTCGGAGGTCCCAAGCTTCGAGTGCGGAGCGGAGGGGTTTGGGGTCGACGATGTTGGTGGACATGGTGTCGATGCGGAGTCGGTCGAGGCTCTGATGCAGCACGCGGAGCCCGTCCTCGCAGCTAAGGTCGAAAGATTCGTCGCTAGGCGGCCAGAACACCTGCGGGATGACCGACGCGAAGCCCACGATGACCAGGTAGCCGAGCGCGACCGCGTAAACGCCGATGACCACGATGCGGCCGAGGCGGCCGCGCTGTTGTTGGGGTGGCAAGAAATCTCCTCATACACCGGGGCTCGCGCGAAGCGGGTTGTTTGTACAGAGCCCCCCTTCCGCGGTCAAGACGGCGGCGGATCGTCCTTTTCGCGCCGCTCCCTGCGCTTGCCAACGTAGAACAGCGCGAAGCCGACCCCGACGGTGATGGCAACCACCAGGCCGCACATCACGTACCAAAGGAGATAGGTGAGCCCGCTGCCCATCTAGCAGACGAGTTTGTAGCCCACGCCGTACACAGTGAGGATGTGGACGGGGCGCTCCGGCTTGGGTTCGATCTTGCGTCGAAGCTTGACGATGAAGTTGTCTACGGTGCGATTGTTCGGCCCGGCCTCGAGACCCCAGATGCGTTCGAGGATCTCGTCTCGCGACACGGGCTCACCCTCGCGCTCCCAAAGGAGCTTGAGAAGCTCAACTTCGTAGAACGACAAATGCATCGTTTCGCTCGACGTGGTGAGCGTTTGAGAACCGGTTTCGACGTTGACGTCGCCGATCTTGATCTCAGCCTGCGACGGACGAACAGTGCGTCCGGCACGCCGGAAGAGCGCCCGAATGCGCGCGACGAGCTCGCCGATGGAGAACGGTTTGGTGACGTAGTCGTCCGCACCCGCTTCGAGCCCTCGGATCTTGTCCGACTCCTGGCTTCGCGCAGTGAGCATGACGATGGGCAGAATGGGGTCGCGCTGCCGGATCGTTTGGCAGACCTGGTAGCCGTTCATGTCGGGCAGCATCAGGTCGAGTATCACGCAGTCGATGTTCTCCGACGCGGCGAGCTCGATCGCTTTGGCGCCTTTCGCCGTGTGAACCACCCGATACCCCTCGAAGCGGAGCGAGTCCGAAAGCCCGAGCGCGAGCGCAGGGTCGTCTTCGACGAGCAGGATGCCGCGGCCATCATCCGACATCGGGCGGACCATAACACCATCTGCCCGGGGAAGCCGACTGGACTGCTATTCGCCCGGGAGCTCGGGGCCGGCGATGGGCACGGAGAACCCCACGATGGCGCCACCACCCTGTGCGTTTCTCGCCCACGCGCGCCCACCATGTGCCTGAGCGATATGCTTGACCAGCGATAGGCCAATCCCTGAGCCTCTCGTCGGGCGTTCGTGCGTACCCCGATAGAATCGCTCGAAAACGTGTCGGAGAGCTTCCTTTGGAATCCCGGGCCCGTGATCGCGGACTGCCACGTCGATCGCCGAGCGCCGCGGACTTAGCTCGACTTCGATGGCCGTCTGGCCGCCATACTTGACCGCGTTGTCGAGCAGATTGATCACAGCGAGGGCGATCGCCTCCTGGTCGATCATCACGTCGGGGAGCTCGCCGCGGGACCGAAGTCGCACCTCGACGCCGTCCTGCTCGCTCCGGTAGCGGAACGCCTCGAGCGCCCGCTGGACTGCATCGTCCAGGTCACCGCGCTTCAGCTTGTAAGGCCCTTTGCCCCCCTCGACGGCGGAGAAGTCGAGCACGTTGTCGATGAGAGACGTGAGTCGCTCGGACTCTCGGCAGATGATGTCGAGATATTCGGTTCGGCGCTCTTCGCTCGGGACCCGGCCCGAGCGGAGCATGTCCGCGAACATCCGAACGACGGAAAGTGGGGTCTTGAGCTCGTGGGAGACGTTGGCCATCAGCTCGCTCTTCAGCTGGTTGAGCCGGCGCTCTTTCTCGGCCGCGTAGATGAAGAAGATGGCGCTCAACAAGATGATCGCGAACGCCATGACTGGAAGCGCGACCTCGCCACGCATCCGTGATGCACCCTGGGCGCTAAGCAGTGCAGCTTCTTGGGGCGCCACCTGAAAGCGCCAGCCGACCAGCGTGGTGGGAAAACGGTAGTCGACCGTGTACCCCCCAGCCTCGGATAGGTCGGGCCCGAACACGGGCTGGTTGCTTTCGTCGACGACGTTGTAAAGCGGCGTGGTCTCATCGGACACGAACATCGTCGGGAATACTTCGTTCGCGAGGTAGTCGACGTCATGGTACGCAACGAGATACGTCAGCTGCCCGTCTTGCGTTTCGAAAGCGCGATATGACAGCAAGTAGCTCTTGTCGTCTACGCGCTCGTGCACGTGCCGGAGCGGCCCAGTGGTTTCGTCCGTTCGATCCATGCGTCCGGCGAGCTGCTGTCGGTAGGCGCGAAGGAACTCGCGACGCGTTCTTCGGTCCTGGGTGCTCCCCCACTGGAGCACATCGCCTTCTCGGTCGGTGAGCAGTACCGCTTTGACGCTCGAAGGGCTTGCGACGGCCTCCGGCAGCCAGCGGGAGTCGATCGTGCTCGAGTCGTTGGGGTTGACGAGCTGAGCGACGCGTTCATCTGCACGAAAGACATAGCCTTCAACTCGGTTGACTCGCTGTTGGGCCACCGAAAGCAACGAACGAGAGATCGCGCTTTCGCCAAGCTCGGCGTACTTTCGTGCCGAGGAAACGGTGTAGTAGCCGAGGACTCCGGCCGCGACGATGATCGCCGGAACGAGAAACAAGTACACCGTGCGGAAGCGGCCGCCGTCCATCACTCTCGTTCTGCACGGAGCGGGCGTTTCATCAAGTCGCCGACGACGTCGATGCCAGGCTTGTTTTCGTACAGCATCGCGTAGACCTCTTTGGTGATCGGCATGTCGACCCCCATTTGGTCCGACAGCGCGCTCGCGCTCTTGGTCGTCCGCACACCCTCAGCCACCATCTGCATGCTGTCGAGGACTTCCTCGAGCGTCTTGCCCTGGCCAAGCTGAAGACCGACGTTTCGGTTCCGAGAGAGGTCCCCCGTGCACGTGAGGACCAGGTCGCCCATGCCGGCGAGACCTGCGAGGGTCAGCGGGTTGGCCCCCTTTGCGATCGCTAGGCGAGAGATCTCTGCGAGCCCGCGTGTGATGAGGCCGGCGCGCGTGTTGAGCCCGAATCCGAGCCCGTCGGCGATGCCGGTCGCGATGGCTACGACGTTCTTGAGGGCCCCTCCGAGTTCCACCCCAACGACGTCCTCGGTGCTGTACACGCGGAAACGATCGGTGGTGAACGCGTGCTGTGCGCGCTCGACGATGTCGGCGTTGCGCCCCGCGATGCAAACGGCGGTGGGGACTCCTCCGGCCAGCTCCTTCGCGAAGCTAGGCCCGCCGAGGTAGGCCAGCTGGTCGTGACGTGATTCTGGCAGCACGTCCTCGAACATCTCGGAGACGAGCATCAGGCTGTCGTTCTCGATCCCCTTGATGCCGCTCACGATGGGAACACCGTCACCGATCAGCGGCGCCGCCTGCTCGAGGACGGAGCGAATCCCGTGTGTGGGTACCACGCAGAGAATCAGCTCGGCTCCGCTGAGGGCGTGTTCGAGATCGGAGGTGGCTTCGAGGGTGTCGGGGAGTGTGAAGCCGGGGAGATAAGCCTGGTTCTCCCGGTCGGCCTGAATGGCTTCGGCGACCGTGTCGCGACGCGCCCAGAGCCGAGTTGGGTGCCCTTGGTCGGCCAACAGCTTGGCGAGCGACGTCCCGAAGGACCCGGCTCCAAGCACACACGTCCTCAGTACAGCCACGTCCAGACCCTACCACGCCGCAAAACGGGGACCGTCCCCTTTTTCGACGACCTAGGCGGGGGGTGCGGGGACCTGGCCGGCCTCGCCTTTTTCGGGCCGCGGCTCGGCAAGGTCGAGCTTGAGCGAGTCGGAATCCTCGAGCGCGTTGGCCAGCACCGCATCCATCTTGGACACCGGCACGAACTCGAGCGTCTCGCGAATCTCTTCGGGGACCTCTTCGAGGTCGGCGGCATTGCGCTCCGGAAGGATGACGCGCTTGATGCCGGCGCGGTGAGCTGCCAGCACCTTTTCCTTGATGCCGCCAACCGGAAGGACTCGACCACGGAGCGTGATCTCACCCGTCATCGCGACGTCGTGACGGACGTGGAGCCCGGTTAGCAGCGAGACGATGGCGGTCATCATGGTGACGCCGGCGCTCGGCCCGTCTTTTGGCATGGCGCCCGCCGGGATGTGAATGTGGATGTCGCTCTTCTCGAGGAAGTCTTCGGGGATGCCGAAGGCCTTTGCGCGGGTCCGCACGTAGCTCATCGCGGTTTGCGCCGACTCCTTCATGACGTCGCCGAGCTGTCCCGTGAGCTGCAGCTTGCCAGTGCCGTGCATCTTGGTGCACTCGATGAAGAGGATTTCACCGCCGACCGCCGTCCAGGCGAGCCCGGTGGCAACGCCTGTTTCAGTGGTTCGTTCGGCCACCTCGGAGGTGAAGCGCGGCGGACCGAGGTAGGGTCGCAGCGATTCCTCGTCGGCGATGGTCCAAGGGCCTTCTTCGCCCTCGGCGACCTTCACAGCCACGCCGCGAATCACGCTCGCGATCTGCCGCTCCAGGCTACGAACGCCGGCTTCCCGGGTGTAGTGATCGATGATGGACTCGATCGCTGCGTCCTGGAGCACAGCCGTTTCGGGCTTGATTCCGTGTTCTTCGAGCTGCTTGGGCAGGAGGTGCACGCGCGCGATGTCGAGCTTCTCCCGTCGTGTGTAGCCGGGGATCTCGATGATCTCCATACGGTCGCGAAGCGGCGCTGGGATGGTGTCGCCGACGTTGGCCGTCGCGATGAACATCACCTTCGAGAGGTCGTAGGGGATCTCGAGGTAGTGATCGCTAAACGTGTCGTTCTGTTCCGGGTCGAGCACCTCGAGGAGCGCTGCAGCCGGGTCGCCGCGGAAGTCGTGGCCAATCTTGTCGATCTCGTCGAGCATGAAAACGGGGTTCACGGTGCTCGACTTCTTCATGCCTTGAATGATCTGACCGGGGAGGGCGCCGACGTACGTTCGTCGGTGACCTCGAATGGCGGCTTCATCGTGCACGCCGCCGAGGCTGATACGGTGGAACTTTCGCCCGAGCGCGCGCGCGACAGACCGACCGAGCGAGGTTTTACCGACGCCGGGCGGACCGATGAGGCAGAGGATAGGCCCCTTCTTGTCGGTCTTGAGCTTCCGCACCGCGAGGTATTCGACGATGCGCTTCTTGACCTTCTCGAGACCGGAGTGGTCCTCGTCGAGGACCTTTCGCACCGCGGCGATGTCCATGTTGTCGCTGGTCTGCTTCGACCACGGGATGTCGAGAATCCAGTCGATGTAGGTTCGGACGACGGTGTACTCCGCGGAGCCTACCTGCATCTGGCGAAGCCGCTTCAGCTGCTTGCGCGCCACCTTGTCGGCCTCGTTCGGAAGGTCGGCCTTGGCGATGCGTTCCTCGAGAATGTCGAGGTCGCCCTGGTCGCCTTCTTCTTCGCCGAGCTCTTCCTTGATGGCCTTGAGCTGCTGACGCAGCACGTACTCGCGCTGGTTCTTGCCCATCTCCTCCTTGATTTGCGAGTTGATTCGCTCGCGCATCTTAAGGATTTCGAGTTGGCGTGTAAGGAGGCGCAGCACCTTGCGGATTCGCTCCTTCGGATCGAGCGTCTCCAATAGCTGCGACTTTTCGTCGACCGGTGCGTCGAGGTTCGCCGCCACGAGGTCGGCGAGCTGGCCGCGTTCCTGGATCGAGTCGATCAGCGAGCCGGCTTCCCGCGGGAGCTCCGGCATGAGCTGGATCACCTGCTTGGCGATATCCCGAAGGCTCATCGCAAGGGCCTCGCTCTCGACGTCCTCCGCCGGAATCTCGGGGAGGCGGGTGACGCGCGCCTTGATGTACGGGTCCTTCGTGATGACCTGCTCCATGCGAATTCGCACGAGACCTTGGAGGATCAGGCTGTAGTTTCCGGAGCTGTGCTTGAGCGCCTTGAGGACGCGCGCGGCCACGCCAACCGGGTAGAGGTCGGTCTGGTCGGGATCGTCCGTGGACGGGTCCCGCTGCGCCATGATCGCGATGATGGGCTGATCGAGGTTCTCGATATCCTCGACGAGCGCAACGGATTTTTCGCGGCCGACGTCGAACGGAGCCACAGCCGCGGGAAAGAGCACCGCGTTGCGGATCGGTAGGACCGGCAGCACATCGCCGAACTCGATTTCACCGGCATCCGGGGGTGGCATCGAGGGTAGTGTTTCGTCGTCGCTCATGCGTTCGTTCTACTCCAACTCCTGGGGAACCCAAGTTTTTCCAGTACTGCGGCGAACATAGCCACGCACCATTTCCCTGGCAAGGGTTCCCCCGGTGGGGATATACCGCAGAAAGCCGTGCGGGTGGGGCATCACCGATTGATGGGCATCCGCGCGCGAATTAGGCTCGCCGCGAATGCATCTTTCCGTCGTCGTTCCTTGTTTCAATGAAGAGGGCAACATCGCTGGGGTCATTGAATCTGCGGCCGAGATCGGGCGATCGGTAGCCTCCCAGCTCGAAATCGTCGTCGTGGACGATGGGAGCACCGATGGTACACCCGGTGTTTTGCACGATCTGCGCCGCGCGGTCCCGGAGTTGACGGTGCTTCGACACCCCGTGAATCGCGGTTACGGCGCGGCACTCCGTACCGGTTTCGAAGGCGTGTCGCACGATACGGTGTTCTTGACGGACGGGGACGGCCAGTTCGATCTCCGCGAGCTCCCCGACGCCGTCGCCATGCTGCAGACATGCGACGTGGTCGCGGGATATCGCCGGCGGCGAAGCGATGGTCAGTGGCGAGGGCTGTTCGGTCGTGCCTGGACCGGGTTGGTGAATCTCGCCCTCGGCATCGAGGTTCGCGACGTCAACTGCGCGTTCAAGCTGCTTCCACGGGCTCTGGTTCAGTCGACCCGCCTCACGAGCGACGGCGCGCTGATCAGCGCCGAGGTTCTTTTCGAAGCGCGGCGCCGCGGCCTGCGCATTCGCGAGTTCCCCGTCTCGCATCGGCCGCGGACGAGCGGTGCTCAAAGTGGCGCTAGCGTTCCCGTCGTGGCTCGCGCTTTCACCGAACTCGCAACCTACGTCGTGCGCGACGCGCTCGCGTCGCGACCGGGCATCCGGAACGACCCTGCCGAGTGACCACCGCGCAGGCAGCGACTCAGGAACAGACTCGGTTGCGTCCAGTTCGCTTCGCTTCGAGGAGCTTTTCGTCAGCGGCTTTGTAGAGGTCCTCGGGATCGTCGAAGTGTGCCTGCCATTCGGCGACGCCGACGCTCAGGGTGACATCGACGCGGGTTCCCTCGAACTCGAAGCGTGTGTCCTGAATCAGCCGGTTGATCTTGCTCGCAAGCTCGACCGCTCCTGAAAGACCGACCTCCGGAGTGATCAGTCCGAACTCCTCACCGCCCACACGCGCAACCACGTCGTTTCGACGAAGCCTTCCGAGAATCACGGCGCCTAGCTGACGAAGGATCGCATCCCCGGCCAAGTGACCGTACGTATCGTTCACGTGCTTGAAGTGGTCGATGTCGAACATCAACAGCGAGAACGTACGCTTGTAGCGTTTGGCGCGAGCGACTTCCTTGTCGAGCATCTCGTCGAAGTAGCGCTTGTTGTGAAGCTGCGTGAGCCCGTCCGTCGTCATCAGGCGGTAGATCTCTTCGTGGTACTGAACCTCGATGTCGTCGCCGATGATGAACTTGAGAATCGTGCGTCCGACCTTGAGCTGGTCGCCGTGTCGTAGCCGGCTCTCCGCCTCGATCAGGTCGTCGTTGACATACGTGCCATTGGTGGAGTCCAGATCGCGGACGCGGAAGTCGCCCTCGTGGTAGCGGACGCGACAGTGATTGCGCGAGACGCTCTCCTGGTCGACCTGGACCTCACACTGCGGCGAACGGCCGATGATCAAGGGTTCAGTGCCCACGTGAACCCGCCGTCCCATGTCCTGTCCGTAGATCACGATCAGGCACCCGCTGTCGCTCGTGCCCTTGTCTTGCCGCGCGGCGGTCGCCTCGGTGAGCACCGTCTGGCTCGGGTTCGTGGTCTGGTCCCGGAACTGCACCCTTCCACTATACCGTGGCAGCCGCGGTGCCGTCAGATCGTCGCTCTCGGTTCCAGTGAGAGTGGACGCTGAGGCGTTTGGCTTTGTTGACCCCAACGGGCGGCGTCTCGTAGGTTGGCGGCGTGCGCGACCTTTTCTCTTACCCCTGGTTCTGGGGGCTGGGCCTAGCCGCCGTCATTCTTGGCGCGACGCCTGCGCTTCTTGCGAGCCCGCCTTCGGCGCAACGCGCCTCGACCCAGGTCGCGCGCACCGTGGCGCCGCCCTTCGCCGATGTCGACATCACCCGGGCGAAACCCGTGAATGACGAATGGGTAACGCGACGTCGCGACGGGACCCAGGCGGTTCTGACCGTGGACCCCGACCTTCAAACGCACATCGAGAGTCTGTTCACGAAGTACGACGTTCCTGCCGGAGGCCTCGTCGCCATCGAACCCAAAACCGGCCGTGTACTCGCGTACGTAGGCTACGAAGCTGGAAAGGGTGTGAACGCGGACGTCGTCACCGACCCCGCGCCTCCTGCCGCGTCGGTTTTCAAGATCATCACCGCGTCAGCCCTGATCGACGCGGGCGTGAAGTCATCCACCTCGGTTTGCTACGGGGGCGGGATGCGCGGCCTCGGCCCGGCCGACCTGGTCGACAGCCCGCAGCGAGACCGCTGGTGCGCCACGCTTGCCGATGCCCTCGGCTACTCGATCAACGCAATCTTCGCGAAGCTCGCCGATCGACACCTCAACGAAGACAGCATGGCACGGTACGTTGCGGCGTTTGGCTTCGGTCAGCGGCTGCCCTTCGATTTGCCGGCGACTCCGAGCCCAGCCGATGTTCCGGAGAGCCGGCTCGAACGCGCGCGGATGGCCGCCGGGTTCTGGCACAGCCAGCTCTCACCGCTTCACGGGGCGCTTCTCGCGTCCACCATTGCCAACGATGGCGGCATGCCGTACGCGGCCCTCGTCGACCGCATCGAGGCGCCCTCGGGGCAGACGCTATACCAGCATTCGCCACGCACGTTCCGTCAGGTGTTGCCGCGCCAGACTGCACGTCAGGCTGGCGAAATGATGACCCGCACCGTCACTCACGGCACCGCCAAGAAGGCGTTCTGGGACCCGAAGGGGCGGCCGTTCCTTCCCGGGATTGGCGTCGCCGGCAAGACCGGCACGCTGAGCCGAAGCAACCCGTATCGCCGGTACACGTGGTGGGTAGGCTACGCACCCGTGGACGACCCGAAGATCGCCGTAGCGAGCCTCGTCGTGAACGAGCCCAAGTGGCGCATCAAGGCGAGCTACGTGGCCCGCGAAGCGCTCCGCAAGTATCTCGTGAAGTGAGCGCCCCGCTCAGGGAAGCTGCTGAACCCAATCGCCGTTGTCGAACCAGAGGCGGCGAAGCTCACTGAGGATACCCGTCCCTTCGAACGCATCCACGAAGTTGTCGATGAGGTTGTAGAACTTCGGGTCTTTGCCGGTAATGGCGATGCCGATCGGTTCGACGGAGAGGGGCTCCGAGAGCGTGATCAGGCCAGAGTCGGGGTTCCGCAGCACCGCGAGGATGCACGCAGGCATGTCGGCTATCATTGCGTCCGCCTCGCCGCTCTTCACTTTGGCGACGCCCATTTCGTAGTCGGTGACCGGAGTGAACTTCGCCTGGGGCAGGTAGCGCTTGATGAAGGCTTCGCTCGTCGAGTTGGCGAGCGCCACGAACTTCACGTTGGCCTCGTTGATATCCTCGACGGTTTCGGCCTTCGCGAGCGCGCTATCGGTGGTGAGCAGCGATTTGCCGGACAGGAGGTAGGGGCCGACGAACAGGAAGTTCTTGGTGCGCTCGGCCGTGATGTCGACGCCGGACATCACCATGTCGACCTTGCCCTTCTTGAGCGCGCCAAGCAGCTGTCCGAACGGCATCGTGACGATGTTGAGCTTCACCCCGAGCGCGTGGGCGAGCCCCTCCGCAAGGTCCACCTCGAAGCCGATCATCTGGCCGTTCTTGTCGCGCACGTTGAGCGGTGGCTGATCGGCGCTCATGCCGACCCGAAGCTCTCCGGACTTGAGTACGCGGTTGAGGGTCGACTGCGCGTCTGCGGGCGCGGGCGCCAGCAGCGAAGAAATGGTGAGAAGAGCGAACAGCATCATGAACGTGCGTCGAAGCATCAGCCTGCCTTTCGAGGTCGGGGGGTTCGGAGCGCGGAGCCTACCTAAGCGGGGGTGGGGCCGCAACGGAGAACACCTAAGGCGTGACGGCCTTTTGCCCCTCGCGTACCGCGTCCGGTGCTCGCACGCCTCGTTCGAGAAGGAAGCCGATGTTGGCGAGCGCGATCCGCAGCTGCTTTCTGACCCCTTCGCTCGCGTGGCTCGAGAACATCAAGGCCGATAGGTAGGCGTGCTGAGCGTTCTCGAGCTCGCCGAGCTGCGCGTAGCAGTCGCCGATGACCATCTGCGCAATCCAGTTGGCGGGGGCGCCGTCCAGCGCTCGCTCTGCGAGGACGAGGGCGTCGCCAAGGGCGCCGGACTGAAGGCGGCCGAGCGCTGCGGCAGTGAGCTGAAAAGGGGTCGTCGCCTGGTCGGCGAGCTTCTCGGAGACCTCCTCGACGGGGATTCGGGGCGGGTTGGCTTCGCTGCTCCACATGATGAGCGCGGCGGCCACGTCGGGATCGTCGGGGTGCGCTTCGAGCGCCTCTTCGAGACGTTGCCGTGCGCACTCGAGGTCGCCCCCCGCATTGCAGATGGCCGCTGAGTACAGGGATGGCATTCGAGATGCAGGATTGGCTTCGGTGGCCGCCTGAACCCATCCAGCCGCGGCTTCGCGACCGGCTTCGGTTCCCCACGGTTCCAGCCTGGCTCGCTCGAGCGCAGCGTCATGACGGGACAGGTCGACGGCTTTGGGCGGCAAGGACGAAGCGTCTTCGGCAGGCGTCTCGTACCAGTCAGCCGCCCCGCGCGAAACCCGCTCTGCATAGAGAGCGCCCACGTCGACGCCCGAGAAGCTTGAATCCCAAGCATGCTGCGGGTGAGCGCCTCTGTGCAGCATGTCGAGGTACTTGCCAAAGCGCGCCTGGAGGTCAGGGGGCGCGATCATCAAGAGGTGTACGAGCGTCCATGAGGCCGCGTAGTTTGCCGTCGCAGCGTCGGGGTCGTGGTCACGATAGAACTCCTGCGGAGTCATACTCGTCAGCTCGGCGAACGACGGAGCCATCGTTGGAGGCAGCACGTAAACCGGCGATCCTCGAAAAGTCGTCGGCGTCAGGCCGGTCACTTTCGTTTTGCCAACGCGGTCGGTGAACAAGAACGGCGGAAACCCGAGACGGAGGTTTCCGTCAGACAGCTGGGCCGTCTCGTAGAACGTCGCGATTCCTTCGTGTACCCAAATCGGGGCTGTCGGGACGCAAGCGGCCAGCAAGCGATGCGCCAGTTCGTGCACGAAGAGAGTGTGGAGCGTCCCCGGATCGTCTCCCTGGACCAACAGCGTAGGCGGGACGTCCAGCATGAGCGTCTGCCGGTCCCGATACTCCCCCTTCAACTGGGTCGCGTCTCGCAGGACGGTCACCGAGATTTTTTCTCTGAGCGTCTGCGATGCGCATGGAAACTCGTCGGTTACGGCGTTTGCGATGTGCTGGGCATCCGATGCGACCTGCGTCGCGGGTCGGCTCGGCAAGTTCGTCCGTACCTGCAGGTCGGCTGTCTCGAGCTGGAGCCAGTTTGCCGTGCCGGACTGAAGTGATGACGCACAGCCAACTGTGATTGCGAGCACGGCGCAGGGGAGTAGGCGACGCATCGGCATGGGCCTATCACGGCGGTGCGCCGATTGTCTCGGTTTGCTGGCCGCCTTTAGTTGCGCTTGCGGACGATGAAGGTGTTCATGCCTTCTTCGTGCTCGAACGTGCTGCGGTAGGCTTGAGCCTCGCGGCGGGATTCGAAGGGGCCGATGCGAACGCGCCAGTGGGTGCCGCGGCCTTCGACCGAGCCGCTGGTCACGTAGGACTTGTGGCCGCGCTTTCGAAGGGCGTCGGCGAAGACTTGGGCTTCTTGCGGGTCGCGGTAGCTGATGACCTGAAGCGTGTAGAGGCCCTCGTATCCGGCCGGCGAGTTCGTGGTGCGCGATGGGACCGTGGCCGCGACGAGCGGGTCGCGGACGGCGGCCATCTCGACGACTTCGCGGTCGGGCCCTGCGGTGACGGCGGCGGGGAGGCCCGCAGCGATTTTCGATCGCGGCGGCGGGCTCGTGAGCGGGTCCAGGTGCGCGAGCTCGGCGGCCGCAGCGGCCATGGCGGCAGCGACTTCCGGCCGAGATTCGGTCACTAAGGTCGTGGGAAAGCTGAGGGTTTTGGGATCGATGTCCGGGTCGGGCTTGGGCTCTTCCGAACCGGCTCCGATGCCCGCGACGTCGGCGAGGATGAGCGCTTCGAGCGGATCCTGCTCTTGAGACGCACCCGACTCCGGGAGTGCTGCGACGGCACCGACGACGATCCCCATCGCCGCGATCAGGCCGACGCCCGACATCAACAGAATTCGATTTCCCTCGTCTGAGGATCGCTCTTCGATCCGTTCCAGATCGCGCATTGCTGTGTCCATCCCGAGCCTCGCCTCGTCCCATTTCCGGGTTTACGAGACTTCCTCGGAACCAGCCAAAAAACAGCACTTCCGCACCCCTGAGAGTGCGTGCAGGGGCAGGGGGTGCGTGGTAGCTTCGCGCCGGCGCTGCACCGAGGGGAGCGGCGGTTGGGAGCGGTTGTTCATGGCGGAAACTCCACAGAAGCATCCAGTGACGCTCGAAGACGAGATGCGGCGGTCGTATCTCGACTACGCGATGAGCGTCATCATCGGGCGTGCGATTCCCGATGTGCGTGACGGCTTGAAGCCGGTGCATCGGCGAATCCTCTACTCGATGCACGAGCAGAAGGTGCAGTGGAACGGCTCGTACAAGAAGAGCGCGCGCATCGTCGGTGACGTCCTCGGCAAATACCACCCCCACGGCGACACCGCCGTCTACGACGCTCTGGTCCGCATGGCCCAGGACTTCTCCATGCGGTACCCGCTCGTCGACGGGCAGGGGAACTTCGGTTCGGTCGACGGCGACCCCCCCGCGGCCATGCGGTACACCGAGGTGCGGATGCATCGGATGGCCTCCGAGCTCCTCGCCGATATCGAAAAGGAAACCGTCGACTTCGGACCAAACTTCGACGATTCCGAGCAGGAGCCGCTGGTGCTGCCGAGCCGGGTCCCGAACCTGCTCATCAACGGGTCGGGCGGCATCGCGGTAGGCATGGCTACCAACATCCCGCCGCACAATCTTCGCGAGGTGATCGACGCGACGGTGCGGCTCATGGGGAACACGGAGCTCACGGTCGACGACCTCATGCGAGACGACCCCGAATCGGGCCGCGAGGGCGTGAAGGGGCCCGACTTCCCGACCGCGGGCTACATCTACGGCACCTCGGGCATTCGGCTCGGCTACCGCAACGGGCGGGGGCGCGTCGTCATGCGGGCACGGGCCTCCATCGAGGAGATGCCTGGCAAGAGCGACCGCGAGATGATCGTGGTGACCGAGATTCCGTACCAGGTGAACAAGGCCGAGCTCCTCAAAAAGATTGCCGACCTCGTTCGCGACAAGCGGCTCGAAGGCATCAGCGACATCCGCGACGAATCGGATCGCGACGGCCTTCGCGTGGTCATCGAGCTCAAGCGCGACGCCCACGGCGAAATCGTGCTCAACAAGCTCTATCAAATGACGGCGCTCCAGAGCACGTTTGGGTACAACTGCTTGGCCATCGTGAAGCAGCGGCCGGAGGTGCTCGACCTCAAGTCGATGCTGCTCGCGTTCATCGACCATCGCCGTGAGGTGGTCGTTCGCCGAACGCGGTACGACCTTCGCCAGGCCGAGGCGCAGCGCGAGCTGGTCGAAGGCCTCGGGATGGCGGTCACCGACATCGACCTGGTGGTCAACACCATTCGCTCGTCGAGAGACCCGGAGGAGGCGCGCGGCCGGCTGATGAAGCTGCCGCTCACCGGGCTCGAGGAGTTCGTGCGACGCGCCGGTCGCCCGGAAGAAGAAATCGCGGCCGCCAAGGAGCGGGGCGAGTACCTGCTTTCGGAGCGGCAGGCCAAGGCTATCCTCGAGATGCGTCTCTCGCGGCTCACCGGCCTCGAGCGAGAAAAGCTCGCCACCGAGTACGGAAACCTCAGCAACCTCATCGCAGAGCTTCAGGCCATCCTCGGGAGCCGGCAGCTCCTCGACGAGGTGATCGTCAACGAGCTCGACGAGATTCGCGACCGCTACGGGGACGAGCGCCGCACTGAGATCGTCGAGGCCGAGGGCGACATCTCCATCGAGGACCTAGTGCCCGACGAAGAGGTGGTCGTGACGGTCTCGCACGCCGGCTACGTCAAGCGCGTTCCGCTGAGCGAGTACCGAGCCCAGGGCCGTGGCGGCAAGGGCCTTCGCGCGATGGACACCCGCGATCAGGACTTCGTGAGCTGGGTGTTCGTGGTGAACGCGCACGCGAACGTGCTGTTCCTGAGCGACAAAGGGAAGGCGTACCTCAAGAAGGTGTACCAAATACCCGAAACCGGACGTGCAGCTCGCGGAAGGGCCGTGGTCAACCTCGTCGGGATGGAGGGCAACGAGCGCGTCGCCGCCATCTTGCCCATTCGGGAGTTCGTCGAAGACGGGTTCCTCCTCACGTGCACGCGGCGCGGCCGGGTGAAGCGCACGAATCTCTCCGCCTACGAGAACATCCGTCAGACGGGCATCATCGGTGTGGCCATCGGCGACACCGACGAGCTTCTGACGGCGCGCATCGTCACGCCGGGGCAGAACGTGATCATCGGGACGTCGCACGGCATGAGCATTCGCTTCCCCATCGAAGACGTACGCGCCATGGGTCGAGACTCGATGGGCGTGAAGGGGATCGACCTTCGCGAGGGCGACTTCGTCATTGGCATGGACATCATCGTCGAAGAGTCCGAGAACCAGGTGCTCACGGTGAGCGCGAACGGGTACGGCAAGCGGACTCCGGTGGCCGAATGGCGAGCGCAGAACCGTGGGGGCAAGGGCATCATCGCCATGGACACCTCGGAGCGAAACGGGGCACTCGTGAAGCTCCGCCTCGTGTCGCCCGATGACCAGCTAATGGTCATCACCAACGGCGGACAAGTGATCAGGACCCGAGTCTCCGAGATCCGCGAGACGGGACGCAACACCCAAGGGGTCCGCGTGATTCGGCTCCGCGACGGTGAGCAGGTGGTCGACGTCGAGCCGGTGGCCGAAACCGATGACGAGGACACGGAGGAACCGCAGGAAAATGGCGGTTCTGAGCCCACAAACGTGTAATCAGGCGCTCAAACCGCTATCCTAATCGGAGGAAAACCGGGGGTTTTCGTCTGGGGGGTACAGGGGACGTGAGCAAAGGACCCGTGATCGGGATCGACCTTGGAACGACGAACTCCGTCGTCGCCATTGCGGACGACAAGGGTGCGCGCGTGCTGGCGGGCAAAGACGGGTCGAATCTCATTCCGTCCATCGTCTCATTCCATCCGAGCGGCGACGTGCTCGTGGGCAAAGGCGCGAAAGAGCGGCGGCTCCTCGATGCGCCCAACACTGTCGCCTCCATCAAGCGGCTCATCGGCCGTCCATTCACCAGCTACGAAGTCAAGCAGGCTCAGGAGCGGTTCCCGTTCGAGCTCTCCGAGGGACCCGGCGGCGGCGTGCTGGTGTCGGCGCGAGGTGAGACCTATACGCTGAGCGAGATCAGCGCATTCGTGCTTAGGCACGTCAGGCAAGTGGCCGAGGACGCGCTCGGGCGTGAGTGCGAGCATGCGGTCGTCACGGTCCCGGCGAACTTCAACGAGCTTCAACGAAGTGCGACCAAGGCGGCGGGGCGTGTGGCCGGGCTCGAGGTCCTACGCATCCTGAACGAGCCGACGGCGGCGGCGCTTGCCTACGGGTACAACAAAACCTCGAACGAACGCGTTGCCGTATACGACCTCGGCGGCGGCACGTTCGACATCACGATTCTGCAGCTTGCGGGCGACGTATTCGAAGTCCTTGCCACCGCGGGCGACACGTTCCTCGGCGGCGACGACGTCGACAACATGATTGCCGACGATATGGCCACCAAGTTTCTCGAGACGAATCGCTACGATGCGCGCCAGGATCGGCAGGCGTTCGAGCGCCTCCGTGCCGCAGCAGAGTGGGCGAAGTGCCAGCTCTCGGACAAGCCCGAGGTCAAGCTGTGCATCGAGGAGCTCGCCTACGGCGACGGGGGCGTGGCCCTCAATCTCGACTACGCGGTCAGCAGAGCTCGCCTCGAAGAGATGGTGCAGCCGCTCATCGCGCGAAGCTTCGACGTGTGTGAAGACGCCATGAAGGCAGCCGGCGTTCGGCCGACGCAGCTCGACAACGTGATCCTCGTTGGAGGTTCCACGCGGATTCCGCTCTTGCGACGCATGGTGGCCGAGTACTTTGGACGGAACCCCCAAACGAGCATCGACCCAGACCTCGTGGTCGCGCAGGGCGCTGCGCTTCAGGCCAAAGCGCTCTCGACGCCGGCGCGAAAGCCGACGGCGCCGCTCGGTCGACTCGCACTCAAGAAGGTTGCGCAGCCCACGGGCGGCCCCGAGCTGAGCGACGACTTCGAAGACGAAGTCACGAACGTGGGCGACCGCATGCCGCTTCCGCCGCCACCGGTCGCGCGCGGTGCGCGAAAGGCGACGCTTCAAGGTCAGGCCCCGCCACCGCCGCCACCCGTCATGCGGGCGAAAGATGCGTCCCAGGACGACGGCGTTCTCGACACGCCCACTCGTTCGCGAGAGGAACCACTGGTCGACACGCCGACGCAGGCGCGTGAGGAACCGTTTGAGAACATGCGCACGCGCATGGCCGAGGCGATCGATCCGCTGGACTTCCAGCCGACTCGCACGGCAGACGCCTCAGGGCTTCTGATGGAAATCGGCGGCGAGACCCTCACGCGTGAGAGCATCGAGATCGGGGACGACACGCTCATGCGCGAGGGAATCGAGATCAGTGGCGAGACCCAAACGCGCGATGCGCCCATCCTCGAGGACCCTTCGGGCCTCATCATGGAACTAGACGACGCGTTTGCCGAGACCGCATCGCCCGTCGATGCCTCTGCGCCGCCTCCACTCGAGCTTCGAGGCGAGGCTCCCGAGGTCGACGTCTCCATCGACGAGGACGTTGCGACCATGACGGGCGTACTCCCCGTCGGCGGGCCGACCGCTGCACCGCTCCTGCTCGACGTGACCCCGCTTTCACTCGGAGTCGAAACGGTGGACGGGTACTGTGAACACATCATCCGTCGCAACTCCGCGATTCCGGCCGGGCAAACCAAGATGTTCACGACAGCGCGCGACAAGCAGGAGACGGTCGTGGTTCGAATTTGCCAGGGCGAGTCGCGGCAGATTCAGGGCAATCAGCTTCTCGGCGAGGTGGTGCTCGACGGCCTTCGACCGGCGGCGCGCGGCAAAGTGCAGATCGCAGTGCGGTTCATGATCGACGCGGACGGGACTCTGAACGTTCGGGCCCAAGACGTCGGCACCGGTCAGCAGCAGCAAATCGCGATTCGGCTCATCGGTGAGCTTCCGGACGACCAGGTGGCCGCACTCCGACAGCGCCACGAGGCGAAGATGGGGGCGTGAGCGTGGGCGACTCCAAGCACGACTACTACACAGTGCTCGGGATCATCCGCACGGCCACCAGCGATCAGATCCAATCCGCCTTCCACCGATTCGCGAGAGAGCACCACCCCGACAACTTCGTCGGTGCCTCGCCCGAGGAGGCCGACAAGCACACCGAACTCTACCAGCTCGGCAGTGAGGCGTACCGGGTGCTGCTCGACCCCACCAAGCGCAAAATCTACGACGAAGGCCTCGCGAAGGGCAACACGCGCTACACGGCGAGTCGGGCAGACGAAACTCGGCGCACGATGCGACCGCCGGGAGGGGTCATGGTGCGCTCGAGCAAGGCGCGCGTGTTCTTCTCGCGTGCACATCGCGCAATCAAGAGTGAAGACTGGCCCCAAGCCAAGCTCAACCTGCAGATGGCGCTCCAATGCGAGCCCGAGAACGAGGATCTCAAAGGTAAGCTCGACGAAGTCCTCGCGAACATGAAGTCGCGATAGACGGACGCGGTTTCCGGGCTATGGTTGCCGCGTCATGGGACGCAAGGCGACGATCGAACGTCGGACCCAAGAGACCGACATCCTCGTGGAAGTCGACCTCGACGGGTCTGGCTCGTACCAGGTGGAAACCCCCATCGGGTTCCTCACGCACATGGTTGAGCAGCTCGCCAAGCATGGGCTCGTCGACCTCGTGGTGCGCGCGAAGGGCGACACCCACATCGACGGGCACCACACCACCGAGGATCTCGCTATCGCCCTAGGCCAGGCGGTTGCCGAGGCGCTCGGCGACAAGGCGGGAATTCGCCGGTACGGCTCCGCCACGCTTCCAATGGACGAGGCGTGCGTGACATGCGCGCTCGACCTCTCGGGCCGGCCCTTCTTCGTGTGGGCCGTGTCGCTGCCGAAGTCTCGTATCGGAGACTTCGATACCGAGCTCGCCGAGGTGTTCTTCGAGGGCTTCGTCCGTGGGGCGCAGTGCAACCTCCACATGCGGCAGCACGCAGGCGACAATCTTCATCACATCGTCGAGATCAGCTTCAAGGCCTTTGCGCGGGCGCTGCGGCAAGCCACTGAGGTGGATCCGCGCGTGGTCGGCATTCCTTCTACGAAAGGCACGTTGACGGAATGACTTCGGGGCGTGTCGTCATCGTCGACCTCGGCCTCGGAAACCTGCACAGCGTCGCCAAAGCGTTCGAGCGTGCAGGGGCGAAGCCGGAGTTGAGCTCGGACCCGGACGCGATGGTCTCCGCGGAGCGTCTGGTGATGCCAGGGCAGGGTGCGTTCAAAGAGTGCGCCGCGGCACTGGAACGCGGTGTGGGCGATGCCGTGAAGGCATACCTCGGGAGTGGCCGACCTTATCTCGGGATTTGCCTCGGCATGCAGGCGCTGTTCGAATCGAGCGAAGAGGCGCCTGGCGCTCATGGGCTTGGCGTGTTTGGAGGGACTGTTCGACGATTCTCGGACGACCTCCGGGACGAGTCTGGCGCGCGGCTGAAGGTGCCTCACATCGGATGGAACCAGGTAAAGAGTACCCACCCGGTGTTCGAGGACGCCGAGTGGTACTACTTCGTGCACAGCTACTACTGCGTGCCCGACGATGCGGCGCTCGTGGTGACCACGAGCCACTACGGTTCCGACTTCTGCGCTGCCATCGCACGAGACAACGTGCTTGCGTGTCAGTTCCACCCGGAAAAGAGCCAGCACGCAGGCGCCCGGCTGATCGGGCACTTCCTAGGAGACGTGTCATGGAGCTGATCCCTGCCATCGACCTCTTGGACGGCAAGGTCGTCCGCCTTCATCAGGGGCGTTACGACGACGTCACCGTGTACGACCACGACCCAGCGTCCGCTGCAAAGAGGTTCGAGGCCTCAGGGGCGAAGCGTCTTCATGTCGTGGATCTCGAGGGCGCGCGTTCGGGGCGCCCGGCGCATGTGTCGGCCATTCAGTCCATTCTTCGAGATACTTCGCTCGAGGTTCAAATCGGCGGGGGCGTGCGGAATGAGAGCGTCGCGACCGAATGGATGGACGCCGGAGCGGCGCGCGTCGTGCTCGGTACGGTAGTGGTGAAAGAGCCGGAGGCCGCGCGCGCGATCTGCGAGAAGTACCCGGGCGCGGTCGTGATCGCGCTCGACGCTCGCGACGGGCAGGTCGCCGTCGAGGGGTGGCAGGAGCAGAGTTCGCAGTCTGTCGATGCCCTCGCGGCAGAGGTCGACGGATGGGGCATCGCGGCCATCCTTTATACGAACATCCAGCGGGACGGGACGCGCGAAGGGCCAGACGTGCCGGGGACCGCGGCGCTTCAGGCTCGGGTAGGCACGACAGTCATCGCGTCGGGGGGGATCGGCGCGCTCGACGACCTACGAGCGCTGGCCGCTGCGGGAGTCCGTTCTGCGGTGTGCGGGCGGGCACTCTATTCTGGCGCCTTCACGTTGTCGGAAGGGTTCGCCGCGCTAGAGGTTCTCTAATGCTGGCGAAGCGAATCATTCCCTGCCTCGACGTGAAAGACGGGCGCGTCGTGAAGGGCGTCAACTTCGTTGGGCTTCGGGATGCCGGCGACCCGGTCGAGTCGGCGCAGCGGTACAGCGACGGGGGCGCCGACGAGATCACCTTCCTCGACATCACGGCGTCGCACGAAGGGCGCCGGACGCTGTTCGAGATGGTGGATCGCACCGCGTCGACGGTCGCAGTGCCGCTGACGGTGGGCGGAGGAGTTCGCGAGCGGCGCGACGTCCAAGATCTGCTCCACGCCGGGGCCGACAAGGTGTCCATCAACAGTGCCGCCGTCGCGAACCCCGAGCTCGTGGCGAAGGTGTCCGAGGCGTACGGCGCCCAGGCCATCGTCGTGGCCATCGACGCCAAGCGCGTTCCCGACGAACCGGGCAAGTGGAGCGTCTACACCCATGGTGGCAGGCGCGATACAGGGCTCGATGCGATCGCGTGGGCCAAAAAGGTGGCAGATCTCGGCGCCGGTGAGATTCTCCTCACCAGCATGGACCGCGACGGAACCCAGGACGGCTACGATCTCGAGTTAACTCGGGCAGTTGTCGATGCGGTCTCCATTCCGGTGATCGCTTCTGGAGGGGTGGGGACCCTCGGGCACGTTTACGACGGTTTGGCCGCTGCCGGGGCCGATGCGGCGCTTGCGGCTTCTATCTTTCACGACGGTCACTACACTGTGGCCGAGGTCAAGCGCTACCTGCTCGACCAAGGGGTTCGCGTGCGCCCTCCCGAGGGCGATTGAGGGGAATCGATGAGCATCGACGTCGGGGTGGGGCAGCTGGTTCAGGAGCTCGAACAGCGCGGCGATCGTCTTCCTTTCGAGATCGGGGCCTTCGTGGCGCTCGAAGCGTGCGAGGGGCTGCTTCAGGAATCTGTCTGGCTCGAAGCTGACGACGTTCGGGTCACGGCCGAAGGCTCGGTGGTGGTTGCGCCCTCCGCCGAGCGGGCCGAACCCAACGAAGCGGCCAAGTCGCTGGTGTCGGTGCTGTCGCGGCTGCTCGTGGCCGCGGGGCCCGGGGTTCCGCCGTATCTCCTACAGCTCGTTCGGGACAGCAACACCGGCGCGGGTCCACGCGATCTCCGGCATCTGCATGACGCGATCGAAGCGTCGCTGATTCCGCTGAATCGAGGCGCGTCTCGGCGCGTCTTGGCGCGCCTCGTACGCGAGAGCGATCGGCCACCCGCACCGGAGGAGGACACGATCGACCCCAGCGAGCTCGACGCCGAGCTCGACGAGCTGCTCGCCGACCCGGGGTCTCGCGCTCTCGATACCCCCGAAGCCGCGGCTCAGCCCATCACTGCGAAGATCACCATGCCGCGGCAGCACGTCGCGCCCGAGCCGGGGCGAGAGCGCATTTCGGAGCCCGCCCCAGAGTTCCGGGAGGAGGCCGCCAGGGAGGCAACACCTCCGCCAGCGCCCGCTGCGACGAAGGAGGAGGCCGCGCGGCCCAGCACCCCGTCGCACGTCGCGCTCGAGCCCAAGCGGGATGCCGAGCCCGAGGCCGCGCTGGAGCCTGAGCTCGATCCGGAGCCCGCGGTCGAAGCGCGGCCGTTATCCGCGCCTGAGCCCACGCGCGAGTCGCGGCCGCTGCGCGAATCAGAAGCCGAAGCCGAAGCTGCGACCGTCCCGCCGCCGTTGCCGCCCGCCGCGACTCAGGGGTCCGTGGTGGTGTCCGAACAGGTAAAGGTGGACTCGGCGCCACCGCCCACGCGCATCGCGGTGGCTGCGGCAACAGCGCCCGAGCCGGCGTCGTCGCCACCCGAGGAGGCCGTCACCGCCACGATTCGAGTGCGCTTCCCCGAACAGGAGCCGCAGACCGCGAAGATCCCGACGACCCAAGAACCGGAGCCCGCGCCGGCTCCCGACAGCGACCACTCGCGGGTCACCGAGCGGCCGGCCTCGGAAGCGGTAGTTCGGTCGGCTACGGAAACCACGCAGCAGTGGGGGGCTCAACGACCGTCTCAGCCCGAGGGTGAACGGGACTCGGTGGCGTCGGGCCATTCAAAAAGCGCCGCGCCACGTGAAAGTGCGGCCGCGCGCACGAGCGTTTCATCAACGAGCGCGCCCGCGCCGAAGAAAACTGCCTGGGCGCCGTGGCTGTTGGTACTGGCCGTCGTGGGTGTCATCGGCGTGCTTCTCGCCGACGGCGCGCTCGATGGCGTACAGACGCCCGTCGCGGCGCCCGCGCCACCCGCTGCAGGCACCATTGCGCTCACCGTCGACCCTCCCGATTCGCAGATCTTCGTGTTCGTTGGCCGCGGGCCAGCGATTGCTGAAGGACTGTCTGCTTCCGGGCCGCACGAGTTCGTCGTGTTTGATCGCGGGCTCGCACCGTCTCGAACCACCGTGCCTGAGGGCGCCGCCTGGGAAGCCACTGAGGACGGGCCTCGATACGAACTCGCCGTGCAGGCCTTCCCTCTTTCGGAAGACGCAAACCCGCTCGCGCTCGGGGAGCCGCTGACCGAGACATCGCTCAACGCCGGCGAAACCGGACACGTGCGGATCGTGACGAACCCGCCCGGTGCCAAGGTGTACCGCTTCGTCGGGAAGGGGCCCTCCGCTTCGATTCCCGTCGACTCCATCCACGAGGGACACGAGCTGCTCATCTTCCATCCGGACCGCGATGCGCAGCGTGCCGTCATCGGACCAAGCGATTGGCGCGCATCGGCGTCCGGCGACAGCTACGAGGCTGAGCTCGAAGCCGTGCTCCCAGGGCCTGAGTCAGAGGCGGTCGCGGACTCGGGCGACGACTGACTCCACTTCCCGTTGAATCGATGTGAGCGCGTCCGGTGAGTCGGCTTCGAAGCGAAGAACTAGGACGGGCTGAGTGTTCGAGGCGCGCACGAGACCCCAGCCGCGGTCGAACTGAACGCGGGCGCCGTCAATGTCGACGAGCGAATGTGTCTCTCGGTAGTGCGCGACAACGCCGCGAACGACGTCGAACTTCAGCCCGTCTTCGCAGTCGACCCTGATCTCGGGGGTCGCGAACGTCTCCGGTACGTCGGCCAGCATCTCGTGAAGCGGGACTTCGCTTTGGGACACCAGTTCCAGGATCCGTGCCGCGGCGTAGATGGCGTCGTCGAATCCGTAGTATCGATCGGCGAAGAAGAGGTGACCGCTCATCTCTCCCGCGAGAAGCGCCTTTTCCTCCTTCATCTTCGTTTTGATGAGAGAGTGACCGGTTTTCCAAAGAATGCCGCGGCCGCCGTGGGCCGCGATGTCGTCGTACATCGTCTGCGAGCACTTCACCTCGCCGATGATGGTGGCGCCGGGGTGCTCCTTCAGGAGCGCACGGGACAGCAGAATCATCAAGCGGTCACCCCAGATGATGTCTCCGCGTGCATCGATCACGCCCAGCCGGTCCGCGTCGCCGTCGAATGCGAAGCCGAGCTCGAGGCCGTCTGACAGCACGCGTTCGCGGAGCATCTCGAGCGTCTGAGGCTCCGTGGGATCGGCATGGTGAACGGGGAACGTCCCGTCCATGTCGCAGAGCAGCGCGACGGGGTCGAGGCCGAGCGCGCGCAGCGTACGAATGCCGAGCGGGCCACCCGCACCGTTGCCAGCATCGAGTGCAAAGCGGATGTTTGTGCGGCGGAGCTCGATGCCGGCGCTCACGTGCTGCACGTAGTCGTTAGTGACGTCGATGGCTCCGAGCTCGCCACCCGGCCGGTCGACGAACGCGTGCTCCTCCATGGTCTGTCGGAGCGTCTCGATGTCGTCGCCGAACAGCGACGCTTTGCCGACCATCATCTTGAAGCCGTTTTCGTCCGGCGGGTTGTGACTGCCGGTGATTTGTATGCCCCCGTCGAGGTCGTGGTGGTGGACCGCGAAGTAGAGTTGTGGGGTTGGGCCGACGCCGACGTCAGTCACATGCACCCCGCTTTTGATGAGGCCGTCGCACAGCGCGTGGTGGAGCCTCGGCGAGCTCAGGCGGCAGTCGCGGCCGACGCCGATGCGCTTCAGCTTTCGGTTTCCGAAGAACGTTCCGAGACTCCGCCCGAGGTCTTTGACGAATGCGTCGGTGAAGTCGCGTTCCGCATGGCCGCGGATGTCGTATTGCCGGAAGACGTGAGGGTTCACCGGCTCACCTTCTCGGGTCGTCGCGTTCTTTGAGCTTGGTGACGATCTCGCGCACGTCTTGAGCCCGAGAACGAGGGACGATCATGAGCGCGTCACCGGAGTCGACGATGATCAGATCGTCTACGCCGACGAGGGTGACCAGCTTGCCGGAGGGCGCATGAACGTAGTTGCCTCGGGCGTCCACAGAGATGCCGTCTTCTGGAATGGCGTTGCCGTTCTCGTCGCGCTCGGCGAGTTCCCAGGCCGACGTCCAGCTTCCGAGGTCGGACCACGGGAACGACCCTGGGACGACACTCACCGCGTCTACTTTCTCCATGATTCCGTGGTCGATGCTCACGCTCGGGAGCTCGGCGTAGCTGGACTCGACGAGACTGGCTTCCTTCCCTTCCCGTGCGGCGTCGTCGAAAGCGGCAAGCTGCTCACCGAGCCCAGGCAGGTGCAGCGTGATGGCTTCGAGGATCCGCGACGCCATGAAGAAGAACATGCCGCTGTTCCAAAGGAACTTGTCGGATGAGACAAACTGCGCCGCCCGCTGGGCGTTCGGCTTCTCGACGAATCGCCGTGCGCGGAAAACGCCCGGATCGAGTTCTCCGCCTACCTCGATGTATCCGTAGCCGGTCTCCGGACGTGTGGGATGGATGCCGATCGTGACGAAGTCACCGTGGGTGGCCGCGTCGAGGCCGCGGTTCAGCGTTTGAATGTAGCCCTCGGCCTCGCTGATGTAGTGGTCGGCGGGCAACACCGCCATGATCGCGTCTGCGTCCCGTCGACGAATGTGCGTGGCGGCCCACCCAATGCAGGGGGCCGTATTCCGTCCAACCGGCTCCGCAAGGATTTGCTCGCGGGGGATCTCCGGGAGTTCCTGCTCGACCTGGGCCTGTTGGCTCTTGCCGGTGACGACCCAGGTTCGCCCAGGCGGAATCACGGCCCACACACGTTCCGCAGTGGCGCGCAGCAAAGTGCGGTCGTCGGGCCCGAGCGACAGAAACTGCTTGGGACGCGTGGTCCTCGACAAGGGCCAGAATCGTGTTCCTGAGCCCCCAGCCATGATCACCGCGTGTGCTTTGTCGAAGTCAGTCATGAAGGGGTGATCAGCGCGCCACGAGAAAGAGGCCGAGGGGGATGAGGTAGAGTGCGAACATCCACAACCTCCCCACCAAAATGATACGGCGCAGGATAACAAGTGCCAGGTACCCCGTCACGAGTGCGGTCGCTCCCCCGATCCAGGCCGGTGCCCCGAGCGACCCGAAGCCTCCGGAGCCCAACGACTCGAGAATCGCGGCTCCGAGGATGGCGGGCAGCGAAATCAGGAACGAGTAGCGAAAAGCAGCAGGTCCTCGGATGCCGAGGAGCATCGCCGCAGCAATGGTCGCCCCGCTGCGGCTGATTCCGGGAAGGACGGCCACCCCCTGCACCAGGCCAATCACGATCGCGACTTGCCAGACGATCTCGTCTCGTACCCCGTTCGCGCCACGGCTTGCGAAGAGCACCGCGGCCGACACCAGGAAACCCACGCCGACGAGGCGGAGGTTGTGCGAGAACGTTTCGGCCGCGTGCCGGAGGAGGAGGCCGACGACCCCGGTGATGAGGGTGGCGATGACGATCGCGACGATCAGTTTACCCTCGGGTGTTTCGACGAGGCGCTTCGGGTTCGACAGGCATGCCACGCTTTCGCGCAGCAGTGATACGACTTCGCGGCGTAGCAAGAGCAAGGTGGCGAAAAGTGTCCCCAAGTGAAGGAACACGGTGAATGCGAGCGAGTGGTCGCGAACACCGAAAAACGCCGCACCGACGGCAACGTGCCCGCTGCTCGATACGGGGAGGAACTCAGTCAGGCCCTGAAGCGCTCCCAGCGCTGCAGCGGTGATCGCATCGATCCCGTCGGACAACGTGCAAAGCCATAGCGGCTTCGTTACACGGCCGCAACTGGCGAATGGCGCCTGCAACCGTGGCTGTTTGCGGCCGGTTCGGCTAGGATTCGCCGGGCCCTATGCGAGAGACTTGGAACGCGGCCCGAGTGGGCCTCATGGTGGTCCTCGGGTTGATCGTCATGGTGGCCGTGTATCGCTACGTGGACGAGCGGGCATCCACCGACTCCGGGTACGGCGTCCACGCATACTTCGGTGACGTCCAAGGGCTCATCGCGAAATCGCGGGTGTTGGTGGCCGGTATTCCGGTTGGCTACATTCAGAGCATCCGCCTCGACGGAGACCGTGCGCGGGTCGATATGAGAATCGAGGGCGACGTGCCCCTTTACGAGGACGCGCAGGTGGTCATGCGGAGCCTCTCCCTGCTCGGCGAGAAAGTGCTGGTGATTAGTCCGGGCAGCCCGGCTCTCCCGCGGCTTCCCGACGGGGGCGAGATTCGGGTCGCGTCGGAGGGCGTCGATACCGACGACATCCTGGTCACGGTCAACGACATCGCGCAGAGCGTTCGGCGCATCACCACGCAGATGGAAAGAGCGTTCGGCACTGACGAAGCGGGGGAGCGCATGGAGAACGCGCTCAAGAACCTCAGCGAGGCGCTGGAGAACATCAAAGTGGTTACCGATGAAGCCGGTCCTCGGATCATCAACATCATGGAGAACGTCGAGATGGCCACGGGCGATCTCAACGACATCATCCAGCGTCGCAAAGGCGACATCGACCGGGGCGTCGCGGAAGTCGACGACACCATCGCATCGATTCACCGGGCGGCCGACCAGCTCAATCTGGTTCTCGAGGACGTCAAAGAGGTTTCCGGCAGGACCGCGCGAGGGGAGGGCACCATCGGGCGTCTCACGCAAGACGAGGCGCTCATCGACGAGGTGGAGGGGGTTGCGGAGGGGCTCAACAGCTTCGTCGGCGGCCTCAATCGGCTTCGCACCATCGTCGAGCTTCGGAGTGAATACAACGTGCTCTCGAGCGCATTCAAGACCTACTTCTCGCTTTACCTCAAGCCTCGGGAAGGCCGCTACTTTCTCTTCCAGGTCGTCGACGACCCGCGCGGCACCATCAACGTGACCGACACCATCATTCGACAGAGTCCGCCCCCGCTCTTCGAACCGAACGAGTTTCGCCGAACGGAGATTTCGCGGAACACTCGCCTCAAGTTCTCTGCGGAGCTCGGTAAGACCATTTCCTTCGCTACGTTCCGCTTCGGAATCATCGAGTCTACGGGCGGCCTGGGGATGGACGTGAACGTCCTCGACGACCGCATGGAGTTCAATCTCGACGTCTTCGACATCGGTCGCTTCTCGTTCCCGCGCGTTCGCATTCGAGCGAGCTATGAGCTTCTACGCCGCTTCTCGATCCTCGCCGGTATCGACAACATCATCAATGGCGGCGGTCGCGACTACTTCTTTGGCCTGCAGCTCCGGTTCGACGACGAAGATCTCAAGCCACTCATCCCGCTCGGAGCGGTCGCGCTGTGAACGTCGTCCGTGGGGCAGGAGCGGTGGCCAAGTCGCCGCTTGGGTTTGCGAATGGGATCGCCTACGCGTTTCGCGGGGCGCGGTTCGTTTACTTCCAGCACCCTGGGCTGGTTCGGTACTGGGCGTTCCCCATCTTGATCACGGCCCTGATGGTCTTCTTCGTGTTCTACGGGAGCGCCAGCTTCTACCACGACGTAGGCGACACCGTCTGGTCGTGGATGCCGGACAGTTGGAAGAGCGCCACCGGTTTTGCGGCCACCATGGTATCGGCAGTGCACTGGTTGCTCGACTTCATCGTCGGACTCCTGTTGGCCGTCGTGGGGCTCGTACTGGTCGTCGTGCTGTCGAGCATCGTAGCGGCGCCATTCAACGACGCCCTGAGCGAAGCCGTCGAAGGGCTTCTCACCGGCAAGCCCGCACCCCCGTTCTCCTTTGGCCGCATGGTCGCCGACATCTTCCGGACCGTCCGAATCGAGGTACTCAAGGTGCTCGTGTACGCCTTGGTGGTTGGCCCTCTGTTCCTCGTCTCGCTGTTTGTTCCGGGTCTCGGCCAGATCGTCTCCATCGTCGGTTTCGCGCTCACAGCCATCTATCTCGGTATCGACTACGTGGATTGGCCTGCGGCGCGCCGCGACTGGTCCGTGTCCGATCGCGTCTCGTTCACCCGAGGCCGCATCTCCGCTGTGGCCGGCTTCGGTACCGGCGTCTGGGTGCTCCTGTTCATCCCCCTGGTGAACCTCTTCTTCATGCCCGCCGCCGTTGCCGGAGGCACCATGCTCTTCGTCGCGATGGCCCCCGAGCCGCCCCGATCGGTCGAGCGCTAGCCCGGCCAGAACCGATGGTGCCGGCTCCTCGGGTGGATGCGACCGGCTCCTACGCCCTGCTGATGGGGATCCTGGTGCGGAGTGGCCCGAGGCGGTCTCGACAACCTCACTTGGGGAGGGTTAAGGCCCGCAGAAGAGGGTGGCGTCGATAAGTTTTGGGGCGATTCCGTGGGCTGCTAACCTGATGTGCAGGGGTTTTGCCTATGCAACGTTCATCAACCGTGGCGTTCTTCGTCGGTGCAGCCGTGCTGCTCGGGACCGGTGTGTATGCCGACAAGGGAAGCGCGAGCAACAAGTCGCCGACGGCCCTCGAAGACTCGATGGGAGCCATCGAGTGGGGCTGGTCGCCAAAGCAGGTGTACCGCCAGCTCAAGAAAGAGATCGAGGCGTCCTATGCTGAGCCCATCTCGAAGACGACGGATGCCATCGAGGAGGATCGGATCCGCCACAAGATGGCTCAGGAGACTCGCCAGATTCGGGATTCTTTCTTCGAGTTCGACGGGACGCCGAGCGCGTACGACTCTGGCTACCTGAAGGGCGAATTCACGCAGAATAACGGCGAATCCTTGCTGCGCGTCCGCACGAAGAACACCCAGGACTTCTTCTTCTTCATCGACGGAAAGCTCTGGAAGCGGTACCGCGCGTTCGACACGTCGGTGTTCGAGGGCGCCTCGTTCGACGAGTTCGGCAGCGCGCTCCAGAAACGCTACGGCAAGGCCAAAAAGAAGAAGGGCGTGCGGGTGCCAGGCGAGGAGGCCACGCAGTGGCTCGAATGGAAGGAGCCTCGGGTACAGGCCCGGGCCGTCGACAACAACGAGTTCTACGGGTTCTACTGCCTCGTGCTCGAGGACTCCAAAGTGGCCTCCCGAATCGACCAGCTCCGGACGAACAAACCGGCTGCGACGAAGCAGGGCGGTACGCTGGTCGACATGGTGGCAGCCGAGAACGGTGACGATCAGAACGCTGACATTGCGGATCGCATCACCGGTGAAATCCGTCGGCATGAGAAGCCGAGCGTCGACGACGACAAATAGGCGGCAACGTAGGGGCGGGTAGGATTTACACCGCCGCCTTCCGTTCGCTAACGTGATCGATCCCTAGGGGGACCCGGTTGCGCTACCGCCTGCGATTTCTACTCCAAGAGTTTGATCTAGACCGAGAGAAGGTCGTCATCGGCCGCGGAACGCACTGCTGTGTCACCATCGACGACCCGATGATGTCCCGGGAGCACGTGCGAATCGACCTGTCAGGCGGCAAGCCGCTCGTCGAGGATCTTCAGAGCCGCAACGGCACGGTGCTGAACGGTCGGCCGCTCGTCGGCGAGGCGGTGCTCGAGGACGGAGACCGTATTCGTGTGGGCACGCAGGAGCTCGTGTTCTTGGCGCTAGGACGCGAGGTTCGGGTCCAGCGCACGACCGGCGCACTGACGTTCTGCCCCGCCTGCGCCATCCCGTTCCCACGCACGAGCGCATCGTGCCCCCACTGTGGCGCCGTGCCTGCCGAACGCGGCGTGACCACCGCGGTCCGCGATGTCGCCGAGTCCGGATGGACCTTTCATCTTCTCTCGCAGGTTGTCGAACGCGCCCTCGCCCAGAACCGCCTCGCGGACGCGGAGCGCATGATGGCTCGCGGCGTCGCCGAACTTGAAGAGCAGCTCGACGAGGGCATCGAAGTGGAACCCGACCGGGTGCTTCAGCTCGCGGAGGTCGGCGCTCGTCTCGGATGCGAGCTCCGCACGGTGCGATGGCTCGAAGTGTCAGCCCGGCTCTACGCTCGCGTCTTCGAACCGCCGAGCGACGAGATCCTCGAGCGCCTCGCGCCCCTCGCGAGCGACCCGTCGCTTGCGGAAGCGGTGGAAGAGCTGCGGCGCATCGCGGCGGCGACGAGCGACCGCCCGAGCCGCCACGCCGTGTAGCCCTGCCAGACGGTGTCGCCAGATACACTGTGTGGCAATCCCGCCCGGCCCAACGTGCGTCGCGAACGCTTCGCCAACTTCGGCCGACCCGCCCTCTGTGCCGACGCACGATGCGGTTCGGAACGCGTCCGCTCGCGCTCCCGCCGAGGTGACGCGTTGCGTGGCTTGGCCCCTTTCGACAGGTATGCGTTCGCTTTTTGCCATTTTTGGGACGTTTTCTACCGCCCGTGCGGGCGGTGCGCGAGATCCCACGGCGCGCCGTGCGATCCGACGACGCTTCGGCAAGTGAGCCTGAGCGTCAATCGCGCGGCGAGCCTCGACCGCGTTCCGCGCACGGCCGTCCACCGAAAACGGCCGGATGTCCGATGAAGTAGGTGCACTCTGCAACATGAGGCGTTCGGGCGCGGGGGCCGACCCGTCGATGTTGTCGGCCGAGAACGAACGCGATTGCGTGCCATCGGCCATCAATCGTCGTGATAGCCTGGTTCTCGAAGGGCTTCCGAATGCTCCGACTCTGTTTGACTTGCTTGCTCTGTGGTTCGCTCGGGCTTCGGGTGCAGCGGCCAGCCGGGCGCGACCGCCGGGCCTGGCGGCTCCGCCGGAAACGCTGGCCCGACCGGAACAGGCGGATCCGGACTCAATGACGGTCCCAGGGGCTCTGCCGGTTCTGGAGGAGACTTAGGCTCAGGCGGCTCAGGCGGCTCAGGCGGCTCAGGCGGCTCAGGCGGCTCGGGCGTCTCAGGCGTCTCAGGCGGCTCAGGCGTCTCGGACGGGATGGACGGTTCTCTCGCCCTCGGCGGAATCGGGTGCGACGGCTGCCGGTGTACCCCCAACGGGAGCTACGACGCCTCGACGGATCTCGACTGCTTCTGCTGCATATATCACTGCGAGGTAAACCTCGGCCCGGACGGCGACGGCTACATCGAGGAACAGATCCTCACCGAGTACGACTGCGAGCGACGAAGTTCGTACGAATGAAGACCCGAGCCAGGACGACTGCGCCATCCTGACCAACACGCGCCGACGCGCCGTCCGCCCGAAACGAAGCCGTCGTACTGAGCCGGCCCGCTGCCGACCTCAGTGCGCCGCCACGACCTGCTCGAGGCCTTCGAGGCGGCGGAGCAAGAAGCGTTCGGAGGCGCCGTAGTCGGAGGACTGGCCCTGAATGGTGCTCAGGTAGTTCCGGAGGTGCTGGGGCTTCGAGTAGTGCGTGGTGCGCACCAATCGATGAAGCTCTTCGATGGTTTCGGCGCTCATGAGTCGGCCGGTTGCCGCGTGAATCCGAAACACCCAGTCGATCCACTTCGTGTCTCGCAAACCTTGGCCGAGCTGCAGCGCGTATCGGGTCGCGCCAGCAAACAGTGCATCCGGATCGTCTTTCTCGGAATCGCTCAAGGGACGGCTCTGCATGGCGCGCTCGAGCAAACCTTCGAGGTGCGGAATGAGCATGCGCTCGGCTTCTTCAAACCGACCCATCGCGATCGCCTTGCTTGCAATGCCACCGATCACGTCCAGTGCGCGCGCCGTGCGAGTGTCTTCAGCGCCCCACGCATGCGAAGACGAATCGACGCTTCCCTCGGTGAGTGTCTTGCCGCCGGAAGAATTGAGGCGTTTGCCGCACTCACCGCACCGACGCTTTGCCGTGCCGTTGACCGCGCCGCACGAATCACACACCACGTAGCCCGCGGTTTCGCGCGGACCTTCCTTGAGCTTCGCCGCATCGATCAGCACGAGCTCTTGCGAACCGATGTACACGCGGTCCATGTGCGCGATGCGTCGCGGACCGTTGATGCGAACCCCGTTGACTGCGACGCCGTTCCGACTTCCGAGGTCTTCAACGACGACGCTTTGGGGTCCAACGTGAATCACCGCGTGTCGACGCGAGACGAGTCCGTCCGCCAACGCCAGGTTGCATGACGAGCTTCGACCAATGGCAAACTCCCCGAGAGGCATCTCGAGATTGGTCGACTGATATCGCAATCGATAGCGCGGCACCCCACGCATTAGAATAGCATCCAGAAATGCCTATCGTCGAATGTTAGGCAAGTGAAAGTACTGGAGACCAAAGCGGAATTTCAGCTCTGCTAGAACGACGCGATCTCGTTCAGCCCGGCCACCGTGCCGAGGCCCTTTTCGAGCGCGCCCTGGGTCTCGAGGGTCGCCGTCATCAGGCGCGAAAGCCTCGCCAAGTCACGTCGATACTCTGAAAACGCGTTCCGTCGCTGCCCCAAAACCCCCTCAGACTGCTCCGGGTTCGTCAGGATGACGTAGTTGCTCGCGTTCTGGCGCAGGTCCTGCCCCATGTAGACTTGTTTGTCGAACGCGCGGCTCCCTCGCGTGGTGCGCACCTTCAGCTTGGTCGTCCCCGCACCGATGTCATCGGGGATGTCGACGTAGACGAGCCCGCACCGAAATCCACCCTCGCCGAGGGTAGGAACACAGCCAGTCGGGGCGGTGGAAAGAGCGGTTTCGTCCTTGGCGGCCTCGTCGAGCTCCGCACGACGCGCGTCGGGAAGCACGCGCCCGGCGAGCTTGTCGAACCCGTCCCAAAGTTCGTCAACCTGGCGCGCGTACAGAAACAGCGAGTTGACCGTCTCCCGGCTGAACTTCGTGTAACGAAGGCCCGCAAAGTCGGCTGCCGTAAATGGCGTGGACAGCCCTCGGAGTTTCTCGATGGCCGCGTAGTCGACGGTCGGACCCTCGCCCGGGCGAGACTTGGCTTCGGTCACCGCGCGGTCGAGCAGTCGCTTGGCTTCCGCCACTTCGTCGGCGGCAATGCGAACGCCTTCGTACACTGCGCGACCATCACGCACCGCTTGGTTGTACCCGCGTCGATCAATCGTTACCGCGGTTGCCAGCACGCCGAGCAGGAGTCCCACCAACGCTGCGGCACCGCCGGTGATCAGCATCAGCTTGCGCGCGCGTCGCCCACTTCCCTCGTGAGCCGTCGCCACGGCTTGTTCGTCGACGACGATGCGCACTTCTTTCTGCGTCGCAGGCGCTTGCGCTGTCGTTCCCCCGAACGGACCGGCTTGCTTCGCGGCGCGACCGCCCACAAAGCCAGGAGGCGGAGCCACCCCGCCCAGGGCAGGCGGCGGCGGTGCAACGCCGTCCTCCAGGTCGGGAGGAGGCGGTTGTGCTGTGGTTCGACCGAGGCGTTCGCGGATATCTCGGACTTTCTTGGGTTTTTGTAGTTCGTCTGACATTTCAGCCTCTCCAAATTTATCCGGTCATGGCCGATCGTGTCAAGGAAGGGCGCCGAGAGACTGCCCCTGGTAGGCTTTTTCCCCTCCGATGATGCCACCTCCCGCCGAAGAACGCCGTTTTGTGTCCCATGACGGGACCGAGATTGCCTATCGCTCCGTGGGCCGGGGTCGTCCGATCCTCCTCTGCAACGGCCTCGCGGGGAGCTGGAGGGCCTGGAGCCATCAGATTCAGTACTTCCGAGACCGCTACCGCCTCGTGACCTGGGACTACCGCGGCCTGTACGACTCCGGGACTCCGCAGGACCGGCGCGCGCTCACGATCGCAACGCATGCCCGCGACGCGCTCCGACTGATGGACGAAGAGGACATCGATCGCGCCGCTTTCGTCGGGTGGTCGATGGGCGCGCAGGTGGCTCTCGAAACGTTTCGCGCTGCGCCCGACCGTGTGGCGTCGCTCGCACTCGTCAACGGGCTCGCTGGGCGTCCGTGGGACTACGTATTCAATCTGAACGTGACCGGCAGACTCCTCCCGCCGGTCCTCCGCGGGCTCCGCTCGGTTCCTCGGTTCATCGAAACGATTATCGCTCAGGTCTCTCGTCTGCCGGACCCGGGCGAGTGGATCAAGCGAGTCGGGCTGGCCTCGCGCACACTCGACGAGCAGCTCTTCGGCGCGCTGGTCGAAGACTCTCGAACACTCAACATGGAGACTTACATCGCGATCCTCGAGCGGCTCGGCGAACACGACGCCTGGGACCTCCTGCCCCAAATCGACGTCCCCACGCTGTTGGTGTCGGGTGCACGAGACGCGTTCACTCCGCGGCTCGCTGCCGAGCGGATGTCGCGCAGGATTCGAGGTGCGGAGCTCATGGTGATCCCGGGTGCCACGCACTACGCCGCTTTCGAGTACCCCGAGATGCTCAACCTCCGCCTCGAGAAGTTCCTTCGCGATCGAGGCTACGAACCCACCGCTTCGGGCGGTGGTTGACGCGCTCACGGCGAGCCGCTAGCGGTGACCCATGATCCTGGTGATCGACAACTACGACTCGTTTACCTACAACTTGGTGCAGTACCTCGGCGAGCTCGGCGCGGAGGTCGTCGTTCGTCGGAATGACGTCACTTCGCTCGACGAGATCGAGTCCCTCAACCCCGCGGGTGTATTGATCAGCCCGGGCCCGGGCCGCCCAGAGGACGCCGGCATCAGCCTGTCGCTGATCGAAAAGATGAGTCCTCGCGTCCCAACGTTTGGGGTGTGCCTCGGCCACCAGAGCATCGCCCAGAGGTTCGGCGCCTCGATCGTGCGTGCGGATCGGCTCATGCACGGCCGCACGTCCCCCATTCTTCACGAGGGTGGAGGGGTGTTCAGTGGCCTTCCGAGCCCATACACGGCCACCCGTTACCACTCGCTGATCGTGGCGCGCGACACCGTGCCGCCAGAGCTCGAAATCACCGCTTGGACCGAGGAGCGCGAGGTGATGGGCCTCCGCCACACCGAGCTGCCCATCGAGGGCGTCCAGTTCCATCCCGAATCGTTCTTGACGGAACACGGCCACCGCCTGCTTCAGAACTGGCTTGATTCCATGGTCGCGCGGAGCGCCCCGTGATCGGCGACACCATCGAGCGCGTCGTTCGTCGGGAGGACCTCGACGGACCTACGATGGAGAATGCCCTCGACCAGATCCTCGAGGGCCAGGTTTCCGAAGCGCAGATCGCCGCCTTCGTGATCGCGCTTCGCATGAAGGGCGAAACCGTGGATGAGATTGCGGCCGCCGCGCGCGCCATGCGACGCCGCTGTGTACGCATCGAGCCCAAGGTCGACGGCCCGCTGCTGGATACCGCGGGGACTGGCGGCGACGGGCTTCACACCTTCAACATCTCTACCGCCTCGGCAATCGTCATCGCGGCCTGCGGAGTGTCGGTAGCCAAGCATGGAAACCGCGCGGCGAGCTCGAAAGCAGGGAGCGCGGACGTGCTCGAGGCGCTTGGACTTCGGATCGACTCGAAGCCCGACAAGGTACGGCGTGCCATCGAAGAAGTCGGGATTGGCTTCCTGTTCGCCCAGGCTCATCACGGTGCGCTCCGCCACGCAGCGCCGGTCCGCCGTCAGCTGACCGGAAGAACGATCTTCAACATGCTCGGCCCCCTCTCAAACCCCGCCGGGGCGACCCATCAGATCGTCGGAGTGTACGGAGGGGCGCCGCTCGACCGTATCGCGGGAGCCCTCGGTGCGCTCGGTCTCACCCGAGCTTGGGTGGTGCGAGGCGACGACGGGCTCGACGAAGTGTCCCCCGAGAGCACGACGCAGGTCGCCGCGTACGGCGGAGGACATGTGGAACGATCCGAGCTGACGCCAGCGAGCTTCGGGGTCGAACCCGTGCCAGTGACAGGGCTGATCGGTGGCGAACCCGACGACAACGCCGAGATCATTCGTCGCGTACTCGCCGGCGAAACGGGACCGCCGCGGGCGGCCGTGCTCCTCAACGCCGGAGCCGGCCTTTGCGTGGCCGGTGTGGCAACCACCCCGGCAGAAGGCGCCGCTCGTGCCGCCGACGCGATCGACAGCGGAGATGCTGCTCGAACCCTCGCGCGATGGATCGAGTTCACGAGCGACGCATGACCGACTACCTGACCCACATCCTGGCGCGAAAGCGGCGAGAGAACCTTCGGCGAAAGCGCCACCTGCTCGCGATGCCCGCAGTGGAGCGGCACGCCGATCCCTCGCGCAGCGCGCGGGCATTGGCAGCGCTCTCCCGAGTCGAGGGGGGCCCCGCCGTGATGGCCGAAGTGAAGTTTAGGAGCCCGAGCGCAGGACAGATTCGCGCCTGGCGTCCGGGGGAGGGCGTCCGCGTCGCGAGCGAATACGAGAAGGGTGGCGCCGCGGTCATCAGCGTCCTCGCCGACGGACCTGGTTTCGGCGGTTCTCCTCTTCTCGTGCGACGAGTGGCGCGCGCGGTTTCGGCGCCTGTGCTTTTCAAGGGGTTCGTGCTCGACCCCGTTCAGGTCGACTTGGCCTACGACACAGGTGCCTCCCTGGTGCTACTCCTCGTCCGCGCGCTCTCCGACGACACGCTGGCGCAGCTTACGAGCCGCATTCAGGCACTCGGCATGGAGCCCGTCGTCGAGGCCGCCAACGCCGACGAAGTGGATCGTGCCGTGGCACTTGGCGCGAAAATCATTGGCGTGAACGCCCGCGACCTCGAGACCTTCAAGGTCGACAAGGACCTCGCACAGCGATGCGTGTCTCGCATCCCGGACGACCGTATCGCGGTGTTCATGAGCGGCGTTCGGTCGCCCGAAGACTACCGGTCGGTTGCCCACGGGCGAGCCGATGCGGTGTTGGTAGGCGAGGGGCTCATGCGAGCCGACGACCCTCGGGCTCAGCTCGAGGCGTGGCTGCGTTCGGTCTGACCGAGGCAGCGTCCGCGGGGAGCGTGACCCGAAAGCACGTCCCGGCAGTTTCTCGGTCGAGAATCTCTACGCGCCCTCGATGCTGGTCGACGATCTGTTTCACGAGTGCCAGCCCTAGTCCAACCCCGTGGCTGCGCCCCGAGTAAAAGACGTCGAACAGTCGGGCACGCTGCGCGCGCTCGATGCCGGGTCCCTCATCGGCGACTTCCAAGAACGCGAAGCCACGCTCATCGCGGCCGGTTCTCACCTCGACCGTGCCCTTTCGCGGCGACGCCTGCACCGCGTTCTTGACCAGGTTCCAGACGACCTGACGCATTCGGTCCGGATCGACCGTGGCAATGACGGGTTCCGCGGGTGCGCGTTCCTCGATCGACAGGCCGTTACTCGAGGTGGCCTCGCCCCTCGCCACCGCCACCACCTCGCTGACGATCACGCGCAGGTCTTTGTCTGCGGGATGAATCTGGCTTGGTCGTCCTGCCTGAAGCATCGTGGTCACGAGTTCGTTCAGCCTCTCGACTTCGGAAATCACGATGCCGAGGAGGCGCCTGTCTTCGGGCCCGAGTGCGTTGCCTTCGCGGACCATCTCTACCGAACCCGAGATCGAGCTCAACGGGTTTCGGATCTCGTGCGCGAGCCCCGCAGCGAGTTGGCCCAGCACTGCCAAACGCTGCGCGCGCTCGGCCTGCTCCTTGAGCGTCTTGATTTCCGTGAGGTCCTGGAACGCGAGGAGGTGGCCCGACGAGTTTCCGTCTTCGTCGAGCAGTGGACTTACCGTGTAGCCCATCGGGAACTCGGAATCGTCGGCTCGCCGACCGCGCGCCTCCGCGCGTCGTGCCGCCTGGCTAGCCGGGGTGGACTGGTAGCTGGGAAGGACCGACGAGAGGGGGTTCCCAAGGAGCGTTCCCTGCGGATCGCGGAGGATGTCGCGCGCCGCGCGGTTCACGCCGAGAATCAAGCCACTCTCATCAGCAGTGATGAGGCCGGACGCGATCGACCGCACGATATCGTCGTTGAGCCGAGCGAGATGCGCTGCACTCTGTTCGGCCGCTTCGAGTCGAAGGCCTGCGACCTGTGCACGGCGGGCAAGGTTCGTCGCAAGAACTGCCACGGCGCCGATACCCACCATGTTCCAGAGGAGAGCGAAGATGAAGTCCTTCGAGTCGAGGACGTACTGGCTGAGAGGCTGGTCCGGCGGCGGCGCGAGCCAGCCGATATTGAGGGCAAGCCCCTGGAGGAAGTAGCAGGCGAGGCATGTGGCTGCGGTGTAGTACGCGGCGCCCGCACCGAGGGTCAGCGCCGCCGTCAGGATCTCGGCTCCGTAGAGGAAGGAGAAGATGCTCCCGGCGCCTCCTGTCAGATAGACGAGCCCAGTGATGAGGATGACGTCGAGCCCCGTCACCGCCATCGCCACCTTGTGCTCCTGACGACCGACGAGCAGCCAAACCCCAAACAGGATCGAGGATCCGTAGATCACGGAGATCAGGACGAGCAGGAAGTTTGGCGTGAAGTGCCCGTACTGGATCGCATCCTGTGCCAGGTACATGGTCGTACCGAGCAGAACGGTCGCAATCACGAGGCGCCCGCCGAGGACCCACTGGAGCCGGCGATGCGGGTGGGCCTCTTCGCGTGGTGGGGCGGGCCTCGGTGTTGGCTGAATCACTCCGCGTTTACTTTACCCGCGATCGAGAAGATCGGCAGGTACATCGCGATGAGGATGGTGCCGACGATTCCGCCGATGAACACCATCATGAGCGGCTCGAGCAGTGAAGTGAGCGCTGCCACGGCGACATCGACCTCTTCCTCGTAGAAGTCGGCGATCTTGTTGAGCATGGTGTCGAGTGCACCGGTTTGCTCCCCCACACCGATCATCTGCACCACCATGGGCGGGAACACGTTGGTTTCCATCAGCGGTTCGGCCATGGTGCGGCCCTCGCGAATCTTGTTCGAAGTCTCTTGAATCGCGCCTTCGACGACGACGTTACCCGCCGACTTCTTCACGACGTCGAGCGCGTCGAGAATGGGAACACCGGCAGCGAGCAGCGTTCCGAGGGTCCGCGTGAAACGCGCCACCGAGATCTTGCGCATAACCGGTCCGAGCACCGGTAGGACCAGCAGCGTTCGATGAAAGAAGTGCTTTCCAGCGGGCTGCCGATACACCCAGACGACACCGAAGACCAGCCCTGCGACTGCCAGGATGATCCAAACGATGTTGCTCAGGAAGCCCTCCGATGCAGCGATGACCATTTGCGTCAGAGCGGGCAGGGAGTCCTCGCCACCGAACTCCGCGAACATGCCCTTGAAGCTCGGGATGACCCACGCGAGCATCACGACGACGACGATGATCGCCACGAAGAAGATCGCGATGGGATAGACCATGGCGCCGCGAACCTGCCGAGCTAGCTTGACGCGCTTTTCGATGTACACCGCAAGGCGGTTCAGAATCGTGTCGAGGATACCGCCCATCTCGCCGGCGCGGACGAGGTTGACGAAAAGCTCGTCGAACAGCTTGGGGTGACGCCCGAGTCCATCGGAGAACGTGCCGCCTTGCTCGACGTAGTCTTTGACGTCTTTGAGGATCGTATTCAGGTTCTTGTTCTCGCCACGGCTCGAGAGAATGTCGAGGCACTGGACGAGCGGAAGGCCCGCGTCGATCATCGTGGCGAACTGACGGGTGAACACGACGAGCTCTTTCGAAGTGACGCCCGTGCCGAACGAGAGCTTGAGCTCCCGACCCTTCTTCTTGATCTTGACCGGATTGAGCTGACGGGCGCGAAGGCGCGACTGGACCGCCTCCTTCGTGTCAGCCTCGATGATCCCCGTCTGAACTTCGCCCGCGCGAGTGCGCGCTTCGTATACCCACTCGGCCATGTGATCTCCGCCCGATCCCCCTCGGGCTCCTAAAATCCTAGCTGATCCGCGATCGAGCGGTCAAAAGCGAGGCGCAATTCCGTTCTGGCTGCCATCCGCCCGTCAGTTTCTGTAGGGGTTCTGGATATCGATGTCGACCGGTTCGGTCTTCGGCGGTGTGGGCGCGGGTTTCGCATTGGCCGGTTTCCTCGAGGATGCCGAGGATTCGGCCTTGCTAGAAGCCTTCGGCTGTGGCCGGGCTCGGCGCCGTCTACGCTTCGCTTTCGCCTTTGGTTTCGGCTCCGGCGCCTTGGCTTCGGGCTCCTCGACGGGCGGCGGTTCGACCACCGGTTCGGGCGGCGGTTCAGGCGCGGCCGGCTCCTGCGGCTCCACGACTGCGGGCTCTGCGGGTGGGGGCGCGACGGTCTGAGGGGCGATCATCAGTCGCCACACCAGGAAGCCCGCATACATGAACACGAGCACAGCGAGCAGCATCACCAGCCACTTCAGCCAAGGCGACTCACCGGGCGCCCTGACGATCACAGGCGTCCCGTCGCTCAGCACGCCGGACACGCTACCGTCGGGCGCGACAGCACCTCCCCGGCTATAGGTTTGACTGCCAGGGGCCGAGCCGTCTCGCGGCATGGGCACCTGCGACTCGGCGAAGTCGTTTCGCCCGAGCGTTTCGATCGAGTCACGGACCCGCTGTCTCTCGGTGCGGAGCTTTTCTGCGTCGAGCGATCGAACGACCTCGGCGACGTCTCGGGTTTTGGCGATCCCCCCGCGGCCTGCCGCAGCGTCGAGCGCCTCGGCAAACTCGTCGGCAGTCTGGAAACGTTGTTCCGGGTCGCGATGAAGCGCCTTCATGACGATCTCGTCGTAGGGCTCGAGGTCGGCCCAGAGCTTCGACGGTGGAATGACTTCGTCGTTGAGCAACTTGTTGAGCGTCGCTGCGTTCGAGTCTCCCTTGAACAGGCGCCGACCCGTGAGCGACTCCCACAGAATGATCCCTACGCTGAAGAGGTCGGAGCGCTGGTCGGTATCGCTCGAGGAGGCCTGCTCCGGTGCCATGTAAGAGAGCTTGCCTTTGAACTGGCCGGCTCGCGTCGATGCCATGCGCACGTCGGCTTTGGCGACACCAAAGTCAGTCAGGCGAGCGATGCCGTCAGTGCCGACCAGAATGTTGTGGGGCGACACGTCGCGATGGACGAGCTTGAGGTCGTCGCCGTTTTCGTCGGTGAGCCTGTGCGCGGCGCCGAGTCCTTGAAGCGCATCGACGAGAACGCGGAACACGAAGGCGCGCGGAAGCCGCTCTCCCTTCTTGGCAGCGCGGCCGAGAAGGGCGCCGAGGTGGTTCCCCTCGATGTACTCCATCACCAAGAAGTAGCCGTCGCCGTGGCTGTCGCTGATGTCGAGCGTGGGCACGACGTTCATGTGCCGGATTCGTGCCGCAAGCCTGGCCTCGTCCAGGAACATCGAGATGAACTCTTGTTCGTAGGCCAGGTGAGGATGGAGCACCTTGATGGCGACGAGGCGTTCGAAGCCAGCCACCCCCTGAGCGCGCGCGATGTACACCGACGCCATTCCGCCCGAAGCGAGCTGAGTCAGGATCTCGTAGCGTCCGAGTTGCCTGCCGGCCATCGGTCGGGAGCCGAGATCGCCCCCTGGCATTCCGGCCGGTGAAACCATCAGAATCGGCCCTTGAGAGACAATGCGCCGCCGCGGTTCGTCACGCCGACGCCAGGTTCGAGGCGTCGAGCGCTTGGCTCGCGAGACTCCTTCTTCCAGTTTGTGAAGATGCCCATCACCGCCGTCCCGGCTGCCATGCCGGCCGTCACACCGATGAGGATGTTCGTGCGCCGCTCTTTCTTCTGGCCGTCGTTCAGCAGAGCCTCCGCCTCTTGAGCCGGAGTCGGCGAACCGTTGTTGTTGATGCCCGGCGAGTTGGCAGTCCGTGCGGCGGCCTCGAAGTCGGATACGCCGTTGTTGGCGTCGAGTCCGGACCAGACCGTGACTGCGCCCATGGCGACCGTCGCTCCGAGCGAGCTGAAGAATGCCCAGCGTGGGATCGGCGGTGGCGGTGGCGGAAGCGGTGCGACGAGTGAGACTCTCTCGGTGGACCCGGGCTCACCGCTGACCATCACCGTGGTCTCGCCGGTTTCGAAGCCGCCCTTGAGCACGTGTTCGATTTCGGCCGAGACGAAGAACGTCGTGAACTCGATGACCGCGCCATCGAGTTCGAGCGTGCAATCCTGACTGCAGTTCGGCACGACCAACACGGCGTACGGTTTTGCCGCCTGGATTGCTTCTCGCGCCGTCGACATTCCGCGCGTGTCCTTCGGGTAGCGCTCTTTCATCAGCATCCCGAGGTTTGCGGCGCGAATGACGTTGCCCGCTTTGCTCTGCGCACGGATCGCCTGAAGCAGCGCGGCAGAGGTGGGCACCAAACGATACGCGCGCTCGAACCAATGGGCTGCGAGCTCGTATCGACCGCCCAGGTAGGCCGACGTTCCCTGGTCGTAGGCGTCGGCCGCTTTCGCGCGGTGTTCCACGGAGATCTCCGTGGCCCCGTCCTGCGCAACAGCTGGAACGGAAAGTGACATAAATAATGCGAGAGCGATCCCCACGCGCCCCCACTCCCGATAAGTCATGCTCTTCATCGCCAAATCCCGTCTTCACGATAGACAAAATCTACCGGGACGCCGAATCTGCCCCTCAGCGATAGTTGGTGCCGTAACCCTTTCGGTCTAATGTCGTCAGCATTTGCCGGAATTCCTCCTGTTCCGGTGACCGAATCTCGGCGAGCTCTCGATCGAGTACCCCGTGGGCGACCAGGTGAAGCAGCGACTGGTTCATCGTCTGCATGCCTGAGGTCTCCTGGCCGGTCTGCATGATGCCGTACATCTGGTGGATCTTGTCCTCGCGGATGAGGTTCCGAATCGCGGCGTTCGGCACCAGCGCCTCACACGCCATCACACGGCCCGGTCCATCGCATCGAGGCAGCAGCATCTGACTCAGCACGCCCTGCAACACGAACGAGAGCTGCGCACGAATCTGGCTCTGCTGGCCGGACGGAAACACGTCGATGATACGGTTGATCGACTGGGCCGCCGTGTTGGTGTGAAGTGTCGCGAATACCAAGTGACCTGTTTCTGAAATCGTGAGCGCCGCTTCGATCGTTTCGAGGTCTCGCATCTCGCCGATGAGCACGACGTCAGGGTCCTGACGCAGCACGTACTTGAGCGCGTCTTTGAAGCCTGTGGTGTCAGAACCCACTTCACGCTGGTTCACGATGCACAGTTTGTTCGAGTGCAAGAACTCGATCGGATCTTCGACCGTCACGATGTGGTGCCGCTGCTCGCAGTTGATTTTGTCGATCATCGATGCGAGCGTGGTGGACTTACCGGAACCCGTGGGTCCGGTCACCAGGACCAGACCGCGCGGCCTCGTGCATAGCTCCTCCACAACCGGGGGTACGCCGAGTTCCGCGATGGGCCGGATCTCGAAGGGGATCGAACGAAATGCACCGGTAATGGCACCGCGTTGCAAGAAGACGTTCGCCCGGAATCGCGAAAGCTGCTTCACCCCGAACGAGAAATCGATCTCGTGACCTTTCTCGAACCTCAGCCGCTGATCCTCGGTCATGACCTCGTAGCAAAGCGCTTTGCTCTCGCGCGGTTTGAGCGGTGCGGTGCGAAGCGGAACGAGGTTGCCGTCGATGCGAAGCTGCGGCGGTGAACCTGTGGTGATATGCAAGTCCGAAGCACCACGTTCGACCATCAATCGAAGCAGTTGCCGCAGCGTAAGCGAAGTATTCTGTTGCGGAGCAGCCATCACAGCATCGTACCAGAGCGGTCCTGCCGTGCACAAAGCGCCCAGGTGCATCCCCGTTCTGTGGGGCGAGTGCCCACATGCGCGACGACCCGCCCGGTCGCCGTCTACGAGCTACGACTCGGCACCAAGAGCGCCGACGCGGCGTCAGTCGAGGGTACGTTCACTCTCAACGGATCTAGCTCGATGTCACCGCGTGCGATCCAAGCGACGACCTCGGGCAGCAGCCGATGCTCCTGCACCTGAATCCGGGCATGCAGCGTGTCGCGCGTGTCGTTGGTCAGCACGGGGACGGCCGCCTGCGCGATGATCGGGCCCGTGTCGACCCCGTCGTCCACGACATGCACCGTGCAGCCACTGATTCGCACGCCCCCACGAAGAGCGGCGCTAGGGCCGTCATGTCCCGGGAACGCGGGAAGGAGCGCGGGGTGTACGTTGATGATGCGTCCGCGGAACGCCTCGACGAACGAGCCGCCGAGAATTCGCATGAAGCCTGCGAGGACGACGAGCTGCGGTTGAAACGATGCGACCTCGCGCTGGAGCACCACGTTCCACTGGTTGCGGTCGTCGCCCTTTTTGAGCGGCACCACCTTCGTTGGGATGCCGCGGTCCGCGGCAAACTCGAGCGCGGCCGCCTTTCGGCGGTCCGAGACCACCCCCACGATACGCGCGCCACAACGCCCTTCGTCGATCGCCGCGCAGATCGCCCTCAAGTTCGATCCACGACCTGAAACCAAAACCACCGTGTCCATCAGCTTCAATCCGAGAAGGTGACGCCTTGGGCGCTCGTTACTTGGCCGATCAATGCAGCTCGCTCGCCGAGCTCGGTTAGCGCGGCCACCAACGGGGCCGCATCCGCGTGCGACACCAGCGCCACGAAGCCGACTCCCATGTTGAAAGTTCGCCGCATCTCGTCGTCGGCCACGTTTCCGCGAGATTGAATGAGACCGAAGAGCGGGTCCGGTTTCCAGGCGGAGGTACGGAGGTCGATCCCGAGCTCCGCTGGGACGACCCTCGGCAGGTTTTCTGGAAGCCCGCCGCCGGTGACGTGGCACATGGCCTTCGCACCGTGTTCGATGGCCGTTCGTGCGGCGTCGACGTAAATCCGCGTCGGCCGGAGCAGCGCTTCGCCGAGTGGCCCGAGCTCCTCGACGGCGTAGTCGAGTGGAAGGGCGCCGTCTCCGTCGAGCAGTGCACGGCGGGCCAAGGAAAAACCGTTCGAGTGAAGGCCGTTGGAAGCGATCCCGACCACGGCGTCGCCTTCCGCAACCTCTGAACCGTCGATGATTTGCTTTCGGCCGACGACGCCAACCGCAAAGCCGGCAAGGTCGTATTCGCCTTTGGCATAGAAGCCCGGGAGCTCGGCGGTCTCGCCCCCGAGCAGTGCGCACTTGGCTTGCCGGCAGCCCTCGGCGATGCCTCGCACGACGGCCTCTCCTTGATCGACGTCGAGCTTCGACGTGGCGAAGTAGTCGAGAAAGAAGAGCGGACGCGCACCGACCGTGATGATGTCGTTCACGCACATCGCGACGAGGTCGATCCCGATGGTGTCGTGCTTCCCGAGGTCGAAGGCGAGCTTGAGCTTCGTACCGACGCCGTCAGTCCCAGAGACGAGCACGGGGTCGTCGATGTCGTCGGGGATGGAGCAAAGCCCGGCAAAGCCCCCAAGCCCGCCGAGCACGTGCGGCGTTGCCGTGGATTTCGCGAGAGGCTTGATTCTCTCGACGAGCGCCTCCCCAGCGTCGATGTCGACCCCTGCGTCACGGTACGTGAGCCCCGCCATGCGGCGGAAGCTATGCCATGGGTAGCAGGCGGTCAACGCGTGGGGCCGACCGACTGCTCGCGTCCGGCGGCGTTGACCGATCCTTTCGTCTCGCGTAGACCCGCTTGCATTCGAGGCGCAGCGATCACAGCTGGGTGCAGGGCGATCGTGAGCCTGCTCATCATGAGTGGCTGCGACCCCACGGATGCTCGCGTCGCCGCGCCCGACCCGATCGTCCTCGCCGAGGAAGCTGAGCTCTTCCCCTCAGGGACCGAGCCGGATCCGATCGACGCGCGACTGCGGGACATTCGCATCTTCGGGGCAGACACGCGGGCCTCGGCCAGCGCACGGGTGGTGCTCGTCTTTGATGGCGCGCCTTTGTTTGAACAAGAGAGGCTGCCCAGCACCGGTACCCTTCCTGAGCGCGTCGCCATCCGTCTGCTCCGCACCGCGTATGGGAAAGGCCTTCGTCCGCTCACCGAGGTGGACGCGGGGGGCATTGCGCGCGTCCGGCTTTCGAGTCCCGAACCGCGTGTCGTCGTCGATCTCGAGCCAGGCGCCGAAGGCCGCGTTTTCTATCTGACGGATCCGTATCGCATCGTCATCGACGTCACCGCGCAGCGCGACGGCGGTTCAGAAGACGCGCCGCCCGTGATCGTGTTGGACCCGGGTCATGGTGGGTCTGAACCCGGCGCAGCGAACGATGCCTTCGACTTGGTGGAGTCCACCGTAGCACTCGACATCGCGAAGCTAACGCGCGAACGTCTCCTGCAGATTCTGCCAGGCGCTCGCGTCATGCTCACGCGCGAGGACAACTCTGGTTTGTCGCTCGAGGCGCGCTGCGCGTTGGCGAACTCAGTCGAGGCGGACGTGTTCGTGTCCATTCATCTGAACGCTGGGGCGGGGGAGGTCACCACGGGTGGAGTCACCACCTTCGTGCTCGACACGAACAACGATCGACAAGCGCTTCGACTGGCCGCGCGCGAGAACGGAACGAGAGTCGCTTCGGTCACGGGAATTCAACGGATTCTTGCGGCGCACCATCGTCGAGGGCAGGCCCGTGAATCACTTGCTTTGGCCAACGCAATCCAACGCTCGACGCTCGGCCGCGGCCGACGCGTCGTGTCCGATCTTGGCGATCGTGGGGTGCGCTCAGCGATGTTCTACGTGTTGGTTGGCGCGAAGATGCCGGCAGTGCTCGTGGAGGCCTCGTTCCTCACCTTCGAGCCCGAGGCGCGAGCGCTTACCACGAAGCGATATCGGCGCGAGTTGGCTTCCGGAATCGCGTCTGGAATCGCATCATTCCTCGGATCCCGCTAGCTTGCCCACCCGTGAGCCCACGGTCATACTCGGCGACCGTTGTCGGAAGTATCCAGTCCGGTCATCGATCTAGGCGGTCTCGCGCCAAGTCTCGGCAAGACCTGTAGCGGCTACCTCGGCGGTTATCGCCGAGCGTTCGAGGACGCCGTGCGTCGAGGCGATCCGGGGGTGATCACTGCGCGAGAGCATGCCCGAGCGCTCGACGGACTGCTGAGCGCGCTCTACTGCGCGGCCGATGCGGCAACGCAGACGCTGAGGCCTGCGGCTCGTGGACGCGTCGCCCTGGTTGCCGTCGGTGGCTATGGTCGGTTCACGCTTGGACTGAACAGCGACGTCGACGTGGTCTTCCTATGCGACGACTCGTCGGATCCATTCGTCGGCGCGCTAGCCGAGGGCCTCCTCTACCCACTGTGGGATCTCGGTGTCGATATCGGTCACGCCGTGCGGAGCATCGACGAGACCTTGGCACTCGCCCAAGAAGACATCCGTACCACCACCACGTTAATCGACTTTCGCCGGGTTGCTGGCAGCGGCTCACTGCTCGACGACCTGGAGCGCGGTGCGAGGGAGCGTGTGTTCGAGCCGCACCTCATGGATTTCCTCGACGCGCTCGAGCAGGACACGGCGAGTCGCCACCGTAGGTTCGGTGGGAGCCTCTACTTGCTCGAGCCCGACGTAAAGCAGGGACGGGGGGGGCTTCGCGACCTGGATGTGGCCGAATGGGCCGCGCGTGCGCGCTGGGGCGCGCGAAACGAGCAGGACTACGTTCGTACCGGGGCGCTTCTCGCGCGCGAGGTGCAGGAGCTCGACAGCGCTCGCGAGATGCTCTGGCGAGTGCGCAACCTGCTTCACCTGCGCGCTGGTCGGCAGCAGGATCGGCTCACCTTCGGTGACCAGGAAGACGTCGCGCAAGAGCTTGGCTTCGTCGACGGGGTCACCCTCGGCGTCGAGCAGTTCATGCAGGCCTACTACCGCCACGCCCGAATCGTGGCGCTCACAGCGGAGCGCATGCTCGACAGAGCGCGCCCGCGCGGAAAAACCCGGGCCAGTACTTTCAGAAAGCTGGCGGACGGCATGTTCGTCGCCGACGGCATCATTTCAATCGAGGAGCCGACGCGCATCGACTCCGACCCCGCGCTGGCGTTCCGCTTCTATCGGCAGGCGCTGAAACACAACAGCCGCCCAGACCACGCGGCGCGCGATGCCATCGCCCGGATCGCTCCCGACAAACGCTGGCGTATCCGTCTTCAGGATTCAGAGGAGGCCACGCAGCTCTTCTTGTCCGCTCTTCGCTCCGTAGGCGAAACCCGCTTTCGAACGGGGTCGCTCGTGGCCGAGCTCCACGACGTCGGGCTCATGAACGCGATGATCCCCGAGTTCGATCCTCTCGTCGGCCGTGTTAATCACGACGTATTCCACGTGTACACCGCCGACATTCACGCGGTGAAGGCGGTCGAGCGCTTCCAGGCCATGGCGAGCGGAGAAGAACGCGCCTCTTCGCTCGCGGCTCGTCTCGCCGCGGAGGCGCCTCGTCGCCTGCCGATCATTCTTGCCGTGTTGCTTCACTCGCTCGGTCGCGCCCGCGGGAAGGACCAAGAGCTCGAGGGCTCTCGCATGGCGGAGAGTGTCGCCGTCCGGCTCGGCTTCAGTCCGATGGATGCGCAGCACATCGGTTGGCTCGTCCGCGAGCAGCAAACGCTCTACCGAGGGGCCACGCAGCGCGATATTCACGACCCTCGCGGCCTTGCCGAGGTGGTACGCCTCGTCGAAACGCCCGAGCGCCTTCGCGATCTCTTCCTCTGCACGGTGGCCATCGTGTCGACGGTGAACCCCAAGGCGATGACGTCTTGGAAGGCGAGGGCGCTCGAGGACCTCTACCTCGCCGCGCTCGCCGAGATAGAGCACGGCGACGCTCCTGCTCAAACCGAGAGCCGTGTGCTCGAGGTGAAGCTTCAAGCCATCGTGGGCTTTGCCGGCGATGCAGGGCGAGACGAGCTCCAAACCTTCATCGACGAGATGCCCGATCGCTACTTCCTCGGGAACCCCGTCGACGTCGTCCGGCGCCACGCCAGGATTGCCCGGGACCGCGACGAGGGGCCGGTGACAGTCCGCGTTGGCCCCGGGCCGAGCGACGACGTGGAAGAGGTCGTCGTCGTCAGCTCCGACATGCGAGGGCTTCTGGCCGACCTCACCGCCGTGTTCGCGGCCCACGATCTGTCGGTCGTGAGCGCGCAGATTTACACACGTCAGCGGGCCGCCGGCAACGAGGCGTTCGACGTGTTCTGGGTCAAGATCGGTGAGAACACGCCCATGCCGGCGAGGCTTGCCGCCGAGCTGCGCGACGACATCGCGAAGCGCATCACCGATCGGATTTCCGTGGCCGATTTGGTGGCGCGGCAGAGCACACCTCCGCCTTGGTCGGTCAGGCCCGGGCCCGAAGTGCCCACACACATCAGCGTCGACAACAACGCCTCGGCCCGCTACACGGTCGTCGACGTGTTCACCCGCGACCGCGCCGGGTTATTGCACGAGGTCGCCCGCACTCTTCACGAGCTCAAGCTCACGATCGCCGTCTCCAAGGTGAACACCGAGGGACAGAGCGTGGCGGACGTGTTCTACGTCTCCGATCGCAACGGCCTGAAGCTGCAGAACCCTGAGAAGCTCAAGCGTTTGCAGCGAGTCCTGTATGACCGCGTTCTTGCGCTTCACGCCCGCGCACAGGAACACTAGGCGCCACGAGGGGGGACCGATGGGACGATCGCTCAGCACCGCAGGCTTCGTGTTCGCGGCTCTTGGCAGCATGGCGTGTGGCAGCAGTACGCCTTCGCCTGCCGCGCCGACCACCGCCGAGGTGGTCAGTAGGCCCATTGCGTCGCCCAAAGTCATGCAGGGCGAACAGCTGCTCGCGAAGGGGGCGGTCAAAGAGGCGGCGGTCCTCTTCGAAGAAGCGATTGCCGACGACCCAAACGACGCCCGTGCGTGGCTCGACCTCGGGCTCGTGCATGAAGAGGAGGGCGACTGGTCCTCCGCGGAAAAGGCGTACCGCCGCTCGACGGAGATTGACAGCCGGTTTGCTGAGGCATTCAACAACCTCGGCGTACTCCTTCGGGAGCGCGGAGACCTCTCGGGGGCGGTAAACATGCTCGGTCGCGCCGTCGCGCTTGACGCGGACTTCGGCGCCGCACGCTTCAACCTAGCGCTCGCGTACGAAGACCAAGGGAACCGCGAGGCCGCCGAGCGAGAGTATCTGGAGGCCATCCGCGTTCTGCCTCAAGATCCTGTTCCGCGCATCAATCTCGCCATGCTCTACCTCGACAGCGGACGCCCGGATCAGGCAGCGGAGCAGCTTCGCGCCGCCAAGCCCAGCGTGGCGGGCGACGTGCTCCTATCGGTGGCGGTGGGGAGCGCCCTCCGGCGTGCCGGCGCTCCTGAAGACGCCGTCGAGGTGCTTCATGCGGCGCTCGAGCACGCGTCCGACCCCCCTCCGACGGAGCTGCTCGCGGAGCTCGCGCTTGCTCTCTATGCGGCCGAAGAACCCGATGCAGCCATCCGCACGATGCGACGCGCCGTGAGTCAACGACCGGACGATGCGGCACTCCAGTACGCGCTCGGCACCATGCTCACGAAGCGAGGCGACGTCGACCAGGCGAGGCGACACCTCAAGCGTGTCCTGAAGCTCGAGCCCGACGGCCCCTTCGCGGAACGCGCGAAAGCTCAGCTCCGCGCGATCGAGCGCTAGCCCCGCTTGTTCAGCCCCACGAGAAACACCTCGTAGCTCTCGTCGCGGGTAGCTTCGGGGCGGATGATCCGCACCTTTTCGAACGCATCGCGCGTGGCCGCGCGCGCGTCATCGAACTCGGCGCCCTGAAAGATCTTTCCGACGAACATGCCTCCGCGCTTGAGCACCTCCGACGCCAGGCCGAGCGCTCGGGTGTAGAGCTCGTAGCTTCGGTATTGGTCCGCGTGCCGTTGACCGCTCGTCTTGGGGGCCATGTCGCTCAGCACCACGTCGAATGGGCCGCCAAGGGTCTCCGGGTCTGCAGCGAACGCGTCGAGCACCCGAATCTCGGCGTGTGCGGGCAGGGCGACCTCGGGGTCCTTGAGGTCGAGTCCGACGACTCGTCCTCCTCTGCCCACACGCTCCGCGGCGAACAGTGTCCATGAGCCGGGGCTCGCGCCGAGGTCGAGAACGCGCTGCCCCTGCTTGAACAGCCGGATGCGCCGATCGATCTCTTCGAGTTTATAGACCGAGCGTGCGGGATAGCCCTCGCGCCTCGCGCGGCGACCGTAGCGATCCTGCTTCCGGCGCGGAGCCAGTTAGCCCTCGTCGGTGGTCGCGGCTTCTTCGGCACCGCCCTCGGCTGCCTCTTCAGGCGCTTCGACCGGTCGCTCCGGGAGCGGCATAGGGGCCTTCTTGATGGCGCCCTTCACCGTCACGAAGCCGTTTTTGGGGCCGGGGACGCCGCCCTCGACCAGCACGAGGTTCTCGTCGTCGAGAACGCGAGCCACGCGAAGGTTCAGGATGGTGGCCTTCTTGTTGCCGTACTGGCCCGGCATTTTTTGCCCGCGAAGCGTGCGGCCAGGGGTCATGTTCTGACCGATCGAGCCACCGTGACGCTTGTATTCGTGCGTGCCGTGGCCGACCGTACCGGCACCGGCGAAGTTGTGGCGCTTCATAACGCCGGTGAAGCCGCGGCCCTTGCTGGTCGCCGACACGTCGACGAACTGGCCTTCCTGGAAGATGTCGGCCGCGCCGAGCTTCTGACCTACCTCGAAGCGCTCTAGAAGCTCGGGGTCGACGCGGAACTCGCGGACCACGCGTGCGGCGTCGACGCCGGCCTTCTTGAAGTTTCCGGCTTCCGGCTTGTTGACGAGCTTCTCGCGCTTCGTGCCGAACCCCAGGCGGAGCGCCGCGTAGCCATCAGTGTCCGGGGTGCGCTTTCCGACCACGACGCAAGGCCCTGCCTTGATCACGGTGACGCGCCGAACCTCCCCGTCGTTGAGGAAGATTTGCGTATTGCCAAGCTTGGTGCCGATGAGGCCGGGATTCGTGTTCACAGGTCTGCTCCCCCGAAAAAGGGCCGCAAAGATAGTGAGGGGCCGAGCCGAGTCAAGGCGGACGGAATCACCGGCGAATCCGCCGACTACGAGGCCAGTCCGAACACGCGGAGGGCGTTGTCGTACGTCTGCGCGGCTAGCGCCTGCGGATCGTCGCCGCGAAGTTCGGCGATGCGGGCAGCGGTGTGAGCTACGTATGCGGGTTCATTGCGTTTTCCACGCTTCGGGATCGGTGCGAGGTAGGGGGCGTCGGTCTCGATCAGAAGGGCGTCGGCGGGCTGCCGCTTGGCTGCTTCCTGGACCTCCACCGCCTTCTTGAACGTGACGATCCCGCTGAAGGAAGACACGAACCCCAGATCGAGGGCAGCCCGGGCAAATGCGGCGTCCTCGCTGAAGCAGTGGATGATGCCGCCGACGTCCTTGGCGGACTCCTCGCGGAGAACGCGGAGCGTGTCTTCGGGAGCCGACCGGGTGTGAATGATGAGCGGCTTCTTGAGCTGCTTGGCGATCTCGATCTGCCTGCGAAAGGCACGTTCCTGATCGGCCCGCGGGGAGTAGTCGTAGTGGTAGTCGAGGCCGGTTTCGCCGACTGCAACGACCGCTGGGTCGTCTCCCGCCTCGACCAGGGCGTCTTCGAGTGCCTGGTCGAGGTGCTTGGCATCGTGCGGATGCACTCCCGCGGTGGCGGTGATCCACTCCGGGTGGGCGTGCGCGAGCTCGAGTGCCGAGCGGACCGATGCCACGTCGCTGGCGCAGCCAATCGTCGTGATCCGAGTCACACCCGCGTCCTTGGCACGCGCGAGCACGTCCGCGAGCTCGCCGTGAAGGCGCGGGTCGTCGAGATGGCAGTGGGTGTCGAACAGCATGCGCTCAACCAGGGTGATGCGTGCCGCGAACCGAAGCAAGCAAGTCGCGGGCCTGGCGACTTTGGCCGGCGAGGCGCTCGAGTGCGGTCTCGTACACGGGAAGGTCGACCGCGCGGCTCTTCCGAAGGGCTCTTGCGAGGTCGGGCACCAACGTGTCGAGTCCGAGCTCTCCGACGAGCTCCACGGCGTACTGCCTCGCCTCGATCCGCCAGCTGCGGAGGATCTTCCGAATGACGGTCGTTCCGAGCGGGTCGCCTAGCCGCACCAGCGCTCTCGCCGCCGCGGCGCGATGAATGGGGGAACCGACGCGCTTCTTGGCGATTGCGACCAACGCGCCTCGCGAGGAGTCGTCCTGAATGTCGCCTAGGGCTACCGCGGCGTCGAAGCGGCGGTCGGCGTCGGCCAGCGACGAGCGAAGGAGGGATGCGCCGCGCCCATCGTGGAGTGCCGCGAGGCTGAGCGCGGCGGCGAACTGAACGTGGGGCGACGGGTCGTCGAGGCGTGCCGCGATGGAATCCGCATGAGCTGTCGATCCGAGCTCGGCCAAGCACTCCACGGCGACGAGTCTCACCTCCTCGTCGCCGTCCGTGAGGCACGGCGCGATGCGCTCGGGGTTCGCGCGCCCGATCTTGGTGAGTGTCCACACCGCGCTGAACCGCATTTCGGGCCGCTCGTCTTCGAGCAGAGCCTCGATGGCCGGGGTGCTCCGTTCCGGAGAGATACGACCGGCCGCCAGGACCGCAGACTGTCGGGCACCGCGGTCCTCGTCCGAGAACGCGATCGTGAGCGAGGGCAAGAGCGTATCGGCGCCGAGCTCGCCGGCTGATTCGAACGCGGTTTGTCGCACGGGGCCGACCGGATCGGCGAAAAGGACACGAAGTGCCTCGGCCGCTTCGTCCTCACGACCTGGCGGCGGCTCCGCCAGGCGTTGCGCGGCGTCGATTCGGAACCGAGGCGACTCAGCGCCGACGTCCCGAAGGGCAGCTTCGAACGTCGGCCCGAGCGGAGGGATCACTTGGCGCGCGATCCGGGTTCGAGGTCGGCGTCGACACTCAGGACGCAGAGCCCATTGTCGTCGCTTGCCGCGAGCACCATGCCTTGGGACTCGAGGCCCATCAGCTTCCGTGGCTTGAGGTTCGCCACGACGACCACTCGCTTTCCAATCAGGTCCGCGGCCTCGTAGTGCTCGGAGATGCCCGCGAGGATTTGGCGCGGGGTTTCTTCGCCGAGATCGATCTGCAGCTTGAGGAGCTTCTTGCTCTTCTCGACTTTTTCCGCCTCCTTCACGAGGCCGACGCGAAGGTCGACCTTGACGAAGTCGTCGAACTCGACGGTGTTGGGTTCGGACTTGTCGTTCATGGCGGCTGCCTTTTTCTTCTTCGTTTGTTTGGTCTTGGTGGGTTCCGGAGCGGCGGGAGCGACACCGAGCCTCTCGAGAATGGCAAGCTCCTGACTGCTGTCGAAACGGGGGAACAACGGCTTGGGGGCTTCGGTCTGGTTGCCAGGACGAAGGCCGCCCCAGACGCTCGGCCAGACGTCGACTGCCTCCGTGGGGAGGAGGGGTGGAAGCCCGAGCTGTGACCGAAGCTCGTTCGACTTGTTGGGCATCACGGGGAAGAGCAGGATCGACAGCCAGCGAAGCGTTTCGAGCACCGTGTAGCAAACCGCGCCCAGACGCTCGGTGTTGGACTCTTTGGCGAGCTTCCACGGCTCGGTGGCATCGACGTATTTGTTGGCTGCTGCCACGAGCTCCCACACGGCGTCGAGGCCGCGGTGGAACGCAAGGGCTTCGAAGTGGGCGCTGGCGGTTGAGGCGGTGGCGGCGGCCTTGTCGATGAGGTCTCGGTCGGCCTGCGCGAGCGCGCGCAGATCGATCGATGGGACCTTTCCGTCGAAGTTCTTTTTCACGATGCTCGCCACGATTCGGTTCATCAGGTTGCCGAGCCCGTTGGCGAGTTCGCCGTTGTAGCGGTTCAAGAGGTTCTGGTGGCTGAAGTCGCCGTCTTGCCCGAAACCCACTTCGCGCATGAAGTAGTAGCGCAGCACGTCGGAGCCAAAGGCCTCGACGAGCGGCCCGGGCGGAAGGAAGTTGCCGAGGGACTTCGACATCTTTTCGCCGTTTACCGTGAGCCAGCCGTGCGCCCAGATCTGGCTCGGGACACGAAGCCCCGCGCTCAGCAGAAAGGCCGGCCAGTACACCGCGTGAAACCGAAGAATGTCTTTGCCCACGATGTGCACGATCGTTTCGGCGGAGGACCAGAATTCGTCGTAGAGCGGGGCGCCGCCTTCTTCCTGGGGCCCCCCGAGCGCGCTGATGTAGTTTTCGAGCGCGTCGAGCCACACGTACACCACGTGTTCGGCGTCGCCCGGGACGGGGACGCCCCATCGGAAACTGGTTCGCGAGATCGAGAGGTCGCGAAGCCCTTCCTTCACGAATGATTTCACTTCGTTGAAACGGGCCTCCGGCCGCACGAAGTCAGGATGAGCCTCGTAGAACTCGAGAAGCGGCTCCGTGTACTGGCTCAGCCTGAAGAAGTAGCTCCGCTCTTTGATCCGCTCGACGGGTGTTTTGTGAATGGGGCAGAGGTTCCCTTCGAGAAGTTCTTTTTCGGTTTTGAACGACTCGCAGCCGACGCAGTACCAGTCCTCGTAGTCGTCGAGGTAGATGTCGCCGCGGTCCTCCATCATCTTCCAAAGGGCCTGTACGCTCTCGCGATGTTCAGGCGAGGTGGTGCGGATGAAGCCGTCGTGCGCGCAGTCGAGCTCTTCCCAGGCGTCGCGGAACGGCGCGGCCATGCGGTCGACGAAGTCCTGCGGCGCCAGCCCCTCTTCTTTGGCGCGGCGCTCGATCTTGAGGCCGTGCTCGTCGAGGCCTGTGAGGAAGTACGCTGGGCGACCACGAAGCCGCTGATATCGAGACATGACGTCCGCCGCCACCGTCGAGTACGCGTGGCCGATGTGAGGCCGATCGTTCACGTAGTAAATCGGCGTCGTGACGTAATAGGGGCGGGCCATCTCGCGCCCGAGACTAGCCAAAAACAGCGGGGGCGCCACTACCGGGTGCTTCGCAGGCCAAACAGCAAAGCATCGAGGGCGACCTGACGGTTGGCGTTCTGTCGCATCGAGTCGATGCACTGATGGATGAGCGAGACGCGTGCCGCAGCGGCGCTCGGTCCGACGATCGATGCGCGTGCGCGGATGTCCTCCAGCCGGCTCCGGTAAGCGACACGATCGGTGGTGGCGTCGAGCGCTGTGACCGCGAGGTCTCGGTAGAGGTTCTGCATAGCCAAGAGTGCGAGGTCGAGGTCGTCACGACGCGTGAGAGCTTCGGCTAGGTCGACGAGGGTGCCCGGCCCGGACCGAGCAACCGCCGCATCTACCGAGAACGCGAGGTCGGTGAGCTCTGCCACCGCATCGTCTTGCCCGAGCGCGATCGCGACGTCGGCCTGGCCCGCACTGAGCGCAATGGCAGGGGAAATCGAATCTTCCGACACCCCGTGTTCCGTGAGGATGTCGCGCAGCACGGCGTCTGCGAGTCGGCCGAAGCGAACGCGCTGGCAGCGTGACCGGATGGTGGGTAACAGTGACTCGGGGCGCTCGGACGTCAGGATGAAGTGGACCCCGGGACGTGGCTCCTCGAGGGTTTTGAGCAGGGCGTTGGCTGCCTCGGGCTGGTACTCGGGGAAGGACACGTCCGCTTCGGGGAAGATGAAGAACGTGTTTGGCGCTTCGAACGGAGCGAACTGCGCGAGCGGGAGGATCTCGTTCCGAAGTACGTCGACTTGGATGTTGCGTTTGCCTTCGTCGCGTGGACGGAACACACGGACGTCGGGATGCGAACCAGACTCGATGCGGTCGATGATGCGCGGGTCGCCTCCCGACACGACGTCAGTGGCCCAAGCCGTCGCGGCTAGTTCTTTGCCCACCCCGCTCGGACCGACGAACAAGTAGGCTGAGGCGAGGCGTCCGAGCTGGTTTGCGCGGACGAGCGTCTCCACCGCGGCGGGTTGGTCGCGAATCGTTTCGAGCTGGCTCACGTCGCGCCGCCCGAAGGCGTGAAAATCGAGATCGCGATGGCCTGAATGGCGTTGACCACCTCCTCGGGAGCGAGTGCATCCGGGTCGACGAACGCCTGCATTACCAGGCCGTCGAGCATCCCGATGACGATGCGGGGTAGGATGTCGAGCGACACCCGAGGCTCGAGACCAAGGGGCAGAAGGTTCGATTCGAGGTACTCGCGAATCTGGCGCGCGCCGAGCTCGTAGAACTCCGCGAGTTTCGGGCGGAGCGTCTCCTCGACCAGGCTCAGAGCGAGGAGGTCTGCGACGACGAGGGCTTCGTTGGTGCGCTGAGCGCGAATGGCCCAGAGTTCCTCGAGTGAGCCGCGAAGGGCTTCGAAGGGGTTGTCGGACGGTGACCACGCATCGAGCGTTCGCGCCTGCACCACGTTGCAAGCGGTTTCGAGGACGGCGTGGATCAGCGCCTCTTTGGTGGGGTAGTGGTAGTGGAGGGCACCTTTGCTCATCCCCGCCTCTTTGGCGATGTCGAGCAGGCTCGTTCGGGCGTATCCCTGCCGTGCGAGCACGACAATCGCGGCGTCGATGATTTGCTGAGAGCTGATCGCGCTTTTCGCGTACGCCATCCACCGCGACCATGACGCCAACGCGTGTGCCTCGTCAACCTCCCCCGACGCCGCGCACAGCCTCTCTGTCTGTGCTAAGGGCGCCCGGTGAGTGAACCCGGCCATTCCCTTCCGCGACTCGTTTCGCTGATGCAAACGTTGCTCGCCCCGAACGGCTGTCCCTGGGACCGAGAGCAGACGCTCGAGACGCTGCGGCAGTATGTCATCGAAGAGGCGTACGAAGTTGTCGACGCCATCGACCAGGGGAAGCCCGAGATGCTTCGCGAAGAGCTCGGTGATCTGCTGCTGCAGATCGTCTTTCAATCGGAACTAGCCGACAAGCTGGGCTGGTTCGACGTAGACGGGGTGGTTGATTCGATTTCGGAGAAGATCGTTCGACGTCATCCGTGGGTGTTCGGCGATGAAGAGGTCACCGACTCCGCCGGCGCCATCGATAGCTGGGAAGCGATCAAGGCCAAAGAGAAGAAAGAGCGCGGGGCGCTGAGCGGCGTGCCGGTTGCACTTCCTGGCCTGTTGCGGGCGGTACGCGTTGGGGAGAAGGCGAGCGCCGTCGGCTACGATTGGCCCGACGCCGGCGGCCCTCGAGAGAAAATCGACGAAGAGCTTCGCGAGCTCGACGAGGCCGCGGAGGCCGGCGACCGGGAGGCCCTCGAGCACGAGCTCGGCGACCTGCTCTTCGCGCTCGCCACCTACGGCCGCAAACAGGGTCTCGACCCAGAGGCCGCCCTCCGAAAGTCCCTCAATCGATTCTCCACCCGCTTCCGCCACTGCGAACGAGCCGCGTCGGACGACGGCAAGACGCTGAGGGACTACTCCGAAGACGAGCTCGACGTGTTCTGGGAACAGGCCAAGGCGGCCGAACGCCGCTAGCACCGTTCGTGGGAAACGGTCGGTGGGAGCGCGTGCTGCGTGGGAAGGGCCGCTGCACTCGGTAAGAGCCCCTGCTGTGTTCGTCGGGAGCGCGTGCTGGATTCGGTGGGAAGGCCTGCTGTACTTGGAGGATTCTCTCTCCCGCGCCGCAACCGGCTGTCGAAGCGCCCGACAAGGCCGATGGGCTTTCAGGCTCCCTGGGCGGCGTCCGTGTCCTCAGGGCGCTGAAGTCCGCGCACTTTCGTGCAGGAAATCATGAACCGCTGCGTCCAACCTAGGCCTCTCATCGGGCGAGCGTCGCTCTTCGGACTCTCGTGTAGGAAACCATGAACCGCTGCGTCGAATCTAAACGTCTCATCGAGCGAGCATCGCTCGCAGGAGGGAGAAAGAGCTGAGAGAGAAACGGTCTCATCTCTGCTACCGCCCGCACGGGCGGTAGAGAGCCTCGCAAAAAGTCGCGAAAAGGGTCGCCTCCGCGCTGGCGCCAGGCCCTCGTGAGGCTTGCGCCTCGGCGGCGGCCACGGGGTTGCACTCGAGCGTCGGAGTGGGTCGCTTCTTTGGTCGGCCGCTACAGGGTTTCGGCGGGGAAGGTCATGACTTCTTGAATGGAGTCGGCGCCGGTGAGGAGCATCAGAAGGCGGTCGACGCCGAGGGCGTTGCCGCCACTTGGCGGGAGGCCCCGCTCGAGCGCATCGAGGAAGCGCTCGTCGATGGGGTAGGCTGGTTTGCCTAGGGCCTTGCGGCTGGCCTGGTCGGCTTCGAAGCGTGCGCGCTGCTCGACCGGATCGGTAAGCTCGCCAAAGCCGTTGCAGAGTTCGATGCCCTGGGCGAACGCTTCGAAGCGGTCGGCGGTGCCGTCGTCGTTGAGTTTGGCGAGCGAGGCCATCGAAGCGGGCCAATGGGTGACGAACATCGGTGTCTCGAGCCCGAGCTGCGGTTGAACCCGCTCGGCCCACACGCGAAAGAACCGCTCCTCGTCTGCCGCGAGCGTCGCGGCGTCTAGGCTCGCGTACTCCTGGACGACGTCGGTGACGGTTCGGCGCGGCCATCTCGAAGGCACCTTCGCTACGAGCCCGCTGCCGGTTTCGACTGCCAGCGCGCGCACCAGGTCCTCGGTGTCGCACATCACATCTTCGGAGGACGCATGCGCGCGATACCATTCGAGCATCGTGAACTCGCGCTCGTGGATGTGGCCTTGCTCCTCCGAGCGAAAGCTCTTCCCGAGCTGATAGATACGCTCCGCACCGCCCGCCAGAAGCCGCTTCATTTGGTACTCGGGGCTCGTCGCGAGCCACCCGACGAGTCTGTCGCGAGCGCTGCCGAGTTCTTGCTCTCGGAGGTCCGGCTCGCCCACAACAAACGCAGAGAGGTGCACGTCGAGGCCGGGGGAGGGGACGATGGCGGGCGTGTCGACTTCGAGGAAACCACGCTCGTCGAAAAACGCGCGAATCGCGCGAAACAGGGCGGCGCGTTGCCGGAGGAGCCCAACGACGTTGCTGTCGGTGGCGGCCGGCACTCGGCGCTCAGCCTTTGACGCGCTCTACGTAGTCGCCGGTGCGCGTGTCGATCTTGAGCTTGTCGCCCTGGTTGACGAAGAGCGGCACGTTCACCTGAAGGCCGGTCTCGAGCGTTGCAGGCTTGGTGGTATTGCTGCTGGTGTCGCCTTTGAACCCGGGCTCGGTCTCGGTCACGACGAGCTCCACGAAGGTCGGCGGGGTGACGCCGATGGGACGTCCCTCGAAGAGCATGATGTCGCACTCCGTACCGTCCAGCAGGTAGTATACGTTTTCGCCTAGCTGCTCGTCGCTGAGGGACATCTGTTCGTAGTTCCGCGTGTCCATGAACACCCGAGAGTCGCCCTCGGGGTAGAGGTACTGCATCGTGCGCTCTTCGGTGTCGGCGCGCTCGAGTTTTTCCCCGCTCTTGAACGTTCGGTCGATCACGGCGCCCGTCATCATGTTCTTGATGCGCGTCCGGATGAAGGCTTGGCCCTTGCCCGGCTTAACGAACTGGTGTTCGACCACGGCGTACGGCACGCCGTCGAGAAGCATCTTGAATCCCTTTTTGATGTCGGAGGTGTCAGCCATGTGTCAGTTCTCTTGGATTTGTTGCGACGCCACGACCACGTAGTTGGGCGCGGTGGGTTCTGGGGTACTTTCCGCGGTGACCCTCATTTCGAACTCGCGGAGCGTCGTGGGGAAGCTCGCGCGGCCGGAGCGCGTTTCGGTGTCGTACTCGAGTTCGCCTTGGCGGACGGGCTCCTCTCCGACCGCGACGAACCACACGACGTAGTGCACGAGGTCGGGCTCGATCCGTCCGGGCGCGGGAAGCTGGTCTAGTACGACGGTGACGAGTACTTGCTGCTTGTCGATCTTCTCGATCTCCACGTCGCCATGGACGGATGGCACCTCGGCGCTCCCAACCACCGCGTAGTCTGCCGGGCGGTTGCACCCTGAGAGCACGACCACGGCCAACAAGATCATCAATCGAAACGACAAGTTCAGGCTCCTTGGGTCGGCTTTTAGGCGTCCGTCCGAGGTCCGTCAAGCGCCGGTCCTTGCTTCGCTTGAGGCCTGGCGTTAGGTCGCGTTCATGCAGGATGTCGAAGACGAAGTCCGCGAAATCAAGAGGGAGATCGTCGAAAGCCGAGGCCTGATCATCAAGACCAACAACCTGGTGAATTCGCTCGGCGCGGACATCAAAGCCATCGCCAAGCGGCAGGCCGGCTATGAGCGTCGATTCAAAATCGACAGCGGCATCGCGATCTTGGTGATCGGCGTCGTGACGTTCGCGGGACTCAAGCTTTGGTACGACGCGCAGATGTCGTCGTACCGCAACGACATGAAGCTCGCTGAGACCGCGGCCGAGGAGCTCCGAACGGACCTCGGCGACGAGGTCCAGCGCGCGGCGGAGCGTGCTGGCGCATCCGCCGAGGCCGAGGCCTACTACGAGCTGATCCGCGCCCGAGACCGAGGTGAAGTGGTTCGGCAGTACGCGAGCGTGTCGAAAGAAGCGCTGACGCCGGTCGAGGCGGCCGTTTTTCGGGACTACGAGCGCCAGTTTCGAAGCGAGCTCGCGCTCGAACTCTACAAGAAGGGCCTGGCATTGGCCGAATCGCGGAAGTACTCCGAGGCGATCAAACGGTACGAGCAGGCGCTCGAACTCGACCCGGATGGGCCTCGCGCGCCGGCGGTGCAGGCGGCGTTGGCATACTCCCTTCGGAAGAACGGTCGCGCCGCAGAGGCGCTCGTGCTCGCTCGCCAGGTCGCCAGCCAGGAAGCCGACTCCGCGCTTCAGCCCGACGGCTGGTGGATCGTCGCCTTGAGCGCGCGGGACGTGGGCGACTTGGACACCTCGCGTGAGGCGGCGCGTATCCTCATCAACAAGTGGCCGCGATCGGCGCTCGCTCGGGATGCGCGGCCACTGCTCCGCGACGTCACCAAGCAGATCTACCTCGGCAAGCAGGCTGGGGGCGAGGCGGCGGCTGCTGCGGAGCCCGCCGCATCGCAGAACTAGCGCGCGGAGCGGGTCGACGTCCCGCACACCGTGTGGCAGGTTGGCAGTCGATGGGTCGGCCGCGCGTAGCTTTCGTCGGATCTGGCGGCGCCGCGAAGGGCGTCGCGCACGTCGGTGTGCTTCGCGCCATGGAGGAGCTCGACATCGAGGCCGATATTTGCGTCGGTGCGTCGGCGGGTGCGATTGCGGGCGCCTTCTACGCACAGGGCTACAAGCCGGGACAGCTTCTCGATTGGTTTCGCCCTTTTTGGCGACGCGGGCTCGAGGCGCCACCTCTCAAGGCGCGCTATTTCCTCGGGCCGCCGAACCGCGAACAGCGCCAGAGCTGGGGCTACCTCACGAGTGGCGTCTTCTCCATCGATCGAGCGGAGAGGTTCTTCGCCGAGCAGCTCCCCACCGATGACTTCCGCGACCTCGACAAGCACCTGCTGATCACCGCGGCCGACGTGGACGGCCGCGGTCGAGTCGTGTTCGGTCGCGGCTATCGCGAGGACGTGCCCATCAGCAAGGCGCTCGCGGCGTCTTCCTGCATCCCGATGCTCTTTCGGCCTCACAAGATCGGCGACCGCTTCTACGTCGACGGCGAGGTGGTGCGGACTCTGAGCATCGACTTGGCCGTCGAGGCGGGTGCAGACGTCGTCATCATTTCGAACGTGTACCGGCCGCACGTCAGCCGCATGGGGAGCCCCTCGCTCGTCCATCAGGGCGGCATTGCCGTCGCACGCCAGTCGCTCAACATCATTCTTCATGAAAAAGAAAAGCGGGGGATCGACCTCATCCACCGCATGTACCCGCAGATTCAGGTCATCGTCGTCTCCCCGGACCTCGGGAGGCTGCCGTTCACCTCACGGCTCCAAACGCGCACGATACTGCGGCGCGGCTACCGCGACGCCCTTCGCACGCTCGCCAAGGCGAAGCGCCGAGGCGTGTTCGACGTCGTTCCAAACGTTCGCAGCATCGGCGAGGCCTGAACGCCGCGCGAACGAGCCTCGCGGCTTGCAGACTCATCGACTTTGCGGGAAACCCGCGACGCCGACTCATCCCGGAGAGAGACACCAAGATGACCACGAAGCCGACGATTCTCTACACCAAGACCGACGAAGCTCCGCTTCTCGCGACCTATTCGCTCCTGCCGATTCTTCGCGCCTTCGCGAAACCGGCCAACGTCGAGGTCGAGCTCCGCGACATCTCTTTGGCGGGTCGCATTCTTGCGAGCTTTCCGGAGGCACTCACCGACGAACAGCGCACCGACGACGCGCTCGCCGAACTCGGCCGCCTCGCCAAGACCCCCGCGGCCAACATCATCAAGCTGCCCAACATCAGCGCCTCGGTGCCACAGATGAAGGCAGCTGTCGCAGAGCTCCAGAGGAAAGGCTACGCGATCCCCGACTATCCCGAAGAGCCCGAGACCGACGAAGAGCGAGCGGTCGCCGACCGGTACGCCAAAGTCAAAGGGAGCGCAGTGAACCCGGTTCTGCGTGAAGGAAACTCGGACCGAAGAGCCCCCAAAGCTGTGAAGGAGTACGCGCGCGCGAACCCTCATTCGATGGGAGCATGGGCCCCCGATTCCAAAACCCACGTGGCCACGATGAGCAGCGGCGACTTTCGCCACAACGAGAAGTCGGTGACGGTCCCAAGCGCGACTACGGTCCGGATCGAGCACGTCGACGAGCAAGGAAACACCACCGTCCTGAAAGACGGGCTCGCGCTCCTCGAAGGCGAAATCCTCGATGCAACCTTCATGAGCAAAGACGCGCTTCTCACCTTCCTTCGCGAGCAGGTGCGCGACGCTGCCGGTTCGGGGGTGCTCTTTTCGCTCCACATGAAGGCGACCATGATGAAGGTCAGCGACCCGATCATCTTCGGTCACGCCGTTCGGGTTTTCTTCGCCGACGTGTTCGATAGGCACGGCGACACCTTCGACCGTCTGGGCGTGGACCCGAACCACGGTTTCGGCGAGCTGCTCGCGCGCGTCGCTACTCTCCCCCCCGAAGAGCGCGCGGCGATCGAGGCCGACGTCAAAGCCGCCTACCAGGCCGGCCCGGGCCTCGCGATGGTCGACTCCGACCGAGGCATCACGAACCTCCACGTCCCGAGCGACATCATCATCGACGCATCGATGCCCGCGATGATTCGCCAGTCGGGGCAGATGTGGAACACCGAGGGCAAGACCCAGGACGCGAAGGCGGTGATCCCGGACAGCAGCTACGCGGGGGTCTATCAGGCCGTGATCGATTTCTGCAAAGCCCACGGGGCCTTCGATCCCACCACGATGGGGAGCGTGCCGAACGTAGGGCTCATGGCACAGAAGGCCGAAGAGTACGGCTCACACGACAAGACCTTCGAGATCGACAAGCCCGGCGTCGTCCGCGTGGTCGACGAAGGCGGCCAGGTTCTCATCGAGCACAGCGTCGGTGCCGGCGACATCTGGCGTGCGTGCCAGACCAAGGACGCGCCCGTTCGCGATTGGGTCGGCCTCGCGATTCGCCGAGCGCGCGCAACCGGGGCGCCAGCCGTGTTCTGGCTCGACGAAACCCGTGCGCATGACGCCGCTCTCATCGCCAAGGTGAAAGCCTATCTTCCGGAGCACGATACCGACGGCCTCGAGATTCACATCATGGCCCCCGTCGAGGCAACGAAGTTCTCGCTCGAACGAATCAAGGACGGCAAAGACACCATCTCCGTGACCGGCAACGTGCTCCGAGACTACCTCACCGACCTCTTTCCGATTCTCGAAGTGGGCACCAGCGCGAAGATGCTCTCCATCGTTCCGCTCATGAACGGGGGCGGCCTCTTCGAGACCGGAGCCGGGGGTTCTGCTCCCAAGCACGTGCAGCAGTTCGAAAAAGAGAATCACCTTCGGTGGGATTCACTCGGTGAGTTCCTCGCGCTGGCCGCATCGCTCGACTTCGTCGCCGATCAATTCAGCGACCCAAAGGCGAAGGTGCTCGGCGAAGCGCTCGATGCTGCCGCTACCAAGTATCTCCTCGAGAACAAGTCGCCCTCACGCAAGGTCCACGAACTCGATAACCGGGGAAGCCACTTCTATCTCGCGATGTACTGGGCGCAGGCGCTGGCCGAGTCGCCCGACGCCGAACTCGCGGCCTTCTTCAAGCCGGTCGCAGAGGCGTTAACCTCCAACGAGGCAACCATCGTGGCGGAGCTCAACGGCGTGCAGGGAGCGCCGAAGGACGTCGGCGGCTACTACCTGCCAGACGACGACCTCGCTGAACAAGCGATGCGCCCGAGCGTCACGCTGAACGGCATCATCGACGCACTCTGACGCCGAAGAGATGCGCATCCACAGCGCAACTTGGGCAGGTGGGCCGCCGGGCGGCGTGCCTACGCGCGCCCAAGCCCCATGCCGCGCGCGACTCAGAGCGCGTGAACGTTCACGGCGAGCCCGCGCTCGATGACGGCGACCGATCGCTCCGGCACGTCCTCGTAGCCGGGTGGAGCGTCGTCAATCCCGCTCACCACCATCACATAGCGTAGCTGGGTGCTTCCCGTCGGCGGTGGAACGTAGTCGCTCGGTGGATCGTGCAGGCCCTGGCGCTCGACGTAGGTCATCGCGGCGCCGTGGCGAAGGGCGTACATCGAGCGACCGTTCGTCAGAATGAAACTTAGGCTGTTGTCGGTCCCGCCAACCTCGGCCGATAGCCGCTCCACCAACGCCACCGCAGCACCGATCGCTGGCAGCACCTGCGCCTCGTTCACGTCGGGGTTGTCGAGCTGACCCGCGTCGTGGAGGAAGGTCAGCACTGTGTGGAAGAGGTACTCGCTGTCGGTCTGTCCTCGAATGTTGCGTCGGATGAAGTCGGGAATGGTCTCGGCGAGGTTACTCCGCACCGCATCAAAACCGCCGATGGTTCCGAGGTGCGCGAAGAGCCACTGCCGCATCCGGAAGGGGTGCGCATTCTCCGCACGGAAATCACCCACCGTGGGTTGCCGAAGATGGAGCACCGCACAGTCGGATCGAACGTCGCCAGCGATGTTCTCCCAGTCGACGACCTCGCCGGCTTGCGTGGGACGCTTCTTATGAAGGACTTCGTCGCCGTGATAGAAGCCAATGCCCCAACCGCTTGCGGAAGGTGGCGCCGCTTCTTGCTTCATCACATCGCGCTCTTGGTGGAGCGCGTCGCGCATGCGGTCCGACCGGTTGGCCACATATCCGATGAGTCTGCTCATTGCTTCACCATCAGGAGGTACGTGGAGTCAAACTGCATCGAACGGTAGGGTGAAACTATCACGGGCCCCGATCCCCATCAACGAAACGCCTGTCGGACATCGGCACACACGCCGCACGAAATGGGCACAGGCCGTCGTTTATGGTAGCGAGTGACATGTCCGACGCCTTCGACGAAGCGCTGGACGACTACATTCAGCACGTACGTGTGGAGCGTGGTTTGTCCCGACACACGGTCGACGGCTACGCGCACGACCTCGGGCGTTTCGGCGCTGCCCTTGTCAACGACAACTTGGCGCTCGACCAGGCGGATGAGGTCACTGTGGCAGGCTACTTGGTCACATTGTCACACCAAGGCCTAAGCGCACGCACCCAGGCGCGAGCCTTGAGCTCGCTTCGAGGTTTTTTTCGCTTCCTCGTCCAGGAAGGTCGTCTCGAACGTGATCCTACAGAGCTGCTGGAAGGGCCGCGCCTCCTTCAGAAGCTCCCGGAGGTCCTTTCCGAGGACGAGATCCTTCGTCTGCTCGCGGCTCCGTCCGGCGACAAGCCCAACCGGGTTCGAGACCGCGCGATGCTTCACACGATGTATGCCGCAGGTCTCCGTGTAACCGAGTTGGTCGATCTAGACCTAGGCGACGTGAACCTCCGCGAGGGCTTCGTCTCGGCGCTCGGCAAAGGCAACAAGCGCCGCATCGTCCCCGTCGGCGATCATGCAAGGGATGCACTTGCGACGTATCTCGCCGACGTCCGTCCTCGATGGGCCAAGCCGTCGAGCCGCGCTTGCTTCGTCACCGCGCGCGGAAAGTCGATGACACGGCAGAGTTTTTGGGCTCTCGTTCGGAAGTACGCGCGGGCGGCTGGAATCGACAAAGGGATCTCTCCCCACAAGCTTCGTCACTCGTTTGCGACGCATCTCCTAGCAGGAGGCGCCGACCTGAGGGCCGTGCAGACGATGCTCGGCCACGCGGACATCTCGACGACACAAATCTACACGCATGTTTCAGGCGACCAGCTGCGCAAGATGCACGAGCGATATCACCCGAGAGGGTAATGGCCGCAGTGGGCGTGATCACAAGTTCAGTCGGCTTCTCGCCAAACAATCGCCGCCGCCGAAACCACTCGCTATGTTTAAAGCATGTCGACATTCGACGTGTGGGTGATGCGTTTCGAGGCGGGGGAAGTCCCTCCGGCCGACCGACTTGCGCGCGCATTCGGCCTTGATGACACCACCGCCCGCTCGTTGGCGGCCAACCTCCCGCGCGTCGTAAAGCACGGCTTGGCTGCGCCTCAGGCCGGGGAGATGCGCCGAGTCCTCGAATCGATCGGAGCCGAGGTCGAGTGCCGACCCGCCGGTCGACCGAAAGGCACCACCAATCCGCACGCGGGTGCCTACCCGAAACAGAGCGCAACCAGCCCGCGAGCCGGGGCCTACCCGCGAAAGGCGGGGACCGATCCGCGCGCCGGAACGTTCCCGAAGAAGGGGGCTACCAATCCGCGTGCCGGCGTCTTCCAAAAGCCAGATGACGGAGTGTTCGCGGGACGCGTGTCTGCCATCGATCCGTTTGCCCCGGCTTCGGGAGCCGGAGTTCCGCGGCCGTCAGTGGACGAGGCGAGTCCCTCGGAGCCACCGAACAGCCCCTCTGAGATCTCAGGAGTCGTCCGCCCGCCCGCCGCGGTGCCACCGCGTGGCGGCTTCCCACCGAGGTCCGTCGATGATGCCATCCGAGCCCGTGCGCTCGAGCGTCAGAAGAAAACTTTCGTGCGTCGCGCAGCAGGCGCGATCGCCAGCGGCCTCGTCATCGCCGTGATCGGTTTGGTCATCGGGAACTCGGTCTTCCTCGGAAGCGCAGATTGGTTCGGGATCGGCTTCGATGGTCTCGCCATCTACTTCCTCGGCTCCGGCGGGTTTGATCTTTACAGCACCTTGAAGAGTTGACGATGGTACGCATCACGATTCCAAGAGCACTCTGGTTCGTCGCTGCGATCGGTATTGCGTGGGGGATCAACGGCTGGCGGCAGGCTGCTGCTGATCGCGGCCTCGAAGCCGCTCGAGAGGGGGATCGCGGCGCCGCGGAGAACTGGGTCGACCGCGCGCTCCGCGAGAGCGCCTGCGAGCTTCACGAGGCCAAGTCGTACCTCGCCGCCTCGACGCGCCAGTACGTTCGGCGGCCCGACTACGTCGAGAACTTCGTGCGCAAGCTGTACGACGGCGGCGCCCCCCTCGTCGAAATCTGCGACTCCGATGCGCTCGGCTTTCGTTTCGGCCACTACTTGGTCGTGAGCCTTCCTGAAGAGGAGCGAAGTCAAGAGCGCGTGGTCGCCGACGCGCAGAGTTTCGTGCGACGCGATGCGGTCGTTTACCGTGGCGTCACGTCGGAGCAGGTGGAGGACATCGTGAGGGGTTCGACCCTCATCGGTGAGACGCGCGTGCTCGTCGATTTACCCGCCGAAGCCCAGTAAAGAACCCCCGGGCGCGTCTTCGGCGTTGTGCTATACGCCGGGAACTCGATTCCCCTGAACTCCCTTCCGAGGAGAACGACGCAGTGAACATTCACGAGTATCAGGCCAAGGAGCTGTACCGGAAGTACGGCATTCCGGTGCCCGACGGCCGCCCCTGCATGTCCATCGAGGAAGCCACCGCCGCCGCGGGAGCGCTCATCGAGGCCACCGGAAACGAGGTCGTCGTCGTCAAAGCGCAGATTCATGCAGGCGGCCGCGGAAAGGCGGGCGGCGTCAAAGTCGTGAAGGGTGTGGAGGCCGCCACTGAAGCGGCGACCGAAATCCTCGGCAAGACGCTCGTCACGCACCAAACCGGGCCTGAAGGCAAGGTGGTTCAACGGCTGCTCGTCGAGCAGGGGCTCGCCATCAAGTCGGAGCTTTACCTCGCACTCGTCGTCGACCGCGAAACTCGTCGGATTGCGATCATGGCCTCCACCGAGGGCGGCATGGACATCGAAGAGGTGGCCGCCAAAACCCCAGAGAAGATCCACACGGTGCACATCGATCCGGCGGTCGGGCTCTTCGGCTACCAAATCCGTCAGCTCGCCTTCGCGCTTGGCCTCAGCAAGCAGGAGCAGAAGGGCTTCACCCGTTTGCTGCTCGGCCTCGCCAACCTGTTCGAGCAGGAAGACTGCTCCATCGCGGAAATCAACCCGCTCATCCTCACCGAAGACGAAAAAGTCATCGCGCTCGACGCGAAGGTCAACTTCGACTCGAACGCCGACTTCCGTCACAAAGACTACTGGGACACGGTCCGCGACCTCACCGAAGAGGCGCCCACCGAAACCGAGGCCAAGGAAGCCGGGCTTTCGTACATTCAGCTCGACGGCACCATCGGCTGCCTCGTCAACGGCGCCGGTCTCGCGATGAGCACGATGGACACCATCAAATACTACGGGGGCGAGCCCGCGAACTTCCTCGACGTGGGCGGGGGCGCGAGCCAAGAGGCCGTCACCAAGGCCTTCAAAATCATCCTCCAGTCCGACTCCGTGCAGGGAATCTTCGTCAACATCTTCGGCGGCATCATGCGCTGCGACACGATCGCCAACGGCGTCGTCGCGGCCACTAAAGAGCTCGGCCTCGAAGTGCCGCTCGTCGTGCGGCTCGAGGGCACCAAGGTCGAGGAGGGGCGAAAAATCCTCAACGAGTCCGGTCTGGCCATCACCTCCGCCGCCACCATGGCCGAGGGCGCGCAAAAAATCGTCGAGCTGGCGAAGGGATAGGGGCAATGGCGATTCTGGTAGACAGCAACACGAGGCTCCTCGTTCAGGGCATGACCGGCAGCACCGGCAAGTTCCACACCGAGCAGATGCTCAGCTACGGGACCAAGGTGGTGGCCGGGGTCACTCCGGGGCGGGGCGGTACGTCCCTCATGGACGTTCCCGTGTTCGACACGATGCGCGACGCCGTAAAGCAGACCGGCGCCAACGCGTCGTGCGTCTTCGTCCCGCCGCCGTTCGCCGCGGATGCGATTCTCGAGGCGATCGACGCCGAGATTCCGCTCGTGGTCGCCATCACCGAGGGCATCCCCGTGATGGACATGATCAAAGTTCGACGCGTTCTCGATTCTCAGAACAAGACGCGGTTGATCGGACCGAATTGCCCCGGCGTGATCACGCCCGACCAGTGCAAAATCGGCATCATGCCCGGCCACGTCCACAAGGCGGGTCGCATCGGCGTCGTTTCGAAGAGCGGCACGCTCACCTACGAAGCGGTCGGTCAGCTGACTGCCCTCGGCATCGGGCAGAGCACGGCGGTCGGTATCGGCGGCGATCCCATCAACGGAACCGACTTCATCGACGTGCTCGAGCTCTTCAACGAAGACCCGGACACCGACGGGGTGATCCTCATCGGCGAAATCGGTGGCAACGCCGAAGAACAGGCCGCCGCCTGGATCAAAGACAACTTTCGCAAGCCGGTCGCCGGATTCATCGCGGGACGGACCGCGCCTCCAGGCAAGCGGATGGGCCATGCAGGCGCCATCATCAGTGGGGGCAAGGGCACGGCAGACGCGAAGATCGCAGCCCTCGAGGACGCGGGCGTCAAAGTCGCGCCGACTCCGTCCGACATGGGCACCACCCTGCAAAGCCTTCTCTGAGGAGGGAAAGAACAATGTCGAAAAAACCGATGCGTGTCGCGGTCACCGGTGCCGCGGGTCAGATTGGCTATCAGCTCCTGTTCCGAATCGCGGCCGGCGAAATGTTGGGCAGCGACCAGCCCGTGGTCCTGCAGCTGGTGGACATCCCTCCCGCGATGAAGGCGGTCGAGGGCGTCATGATGGAACTCGAAGACTGTGCTTTCCCGCTTCTCGCCGGGATGGAGTCGAGCGACGACCCTACCGTTGGCTTCAAAGACAGCGACGTCGCGCTGCTGGTCGGCGCTCGCCCCCGCAGCAAGGGCATGCTCCGCAAAGACCTCCTCGAGGCCAACGGCGGCATCTTCACCGGCCAGGGTAAGGCGCTCAACGCCGTCGCGAGCCGCGATGTGAAGGTGCTCGTGGTGGGCAACCCCGCCAACACCAACTGCTACATCGCCATGAAGAACGCGCCCGATCTCGATCCGTCGTGTTTCACCGCGATGGTTCGCCTCGACCAAAACCGCGCCATTTCACAGGTCGCCGCCAAAACCGGTCGGCCGGTCACCGACATCAAGAAGGTGACGATTTGGGGCAATCACTCCGCCACACAGTACCCCGACCTCTTCAACGCGCAGATCGAAGGGAAGAGCGTGGCGTCGATCATCGACGATCAGAGCTGGATCGAAAACGAGTTCATCCCCACTGTGCAGCAGCGCGGCAAGGCCATCATCGACGCGCGAGGCCTCTCGAGCGCGGCGTCTGCGGCCAACGCGGCCATCGATCACATTCGCGATTGGGCCCTTGGCACCCCGGGAGACGACTGGGCGTCCATGGCCGTTCCGTCCGACGGAAGCTACGGCGTGCCCGAAGGTATCCTCTACGGCTTTCCGTGCACGGCGAGCGGCGGCAAGTGGTCGATCGTCCAGGGGCTCGACGTGAACGACTTCAGTCGAGGCAAGATGGACGCAACGGCGACCGAGCTTCAGGAAGAAGCCGCGGCGGTCGCGAGTCTGGTCTAGCGTTCCGAGCCGAGGGCAAGCGGTTCTCTGATGCGAAAACCAACGCGGGTCGAAGAACACGAGTCCGTGGGTCGGCGGATCGAAGTCGACGGCCAGCAGATCTTCGTGAGAGAGCAGGGCGAGGGCGATCCCGTGCTGCTGTTGCACGGGGTTCCTGCGAGCTCGTTCCTCTACCGAAAAATGCTGAACCCCATTGCCGAAGCAGGCTTCCGCGCGGTGTCCTTCGATTTCCCTGGGGTGGGTCTCAGCGACAAGCCGAAGGGGATCGCCTACGACTGGCACGCGCTTGCCACGTGGGTAGGGAAGGTCGTCGACACCCTAGGGCTTCCGCCGGTGCACCTCGTCGTTCACGACATCGCGGGCCCCATCGGGGTCGAGTGGGCCATTCAAAACTCGGTGAAGGTCAGCTCGATCACCATCATGAACACCCTGCTCGACGTCGCTCACTTCACGCCCCCGTTTCCGATGTGGACCTTTCGAGTGCCGGTGCTTCGACACGTCGTGTTCTCGACGATGACCACGTCGGTGATGCTGCAGCTCTTTCGCCAGACCGGCGTGAAGAATCGGGATGCCGTCGATGAGGACACCATCGCCAGCTACCTCTACCTACTGAAGTGCAACGGGGGTCATCGGAGCTTCTTGGAGATCATGGCGGGCTTCGTCCTCACCGAGGAGCACCGCGACTGGCTGCGTGACGGGCTGCTCGCCATCGACAAGCCGATGCAGCTCGTTTGGGGCGAACACGAAATCGCGATTCCCGTGGCCCAGCTCGACTACGTCCGTCAGGCGTTTCCGCTCCGCAACAAGCACATGGTCGACGCTCGCCACTTCCTCCAAGAGGACCAGGCCGAGGTCGTCGCTGCGCACATTACCGCGTTTGCGAAGAGCGTTGCCGCCTAGCTGAAACGCGCTACAAACGCGCCGGATCTACGACTCAAGCAAAAAGAGGAACCACGATGGCCGTCGAACGCACGCTGAGCATCATCAAGCCCGACGCAGTTGAGCAACACAACATCGGCAACATCATCGCCATGATCCAAGGTGCAGGCCTCGAGGTCCTCGGGATGCGGATGCTTCATTTGAGCCGCGCCCAGGCCGAGGGCTTTTACGCCGTCCACAAGGAGCGCCCGTTTTTCGGCGAACTCGTGGAGTTCATGACGCGCGGCCCCGTCGTGGTGAGCGCGCTTCAAGGTGACGATGCCGTCGCGCGATATCGCACGCTCATGGGTTCCACCAACCCCGCGGAGGCCGACGACGGCACCATTCGCAAAGCCTACGGCACAGACATTGGTGAGAACGCCTGCCACGGTTCGGACAGCGTGGAAAACGGCCAGATCGAAGTTGCCTACTTCTTTCCCGAGTACCTCCTCAAGTAAATGAGCGACCCTTCCGCATCTCAGCTGAAGCCGCTGATCGAAGCTGCCTTCGACGACCGTTCGAAACTCGGAGAGCCGCAGTACCGGGAGGCCGTCGAAGAAACCCTCGCTCTCCTCGATCAGGGGAAGGTGCGCGTCGCGACGCGCGGTGACGACGGCGAGTGGACCGTTCACGCGTGGGCCAAGCAGGCCATCCTGCTCTACTTCGGGATTCGCGGCATGGAACGAATCGAAGTTGGCGCCTACGAGTACCACGACAAGATTCCCCTCAAGAAGAACCTCGACCAGCAGGGCATTCGCGTCGTTCCGCCTGGCACCATTCGCTACGGCGCCCACATGGAGCCGGGCGCCATCCTGATGCCCGGCTACGTGAACATCGGCGCGTACGTCGCCACCGGTTCCATGGTCGACACCTGGGCAACCGTCGGGTCGTGCGCGCAAGTTGGAAAAGGTGTGCACCTTGCAGGGGGCGTCGGCATCGGAGGCGTCCTCGAGCCGCCCGGTGCCAAGCCCGTCATCATCGAAGACGGTGCGTTCCTCGGTTCACGTGCGATTGTCGTCGAAGGAACGCGCATCGGCGAAGAGGCTGTGCTCGGTGCGAACGTGGTGATCACGGCAAGCACCCGCATCATCGACGTGACCGGCGAGGAGCCGGTCGAGACTCAGGGCTACGTTCCACCGCGCTCGGTGGTCATTCCTGGCACCCGAACCAAGAGCTTCCCAGCTGGCGACTTCCAGATTCCCGCGGCGCTCATCATCGGGCGCCGAAAAGAAAGCACGGACAGGAAGGTCACCCTCAACGAGGCCCTTCGCGAGTTCGCGGTCTCGGTTTAGACCGCGCTCACCTGAAGATGATCGGCTGCGACTTGTCCTCGAAGCCGCTCGCGGCGTTGCTCGCCCTTGAAATAGCGATGCTATTCCGGCGGGCTCCCGCCTTGCGAGCGACCCCGAGTCCTGCGTCTCGCTCAATCACTTTCAAGTGAGCGCGGTCTAGAGCGTAGACGGTCTGCGGTTTTCTAGCGACTCGTCCGTCGGGGGTTCACGTTGGGCAAGCCCCGTCGAAGGAGCGTCCGGCTCGTGGTCGCGTGCCCAATGGTAGGCGGTGTACGACGACGCGAGGTGGCAGACCCATCCGAGGAAACCACCCGTGCCGAGCCAAAATCCGGGTGCAACGATCAGCCAGAGAATCCCCCGAAGGAACTTCCCGTTGTAGATCTGTCCGGCTCCCGGAAGGATGAAGGACAAGATTGCGGCGGTGCCAGGGCGGTCCATAGCCAGCAAGGTGGGTCGGGCTGCGGATTTGTCAACGACGCGCAAACGCGCTCAAAACTCGGGCAGCGTTACGGTGCCAGGTTCGGTGTGCGCCTGGAAGAAGTCCGCCACGGAAGCAGGAACCGGATTGCCCACCGAGGTTTCGTCCGAGAGGATCACGTCGTTGTGCTGGAGCGGCGTCGCATCGATCACGCGCAGCCCCATGTCCATGTCGCGGGTCGCGCCAGCCTGGGGTCGCCCCTCACCAACGGTGGGTGCCAATCGCGTGCGAAGCGCATCGCATCGCGCCACGTCGCCGACGAGTGCGCCCGGGATGCAAAGCGCCGGCGCGCCGTTGAGGGGTCCGTCGAACGCGCGAATCCCGTAGGCGACCTGCCACCCGTCGTCGGGGATGTTCGTACCGCGTGCCGCGCCCGAGTCGATGCTGATGCGGGAGGGGAAGTACCACTCCGCGAAGTTGCTCTCGCCGATGGTGAAGCCCACCACGTAGTTCACGAGAGGCGTGAAGTCCTGGGGTGAGATGTCGAAGGCGTCGGTCCAGTCGTAGGTCACCGAAGGGTCCGTCGGGCGAAGGAACGTCAGGTCACCCCCTGCAAGCGGCGATTGGAACTCCTCCACCGGACCGCCGGTGAGCTCTCCGAGGCTCATGCGCACGAAGCCGAGCGGCTGGTGAGCCGAGTCGAAGCCGATCCCGGCGGCCGCTCTGTTGGTGAGCGGAGGCACTTCGTCGATCGCGAGGAGAATCCGAATCGCCGAGTCGCGCCGCTCGTCCGCCGTGATGCCCTCCGGATCGAACCAGGCGCGAAGGGTTCCAATCTCGGCCGTGGTGTAGATGTCGATGCCGAAGATCGGGAGGGTGGTGTATCGGTCGCCCGTTCGGATGTCCGCGAGGTCGCCCTCGAAGTCCTCCTGCTCGCTAGGTTCGTTCCCCATCAGCCCATCGAGGAAGATCATCCCTGCGAGCTGCTCTGCGCCACGCTTGCCATCGGACGCGAAGCGCCACGCGCCGTACTGTTCGGTAAGGCTCGCGCCGAACGAGTGGCCCGCCATGAACACGTGGCCACGCTGCTCGACCTCTGGGATCAGGTCGATGACCGCCCGGAGGTCCTCGATGTGCGTCTCGAGGCCCCACTCGCTCATGTACGAGACGTCTTCCTGGGGTTCGTACCCGGCGAAGGTTCGTCCATCGACCTCCGCGTTCTCGAAGTAGTAGCCCGTTGCGATCTCCGCGTCGCCGTCGCGCTCCGCCGCGTTCATGCCGGTCAGGTCTTCGAGCCCGTTCGAGCGCCTATCGATGGCCCATACCTCCACGGGGAAGTCCGCTTCGGCACCCCAGCGCACGAGTGCGCGCGACAGGCCGTCGTAGCTGGGCCCACCGCCGAGAAACCCTGGGACCGCCACGAGAATGGCCCGCGGTGCCGTTGCCGGGTCGACGTTCTCGCGATAGCGGATGATCCGCGCCTGGTTGAGCTCGCTCGGCGTCGTCTCGTTGGTTTCGGGGTTGGCCGGCGGCACGAAGCCCGGGGTCAAGACGAGCTCGGCGATCACCGAGTCGTCGATTGGGCCGAGGCCCGGGCTGCCGCCGCCTCCGGCGACTCCGCCCGCGCCGCCATCTCCGCCGGAGCCGCCCGCGCCACCGTCTCCTGCAGTTCCACCTGAACCGCCACCCGTGTCGCTGTCGTCACCACAGCCAACGAGCAGCACCAAACTCAAGCACATCGCAGAAAGCCAACGCATGGCGGCGTTGATACACCATTTGCCCAGTCCCCGCAGCGGTTGATTGCGCGGACTTCCGGTTTCTGACACCCATCAGGGTCGTGAAGTTCTCCAATCCCACCACGGTCGCCCCAGGAGACTGGGTCGCGTTGCTCCCCCACGAGTGGGAAGCGCAGGCGGCCGAGTGGGGTGAACCTGCGTATCGCGGTCGCCAGGTCTTCGAGTGGATCCACAAACACGGTGTCGTCGATCCGGACGCCATGACGAATATCCCGAAGTCGCTTCGTGCGCGTCTTCGCGAGGAAGGCGTCGGCTGGCCGGTCGCGCTGTCTTCCTCGTATCGATCCGAGGACCGAACCCACAAACTGCTCGTAGAGATGCCAGACGGTGAGCGGGTCGAGACGGTATTGATCCCGCAGCTCCAGGACCCCAACGTCGTCACGCAGTGTATCTCGAGCCAAGTCGGCTGTGCGATGGGTTGTGTGTTCTGCGCGTCCGGCGTTGCCGGACTCAAGCGCCAAATGAGCGCGGGGGAGATCGTCGCACAGGTTCTCCTCGGGCGTCAGGACCTCGAACCCGGGCAGCGGATACGAAACGTGGTGTTCATGGGGATGGGAGAGCCCCTTCACAACTACGACGCTCTAGCGAGAGCCCTCGTGCTGCTGACCCACGCCGACGGCCTCGACCTCTCGAAGCGTCGCGTGACCGTGTCGACGAGCGGGCTCGTTCGACAGATCGATCGCCTGGGCACGGATTTCGACGGCCAGGTCCAGCTCGCGATTTCGCTGCATGCGGTTCGGGACGAGGACAGGAGCGCCATCATGCCGGTGAATCGAAAGCACGGGCTCGACGAGCTGATGGATGCGCTTCGTCGATATCCGATGTCCAAGCGACAGCGCATCACCATCGAGTACACGCTGATCGCAGGAGTCAACGATTCGATGCGCGATGCTGACGAGATGATCTCGCTGCTCCGCGGAATCCCGGTGAAGGTCAACCTCATTCCGATGAACCCGATCGACGCCTCGTCGTTGGTCGCCCCTGACCCGGACGCAGTCGCACGGTTCAGAGAACGCCTCACTCGGCGCGGTCTCTCCGTGTTCGTGCGGAAGACGCGCGGGGACGACGTTGCCGCGGCCTGCGGCCAACTCGCGTTCCACGGGGAAGGGCGGCGACGCCTTCGTCAGGCTCCCGGCAGCGCGTAGCGGCTCAGAGGCTGCCGCGCGCCTGGAGCGCCTTCACGATGTCGGAGCGCTCTTTGTCCATGTCGGCCGGGGTCTTGATGGGCTGAAACCGCGCATCGGGCCCATGGCGCTCCACTCGCAGGAACGCTGGGTCGACGAAGGCAGTCAACTCGCCGACGAGTCGTTCGAACTGGATGGCGGGCTTGTCGTCGACCATCTTATTGACGGCGAACCACGTGAGCGGGAAGTCCGCGTCGATCGACGCCGCGTCCAGCACGAAGGTGTTCGTGTTGAACACCGGGATGCGTTCTTGATCGAAGTCTTCGGGGAACCGGAAGGCTTCGACGATCTGTGCCTTGCCGTTGACGCGGGCCGGCGCACCGCCTTTGTCGCCAGGCTCCTTCGGAGCCATCTCGGCGGTGAGTGCAGATCCACTCTCGAGGTGCGCGCCGATGACTGCGGGGTCGAGGGTCGCCGTCAGGTTGTCGACGTTCGACATCATGAGTGTGGTGCCGCCTGCATTCCGGAACGCGTCGAGGATTCCGGAGCGACGAAGTGCGAACGTGAGGTCGCCGTGGCCGGGCGCGTAGGGCGAGACTTCACCTCGGGAGTCTCGGAAGAGCTCTCCTTCCGGCGTCAATCGCAGGGAGATGAACTGCGGAAACGCGGTGATTGGAACGCGGTCGGTCGAGAGCGAGTCAGCCATCTTCTGGATGTCCGCGTCGGTCGCAAAGCTCGTCATGAGGTAGACGGGAATCCGTGCATCGGCTCGTTCGGCAACCGCCGCGACGTCGCGGAGCTTGAGTTCGAGGAACGAGGCGCCATCGAGGACCTCGACCGCGGCTTTCACCACGCCTCCGAAGCGAGTGGCCATGCCGCCGGCAAGGATCACCGCGGCGACTTCACCTGCACGCATCGCGTCTTGCCCACGGGCACTGAGCTGTTCCCGGTGTTCTCCCCCGAGTGGGGGTAGGGCCTGCAGATCGCCTGCGTCCGGCGGCTGGACGTCGCCTACGATCCGGTTTTGTGCCGCGCCGGCGGATCCGTCGTGCAGCCGCTGCCGAAGCGCGTCGAAAGGAATGTCTTCGAAGCCATACTGTTGAAGAAAGGCTTGGGTCGTCGCGTCTACGGGGAGTGCGCTCATGGAAATCGCCCGAACCCAAGCACTTTCTTCCCTTTTTGTCGAGGTGCCCACAATTACGCACCCCATGTGGGCGTGACGAAGCGCGTTCCGGCGCGTACACCAAGAAGGAGGCTGCCATGTCGCGAATCACGCCCTTGATGGCATCGTTGATTACGGTTTCGGCCGCCGCTTGGGCGGGCCCAGCGGCAGCGGACGAAATTTATTCGGGTAGCGACGGCTACGTTCGGGACGATGCCGCCGGCGGTGATTCGGTCATCGTCGACACTGGCGCCACGACGGCGACCGAACGCGAAGTCGTCGACGCGGACGGCAACACCTACGTCGTCATCGAGGCCGAGGACGGGACCGAGCAGGAGATCGAAGGCGACACCGTCATCGTGGTCACCGAGCCGGAGCCCACTGCGGCGAGCGAGGTGGCGCCGCCCGAGCAGCCGCAGACCGTGATCGTCGAACGGCCGGCCCCGCCCTACGACGGGGCGATCTGGGTCGACGGCTACTGGTCCTACGTCGATGGGGAGTACCTTTGGGTCCAGGGTCACTACGTCGCGCCCCGGCCGGGCTACGTCTTCGTCCATCCGCGCTGGGACTTCTACAACGACGTTTGGTACTGCGTCCCAGGCTACTACCGCCCGTACGGGGTTTGGGTCGGCTTCGGCTACTACCGCCCGTTCTTCTTCTTCGGGCCGTACTACTCGCCGTTCTACTATCGCGCGCCCTTCTTTTATCCACGGTACTACGGTCCGCGCCGCGGCTACTACGGTCCGCACGGCCGGGCGCCGTACTCGAACAGCCGTGGCTATCCACGGCGACCGACCAGTGTCCGAGACGCGGGCACACGACAGACGGCCCGCGCACCCGCCGTTCGCGGCCGGGCGACGCGCCCCGGCCAGGGGCTGCGACCGAATGCAAACACGCGCGCTCGGACCCTACCTGCCAGCCGTGCCCCACAGGGACGGAGCGCACCCACGCGCGCAAGCACGGTCGGGCGCACAGCGGGGGCCCCGGTCCGCGGCACGACCGCGCCACGGCGCGTTCCCGCCTCGGGCCGCAGCAACACGGTGACGCGCAGTGGGCCGAACACCATTCGAGGCGCAGCGTCCACCCGATCCCAGCCGAACGCGCCGCGCGCGACCGCCGTGAGCCGCAACCGCAGCACGGTGACCCCGCGCTCCAGCGTCGTTAGTCGACCGCCGTCTCGCGTATCGCGGACACAGCCGAACCGGGTCTCCACAGTCGGGGGAACGCGTGCCGGGGCGAACCGAGCTCCATCCGTCGTTCGGTCGACTCCGAGGAGTTCAACGCCGAGCAGTATTTCGCGGACCCGTGGATCGAACCGGTCGTTCGTCGGTGCCCCGCGGTCGGGGGGAAGCAGCCGTTCTCGGACGGTGGGTCGCGGGTCGTCGCCTTCGCGCTCGTTCGGGAGCTCCGGCTCTCGCGGTTCGAGCGTGGGTCGATCCGGTCTTGGGAGCTCCGGGGGACGGAGTTTCGGTCGCCCAAGCAGTTTCGGAGGCGCGCGCCCCTCGATGGGGCGATCCCCCTCGATGGGCAGGTCTTTTGGCGGTTCTCGAGGCGGTCGGGCTCCCTCGGGCGGCCGCGGCCGCTGACCCAGGCGCCGACTCTTTGCTGTTGCGGTAGGGCGGTGTAACCCTACCTAGGGGAAATACGTCTTACCCCTGAAGGATCATTCCTTGCAGCGCCGCTACAAAGAGCCGGTCTTCGTGGCCTTCGTGATCGCCCTGATCGCGTCGCTCTCGTTCCATCTGCCGATGTACGAGGTGCTGGGAACGCTCGCCGACCATTTTCGGGAGCTGGCCGAAGAGGAGAAGAAGCGAGCTCCCGAGCCGGTCGAGGTGGAGTTCGACGTCCCCGACGAAGCCCAGGCGCAGGCACCCAAGAAGAAGCGCCGCCGAAATCCAAAACGGCAGGCCAGGCCTCAGCAGCGGCAAGCCCAGGCTCGCGCCCAGCAGACCCCGCAGGAGAAGCGGCCTCCTCCGCCGCAAGAGAAACTCAACCGGCAGGCGATTCAGCAGCGGAGTCAGAATCCGGACGTCGAGCCGCCGCCCGACGCCCAGTACGTCGCACAGGAGAACCAGCGGGTGGAGGAAGAGACCGTCGCCAAAGTCCGAAACTACGTCCGCGACGACGCCGAGACTTCCGTCGGTCGCCAGCAGAAGCCCTCGGACACGCTCCAAGAGGAGGGCAACTCCATGGAGGAGAAGATCGCGGACGCGCGTGACAAGGAAGGGAGTGACGCCCGTACCGTCACCGAGGACGAGGCGAAACGCGACCGCCCCGATCGGGCCATCGACGCCGACCCTATCAAGGCCGAGCGCGTTGCGGCGGAGTCCCCGAACGGCAAACGATCCAACACCACGGGCGACCGCCCCGGCAAGGAGGGCGAAGAGACGATCACCATCACGGATGGGGCAGGGACCTTTACCGTGAGTCGGCGTAGCCGCGCGGGGAAGGGCGGGGGTCAGCGTGCCACCGGCCGCGGCCCTGGCTCACAGCTCACGTGGTCGAAGTTCGAAGCCGCTGTGGGGTCCGACAAACTCAAGCAGGACCGGAAAGCGCGAATCGCGGAGCACAAGTCTTCGCAGCGCGGCGTGGCGCGCCAGAAGAGTTGGAACGAGTTCCGGGCTGCGATCGAGAACTTCACACCCGCCGTCAAGCCGGGTTCGCAGACTGCACTCAACGCGGCCGCATCGCCGTTCGCCAACTACATCGCCGCGGTTCACCGCCGCATTCATCGCGAGTTCGCCGATCGGTTCCTGCGCAACCTGCCAATGTTCGCGGGCAGCCCGTACTCCGATCCGACGCTCATGACGAAACTCGAGATCGTGCTCAACCGAGACGGCTCGGTTCATCGTGTGGGAGTCGTGAAATCGAGCGGCCTTCTGCCCTTCGACTTCGGCGCGTTCAACTCGGTGCTTCGCGCGCAGCCCTATCCGCCGGCCCCTTCCTCCATCTTGAGCGGCGACGGACGCGCGTACTTGCACTGGGGCTTCTACAAGAACCACCGCCAGTGCGGGACGTTCAACGCAGAGCCCTACATTTTGCCGAATCCGCCGGGCACGCCCGCGCGACGAGACGGGCTCACGGATGGCCCCGATTGGAACACCGTCGTTCCGTCTGGGGCGCAGCCCACGTGGCGAACGCGGGACGAGCCCGACAGCTCCGAGGAGCCCGAGGAAGAGCGTCCGCGACAGAACAAGTCGCCTCCCGCGCAGCCCAAGCCGGAGCCACCGCGGGTTCCGACACCGCCGCGCGGTTCTTCGGTCGGATGAACCCCGGCGCGCTGACCCGTCGGCTCGAGCGGGAGGCGGAGGAGGCGGGCTTCGCCAAGTTCGGCGTGGCTCGCGCGAACCGCTTGGAGCCCGAGGCCGCGCAACTCGATGCCTGGCTCGCGGCGAAGCGACACGGTCAGATGGCCTGGATGGCGCGCACCTCCGCTGTACGCGCAGACCCGCGGCACCCCGACATGTTGGCCGAAGCGGACAGTATCGTGGTGTTGGCCGCGCCCTACCATCGAACGCTCGATGAGGGGCTCGTAGCCCCCGGTCGGGTCGCGAAGTATGCGGTTGGGCGCGACTACCACAACGTGCTCACCAAGAAGGCGCGAAGGCTCCAGCGTATTCTGGCGAGCGAAGGGTACCTGGCCCGGGTCGCGGTCGATTCGAAGCCGGTGTTCGAGCGCGCTTGGGCGGAACGTGCGGGCGTGGGGTTCGTTGGAAAAAACTGCTGTCTGATCGTTCCAGGGATCGGTTCCCACGTGTTCCTGGTATGCATCGTCACGACCGCACGGCTCGAACCCAGCGAGCCGGTCGAGCGGAAGTGCGGGGCGTGCACACTCTGTCTCGATGCCTGCCCGACTGCGGCTTTCGAAGAGGCCCGAATGCTCGACGCTCGAAAGTGCATCTCCTACCTCACGATCGAGCATCGGGGACCGATTCCGGAGGAACATCGGACCGCCGTGGGACCCTGGGTGTTCGGATGCGACGTGTGTCAGGACGTCTGCCCTTACAATCAAGGATCGGTGCCGCGTCACCCGCTTCCTGCGTTCGAGCCAGGGGCGCATTGGAACGGAATCGACGCCGCAGGGATCGTCGAAATGGACGAGCAAGCGTTCAGCACGTTCTCTCAGGGCTCGCCTCTCAAGCGGGCTACGCGTGAAGGTTTGGCCCGGAACAGCTCGTTGGTTCTCGGGAATCGGGGCGACCGACGCCATCTCCCCGTACTTCGTCATGCTGCCGCTCACCATGACTCGTCCGTCGTCCGGGAGGCGGCGGCGTGGGCAGCGGACAGGATTACGCGTCGTCTGGCTGACTCAGGGTAGCCTCCATCGCCTCGAGCAGCGGTGCGATCCCGTCCCGAGTTGCCGAGCTGATCCCGAACACTCGGTAGCCGCGCGGCTCGAGGGCCTGGGTGACCGCCTCGAGCGCCTCGGCGGACTCCGGCAGGTCCATCTTGCTCACGGCGACGATCATCGGCCTTTGGACCAGCGTTCGGTCGAAGCGTTCGAGCTCCCCCATCAGAAGATCGAAATCTGCGACGGGTTCGCGATCCGGGTCCGGGTCGACGCTAACCATGTGAAGGAGAACCCGCGTTCGCTCGACGTGCTTCAGGAAGCGGATACCGAGGCCTGCGCCCTCGGCGGCTCCTTCGATGATGCCTGGGATGTCGGCCACGACGAACGAGCGATCGACGCCGAGCGAGACGACCCCGAGGTTCGGTACGAGCGTCGTGAAGGGGTAGTCGGCCACTTTGGGTCGGGCCTTCGACACGGTGGCGATGAATGTGCTCTTGCCGACGTTGGGGAAGCCCACGATACCGACGTCGGCCAGAAGCTTCAGCTCGAGTCGGACGGCCCGTCGCTGTCCCGGGGTACCCGGCTCGGAGCGACGGGGCGCTCGGTCGTGGGGTGTTGCGAACTTCATGTTGCCGCGCCCGCCGCGCCCGCCTTGGGCCACGATGAACTGGGCGCCCGACTCGCTCAGGTCGGCGAGAAGCGCCCGGTCTTCCGCATCGTAGACCTGAGTCCCCACAGGCACCTGGATGCGCATATCGGAGCCCGCCTTGCCGAACTGGTCCTTACCGCGCCCGTCCTCACCCCGCTCGGCCCGGACTACCTTTCGGTAGCGGAGGTCGAGAAGGGTGGTCATCCGGTCGTGGGCTTCGAGGATCACGCTGCCCCCGCGCCCGCCGTCGCCGCCCGAGGGTCCTCCGAGCGGAACGAACTTCTCGCGGCGAAACGCGACACAGCCGTTGCCCCCGTCGCCCGCCGCGACGTCGATGGTCACCTCGTCGACGAAGTCCACGCTCGTCCCTACGTCGGCGCTTCTCGCCGGGCAACCGACTTGGGGCTCGAAGAAATCCCCCAGATCCGTACACTGGGGCCACGGCGATCTGCTTGCCCGTTGCAGAGCTCGTGCCCGAACAAGCGAAATTCGTCCAAGCTTTGGCCGCTAAAAGCTTGGAAACAGTCCGTTTAACCGAATCTCTGAGTATCGATCCAGAGAACTCGGACGTCCGCGCTGCGCTCGCCGATCATCTCGAGCGGCTGCGCGACGCGGCCGCGGATGGAGGGTTCGCGAACCTCGAGGCGGCCGTGGCCGCCGCGCTTCGAACGCTCCTCGACCAGGATTTCGACCCGGAGTCGGTGCGGGCGGTCCGGGTCCTCGCTTGGCGCTACGACGAACTCGCGGCGATGCCCGGCCGTTCGGGGACCCACCCCGTCGTGACCGAGGCGACCCCTCGTGGCGACACCGTCCGGTCCCTGGTGGATGAGGTGACCGGCGAGATTCGCAAGGGGCTGCTCGAGGCCGCGCGCAACGGGGGGCGAGACGCGCCGCTCCGCGAAGGGAACCGAAACGAAATTCTGACGCCCGTCTGGAAGGCGATTTCAGAGCTTCGCGCGCTCATCGAGGAGCGGTCCGAGGGTGAGGTCCGCTTCGGCGAGGACTCGGCGATTCCGCTGCTGACCCTCAGCGGCGTGGAGGGGCCGGAGGAGCCGGTCGACGTGAACCTGTCTGGGCGCCGAATCTTGGTGGCGGACGACGATGCCGAGGTCCGCTGGTTCTATGTCGGTGTGCTCCGCGAGGCAGGCGCTCGTGTGGTGGAGGCGAGCGATGGGCTTCGTGCTCTCGAGCTGATTCGGGAGGACCCGCCCGACCTGATTCTCGCCGACATCCTGATGCCGCGTCTAGACGGGCTCGGGCTCTGCGCGGCCGTGCGGCGAGAACCTGGGCTCGACGGTGTGCCTGTGGTGCTCCTCTCCTGGCGCGACGACTTTCTGCATCGGATGCGCGAGCTGCGCGCCGAGGCGCGGGACTACCTTCGCAAGGAGCTCCCTGCGCGCCAGCTCCTTGCGCGCGTGGCCGGCGTGCTCGAGCCGCTCATCCGGCTCGAGGCCTCGCTCCGAGCCGACGGGGAGGCACGCGGCGACCTCGAGGACCTCGGAGTGGCGGCCTTACTCCGGGCAGTCGCCCGGTGTCGCCCGAACGCCGCGCTCGCGCTGCAGGACCCGTGGAGTCTCTTCGAGGTGGAACTTGCAGACGGGGCCATCGTGAGCGTATCGTGCACGACCATCGACGGGCGCGTCGCCGCGGGCGAACCCGTGCTGCTGCCGCTCGCGGGGATGAACACGGGTCGCTACGTGATCACGGGGACCGAGCGCGCAGGTCAACCTCGCGCATCCCTGGACGGTGCGTTCCTGGCTGCGACCGCGAGGTTGAGTGCGCTGATCGACGCGTTGACCGATCACCCCGAGGCGCCGGTCGAGCTCGATCCGAAGATGCTGCATACGACGATGCGGCACAGTCCTCAGGGGATTCAGAGCATCGTGCGTCGACTCGCCGATGGGGAATCACCCCGTGAAATCACCGATAGCTTGGGCGGTTCGCGTGCGGTCGTCGATGCGCTACTGATCACACTTGCGCGTCACGGGGCGGTTCTCGGGGTTGATACACCAGCGCCGGACCCCGTGTCACCGGCATGGGAAGACGAGCGGATGAGCCCAAGCGACACGGTTGCGACGACCGGAGCCCTGCAGGAGTCGAGCCCTTCGGCGGTTCGGGAGAACGTCCGCGCACAGTCTGCAGTATCGATGCATCGGCAACCGGCCAACCGCGTGTCGCGTCCAAGCGAAGCGATATGGCGGAGCCGGACTCTCGATGATGCTGGAGCCGAGGATAGTTCTAGCTTTCGCTTGGAAACGAGCACGACGCCGCGACTCCTGGCACTAGGACTGCTCGGCGCCCTCCTGTCCACCCTGGTGTTCCTGCTCTCCCGCGGGAGTGGCCTTGAAGCCCCTCCAGGCGTCGAGCCGGCTTCCGAGGACGCTCGCGCCGTGGCTTCGGAAGCCGAGCCCATGAACCCTTTTCCCACGGATCTTCGGTGGCTCGCCGACTACGCCGGGTCGCTTCGGTATCAGGTCGACGACCAGCTCCGAGCCACCCCGAGCCAGGGAGCGCTCGAGCTAATCGGCCCCGAGGAAGTCCGCGTCCGAGTGGACGGAATCGACCGGGGCAACCTTCCCGTGACCGTGGTGTTGGGCGAGGGGCGGCACATGGTTCGGTACGGCGTACAGGGTGCGTGGACCTATCGCCTTTACTACGTAAAACGCGGCGCAACGCGCACGATGGTCGTGCGCTGGGAGCGCGGTGGTTTAGTTGACGCTCGTTGAAATCGCGTGATACGCGCAACGAGGTTCGCCAAGGCCGAACACATCCTGTGCACCGGCTTCGAAGAGCCTCTGGGGGAGTCGCATGCGAAGGGTTGTGATGGGGTTGTCGGCGCTGCTCGTGAGCGCCGCGTGTAGTCGCGGTGGCGAGCCTGCGATCGACCTCTACGAGGGACTCCAACCTCAGCTTGAGCTGACCGAGCGACTGCACCTCGCAGAGGTCGACGATGGCGGCTGGTATCTCGACTTCGGCACCCCCGCCCAGTCCAAGTACACGATCGGCGACTGGCGAAGCGGCTGGGTCGGACGCGGTTTCGACGGGGACACGAGCTACGCGCACGTAGGGATGCGGGGTCGGGTCTATTTTCAGTCCGACGAGGCTGCGCCGCTGATCGCGCGCGTACGGTTGCGCCCCCTCGGCACGCAGGCGCTCACACCATATCTCAACAACGCACAGCTCAAGTCCATTCACCTCGGGTCGAAGGACGGGTTTGCGGAGTACGACATCGAGCTTCCCCAGGAGCACGTGCGGGCGGGCGAGAACTACCTGCTGCTCACCTTCGGGGGCACCGTTCCAGTCGACGGACAAGATGTCTCCGTGGCTCTCGATTCGATCTGGATCCGCGAAGCCGGTACCGAACCGCAACCCTCCAGTACTGCACCTCACTATGAAGGACTGGCTGCGAACGTGCGGATTGGCGATCAGGAGAGAGCGGCGATCGCGCTTTCGCGAGATTCGACGATTCGATACTACACGCAGATCCCCGACCGGGCCTGGCTTGGTTTTGCCGCTGGCACCGAGGGCGAGGGGGCGACTCCGGTGCGAGTACAGGTCACGGTGGATGGCGCTCCGACGGCGGTCGTCCTGACGGCAGAGGCGGGGCCCTCGTGGCAGGAGTTCAAGGTCGACCTCGCGCCCTATGCCGGCAAGGCAGTTCGCCTCGACCTCGTCGCCGACGGGGCCGGGCCCGGTCGTGTGGCCTGGCACGATCCTCGGATTCTGGTTCCCGCCAACGATGCCCCTGAGCACACCCCTGCCAAGAACGTCGTCGTGCTGGTGGTCGACACGCTTCGAGCCGACAAGCTTCGCCCCTTCAACCCTGGTTCGCGGGTAGAAACTCCGACGATCGATCGACTGGCCAAAGAGGGCACCGTGTTTCGACTCGCACAGGCCCCCGAGAACTGGACCAAGCCGTCCGTCGCTTCGATCTTGACCGGGCTTCACCCTCAGACCCACCGGCAGAAGACCGGGAGCTCCGCGCTGCCAAGCTCCGCGCTCTTGCTGAGCGAGCACCTGAAGCATCAAGGTTTCACGACGGGCGGCTTCGTTGCCAACGGGTACGTTTCTGACCGGTTCGGCTTCGATCAAGGGTGGGACCACTTCACCAACTACATTCGCGAGGGAAAGAGCACGGAGGCGAAAGACGTGTTCGAAGAGGCGGCGGAGTGGATTTCGGCCAACAAAGACGATCGGTTCTTCGCCTACGTCCAGACCATCGACCCGCATGTGCCGTACGATCCGCCGGGCGAGTACCTGCGAATGTACGATCCGAGCGAGTACACGGGACAGGTAAAGCCCCGCATGACGGGGGACTTACTCGAGCGCGCGAAGCGGCGCCCGCCGGAGGTGGTTTTCACCGAGGCAGACAAGCGGCGACTCGAAGGGCTGCACGACGGCGAGATCACGCAGCACGATCACTTCCTCGGGAAGTTCATCGACCGACTGGTCGAACTCGGGGTTTGGGAAGACACGCTTCTCGTGGTGACCTCGGACCACGGCGAGGAGTTCAACGACCATGGTTCTTGGGGCCACGGACACTCGATCTATCAAGAGCTCCTTCACGTGCCGCTGATGTTCCGTCTTCCTGAAGGCGTCCCAGCAGGGAGAGTCGTCGACGACGCGGTAAGTACACTCGACGTGTCGGCCACCGTGACGGAGCTCGTGGGGGTCGAGCCCATGGCGGCCAACGAAGGGACCACGCTGACCCCCTTCATGTGGGGCCTGCCGCCCGCACGGCCGGCCGTGGCGTTCAGCGACTTTCAGGACGATCGACGCGTCGTGACCGCGGGCCGGTGGAAGTTCATCGTCCGAGGGAACCTGACCTCGACCATGTTCGACCTTGCCGCCGACCCGCGCGAACAACACGAGCTCGACGCCTCGGCCCATCCGATTGGAAGACGCTACTCGCGCTTGATCCTCGGGCAGTTTCTCGGTTCGACGGACCGCAGCGACTGGTTGAGCGCCGAGCAGAAGAGCGGTACTAGCCTACGCAGCGAGGACGCGGAGATGGACGACACGATCCGCGACCAGCTTCGTGCCCTCGGCTACGCACACTAGCGAACGATGCCGACCCTCGACCAGACTCCCGAACGCTACCTCCGAAGCCCGCGGCTCGAGGCGGCGGCAGGCGGGGGCGCGCTGATGCACGTCATCGCGTGGTCGGGTGACGAAGAGTTCGTGCTCCGCTTCAAGCTCGACGCCGAGGGGCAGGTCGAGGGCGAGCCGGTTGCGACCGACCACGGGCCGGCGATCATGGGCTGGGCGCCAGGCGGCCCTCGACCCACCGACGACCCAACCGACGAGCTGCGCGCCGCAGACCAAGGGTGGCGCGTGCGGATCGTACACGAGGACGGAGAGTCGATGGTGTTCGCGACGCCGCCGTCCGGTCGAGAGTTTGCGGTATGGCGCGCGACTGGCATCGCGGCGGCGCCAGCCGTCGCGCCTGCGCCTGGAGGCGCGTGGGTCGCATTTCATCACGACGTTCGCGAAGACACCGGCGTTGCCGACATCGCGAAGTGGATCGCTCTTCGCTTCGTCGACATGGAGGGACAAGTGTTCGAGCCGACTGCGGAGATGACCGGCCGCGACCGGGACCTCGCTGGGGAAGAGCAGGGGTTCGAGTTCCCTACGCTCGTCGTTGGGAGGGATGGCGCGCTCGACGTGTTCGGCCGAGGCTCCCACAACGTGTACCGGCAGCGGCTCGACGCGGAGGGCTTCGGTGAGCGGCAGCCGATCGACGACGGCGCCTGGGGTTGTCGCGGACGACGGACGAGTGTGGTTCGACTGGCAAACGGACGGACGCTCGCGGCGCGGCGTGGCCGTAAGGGCATCGTCATCGAGTGCTTCGACGGCCCCGAGGGCGGTGCGCCCGCGATGACGCCTTCCGAGATCGACCAGTCACCTTCGTCACAGGATGGGGTCCACGCGGCGGCTTGGTCCGGGCCTCAGGTTCTGTTCGGCGACATTCAGCAGCACAGCGCGCACTCGGACGGCGTCGGAAGCGCAGACGAGACGTACCTGCGTGCTCGCTATCGGTACCAAGACGACTTCGCGGCGCTCACCGATCACGAGTCGTTCTTGGGGAAGCGGATCGGCCCAGGCGAGTGGGCCTATCTCCAGGCTGTGGCCGAACGCCACGACGACCCCGGGGATTTCGCGACGCTCGTTGCCTACGAGTGGACCGGGAAGGCCTTCCCTGGGCCAGGCCACAAGTGCGTGTACCTTCCTGGGCCGGGGTACCCAATCGTGTCCCGCGACGACGTGCCGGTGGGTCGAGACCTCGTCGCCAGAGTTCGCGCGCAGGGGGCGATGACCGGACCCCACCACATCGGATGGACGGGGGCCGACGCGCCGGGACACGAGCCCGAGGGACAGCCGATCTGGGAGATCTGCTCCTGCCACGGATGCTACGAAGAGCCGGGCAACGCGCTCGGCTACCGCGGCGAGCTCGACGACCAGTTTGCGAAACCCATGCTCGACTCCGGGCTGAGGTTTGGATTCATCGCCAACTCCGACAGCCATGGGCTCCTCTGGCATCACGGCGAGTGTCGCAAGCGCGACCCGTTTCGAACCGGACTCACCGCCGTGCTCGCCACCGCGCGAACGCGCGAGGCAATCCTGGACGCGATTCGGAGTCGGCGCTGCTACGCAACGAGCGGCGCAAAGATTCTGCTCGACGTGCAGGCGGACGGTCGGCCGATGGGGAGCGAGATTTCCGAGGCCGGGCGTTCCGAGATTCACGTTCGTGCTGTCGGCACCACCGACATCGCTCGAATCGAGCTCGTGACACCGGACGGGGTCGTGGCTTCGGAAGAACCCGGCACACCGTCGGTCACCTTCGTTCGCGAGGTCGAGGCAGACTACGTCTATTGTCGAGTGACCCAGGCCGATCGCGAAATGGCTTGGTCGAGCCCCATCTTTTTTGGGCCGGCACGCGCCGCTTGAGGTGATTCGTTTAGGCGCCGAGCAGGGTGCGCGTTCGGTCGACGAGTTCGTTGCGGAAGACCGTTTCCTGAGATTTGGCTTCGAGGTCTTTCACCTGCACGGACCCCGCGGCGACTTCCGACTCGCCGAGGATCATCGCAAGACGGGTGTTCATCTTGTCGGCGCGGCGCAGTTGGCTCTTCAGCGAGCCCCCACGAAGGTCGCTCTCTACCCGGATTCCGGCGTTGCGGAGCTCTCGGCTGAGAAGCGCAGCCTCGGCCCGCACCGACGGCTGTGCCGCAATGACGAAGACATCCACGTGTCCGCCTTGGTTTTCTTCAGGCATCGCCATCAGCAGGCGTTCGAGGCCCATGGCGAAACCAATCGCCGGGGTATCCGGGCCACCGAGGCTCTTCACCATGTTGTCGTAGCGACCACCACCGAGGAGTGCGTTCTGTGCGCCGAGTCCGTCACCCTTGCCGACCACCTCGAACAGCGTACGCGTGTAGTAGTCGAGGCCGCGGACGAGCGAGCCGTCGAGCCGGTAGGGTGTTCCGAGCTTTTCGAGCGCGTTGGTCATCCCTTCGAAGTGTGTACGGTCGTCGTCGGTGAGCGAGTCGGGAAGCGACGGCGCGCTTTCGGCGATTTCGGCGCAGCGCGGGACTTTGCAATCGAGCACGCGAAGCGGGTTCGCGTCCATTCGGCGCTGGCAGTCCTCGCAGAGCTCCGTTCGGTACGGCTCCAGATAGGCAAGGAGATCCGCCGTGTACTTCGTGCGCGTTTCCGGTCCGCCGATCGAGTTGACCAGCACTTCGACTTCCGTGATTCCGAGGCTCGCCACGAAGCCGACCACCATGTCGATCACTTCGGCATCGATGTACGGCCCGGGGTCGCCAAAGGCCTCGATGCCGGCCTGGTAGAACTGCCGGTAGCGTCCTTTCGCAGGGCGCTCCCGACGATACATCGGCCCGATGTAGTACCACTTCGTCACGGGCTCGCGACCCTGAACGCTGTGCTGCACGTAGGCTCGAACCGCGGACGCCGTGCCTTCCGGTCGAAGCGTCAGTGACTTGCCGTCGCGTCCGTCTTTCCCGGACTTGTCGGTGAAGGTGTACATCTCCTTTTCGACGATGTCGGTGGTTTCGCCGATCGACCGAACGAACAGCTCGGTCGGCTCGAGGATGGGGAAGCGAGCCTCGCGAAATCCGTAGCCCTCGACCCGCTCCCGGAACGCACGCTCGAGGCGGTGCCATTTCGAGATCTCGTCGGGCAGGATGTCCTTCATCCCTTTGACGGCGCGCAGACTCATGGCGACCGGTTACTCGATGCGCCGCAGTGGATCAAGTCACGGAACGGGCGCGAACTCGACGAAGACGTAGTTGAAGCCGTCCTTGCCCTTCTCTTGACGAATGGTCGGCGTCACGTCGTCGCGCATCTCGAACACCATCACGGCGCTGCTCCCCTTGCGTTGCACGGTGGCGCGGGTGACCGGAGTTTTGAAGAACTGTGTCTCGAGTGGGAGGTAGTTGTTCTTGAGGTGGACCTTGGTGTTCCGCATCACCAGGTCGAACTGCCCAGGGGTTTCCTTGGTCGCCACGCTCACCGGCTGAGACGTCTGCACGAAGAAGCAGCTGGTGCCGTCCTTCTTCATGACGAAGCCGGGCCAGGTCAGCATGAGCGTGTCTGCCGGGATCTCCTCGACCTTCGGCGGCGGATTCTCGGAGCCCGGTTTCACACCCTCGTACTCGGCGGCCGCGCTCGCGCTCAGCCCGAGCGCCGCGACCAGAAGCCCTATCGACAGTCCCCGTCCCACGCCATCAGGGTACCCACTCCGCGGCGCGGCCCCAAATTAACCCTTCGGAAAGAGTGGAGTCGGCCGTTTATTGGGCCCTGCCGCCCTTGAGGAGGTGGCTAACGCCTTCGCCGAGGCCTTCGAGGGTAAGCGGGAACATCTCGAACACCTGTCGGACGTACTCGATGGTGTTGCCGTTCCAGTAGCGCTGCGGCTCGGGGTTCAACCAGATACTGCGATGGAAGTGCTGGCTCAGCATCATGAGCCACTGTAGCCCCTCGATGCCGCGGTCATCGCCGAGGTCCAGTGAACCGCCGGCGGCTAGGAGCTCGTACGGCGCCATCAGGGCGTCGCCGACCATGATGAGCTTGTAGTGCGAGCCGGCCTCGTGGACGAGGTCGCGCACGCGGATCGGCTTGTCGAAGCGCTCGGTCTCGTAGACGTGACCATAGACACAGTTGTGGAAGTAATACGTCCGAAGCTCTTTGAAGTGCGTCGACTTCTTCGCCGCCGAGAACAAGCGTGAGCAGAGGTGTGCGAAGGGGTCCATCGACCCGCCCACGTCCATCATCAA